>NZ_VLKP01000007.1:202500-204922 GCF_007830115.1 Aerolutibacter ruishenii | reverse complement strand
GCGCGCAAAAGAAGAAGGCCGGATCCTGTTGGATCCGGCCTTCGGTGTAAAGCCCCTGGCGATGACCTACTCTTGCATGGCTTGAGCCACACTACCATCGGCGCGTGTGCGTTTCACTTCCGAGTTCGGGAAGGGATCGGGTGGTTCCACACAGCTATTGTCACCAGGGAGAGGGTGGAGGGTCGCCATCACGGCGCACGCGCTCTTGTTGGTTGCCCTGGACGGATCGATGCACTGATCTGCCTTGGGCGAATAGTTTGGAATGTAGCGAGGTATTGTGCCGAACGTCGAACGTGTCGTCGAGTCCAAGGCCACTTGAGGTTATATGGTCAAGCCACACGGATCATTAGTACAGGTTAGCTCAATCCATTGCTGGACTTACACACCCTGCCTATCAACCACCTGGTCTTGATGGTTCCTTAAGGGGAGTCAAGCTCCCGGGAGATCTCATCTTGAGGCGCGCTTCCCGCTTAGATGCTTTCAGCGGTTATCGCTTCCGAACATAGCTACCCGGCAGTGCCACTGGCGTGACAACCGGAACACCAGAGGTTCGTCCACTCCGGTCCTCTCGTACTAGGAGCAGCCCCTCTCAAATCTCCAACGCCCACGACAGATAGGGACCGAACTGTCTCACGACGTTCTGAACCCAGCTCGCGTACCACTTTAAATGGCGAACAGCCATACCCTTGGGACCGACTACAGCCCCAGGATGTGATGAGCCGACATCGAGGTGCCAAACACCGCCGTCGATATGAACTCTTGGGCGGTATCAGCCTGTTATCCCCGGAGTACCTTTTATCCGTTGAGCGATGGCCCTTCCATACAGAACCACCGGATCACTAAGTCCTAGTTTCCTACCTGCTTGATCCGTCGATCTTGCAGTCAAGCACGCTTATGCCTTTGCACACAGTGCGCGATGTCCGACCGCGCTGAGCGTACCTTCGAGCTCCTCCGTTACACTTTGGGAGGAGACCGCCCCAGTCAAACTACCCACCATACACGGTCCCCGACCCGGATTACGGGCCTAGGTTAGAACGTCAAGCACGACAGGGTGGTATTTCAAGGATGGCTCCGCCAGAACTAGCGTCCTGGTTTCATAGCCTCCCACCTATCCTACACAGACGAACTCAACGTTCAGTGTAAAGCTATAGTAAAGGTTCACGGGGTCTTTCCGTCTTGCCGCGGGAACGCTGCATCTTCACAGCGATTTCAATTTCACTGAGTCTCGGGTGGAGACAGCGCCGCTGTCGTTACGCCATTCGTGCAGGTCGGAACTTACCCGACAAGGAATTTCGCTACCTTAGGACCGTTATAGTTACGGCCGCCGTTTACTGGGGCTTCGATCAAGAGCTTCGCCTTGCGGCTGACCCCATCAATTAACCTTCCAGCACCGGGCAGGCGTCACACCCTATACGTCCACTTTCGTGTTTGCAGAGTGCTGTGTTTTTGATAAACAGTCGCAGCGGCCTAGTTTCTGCGACCCCCCTCAGCTCAACCATGCATATGGTCACCAAGAGGGGTGTACCTTCTCCCGAAGTTACGGTACCAATTTGCCTAGTTCCTTCACCCGAGTTCTCTCAAGCGCCTGAGAATTCTCATCCTGCCCACCTGTGTCGGTTTACGGTACGGTCTGCGTAAGCTGAAGCTTAGGAGCTTTTCCTGGAAGCGTGGTATCAGTCACTTCGTCCTAATGGACTCGTCTCGGTGCTCGGTGTTGAAGGATCCCGGATTTGCCAAAGATCCACACCTACCGCCTTTCCCCCGGACAACCAACGCCGGGTAGACCTAACCTTCTCCGTCCCTCCATCGCACTTACGCGAGGTGCTGGAATATTAACCAGCTTCCCATCGACTACGCATTTCTGCCTCGCCTTAGGGGCCGACTCACCCTGCGTCGATTAACGTTGCGCAAGGAAACCTTGGGCTTTCGGCGTGCGGGCTTTTCACCCGCATTATCGTTACTCATGTCAGCATTCGCACTTCCGATACCTCCAGCAGACTTCTCAATCCACCTTCGCAGGCTTACGGAACGCTCCTCTACCGCGCACACATAAGTGTGCACCCCAAGCTTCGGTTCTGTGCTTAGCCCCGTTAAATCTTCCGCGCAGACCGACTCGACCAGTGAGCTATTACGCTTTCTTTAAAGGGTGGCTGCTTCTAAGCCAACCTCCTGGCTGTCTGTGCCTTTCCACATCGTTTTCCACTCAGCACAAAATTTGGGACCTTAGCTGTGGGTCTGGGTTGTTTCCCTTTTCACGACGGACGTTAGCACCCGCCGTGTGTCTCCCATGCAGTCCGTCTTGGTATTCGGAGTTTGCAATGGTTTGGTAAGTCGCAATGACCCCCTAGCCATAACAGTGCTCTACCCCCAAGAGGATTCACATGAGGCGCTACCTAAATAGCTTTCGAGGAGAACCAGCTAT
>NZ_VLKP01000007.1:0-197500 GCF_007830115.1 Aerolutibacter ruishenii | reverse complement strand
TTGCCCAACGAATATCCGGGCCATCCGCCCGCCACGCCACCAAGGTTGACCATGAACACCGAACGCTCGCACGCCCTCTTCACTCGCGCCCAGGAACTGCTGCCCGGTGGCGTCAACTCGCCGGTGCGCGCCTTCCGCTCGGTGGGTGGCGAACCGTTCTTCGCGCAGCGCGCCGAAGGTGCGTACCTGCATGACGTGGACGGCAACCGCTACGTGGATTACGTGGGTTCGTGGGGGCCGATGATTGCCGGGCATGCGCACCCGCAGGTGCTGGATGCGGTAGCGAAGACCATGCGCGACGGGCTGAGCTTTGGCGTGCCCAATGCGCTGGAAGTGACCATGGCCGAGGCGATTACCCGCATCGTGCCGAGTTGCGAGATGGTGCGCATGGTCAATTCCGGCACCGAGGCGACGCTGTCGGCGATCCGCCTGGCGCGCGGCGCAACGGGGCGTTCGCGCATCGTCAAGTTCGAGGGCTGCTACCACGGCCATGGCGACAGCTTCCTGGTCAAGGCGGGCAGCGGGGTGATGACGCTGGGCCTGCCGAATTCGCCGGGGGTGCCAGCGGCGCTGGCCGACCTGACGCTGACCCTGCCGTACAACGATTTCGAGGCGGCGACGAAGCTGTTCGATGAGGTGGGCAGCGACATCGCGGGCCTGATCATTGAGCCGATCGTGGGCAATGCCAATTGCATCCTGCCGCGCGAAGGCTATCTGCAGCACCTGCGCGCGCTGTGCACGCAGCACGGTGCGCTGCTGATCTTCGACGAGGTGATGACGGGTTTCCGCGTGGCCTTGGGCGGCGCGCAGCAGCGCTATGGCATCACGCCCGACCTGAGCACGTTCGGCAAGATCATCGGCGGCGGCATGCCGGTGGGGGCGTATGGTGGGCGCCGCGATCTGATGTCACAGATCGCGCCGGCCGGGCCGATCTACCAGGCCGGCACGCTGAGTGGCAACCCGGTGGCGATGGCCGCGGGACTGGCCACGCTGGAACTGGTACAGGTGCCAGGCTTCCATGAGGCGCTGGAGCGCAGCACGCATGTGCTGTGCGATGGGCTGGAGGCGGCCGCACGCGAGGCGGGCGCGGCCTTCACCACGACGCGGGCGCCGGGCATGTTCGGCCTGTATTTCCGTGAGGGGCCGGTGGAAACCTTCGAGGATGCCAAGGCCTCGGACACGGGCCGGTTCAATCGCTTCTTCCACGCCATGCTGGAACGGGGCGTGTACCTGGCGCCGTCGGCGTTCGAGGCGGGGTTTGTGTCGAGCGCGCATGGCGAGGCGGAAATCGCCCACACCGTGGCGGCGGCGCGCGAGGCGTTTGTGGTGGCGAAGGCGGGCTGACGGCGACCGCCGTGCCGGGTCCGTCATGTCCCGGCACAGGCGCATTGTGCGAATCGGAGCACACCCGGCGTGGGGCACAGGCGGGATTCCCGGTCGTGCCCCCATGCAACGCTCGGGCGGGCTTTGCGTGCCGGCTCGGCGCCCGGCACTGGAGTCAATGCTGCGTGCCGGATTTCAAGCCAATGCAGGCGGCTCGATGTACTCGCGCTTTTCACCGCTGAAGCCATCGAACAACATCCGATGGCGACGCAGCGAGAACTCGTCGTCGCGGGTTTCGTAGCCGCGTACCCAGTCCAGCAGCATGGCGAGGTTGCGGTCCTGCGCGGCAGGACTGGAGTACTTGTGCGGCTCCCACTGCCGGGTCCGGCAGTGGGCAATGCAGACGTCCACGCCGGGGTTGAGGAACAGCAGTTGCGTCGCGTGCGGCAACGCGAGCTCGACCAGGTCTGCGTAACAACCCTCGATGACCCAGCAGGGTTGTTCCGCGTGGAAATCGGCGATGGCCGCCTCGCTTTCGACCAGCGCGCGGCGGGAAGGCGGCGTGGTGGGCCGCCAGGCGATGGTGTCCAGGTCCAGGCGCGCGAGACCGTGTCGGTGGGCAAGGGACTTCGCGAGGGTGGACTTGCCGGAGCCGGAGTTGCCGATGATCACGATGCGCTGCATCAGTGCGGTCCTTCGCAGACGTTGCCGGGACGGGGCGCTCAGCCTGCCACGACGTGGGCAAGCGCGGCACGCAAGCGTGCCAGGCCTTCGGCCACGTCGGCATCGGAGATGTTCAAGGCCGGCACGAACCGCAGCACATCGGGACCCGCCTGCAGCGTGAGCAACCCGTGCTCGACGCAGCGGTCGAGGATTTCCCCAGCCTTGCCCGCGAACGCCGGGCGCAGCTGTGCACCGAGCATCAGGCCGCGACCACGAACCTCGCTGAAGAGGCCGAGCTCGGCGTCGATGGCCGCGAGACCGTCCCGGATCGCCTGCGACTGGCGGGCGACATTGGCCAGCAGCGCGGGCGAGGACAGTTCGCGCAATGCGGCGCCCGCAACGGCGGTGGCCAGCGGGTTGCCGCCGAAGGTGGTGCCGTGCGCGCCAAACTGCATGGTTTCGGCCGCCTGGGCGCCGACCAGCATGGCGCCGATCGGGAAGCCACTGCCCAGCGCCTTGGCCAGTGTGACGATGTCGGGGGTGACACCGTAGCCGTGGCAGGCGAACAGGTGACCGGTGCGGCCCATGCCGCACTGGATCTCGTCGAGGACCAGCAGCGCGCCGTAACGGTCGCAGAGTACGCGCAGCCCGGTCAGGAAGGCCTCGGTGGCCGGGGTCACCCCACCCTCGCCCTGCACCGGTTCGACCAGCACGGCGCAGACATCGCCGGCCGCCATCGCCGCTTCGGCGGCGGCCAGGTCGTTGAAATCGCTGTAGCGAAAGCCCGGCGGTAGCGGTTCGTAGCCTTCGTGGTACTTGGGTTGCGCGGTGGCGGTGACCGCGGCCAGGGTGCGGCCGTGGAAGCTGCCGCGGAAGCTGAGGATGACCCGGCGCTCGGGCGGGCGGCCCTGCGTGCTGGCCCATTTGCGCACCAGCTTGATCGCCGCTTCGTTGGCCTCGGCGCCTGAATTGCAGAAGAAAACGCGCTCGGAGAAACCGGACGCGGACACCAATGCTTCGGCCAGGCGCAGCGGCGGCTCGCTGACGAACACGTTGCTGGTATGCCAGAGCTTGCCGGCCTGCTCGGTCAGCGCGGCCAGCAGCGCGGGGTGGGCGTGGCCCAGGGCATTGACCGCGATACCGGCGCCGAAGTCGACGTACTCGCGGCCGTCGCGATCCCACACACGCGAACCCTGGCCGCGGTCGAGGACGATGCGGCGCGGGCGGTAGACGGGCAGGTAGTAGCGTTCGGCGAGGGCGTAGAGGTCGGTGGTCTGGCTGGTCATGGGCGTGGGATGGGGGGATGCCCGGCCATTTTCGCGCATTGCGGCCGCGCGCGCTTGGCGCGGGCTGCTGGCGTCGCGTTCGCGCTGCGGCATGAGGCAGAATCCCCCGAGGAGGACTCATGCGCCTGCTCTTGGACCCGCAGCTCGATCCCGCCACCGACACCGGCTGGCGACGGACCTGGTTCGACATCATCTACCGGCACGACACGCCGCCCTCGCGGCGGTTCGACCTGACGCTGATCGGCGTGATCGTGGCCAGCGTGCTGGTGGTGATGGCCGACAGCGATACTTCGTTCCACGCGCGCCATGCGGGCTGGCTGTACCCGCTGGAGTGGGCGTTCACCCTGCTGTTCTCGGTGGAGTACGCGGTCCGGCTGATGGTGGTGCGCCGGCCGCTGCGATACGCGCTGAGCGTGTGGGGCATCATCGACCTGCTATCGATCCTGCCCACCTACCTGTCGATGCTGCTGCCGGGCAGCCAGAGCCTGCTGGTGGTGCGGGTGCTGCGCATGCTGCGGCTGTTCCGCATCCTCAAGCTGACCCAGTACGTGGAGGAAGGCGGCGTGCTGGTCACCGCGCTGTGGCGCAGCCGGCGCAAGCTGTTCGTGTTCCTGAGTGCGATCATCACCGTGGTGGTGATCTTCGCGGCGCTGATGTACGTGGTGGAAGGCCCGGCCCATGGCTTCACCAGCATTCCGGCAAGCATGTACTGGGCGGTGGTCACCATGGCCACGGTGGGGTATGGCGACATCGCCCCGCAGACCGGGCTGGGCCGCTTCATCGCCTCGACGCTGATCCTGATCGGCTACAGCGTGATCGCGGTGCCCACCGGTATCTACACCTCGGAACTGGTCGGCAGCCTGCGCGATGCCGATCGGTGGGATGCGCGCGGCTGTCCGGGGTGCGGATTGGAAGGCCACGGGCCGGGCGCGAACTTCTGTCGTGGCTGCGGCCACGCGCTGCCGGCGTCGACCGGAAAAGGCGAGTGAAGCACGGGGCACGTGCAGCCGGCGCGCCCCGCTCCAGGCTCACCAGACGCCGGTATTGGCCATCGACGCCCACGGCTCCTGCGGTGGCAGGCGCCCACCCTTCTGCAGCAGCTCGACCGAGACCAGGTCGGGCGAGCGGACGAAGGCCATGTGGCCGTCGCGCGGCGGACGGTTGATAGTGATCCCCATCGACTGCAGGTGCGCGCAGGTGGCGTAGATGTCATCGACCTCGAAGGCGAGGTGGCCGAAATTTCGGGCGCTGCCGTAGTCCTCGTCGTCGTAGTTGTAGGTCAGCTCGACTTCCGACTCCGGATTGGCCGGCGCGCCCAGGTACACCAGGGTGAAACGGCCTTCGGGGTAATCCTTGCGGCGCGTTTCACGCAGGCCCAGGCCATCGCGGAAGAAGCGCAGGGAGGCGTCGAGGTCGCGGACGCGGACCATGGCGTGGAGGTACTTCATGGGGGACTCCTTGGGGGAAGGAAAGCGCAAAGCCTAATCGGCGAATGGCGACGGGGCCATCGCCTGACACGCAGGTTGGCCACGGCTCCAAGGTGCGGGTGGCTGCCCGTACCGCTGTTCAGAGGAACAGGTCGGGCAACAACGGCCGCGACGGGTCGACGGCATAGCCCGACAGGTCGGTGATGCCAGTCTCGGCCAGTACCTCGTCATCGATGAGGAACCGGCCGTGGAAGCCGGCCGCGGGGCGCACCAGCACGGCGTGCGCGGCATCGGCCATGATCTCCGGCTTTCGGCAGCCCTGCAGGTCCACGCCGGGGATCATGTTGAGCGCGTCGGTGGCGATGACCGTGCGCGGCCAGAGCGCATTGACCGCCACGCCCTGCGGGCCGAATTCCGCCGCCAGCCCGAGGGTGACGAAGCTCATGCCCATCTTGGCCAGGGTGTAGCCGGTGTGCGGCCCCCACCACTTGGGATCGAGATTGGGCGGTGGCGCCAGGGTGAGGATGTGCGGGTTGGGCGACTGCAGCAGGTACGGCAGGCACGCCTGCGCGCACAGGAAGCTGCCGCGCGAGTTCACCTGCTGCATCAGGTCGAAGCGCTTCATCGGCGTGTCGAGCGTGCCGCGCAGCCAGATCGCGCTGGCGTTGTTGACCAGGATGTCGATGCCGCCGAAGGCATCGACGGTGGCGGCCACGGCGGCGCGCACTTCGTCCTCTTCGCGGATGTCGCAGCGCAGGGCGATGGCTTGACCGCCGGCGGCCTCGACTTCGGCGGCCACGCTGTGGATGGTGCCCGGCAACTTCGGGTTGGGTACCGACGACTTGGAGGCGATGGCGATGTTGGCACCGTCGCGCGCGGCGCGCAGGGCGATGGCGCGGCCGATGCCGCGGGAGGCGCCGGTGATGAGGAGGGTCTTGCCCGAGAGCGTGGTCATGGCGCGGTCCTGGGAAGCGGTGGGGACAGGCGAACGGGGCGAACGGAGGGAGTCACGGGAACGAAACGGTCCTTTCGAGACCTGTCCGTCAATTCCGGGCCAAGGGTCAGGGCTTCGGTCCCTGCCCCTCATTGTCCTCCCATTTGAGCAGACGGCGGGTCACGAAGCGGTACACCGGCTTGCCGGTGGCGAACCACAGCTCGCGAACCCAGGAATGGCGCTTGAGCACGCGCCGCTCCACCGGGGTGAGCGCGCCGGGGCAATAGGTGCGTTTGTGCTTGAGCAGGTGGCGCAGGTCCTCGCGCGCCAGCAGGCGCATCCATCGCGCGCGCGGATGGCCGCGCGTGGCCAATTGGAAGTCGATGATGGCGGGCGCGCCCTCGGGCAGCACCAGCCAGTTGGCTTCCTTGGCGAGATCGTTGTGCGCGAGCCCGCGGCGATGCAGCTGCTGCAACAGGCGCCGCGCGTGGCGAAAATAGGCGCCATCGCCATGCGGTGGGCGCTGGTACATGGCGTGGCCGGCCATGTAGCTGCGATCCAGCCGGCGACCGTCCCAGGCGAGCAGGCGCGGAGTAGCGGGCAGGCCATCGATGCGCTGCAGGGCGAGCGCCTCGCGCCGCGCCAGCCACCAGGCGGGCAGCCGCAGCCACAGCGGCACGAAGCCGAGGTCGCGGCGCACGAACAGCCCCGCCGGGCCCTGCATCAGGGCAATGCGGCCAAAACTGTCGGCCTTGAGCGCGGCGACTTCGACGGGGGCATTGGACATGCCGCCCAGTTTACGGAATCGGAGCATCGAACCGCCCTGACACGGGCGTTGCGTGATCGGCTGCCTATAATCCGGCGATGGAACCCGCCTGGCTCGAAACCGCGACCGCATGGATCAGCGCACACCCGCTCGCCGCCGGTGCCATCGCGTTCCTGATCGCATTCTGCGATGCGCTGGTCATCCTCGGCATCGTGGTACCGGCGCTGCCACTGCTGTTCGCGGTGGGCGCGCTCGTCGGGCTGGGGCACATCAACGGGCCGTATGCGGTGACCTGCGCCGCGCTCGGTGCGTTTGCCGGTGACCTGCTGAGTTACTGGGTGGGCCGGCGATGGGGCCCTGGGCTGCGCCAGGCCTGGCCGTTCTCGCGTTACCCGCAATGGCTGACGCGGTCGGAGGCGATGTTTCGCCGGCACGGCATCAAGAGCATCTTCACCGCACGTTTCGTGGGTGCGGTGCGGCCGTTCGTGCCGGCCATCGCCGGCATGCTGCACATGCCGGCCAAGCGCTACGTGCCCCCCAGCCTGGCGGCCTCGTTTCTGTGGGCGGGGCTCTTCCTGGCGCCAGGCTGGGTGCTGGGGGCGTCATACGACGCCGTTGCCGCCGTGGCCGATCGCCTGGCGATGGTACTGGGATCGCTGGTCGTCGCGGTGGCGCTGGTGTGGGCCTGCGTGCTGTATACGTGGCGCTGGTTTGCCGAGCATGCCGATGCCTTGCTGGCGAAGGCATTGGCATGGACGCGTGCGCATCCACGACTGGGCCGTTATGCGGCGGCGGTGATGGACCCCAACCGGCCCGAATCACCTTCATTGGTGATCCTGGGTGTGTGCCTGCTGGGCATCGGCTGGGCCTGGTTCACGCTCGCCGGCATGCTGCTGGCCAACGGCGGGCCGTTGGCCATCGACCACCGGCTCAACGCCTTCATGTGGACGCTGCGCAACCCGCTGGCCGACCGGCTGATGGCGGCGCTGGCCAGCCTGGGTGACCCGGCCACGCTGGGCGCCGCGGCCTCGGTGACGATGGGCTACCTGCTGTGGCGGCGACGCTGGATGGCTGCCGCGCACTGGCTGGCGGCGATCGTGTTCGGGCTGGTGCTGACCACGGTACTGGAGGCGGTCGTCACCATGCCGCGCCCGCCGACCGCACCTGCCGGATTCGGTTTCCCGTCGGTGGCTGTGACCATGACCACCATCATTTTCGGTTTCTTCGCGGTGCTGATCGCGCGCGAGTTGCCGGGGCGCAACCGCGTGTGGCCGTACCTGGTGGCGGGCGCGGTGACCACGGTGATTGGTTTCGCGCGGCTGTACCTGGGCGCACACTGGTTGTCTGACCTGGTGGGCGGCACGTTGCTGGGCATCCTGTGGCTGCTGGTGCTGGGCATCGCCTACCGCCGCCACGTGGCGCGCTCGTTCTGGATGCGGCCGTTGGCGTGGGCGTTCTACGGCACCTTCGTGCTGGCGGCCGCGTGGCACGCACCGCACGCCGCCGATCCGTTGCTGGCCAAGTTCGCCGCGCCACCGCCCACCCAGGTGCTGGTGACCCAGGACTGGTGGCTACGCGACTGGAGTCGACTGCCCGAGCGACGCAATGAGAACGACGTGCGCCGGCGCTGGCCACTGGACGTGCAGGTCGCGGGCCCGCTGGCGCCGCTGCGCGAAGCAATGGAAGCCGAGGGCTGGCACGTGCAGCCGCAAGCGGATTGGATCCAGACGATCGGCCTGCTGGACAGCGGCCGCGGTCCCGGCGAGTACCCGGTGCTGCCGGCGACCCTGGACGCAAGGGCCGAGGCGCTGTTGATGTTGCGCGAAGGCGCGACGCCGGATGAATTGCACGCACTGCGCTTGTGGCCTGCGCCGGTGGCGCTGGCGGACGGTACCGCACTGTGGATCGGCACCGCGCAGACGCTGCAACTGGACCGCCCGCTCAACGTGGTCTCGCTGTGGCGACCGGCACCCGACAGCGACGCCACCTATGCACTGGTACGCGAGGCGCTGCAGCGCTTTGCGCCACTGGAGCAGCCTCATCCCACCGGGGGGATGCCGGTGCTGCGGTTGCGCACCGACAACGGACCTGCGCTCAGTCCTTGAGCGTGGCGTGGAAACGCCGCGGCGCGCCGTCAAAGCCGCCGTTTGACATGAACACCACGTGGTCGCCCGCGCGCACGCGTTCGCGCAGCGCGGCGATCAGCGCATCGGAATCGGGCACGGTCACCGCTTCGCCGCGCACGGCGGCCACGACCTTGCTGGCGTCCCACGCCAGTTCCGGGCGGTGCAGGAACACCACGACATCGGCGCCATCCAGCGAGGGGGCCAATGCCTCGGCGTGCGCACCCAGCCGCATCGAATTGCTGCGCGGCTCCATGGCCACCACGATGCGCGCCTCACCCACGCGCGCACGCAGGCCGGCCAGCGTGGTGGCGATCGCGGTGGGGTGGTGGGCGAAGTCGTCGTAGACGGTGATGCCGCCTGCTTCGCCAATCACTTCGAGGCGGCGCTTGACGCTGCGGAAGCGTGCCAGCGCCGGCAGGACCGACGCCACGTCCACGCCCACGGCATGCGCGGCGGCCAGCGCGGCCAGCGCGTTCATCACGTTGTGCCGGCCGACCAGCGGCCAGTGCACTTCGCCGACCTCGACGCCATCGTGCACGACGACGAACGCGCTGCCATCGCCACTGAGCAGGCGCGCGGTCCAGTTGAAGCCGCTGCGCGCGGCGCTGGCGGCATCGGCGCGGTCGCCGTGTGCCTCGTGGCCGGCGGCTTGCGGGACCAGGCTGGCGTCGAGGCCGAAGGTCTCCACCGGTGTCCAGCACCCCATCGCCAGCACTTCGGCCAGGTAGCGGTCCTCGCCATTGACGACCAGGCGGCCGCGGCGTGGCACAGTGCGCACCAGGTGGTGGAACTGGCGCTGGATCGCGGCCACGTCCGGGAAGATGTCGGCGTGGTCGTACTCGAGGTTGTTGAGGATGGCGACCAGCGGCCGGTAGTGGACGAACTTGCTGCGCTTGTCGAAGAACGCGGTGTCGTACTCGTCGGCCTCGACCACGAACTCGCGGCCGTTGCCCACGCGCGCGGACACGCCGAAGTCCTCGGCCACGCCACCGATCAGGAAACCGGGCTGGCGGCCCGCGGCCTCCAGCAGCCAGGTCAGGATGGTGGTGGTGGTGGTCTTGCCATGGGTGCCGGCGACCGCGAGCGTGTCGCGGCCGGGCAGTACCTGCTCGCTGAGCCACTGCGCGCCGGAGGTGTACTTGCGGCCATAATCCAGCACCTGCTCGACCGCGGCGTTGCCGCGCGAGAGCGCGTTGCCGACCACCACCTCGGCGCAGTCGGCGGAGATGTGTTCGGGCTTGTAGCCCTGGCTGAGGGTGATGCCCAGCTGTTCGAGCTGGGTGGACATCGGCGGGTATACCGCCTGGTCGCTGCCCTCGACCTCGTGGCCGAGTTCGCGCGCGAGGGCGGCGACGCCGCCCATGAAGGTGCCGGCGATGCCGAGGATGTGCAGCTTCAAGCGAAGGTCAGCCCACGTCGGCGGTCGGCGCCAGTGCGCTGACCACGCGGTTGAACACCTCGTCGAGGGCGCCCACGCCGTCGACCACGGTCAACTGGCCGTGCTGGCGGTAGAACTCGATCACCGGCGCGGTCTGGGTGTTGTAGACCTCCAGGCGCTTGCGCACGGATTCGGGGTTGTCGTCGGCGCGGCCCTCGGCGGCGGCGCGGCCGGCAATGCGCTCGACCAGCAGTTCGGTCGGTACGTCCAGCTGCACGGCGTAGTCCATCGGCTGGCCGATGCGCTTGAGCAGCGCGTCCAGCGCGTCGGCCTGGGTGAGGTTGCGCGGGTAGCCGTCGAGGATGAAGCCATTGGCCGTGTCCGCACGCGAGACGCGGTCCTCGAGCATACCCAGCAGGATGGCGTCGCTGACCAGCTCGCCGCGGGCCATGACTTCCTTGGCTTCCAGGCCGAGCTTGCTGCCGGCGGCCACTTCGGCGCGCAGCAGGTCACCGGTGGAGATGTGCGGCACCTGCAGGTGCTCCTTCAGGCGGGCGGCCTGGGTGCCCTTGCCGGAACCGGGCGCGCCGAGAAGAACCAATCGCATCAACGTGACTCCTGAAACGGAAAATTCGGTATGGGCCTGGGCCCCCATCCCGGCCGGACCGGGGTCGCCAACGGCGGGCGCGGCGCTACACTCGGGGTGTGCGGCCCCCACCTGCCGGGCGTCAACTGTTGGTCACTTTACCGCATCCCGGCGCGTACCACTGAAACCACCATGGACTCGGGAACCCTACTTTATGCGCAGTCCGGCGGAGTCACCGCCGTCATCAACGCCACCGCCTCGGCGGTGATCCAGGCCGCGCGCGCGCGCAAGGTGAAGGTGCTGGCGGCGCGCAACGGCATCCTCGGTGCCCTGCGCGAGGAGCTGATCGACACCTCCAAGGAGCCGCTCGCGGCGATCCGCGCCCTCGCCCACACCCCGGGCGGTGCGTTCGGCTCGTGCCGGGTGAAGCTGAAGTCGCTGGAGCAGGACCGGGCGAAGTACGAACGGCTGCTGGAGGTGTTCCGCGCGCATGACGTGCGTTACTTCCTCTACAACGGTGGCAACGATTCGGCCGACACTGCGTTGAAGGTGTCGCAGTTGGCGAAGGAGTTCGGCTATCCGCTGACCTGTGTCGGCGTGCCCAAGACCGTGGACAACGACCTGGCGGTGACCGACTGCTGCCCGGGCTTCGGCTCGGCCGCCAAGTACACCGCGGTGTCGGTGCGCGAGGCGGCGCTGGACGTGGCGGCGATGGCGGAGACCTCGACCAAGGTATTCGTGTACGAGGCGATGGGCCGGCACGCTGGCTGGCTGGCCGCGGCCGCGGGGTTGGCGGGCGAGGGGCCGGACGAGGCGCCGCACCTGATCCTGTTCCCGGAGCGGTCGTACGACGAGACCGACTTCCTCGCACGGGTGAAGGCCACGGTGGAGCGCGCGGGCTACTGCGTGGTGGTCGCGTCGGAGGGCATCCAGACGCCGGATGGGCGCTTCGTGGCCGATGCGGGCGGCGGCAAGGACTCCTTCGGCCATACCCAGCTGGGCGGCGTGGCCTCGTTCCTGGCCGGGCGGGTGAAGGACGCGCTGGGCTACAAGGTGCATTGGACCCTGCCCGATTACCTGCAGCGCTCGGCGCGGCACCTGGCCAGCAAGACCGACCTGGCGCACGCCGAGGCGGTGGGCAAGGCCGCGGTGGACTTTGCGCTCAAGGGCATGAACGCGGTGATGCCGGTGATCGTGCGCACCTCGGATGCGCCATACCGCTGGAAGATAGAAGCGGCGCCGCTGGCGAAGGTGGCCAACCATGAGAAGAAGATGCCGGCGGGCTTCATCCGCAAGGATGGCCATGGCATCACCGACAGCGCGCGGCGTTACCTGGAACCGCTGATCCGTGGCGAGGCGCCGCCGCCGTATGGGCGGGATGGCTTGCCGAAGTACGTGACGTTGAAGAACGTGGCGGTCGCGCGAAAGTTGCCTGCGTTCGAGACCTGAGCCGGAAACCCGCGCGACGGATAGGATCCCGGCCCCACAATCACGGCCGGGATGCCCTTCATCGCGTCGACCGGCCCGCCGGGCAGCCGCCGTTCGTGCCATGGTTCGCGCAAACGTCACGCGACCCGGGCACTGGTCGATCATGGAACGACGCTAGAATCGCGCTTTCCCGAAGATAAGGATTTCTCGATGCTCCTGCACCGCCGCATGCCCGGCCTGGGCCTGATGGTTGCTTTCGTTCTGGCATTCGCCCTGCCCGCCCAGGCGCAGACCCTGGGCAACCTGCTCAAGCGCGCCAGCCAGGTCGATCTCGGCGGCAGCCTGCGCGGCCACAAGGAACAGATCACGACCAGTCTCAAGGACGCCACGCATGGCGATCCCTCGCGCGACGGGTTCCGGCCATCGGTGAAGGAGCAGGCACTTTCCAGCCTGCGGCAGGCCAATGGCGAGACTTTCCTGCTCCGCGCGGGCTGGTACACGATGCAGGCGCAGAGCTATTGCCTGCATGCCGGCACCTACGGCCCGGGCAAGGGCGAGGGCTATCTCTATGCGCCGCCGCTCGGGCCGGCCCGGGAGCTCATCACCACCATCGCGCGCAGTTCGGCACGCCACCCGGAGGTGGAACAGCACGACGTGCAGGCGCTGATCTGGGCCATTCTCGCGCGCGCCGGCTTCCGCGACCTGAACCCCGAGATGCAGGCGACCGCACGGGTCCTGCTGACCAGCGAACAGATGGCCGAGCAGTTGCGCGGCGTCGCCTTCGACGCGCTGCGCGAGCGCGCTTCGCAGGAGCTGATGGGCCGCGCTCCGCCACAGCTGCGCGCCGTACTGGAAGCCGAGGGACGGCTGCGCAGCATGTTCTCGACCGGTTATTCCTCGTTCGCCGAACTGGAGCAGGTAGCGATCCTGGCCGGGATGGCGCCGATGGGCGCTGGCAGCCTGGACATCCCCGACGGTCGCTGGTCGCATCACCCGGATGGCTACTGGGTGCGCTACGTGCCATCGGGCTACAGCTCGACGCGCCTCGAGGTCTATGTCGAGCCGGGCAGTGAGGCGATTGGCAAGGCATTCGACCCAGCGCTGCACGTGGCCGTACCGGGCAACACGGCACGCCAACGCCTGCTGCAGTCGGCGCGCGCGCGCTGAAGGCTACAGTGGGGCGGCATGCCCGACCATGCCGCCGCTGGTGGACGCGGGCGATTCATTCGCAACCCTTGCCGCCCACCTTCGTTTCCACGGCATAGACCGGCAGGTCAGCGGCTCCCTGGCGCCTGACGTCCAGGGAGTCCTTCAGGTACAGGCGGCTGCGGCCTTGGGCATCGAGCCGGGGCGGCACGGCGCCCCGGGCGTCATGCCGCCATATGCGCACCTCCGCCTGCAACGAGCCACAGGCGGCGCTGGGCACGCGCACCTGGTCGACATAGAGCCAGCCGGGCCGGTCCTGCGGGGAGGCCGTTGCCGCGTCCACCACCCTGGCGCGGGCCTGGCAGTGCGCTGCGGTACGTACCATGGCGAATTCGTAGGGGTTTGCGGGATCGCCGGTGAACCTGCCCTGGATGCGCGTGCAGGCTTCGGGAATCACACGCAGGGTGTGCAGCGCGCCGATCGCCTGCGGCACGGCGATGGGCCGGTTGATCTGCGGGGTCTGGCCCGCCGATGCGGTCGTCGGGCATAGCGACGCCGCCGCGATGGCGGCAATGAGCAACGGGGCAAGTGCGCGCATGGAGACTCCGATATTGCGTGACATGGCTCGCAGGCTGGCAATGCGCGGCTGAACCCGGTGTCGACGAGATGCCACCGACGGCGTGGTGTGCCATAGTCGGGACGTTGCCGGGCCCCCCACACTGCCCGCGCGGCATACATCGCAGATGCAGTTTCCGTAGTCCTGGTGTCCACTCTTGGGGAGGGGTTCATGCTGGAGCAGTACGGTTTGACCTTGGCGCTCGCCTGCGCCGTCATTGCGATCCTGTACGGGATCATCTCGGCGCGATGGATCAGCGCACAACCCGCCGGCAACGAACGCATGCAGCAGATCGCCGGCGCGATCCAGGAAGGCGCGCGCGCCTATCTCAACCGCCAGTACACCACCATCGGCATCGCGGGCGCGGTGCTGTTCGTGGTGATCGGCTTCGCGCTGAACTGGGCCACCGCGATCGGTTTCCTGATCGGCGCGGTGCTGTCGGGCGCGGCCGGCTACATCGGCATGAACGTGTCGGTACGCGCCAACGTACGCACCGCCGAGGCCGCGCGCCGTGGCATGGGCCCGGCAATGGACGTGGCGTTCCGCGGCGGCGCGATCACCGGCATGCTGGTGGTGGGCCTGGGCCTGCTGGGCGTGGCCGGCTACTTCGCGGTGCTGCACCTGCACCTGGGCTACGCCGAGGCGGATGCGCTGCATGCGCTGGTGGGCCTGGCGTTCGGCTCGTCGCTGATCTCGATCTTCGCGCGACTGGGCGGCGGCATCTTCACCAAGGGCGCCGACGTGGGCGCGGACCTGGTGGGCAAGGTCGAGGCCGGCATTCCCGAGGATGACCCGCGCAACCCGGCGGTGATCGCCGACAACGTGGGCGACAACGTGGGCGACTGCGCCGGCATGGCGGCGGACCTGTTCGAGACCTACGCCGTTACCGTCATCGCGACGATGCTGCTGGGCGGGCTGATGGCCGCGCAGGTGGGCGGCAACGCGGTGCTGTACCCGCTGGTGCTGGGTGGCGTGTCGATCATAGCCTCGATCATCGGCGCGTACTTCGTCAAGGTGAAGGACGGCGGCTCGATCATGGGCGCGTTGTACAAGGGCGTGATCGTGTCGGCGGTACTGGCGGCGGTGGCGTTCTACCCGATCACCACCGCGCTGATGGGCGATTCGCCGCTGGGTGCGATGAACCTGTTCGGTTGCGCGCTGATCGGCCTGGCGCTGACCGGCGCGATCGTGTGGATCACCGAGTACTACACCGGCACGCAGTACAAGCCGGTGCAGCACGTGGCGGCCGCCTCGACCACCGGCCACGGCACCAACATCATCGCCGGCCTGGGCGTGTCGATGAAGTCGACCGCGCTGCCGGTCATCGCGGTGTGCCTGGCGATCTACTTCGCCTTCGCGCTGGCGGGGCTGTATGGCATCGCGATCGCGGCGACGGCGATGTTGTCGATGGCCGGGATGATCGTGGCGCTGGACGCCTACGGCCCGATCACCGACAACGCCGGTGGCATCGCCGAGATGGCCGAGCTGCCGCCTGAGGTGCGCAGCGTCACCGACCCGCTGGACGCGGTGGGCAACACCACCAAGGCGGTGACCAAGGGCTATGCGATTGGCTCGGCCGCGCTGGCGGCACTCGTCCTGTTTGCCGATTACACCCATAACCTCGAGACGGCCGCCGCAGCCAAGGCAGCGGCCACTGGCGTGGTGGCCGAGGCGCTGCGTTTCGACCTGTCCGACCACATGGTGATCATCGGCCTGCTGATCGGCGGTCTGATTCCCTATCTGTTTGGCGCGATGGCGATGGAAGCGGTGGGCCGGGCCGCGGGCGCGGTGGTGGAGGAAGTGCGCCGCCAGTTCCGCACCATCCCCGGGATCATGGACGGCACGGGCAAGCCCGAGTACGACAAGGCCGTGGACATGCTGACCAAGTCGGCGATCAAGGAAATGATCGTGCCGTCGTTGCTGCCGGTGGCGGTGCCGGTGCTGGTGGGCCTGCTGCTGGGGCCGAAGGCGCTGGGCGGTCTGCTGATCGGCACCATTGTCACCGGCCTGTTCGTGGCGATCTCGATGACGACCGGTGGCGGTGCGTGGGACAACGCCAAGAAGTACATCGAGGACGGCCACTTCGGTGGCAAGGGCAGCGAGGCGCACAAGGCGGCGGTGACCGGCGACACGGTGGGTGACCCGTACAAGGATACCGCCGGCCCGGCCATCAACCCGCTGATCAAGATCATCAACATCGTGGCGCTGCTGCTGGTGCCGCTGCTGTAACCGGAGACTCTCCAACCCCGGTGCGGTTTGGCCGGGGCTTCAAACCGCCCGGGCGTGCCCCGTGGCATTCAACGGCGGTCCTCCGACCGCCGTTTTTCTTTGTCCGCAGCTGATGGCCACGCACCCGGTGGGGCTGTCCCGGGGCCTGACACCGCCCCCGACGAAAGACCTTGCTGCGCCGCAGCAGCCAGCAACGTAAAATGAGTGCCCCTTTCCCCTCGGGGGCGCCTCTCCTGGCGCCCCATCAGCTGGAGCACGCAATGGGCCTGGACCTCGTCCCCACCGGCAATAACCCGCCGGATGAGATCAACGTCATCATCGAAATCCCCAAGGATGCCGAGCCGGTCAAGTACGAAGTCGACAAGACCTCGGGCGCGATCTTCGTGGACCGCATCCTGTCCACGCCGATGCGCTACCCGTGCAACTACGGCTACGTGCCGCACACCGTCTGCGGCGACGGCGACCCGGCGGACGTGCTGGTGATCCTGCCGCTGCCGCTGGTGCCGGGCTCGGTGATCCGCTGCGTGCCGGTGGGCGTGCTGAAGATGGCCGACGAGGCTGGCGCCGACGAGAAGCTGATCGCGGTGCCGGTACCGAAGATCTTCGGTGGTTATGCCCATGTCACCGACATCGAGCAGGTGTCCAAGCATTGGCTGGAGCGCATCGGCCACTTCTTCGAGCACTACAAGGACCTGGAGAAGGGCAAGTGGGTGAAGATCGAAGGCTGGGGCAACGCGGCCGAGGCCAAGGCCGTGCTGGTGGAAGCGATGAAACGCTACGAGGACAGTGCGGACAAGCCGAATTTCTGAAGCCGGCGCACCAATGAACCGGGAAAGCCGCCGCAAGGCGGCTTTCCTGTTTCCGGGGCCCGGATCGTGCAGGCCTCCGGAAAAACTGCGGCCCCTTTCGGGGCCGCAGCGGATGTTGCACAGGACCTCTGACGGATCAGAAGCGCTGCTGGTACTTCAGGTAGTAGAAGCGACCGATATCGAAGCCGCCGTAGTACGGGTACTGGCTGTTCGGAGCCGAGAACATGATCGGACCCTTGTGGTCGGTCACGTTGTTGGCGCCGACGGCGATCGTGGCATTCCACGGGGCCTTCCAGCTGACCTGCAGGTCGTGGAACGCATTGCTGCCCACTTCACGCAGCGGGTACACCTTGCCCGGCAGGTTGGTGTCCGGCGAGGAGTACAGCAGATCCGTGCACTCGGCGGTGCGGGTGCAGGCTTCGCTCATGCCCGAGTAGTAGCGCGTCGTCCAGTTGGCGGCGAACGCGCCCATCTCCCAGTTGACGCCCAGGTTGGAACGCAGGCGGAAGTTCGGACCACGGCCAGTGTAGTTGGTCCAGCTGGTGTCCGGCGCGTCGTCGGCCTTGATGCGGTAGTAGCTGACGTAGCTGTTCTGCCAATCGAAGGTGAACTTGCCGAACGCGGTCTCCGGCAGGCGGTACTTCGCACCGAAGTCATAGCCTTCGGTTTCCACGGCACCCTTGTTGGTCAGGCCGTACTGCATGAAGGTGATGGCGCCGGTGGAGTCACGCACGATGCCTTCGCAACGCGCCGAAATGCCCAGGCGATAGCAATCGCCCAGGATGTCATCAACGCTGTCGTCGCTGATCACGTTCTCGATGGTGACCTTGTACCAGTCGAGGGTGAAGTCCAGGCCCTGCACCCAACGCGGGCTCCACACGATGCCCATGGTCTGGCTTTCGGCGGTTTCCGGGGTCAGGTTCGGGTTGGAGCCGGTCAGGAACTGGTAACCGGTCTGGCACGGGAAGGAGGTGCAGTTCGCACCGCCCTGGCCCAGCTGGACGTAGGTCGGGGACACGCCGGCGCTGGTGCAGGCGGCGTTGCCGGCCACGTTGCCCGACGAGGTGCTGCCGCACGGGTCGGTGTAGTACTCGAAGCTGCCGCCCACGCCGCCGTACAGGTTGTCGATGGTCGGGGCGCGGAAGCCCTCGGCGTAGGTGCCGCGGACCAGCAGCTCATCCAGCGGACGCCACGTGAAGCCGAACTTGCTGTTGGTGGTGTCGCCGAAGTTGCTGTAGTCCGAGTAACGGCTGGCGATGTTGAAGGTCAGTTCCTTCGCGAACGGCAGGTCGGACAGGACCGGGATGTTCAGCTCCAGGTACACCTCGTCGAGCGAGTAGCCGCCCTGCGTGGTGGTGGCCGGCAGGCCGGTGCTCATGCCCGACTGGTTGAAGGCGTCCGGCACGAAGCGGCCATCTTCCTTGCGGTGCTCCACGCCCACGGCGAAGCCAAGCTCACCGGCCGGCAGGTCGAACAGCGAGCCGGCCAGGTTGGCGGTGTAGCTGGTGGTCTTGGTGCGGCCGGTGTCGGCGTAGTACGGGAACAGGAACGCCTGCAGCGTCGGGTTGGACAGCGAACCCTGGCCGTCCACGCCGTACGGCAGGAGCGGGTTCCACGGCATGCATTCGCCGCTGCCCAGGTTGGTGCCCAGCGGGATCGGGTTGGCGGCGGTGCCGCACTGCGCGACGCCGTTGGCGTTGATGAACGACGGGCCCAGTGCACCCGGGCTGGCCAGCAGGCTCATGTCGCCATGGCCGAACTTGGTCAGGTTGTTGCGATTCATCATCGCGCCAACATCCCAGTCGAACGAGCGGCCGCCCATTTCGAAGAAGCCGTTGAAGCCACCCGCGAAACGGTAGGTTTCCAGCTCGCTGTTGGTGGTACGCGGCACTTCCCACAGGCGACGGCGGAACGCCACGTCGGCATTGGTCGGGTTGAACGCACTGTCGGCCGACAGCGGGGTGCCGAACGCGCCCGACTGGTACGGGTAACCCGCCACCTGCTGCAGCGTCGAGCGGTGGTTGTACAGCATGTCGGCGTTGAACGTGACGTTGTCAACGATGTCGTAGTTGGCATTGACGAATACCGAACGACGCTCGATGGCGGTCTGCGCCATCATCTGCTCGTTGCTGTTGGCATTGTCGGACGCGACGTGCGGACGGAAATTGGCGATGTTGGTCGGGTCGCCGCTGCCGTCGTAGGTGCACCACGCGTTGGCGCCATTGGGGCCGCACGGGCCAAGGAACGAGCCATTCTGGCTGACCGCACTCCAGCCCGAGCCGGGATACTTCGGACCGGCGTTGCCCGATGCGCTGTACCAGCGGTCCTTGGCCCACACCGGGTCTTCCTTCGAGTACTCGACCGAGGCGGTGACGCCACCGCGGTCGCCCACGGCACCAACGGTGAAGTCGTAGGTCTGCTTGTCGCCGTCGCCTTCGCCGTACTGGCCGAAGTAGGCGTTGGCTTCCGCGCCCTCGAAGCGCTTGCGGGTGATCACGTTGACCACGCCGGCGATGGCGTCGGAGCCATAGATGGCTGAGGCACCGTCCTTCAGGATCTCGATGCGGGAGATGGCCGACATCGGGATCTGGCTCAGGTCCTGCAGGCCGCCGGTGGTGGCGCCCAGGCGCTTGCCGTTGACCAGCACGAGGGTGCGCTGCGCACCCAGGTTGCGCAGGTCGACGTAGTAGCCGCCGACGTTCTCGCCCGAGGCGAGCACTTCGGAGCGGGCGATGGCCGGGGAGCCCGCCGAGGTCAGGTTCTGCAACACGTCGGCAATGGACACGAAGCCCTGCTGCTGCAGCTGCTCGCGGCCGATGGTGATGATCGGCTGCTGGGTTTCCATGTCAGCGCCACGGATGCGCGAGCCGGTCACCTCGATGCGGTCGAGGGTGGTGGCACCCTGCTCGGCCTGCTCCTGCGCGCCAGCAAACGCCGGGGCGAGCGCGATCGCGATGCCGGCGGGGAGCATGCCCAGCCGCACGGCGGAACGCGGATTGCGATGATTCATGTATCTCTCTCCAAATGATCGTTACGGGCGCGTTAAGGCGCTCTGCAAAATTACGTCCCGGTGCGCAATGCCGCTTTGCCGGCACCGCCGGGAGACTTTGCCGATCCTGTCGATGAGGCCTCGGTGCGGTAACCGCTGGCCGACATGCCATAGCGCGCGCGGAAGGCACGGGCGAAGCTGCAGCAGTTGTCGAAGCCGCTGGCGGCTGCGATTTCGCCGATCATCAAGCTGGTGGTCTCCAGCAGGTCGGCGGCGCGCTCCAGCCGCATGCGTGCCGCGGCAGCCTGCGGGCTTTCGCCGTAGACCGCCTGGAATGTCTTGGAGAAGTACCAGCTGGAGAAGCTGGTCAACTCGGCCAGTTCTCCGATGCGTACCACGCGGTCGGCGTTTCCCTCCAGGTACAGGCGCGCGCGCTGCAGGCGGCTGAACACCTGGCGTTTGCGGCTGCGCGAGCGACCCGGGCAATACGCGACGCGGGCGGCGAAGTCACGCTGCAGGCTGGCCAGGTGCAGCAGCAACGGACGCAATACCTGGATCGCCACGCCCTCACCGGCCTCGGTCCGGCGCGCCGCCTGGTGCCACAGGTGCAGCAGCGCCCGGGATTCGCGCAGGTCCAGCCGTCCACGGCCGGCGTACAGGCCCAGGTCAGCGAACTGGCCCAGCGCCTTGAGCACGTCCACACCCAGGGTCAGGCCCAGGCACAGGCCATCGCGGTCGGTCTGGATGGTGGGTCGGGATTCGCGTTCCAGGGCTACCCAGTCGCCGCGCCGGAGGCGGAACTTGCCCTCCTTGGCCTCCACCCAGGCACTGCCGCGGATCTGGACCCAGATCGAGAAGCTGGGGCCCGAGAGCTGCACGCTGCCCAGTCGCGAAGCCCCGGCGAACAGCGCGGGAACTTCGTTGTCTGAACGCCCCAGCTGGACCTGCTGCCCCCGGTCCGCCCACTGCACGTGCTCCATGTCGCCACCCATCGTTTGCCAAGATTGGCCGATGGGTTTGCCTGACGCGGACTGCGACTGCAGGAAATCGGACGAAGGAATCTGCGAAATCCAGCCGAAATCCGCCACGAAGAACTTACGAAACAATAAATTCTTTTGAAATCAATTGCCTGAAGAGGCTGCTTTGCGTGGCGTGAGCGACGCCCCCAACCGTATCAGACCGATGTCGGTGCCGTCATACGCCGCCATCGACACGTAGACGACCTCTGCGCGCGGGTCCGAGCTGAATCCAACGACCGAGGACAGGAGGCTGGGATGCAGGCAGTACTCCGAGGCTGCCGTGGCGCTCTCACCCAGGCGGCGAAGGCGGCTACGGCACCCAACGGCCTGATCGAGGTATTCGATGGCACCGTCGGCGGCCACACTCCAGTTACGATAGAGCCACCGCCGCGGCACGCCGTCCACGACCTTGCGTACGGATATCGGGGCCAGCCCCAGGTCCGCCGACCACAGGCCGTCGCCGGAGAAGCGCGTGAAAAGCACTCGCCGCCGCCTGACGTCGACCTTGGCCTGCGCCACGTCCGGCAGGTAGGCCAGTTGCCGCCACGGCAGGTGCGTGCGGTCGAAAAGGTACAGCCCGATACGACCGTCTTCGCCGCTTGCGCCGACGAGGATACGGCCCGCATCAGGCAGGTACAGTCCCTGGTTGGGATCCGCCAGCGGTACAGGCAGCCGCTCGACCTGGCCACTGGCGGCCACGACCTCGAACAGGCCGTGGCGGCCCTGGTGGTCAATGCCGATGCTGAGTAGTCGCTGGCTATCCGGCGACCACTCGGGCATGCGCTGGGCATCAGGATGGAGACCATCGATCAGGCGCAGACTCTCGGGACGCTCCACATCACCCCACCACAGATGGAAGTGGCCCGAGCGGTCGGAGGCGAAAACGAGTTGGCGGCCATCGGGGGCGATGGAAGGGTGGGTATCGCGTCCCGTGGACGCGAAAAGCGTCTCCGCGCCCCACGCTTTGGAGCGACTGGACTCGCGCGGGCCGATCCGATAGATATCGAACCCCGGCCGGCGCCTGACAAACGCCATCGTCGGGCTGTGCGCCGCTATATTCGGCGATTGTGCGTCCTCGACGCTGAACTTCTGGATCTGCCTGGAGCCAAGGTCGAGCCGGAAGAGGCGTGTCCCCGCATCGAGGCGCCGACTGAACACCAGCCCGCTGCCATCGGGCAGCCAATCCCAACCCCGCATTTCGCTGCTATGGAATGTGAGCTGTTCGGCCCGCCCGCCTGCGGCCGGCACCCGCCACAGATCGCCAAATTGCGGGTTGCGCACGAAGGCGATCCACTCACCATCCGGGGAATACCGCGGCTCGGTGTCGAGGTATCGACCATCAAAGCCATACTCCAGTGCACGCCACCGGCCGCTGGCGATGTCCAGGATGCGGATCCCGGTCGTGCCGCCGTTGTCCGACATGCTGCCGAACACCAGCCCGCGGCCATCCGGCGTCCAGTCGAATCCCAGGTCGTCAAGTCCATTGCAGGCACCCACCTGGCGTTCGCCACCGCCATTGGCGGCCGCAATGAGGATCTGGCACTCATTGCCGCCATCGCGCCGCGAAAATGCAATGGAACGACCATCCGGGGACCAGGCGGGCAGTCGATCAGACACGCCTGAGGGCGGCAGGCTGAGGGGCTTGGGCACGGCTTGCCCGGTGGTCTGCACCATCACCACCGTGCCAAGCCGGTTGGCAGGGTTGCGGTGTAGGCCACCATGGCGCCATCGGGCGAGAGCGTCGGTGACAGCTCGTATCCCGGCGAAGAAGTGATAAACAGCACCGGTGGTTCCGGGTTCTGGGGCAAGACTCCCGGCGCTGCGGTACGAACATCACGCCCTTCTCGCAGCCAGCCGATCAGGGCCATGCCGCCGAGCAACAGCAGGACCGCCGCTACGAGCCACGGCAGCGCCCGACGCCACGGCGCCGGCTTGCGCGTCAGGGGGGCAGACCTGGGCGCGACCACCGTGTCCGCCATCGCTGACGCGTCGGCGACCGGAGGGGCCTCGGGGCCAGCGTCATCCGCCTGTGGCCCCGAGTTCGCCGCCAGTGGCAACCGCCCGTGCTGTCCAGGGGGCGCAGCCAGCGGATCGAAAGGGGGCTGCGCCCCCTCGACCGTGGCCAACAAGCGGTAACCCGACTTGGCGATGGTCTCGATGTAGCGCGTGCTGCCGCGCTTCTCGGCGAACGCCTTGCGAAGCTGGGTGACGGCCTGGGTCAGCACGTCGTCCGTCGGCAGGGTATCGGGCCACACGCGGGCGATCAGCGCATCACGCGACACCACGCGGCCTGCGTTCTCCACCAGCACGAGCAGCACCGCCATCGCCTTGGGAGTGATACGCACAGGGCGCCGCGCACCGGGCGCACTGATCTCGCGCAACGGGATGTCGACGGTGCACTCGCCTATGCGAATACCGTCAGGAACGATGGGCGGCTGGTCGGCGGACTGGGACATGCGAACATTCCAATTCTCCGGATGGCGTGTGACGCCGTCATGTGCCGAACGGCAATGTCCGTTGCCCTCCATTCAGGTTCAAGG
This sequence comes from Aerolutibacter ruishenii, assembly GCF_007830115.1. Taxonomy (GTDB): domain Bacteria; phylum Pseudomonadota; class Gammaproteobacteria; order Xanthomonadales; family Xanthomonadaceae; genus Aerolutibacter; species Aerolutibacter ruishenii. The sequence goes on along the minus strand of NZ_VLKP01000007.1, from coordinate 174,235 downwards.
GACTCGCCGTTCCGCCGCCACGGTCAACCCGATCAACCGCGACACCACGACCGCGAGGTAACCCACGCCGCAGATCTGCTCAAGCACCACCAGCACGCGTGCCGCAGGATGGATGGGCAACACGTCGCCCAAACCGGTCGCGGACAGATTGGTGGCGCTGAGGAACAGCAACTCCATCCACGTGCGGGGGCGCTCTGGCTCCACCACGCCGGTGAAGGCGTCAGGATAGATCGACTGGCACGCGACGAAGGCGTACGCGAATGCCCACATCAGCAGGGTGAAGGTGGCGCCGGCGGCGAAAAGCTCGTCGGAGGTGACCCGATGGTCGCTGAGCATGTACCCCGTCAAGCTGGCCGCTGCGTAGAAGTACAGCGACGCCTCGAGGAGCGTGGCGACCAGCCCCACGCCACTGCCCGGCGAGAGCACGGCGATGACCGACAGCAGCACCGCAGGAACGGCGATGATCCATGCGACCGATTTCACCGCCGGGCTGCGCATCACCACCCACACCGCCAGCGCGGCGATCACCACGCCGAACGCGCCGAACAGCACGCGTCCGGTGTCGCCCTCCAGCAGCGGATAGGTCACCAGGCTGGCCAGCTGCGCCGCCAGCAGGAACGCCGACGGGTGCCGCCGCGCGATCACCCGCCAACGCCGATAACGAAGATCCTGCGTGCCCATGGCGCGAGTGTGCCCTACCCGTCCCGGCCGCGCACGGGGCGACGGGCACGTCGGACTCAGGCCTTGTGGTAGACCTCCGCACCCTGCGCGCGGAACTCCTCGGACATGGCCTCCATGCCCGCTTCCAGCGCCCTGGCGTCGTCCAGCCCGTGTTCGGCGGCGAAGTCGCGCACGTCCTGCGTGATCTTCATGCTGCAGAAGTGCGGGCCGCACATCGAGCAGAAGTGCGCGGACTTGTGCGCTTCCTTGGGCAGGGTCTCGTCGTGGTACTCGCGGGCGCGCTCGGGGTCGAGGCCGAGGTTGAACTGGTCCTCCCAGCGGAACTCGAAGCGCGCCTTGCTCATCGCATTGTCGCGCGCCTGCGCGCCGGGGTGGCCCTTGGCCAGGTCGGCGGCGTGGGCGGCGATCTTGTACGCCATCAGGCCTTCGCGCACGTCGTGCTTGTTGGGCAGGCCCAGGTGCTCCTTGGGCGTGACGTAGCAGAGCATGGCGGTGCCGAACCAGCCGATCATCGCCGCGCCGATGGCGCTGGTGATGTGGTCGTAGCCCGGCGCGATGTCGGTGGTCAGCGGGCCGAGCGTGTAGAACGGCGCTTCGCCGCACTCGCGCAGCTGCTTGTCCATGTTTTCCTTGATCAGCTGCATCGGCACGTGGCCGGGGCCTTCGATCATGGTCTGCACGTCGTGCTTCCACGCGATCCGGGTCAGCTCGCCCAGCGTCTCCAGCTCGCCGAACTGCGCGGCGTCGTTGGCATCGGCGATACTGCCCGGACGCAGGCCGTCGCCCAGCGAGAAGGCCATGTCGTAGGCCTTCATGATCTCGCAGATCTCTTCGAAATGCGTGTACAGGAAGTTTTCCTTGTGGTGGGCCAGGCACCACTTGGCCATGATCGAGCCGCCGCGGCTGACGATGCCGGTGACGCGCCTGGCGGTCAGCGGCACGTAGCGCAGCAGCACGCCGGCGTGGATGGTGAAGTAGTCCACGCCCTGCTCGGCCTGTTCGATCAGGGTGTCGCGGAAGATCTCCCAGTTGAGCTCCTCGGCCTTGCCGTCGACCTTCTCCAGCGCCTGGTAGATCGGCACGGTGCCGATCGGCACCGGCGAGTTGCGGATGATCCACTCGCGCGTCTCGTGGATGTGCTTGCCGGTGGACAGGTCCATGACCGTATCGGCGCCCCAGCGGATCGACCACACCAGCTTCTCCACCTCCTCGGCGATGCCCGAGGACACGGCGGAGTTGCCGATGTTGGCGTTGACCTTGGTTAGGAAGTTGCGGCCGATGATCATCGGCTCGCTTTCCGGATGGTTGATGTTGTTGGGGATGATGGCGCGGCCACGCGCGACTTCATCGCGCACGAATTCGGGGGTGATCAACTGCTGGATCGCGGCACCGAACGGCTCGCCGGCGTGCTGGCGCAGCAGGTGCGCCTCGCGGATCGCCTCGATGCGCTGGTTTTCGCGGATGGCGATGTACTCCATCTCCGGGGTGACGATGCCGCGGCGCGCGTAATGCATCTGGGTCACGTTGGCACCGGCGAGTGCGCGGCGCGGGGCCGGGCGGTGGCGGAAGCGCACGGCGTCCAGCTTGGGGTCGGCTTCGCGGCGACGACCGAACTCGGAGCTCAGACCGGCCAGTTGTTCGGTGTCGCCGCGCTCGGCGATCCAGGCCGCACGCAGCGCGGGCAGGCCGCGCGCCAGGTCGATGTCGGCGTTGCTGTCAGTGTATGGACCGGAGCAGTCGTACACCGCCAGCGGGGCGTTGTCCTCACCGCCAAACAGGGTCGGCGTCTTCGCCAGCGCGATCTCGCGCATCGGCACCCGGAGGTCGGGGCGGGAGCCTTCGACATGGATCTTGCGCGAGCCCGGGATCGGGCGGGTGACGTCGGCCGAAAGCTGTTCGGCCTGCTGCTGCAGCTGGGAGGGCACCGCGTTCATCGTGTTGTTCCGCTTCTGGAGGGAGCCGCTGGGGGCGGCGGAGCGACGGGGTCGCGTCAAAGCGGCGGCGCGGGACGGCGGGCGTCCGGCGAAGCTTCCCTACGGCGGTCTCAACCGCATCAGGTTCGAAGGGTGTGTCTCAACCGGCGCGCCCAGGGCGTGGGCCGGTACCCCCGCTTCAGGGTGCATTTGACCATGGGCGGACCGCGGGGGCCAGTCCAGCCGGGGCCGGGTGCCCGCTCCGTTACCCAAGTAACTGTTGACACTCCCGGAAGCGGCGTGGTCCCCTGCCGTCATGACGCATTGCAGCATCATCGCCACGCAGCTTGACCGCCGGCCCCCTGGCTTGGCGGACACGGGCGTGCCTGCGTCGACGATTACCATTACCACCACCGGTACCACCATTCCCATGGTGCGGACGGGCGTGTCCAGCTGAACCAGAACCACGCCGCTCCGCACCGACCCCGGTGCGGAACGCGCACCGGATCGAGGCGGGGCTCAACAGGAGCCTTCGCATGTCCCTCAACGACCTTTCCCCCAACACCGAGGACGCGGCCTTGTCCGCACCGCCCGCGCAGCTCTGCCACGCGCACAAGTTCGGCGGCAGCAGCGTGGCCAGCGCCGCGCACTACCGGCACGTCGCACGGCTCCTGGCCGAAGACGCCGCGCCGGCCCAGGTGGTCGTGGTGTCGGCCATGCGAGGCACCACCGATGCGCTGATCGCGCTGGCGCAGGCCGCCGCCGATGGCCAGGGTTGGCGCGACGCATGGGGGGCACTGGCCGACCGCCACCTCGCCGCCGCCCGTGAACTGGATCCGGAGGATGCCGCCGGCACGCAGGCCTGGCTGGAGGACTCGCTCGGCGCGCTGCGCCGGCAGCTCGAAGCGCTGGCCGACGCCGGCCCGTTGCCGGCCGAAGACGCGGCAGCGGTTGCGGGGCTTGGCGAGGTGTGGTCGGCACGGCTGCTGCAGACCGCTCTCGGGAATGAGGCGAACGGGTGGGCGCGGCTGGATGCGCGCGAGGTGCTGGTGGTACACCCAGGTGAGCTCGGCGCCGGCGTCGACTGGGCGCGCTCGCGCGAGCGGCTGGCGGCGTGGCGGCAGATCCACCCGCAGACGCGCGTGGTCGTCACCGGCTTCATCGCGCGCGACACCGCTGGCCGCGTCACCACCCTCGGGCGCAATGGCAGTGACTACTCCGGGACGATTTTCGCGGTGCTGTTCGACGCCAGCGAACTGACCATCTGGACCGATGTCGATGGCGTGCTGTCCGCCGATCCGCGCATGGTTCCGGATGCGGTCTGCCTGTCCTCCATGTCCTACGCCGAAGCCTGCGAACTGGCCTACTTCGGCGCAAAGGTGCTGCATCCGCAGACCATGGCCCCGGCGATGCAGCGCGGGTTGCCGCTGCGCATCCGCAACACGCTCAACCCCGCCGCACCGGGCACGCTGATCACCGCGCAGTCGCAGCCGGCCGCATCGCCGGTCAAGGGCCTGACCATGGTCGATGACCTCGCCGTGCTGGAGCTGAGCGGCGCCGGCATGATCGGCGTGCCGGGCACCGCCGAGCGCATGTTCTCCGCGCTGCACCGCGCGGGCGTGTCGGTGGCGATGATCTCGCAGGGCTCGTCGGAGCATTCGATCTGCTGCGTGGTGCGCGCGGCGCAGGCTGACGCGGGGCGCGCGGCGGTGGAGGCGGCGTTCGCCGAGGCGATGGCCGATGGCCTGGTGGAAGGTGTGCGCGTGACGCCGGACATCGCGGTGCTGGCGGCGGTGGGCGATGGCATGGTCGGCACCCCGGGCGTGGCGGCACGGCTGCTCGCGGGCCTGGCGCAGGCCCGGGTCAACATCCGCGCCATAGCCCAGGGCGCCAGCGAGCGCAACATCTCGGTGGCGATAGCACGCGCCGACGCGCAACGCGGCCTGCGCGCGGTGCACGCCGCGTTCTGGCTGTCGCCGGCCACGTTGTCGGTGGGGTTGATCGGGCCGGGCAACGTCGGTCGCGCGCTGCTGGAGCAGTTCGCCGATGCGCTGCCGCGCTTTGCCCACGAACAGCGTCCGGAGCGCCAGCTCGACCTGCGCCTGCGCGCGGTCGCCGACAGCAAGCGGATGCTACTGGCCGCGCGGCAACTGGACCCTGCCACCGCTGCCGATGGCCTGACCGAAGGCGAGGTCCTCGACCTCGACCGCTTCGTCGCCCATGTGCGTGCCGACCACCTGCCGCACGCGATGATCGTGGACTGCAGCGGCAGCAACGCCATCGCCGAGCGTTACCCCGAATGGCTGGCCGCCGGCATCCACGTGGTCACGCCCAACAAGCAGGCCGGCAGCGGGCCGCTGGCGCGCTACCAGGCGATCCTCGCCGCCACCCGCAGCGGCGGCCAGTTCCGCTACGAGGCCACGGTCGGTGCTGGCCTACCGGTGATCCAGACGCTGCGCTCACTGATCGATACCGGCGACGAGCTGACCGAGGTTGAAGGCGTGTTGTCGGGGACGCTGGCGTGGCTGTTCAACCGCTTCGACGGCTCGCAACCGTTCTCCGAGCTGGTACGCGAGGCCCACCGGCTGGGCTACACCGAGCCCGACCCGCGCGATGACCTGTCGGGCACCGACGTGGCGCGCAAGCTGGTGATCCTGGCGCGCGAGACCGGTCGGACATTGTCGCTGCAGGACGTGGAGGTGGAGAGCTTGGTGCCCGAGGCCCTGCGCGGTGTGTCCCGTGACGAGTTCTTTGCCCGCCTGGGCGAGATGGACGCGCCGATGCAGGCGCGTTTCGCCGACGCGCAACAGCGCGGGCTCGGCTTACGGTACCTTGCGCAACTGGATCGCGACGGCAAGGCGCGCGTGCGTCTGGTCACGCCGGAGGCGACGCACGCCAGCCTGCACAGCCAGCTGACCGACAACCTGATCCAGTTCCGCACCCGCCGCTATGCCGCCAACCCGCTGGTGGTGCAGGGGCCGGGCGCGGGACGCGACGTTACCGCCGCCGGCGTGTTCGGCGACATCCTGTCCATCGCGCAGACGCTGGGAGCACGCGCATGAGTTCTGGCATTACCGAAGCCCGTGCGTTCGCGCCGGCCAGCGTCGGCAACATCGGCGTGGGGTTCGACCTGCTTGGTCATTCCATCGACGGCCCCCGCGATGTCGCCACCGTGCGCCGCATCGACGCGCCGGAGGTGCGCATCGCGGCGATCCGCGGCGAGGTCGAGGGCGTGGCCGGCATTCCGCTGGAGGCGGCGCGCAATACCGCCGGCCAGGCGCTGATGGCGCTGCGCGCGGCGCTGGACCTGCCGTTCGGGCTGGAACTGGAGCTGGACAAGGGCATTCCGCTCGGTTCGGGCCTCGGCGGTTCTGCGGCCTCGTGCGTGGCCGCGCTGGTGGCGGCCAATGCGCTGCTGGACACGCCGCTGTCGCGCGAGGCGCTGTACGCCTTCGCGCTGGACGGCGAGGCGGTCGCCAGCGGCAGCCGCCACGGCGACAACGTCGCGCCGATGCTGCTCGGCGGCGTGGTGCTGGCCACGGCATCGCGCATGGTCGCGCTGGAGGCGCCGGACTGGCTGCACGCGGTGGTGGTGCACCCGGACCAGATGCTGGAGACGCGGCGCGCGCGCGCGGTGCTGGCCGAGCCGTACCCGCTGTCGCAGGTGGTCGCGCACAGCGCCTGCCTGGCGCTGTTCCTCACCGGACTGCAACGCGGCGATGCGGCGCTGATCGGTGAGGGACTGAAGGACCTGTTGGTGGAGCCGCGCCGCGCGCCGCTGATCCCGGGATTTGCGCAAGTGAAGCGGGCCGCAATGGACCATGGCGCACTCGGCGCGAGCATTTCCGGCGCGGGGCCCAGTGTCTTTGCCTGGTTCGCGTCGAAGGCGGCGGCCGAGGCTGCGGCGGTGTCGATGCGCACCGCGTTTGCCGAAGCCGGGTTTGGCTCGCGTGCGTACGTGTCGCCGGTGCGCGGCCCTCGCGCGGAGGTGCTGGCATGAGCGCTGCACCCGGGACCGCCGCTGTCCCCTTGTTTGTCAGCACGCGCGGCAATACGCCCGCGGTGACCATAGACACCGCGCTGGTCGCGGGCCTGGCGCCGGATGGCGGCCTGTATGTGCCCGCACAGTTGCCGCAGCGGCAGTGGGACATTGATGCACTCGCCACGGCCTCGCTGGCGGAGGTCGGCGCGCAGGTGCTGACCCCGTTCTTCGCCGGTTCGCGCCTGCAGGACGCGCTGGGTGCGATCTGCGCCCATGCCTACCAGCCGCCCGCGCCGCTGCGTCCGCTGCGTGACGAGGGTGACCATCTGCTGGAGCTGTTCCACGGCCCCACGGCCGCGTTCAAGGATTTCGCCGCGCGCTTCCTGGCCGAGGCCTTGTCGCGGCTGCGCGCGCCCGGTGCGCCGCCAACCACCATTGTGGTGGCGACCTCCGGCGATACCGGCGCCGCCGTGGCCTCGGCCTTCCACCGCCGCCCGGGGTTTTCGGTCGCCATCCTGTATCCCGACGGCCGGGTGTCGCCGCGGCAGGCGCACGGGCTGGAATGCTGGGGCGACAACGTGCAGGCGTTTCGCGTGGCCGGCACGTTCGACGACTGCCAGCGGCTGGCCAAGCAGGCGTTGGCCGACGACGCCTTCCGCCGCGAGGTGCCGCTGGGCTCGGCCAACAGCATCAGCCTGGGGCGGCTGCTGCCGCAGGTGGCGTACTACGCGCAGGCGGCCTGCCGCTTCGCTTCGACGCACGGCCAGCCACTGAACTTCATCATCCCCACCGGCAACCTCGGCAACGCCGCCGCCGCGCACGTGGCCCGACTGATGGGCCTGCCGGTGGGCGCGATCCACCTGGCGACCAATGCCAATGACGTGCTCGCACGTTACTTCCACGGCGAGGCCTATGCGCCGCAGCCTACCCGCGCCACGCTGGCCAACGCGATGGACGTGGGCGCGCCCAGCAATTTCGAGCGCCTGCATCACTGGCACCCCGACGACGCGGACCTGCGCGCACGCTTCGCCGCAACGTCGGTGGATGACGCCACCATCCGCGAGGTGATCCGCCACGCGCCGGAGCGCCACGGCGTGGTGCCCTGCCCGCACACCGCCACCGGCCTGCACGTGCTGGAGCGGTTGCGTGCTGCCGGCGACACCCGGCCATGGGCGGTGGTGGCCACCGCACACCCGGCCAAGTTCGAAGGCATCGTCGAGCCGCTGGTCGGGCATGCGGTCGAGTTGCCGCCCGCGCTGGCCGAATCCCTGGCACACCCTGCGTCGGCGCTCGAACTTGCGGTGGATTACAACGCACTGCAATCGGCACTGCGCGCGATGCACTGAGGCATCAGTTGCCGCAGAAACGGTTCTGCGGCGCAGTTCCGGGGCAACATCGCGCTTGCGAAAACCGCTTGGCTATCGACATTGGTCGAAAAAGTCCGCAGTTTCCACGGTAACTGTTGACACCCCGGCCGAGCGCGTGGTTTTCTCGGCTCCATGACGCAGCGCAACAACCACCCGCAGACCCTCTCGATCGCGCCGACCGGCGCGACGGTCGCGGATGGACTGGCGCTGACGGCCCTCGTACTCGTACTTATTACCCTTATTACCGTCCTAAAAGGCGCGGGGTTCGGGCACGTGTAGGCAACTAGCCAACAAACAGCCCAGGAAGCAGAACCTGAACCCCGCGCCCCAAAAAGGCGCGGGGTTTTTCGTTTCTGCGGCCTGGAATCTTCCCAGCAAGGAAATCCAGTTCGTGAGAAGCAACGCCATCAAAGCCGGCCCCGCCCACGCCCCCGCACGTGCCATGCTGCGCGCCACCGGGCTGGATGACGCCGCCATCGCCAAGCCGCTGGTCGCGGTGGTCAGCACGTGGACCGATGTCTCGCCGTGCAACATCACCCTGCGCGACCTGGCCCGCGACGTGCGCGCGGGCATCCAGGCCGAAGGCGGCACCGCGGTGGAGTTCAACACCATCGCCGTCACCGACGGCATCGCGATGGGCAGCGAAGGCATGCGCAACTCGCTGGCCTCGCGCGAGGTGATCGCCGATTCCATCGAGATCGCGGTCAACGGCCACTGCCTGGACGCGATGGTGCTGCTGGTCGGTTGCGACAAGACCATCCCCGCCGCGGCGATGGCGGCGGCGCGGCTGGATATCCCGACCGTGGTGCTCTACGGCGGCACGATCATGCCGGGCCAGTGCCACGCGAAAGACGGCAGCACGCAGAACCTGACCGTGCAGAACGTGTTCGAAGCGGTGGGCGCGCACGCCGCGGGCCGCATCGACGATGCCGGCCTGCGCGAGGTCGAGACGCACGCCTGTCCCGGTGCCGGTGCGTGCGGTGGCCAGTACACCGCCAACACCATGGCGATGGTGCTGACCTTCCTGGGCCTGTCGCCGCTGCAGGCCAACGACATCCCGGCGGTGCACGCCGACAAGCCCGATGCCGCGCGCCGCTGCGGCGAACTGGTGATGCAGCGCCTGCGCGATGGCGCCGCCAGCCCGCGCCAGCTGATCACCCCCGCGTCGTTGCGCAATGCCGCGCGCGCCGTGTCGGCCACCGCCGGCTCCACCAACTGCGCGATGCACCTGCTGGCCATCGCCCACGAGGCCGGCGTCGAGTTTGGGCTGGAGGAATTCCAGTCCGCATCGGCCACGCCGGTCATCGCCGACCTCAAGCCCGGCGGCCGCTATACCGCGGCGGAGATGTTCACCTTCGGCGGCAACGCGCTGGTCGCGCATGAACTGCGTGCGGCCGGCATGATCGAAGACGTGCCCACCGTCACCGGGCGCTCGTTCTTCGCCGAGCTGGATGCGTTGCCCGCGGCCGGCGAACAGGATGCCGTGCATCCGGTCGCGCAGCCGCTCAAGCCGACCGGTGGCTTCGCCATCCTCTACGGCGACCTCGCGCCGGAAGGCTGCATCGTCAAGCTCGCCGGCCACGGCCGTTCGCACTTCGAAGGCCCGGCGCGCGTGTTCGATTCCGAGGATGCGTGCTTCGCCGCCGTGCAGGCGCGCGAGATCCGCGCCGGCGACGTGATCGTGATCCGTTTCGAAGGCCCGGCCGGCGGCCCCGGCATGCGCGAGATGCTGGCGGTCACCGCGGCGCTGGTCGGCCAGGGCCTGGGCGACGACGTCGCGTTGATCACCGACGGGCGTTTCAGCGGCGCCACCTACGGCTTCATGGTCGGCCATGTCGCGCCGGAAGCGGCGCACGGCGGGCCGATCGCCCGCCTGCGCGAGGGCGATGTGGTGCGCATCGACGTGGCCACGCGCCGCATCGACGTCGCCGCCGACCTTGCCGCGCGCGAACCCAAGCGCATCAGCCCGCGCGTCACTACCGGCGCGTTGGCCAAGTATGCGCGCCTGGTCAGCTCGGCTTCGCAGGGCGCGGTCACCGCACCGGGTCCGCTGCAGGACCGCGGCATCGCCGCGACGCTGGTCGAGGCACCCCCTGCCCAAGCCGCCGCAACACCCGTTTCCGCCTGATCCACCCCTCCAACACCCACTGACCTCCCTTCCCACCAGGACACCCCGATGACCACTTCCTCCTCCCGCCCGCGCATCGCCATCGTCGGCTACGGCAGCCAGGGCCGCGCGCATGCGCTCAACCTGCGCGACTCCGGCTTCGACGTGACCATCGGCCTGCGCCCCGGCGGGCCGACCGAGATCAAGGCCAAGGCCGATGGCTTCACCGTGAAGACGCCGGCCGAAGCCGTTGCCGGCGCCGAGCTGGTCGCGGTGCTGACCCCGGACATGGTGCAGGCGCAGCTGTACACCGACGTGATCGAGCCGAACATCGCGCAGGGCGCGTGCCTGCTGTTCGCGCACGGCTTCAACGTGCACTACGGCCAGATCACCCCGCGCGCCGACCTCGACGTGGTGCTGGTCGCGCCCAAGGGCCCGGGCGCGCTGGTGCGCCGCGAGTACGAGATCGGCCGCGGCGTGCCGTCGGTGTATGCGGTGTACCAGGACAAGAGCGGCAAGGCCGAGCAGTTCGCGCTGACCTACTGCGGCGGCATTGGCGGTGCGCGCCAGAACGCGATCAAGACCACCTTCAAGGAAGAGACCGAGACCGACCTGTTCGGCGAGCAGGCCGTGCTGTGCGGCGGCGCGACCAAGCTGGTGCAGGCCGGCTGGGAGACGCTGGTCGAAGCCGGCTACCAGCCCGAGGTCGCGTACTACGAGTGCCTGCACGAGCTGAAGCTGATCGTCGACCTGTTCTACGAAGGCGGCATCACCCGCATGCACGAGTTCATCAGCGAGACCGCGCAGTACGGCGCGCTGACCCGCGGCCCGTACATCGTCGACGAGCACACCAAGGCGCAGATGAAGAAGGTGCTGACCGAGATCCAGGACGGCACGTTCGCGCGCCAGTGGATCGCCGAGTACAAGGCCGGCAACGCCAATTACAAGGCGATGAAGCAGGCCGATCTAGACCATCCGATCGAAGCCACCGGCAAGAAGCTGCGCGCGGCGATGGCGTGGCTGTCGACCGCCCCGCAGCCGGCCACGCAGCCGGCCTCCGCCACCGCGGCCAACACCGCCGCCAAGACCGAGCAGGCCGCTGCATGAACGGGTCGCAGTGGCTGGTGCGTGCACTGGCCGCGGAAGGCGTGGACACACTGTTCGGATATCCGGGCGGTGCGATCATGCCCTTCTACGACGCGCTGTACGGCTCCGGCCTGAAGCACGTCCTGGTGCGCCACGAGCAGGGCGCCGCCTTCGCCGCCAACGGCTACGCCCGCGCCAGCGGACGGGTCGGGGTGTGCGTGGCGACGTCCGGCCCGGGCGCCACCAACCTGATCACCGGCATCGCCGACGCGATGCTGGACTCGGTGCCGATGGTGGTGATCACCGGCCAGGTGCCGACCACGCTGATGGGCACCGACGCGTTCCAGGAAGTGGACGTGTTCGGCATGACCCTGCCGGTGGTCAAGCACAGCTTCCTGCCGCGCAGCGTCGAGGAACTGCCGGAGATGGTCCGCGAGGCGTTCCGCCTGGCGCGCTCCGGTCGTCCGGGGCCGGTGCTGATCGACCTGCCGAAGAACGTGCAGATCGCCGACGCCGAGCATCTGGCCGCACACGTGCCGGCGCCGGTGGACCCGGTGCCGCACGCGGACAACGCCACCCTGGTCGCCGCGCTGGAGCTGCTGTCGAAAGCACGCAAGCCGGTGATCTACGGCGGTGGCGGCATCGCCCTGGGTGATGCAGTCGCCGAGTTCCGCACCTTCGTCGAGGCGACGCAGGCGCCGACCGTGCTGACCCTGCGCGGTATCGGTGCGCTGCCGGCCGGCCACGCGCTGAACCTGGGCATGCTGGGCATGCACGGCACGCGCGAGGCGAACCTGGCGGTGCAGGAAGCCGACCTGCTGGTGGTGGTCGGCGCGCGCTTCGACGACCGCGCCACCGGCAAGCTGAGCGAATTCGCGCCCAACGCGAGGGTCATCCACCTGGATGTCGATGCGGCGGAGATCGGCAAGCTGCGCCATGCGCATGTCGGCGTGCGCGGCGACCTGCGTACCAGCCTCAACCAGTTGGCCACCGCGATGCCGGAGTGCTCGGCGTGGCGCGCACAGTGCCTGGAGCGCAAGCGCCAGTACGCCGTGCGTTACGACGCGCCGGGCGACGATGTGTATGCGCCCGCACTGCTGAAGCGGTTGTCCGAGCTGGCGCCTTCGGCGGTGGTGGCCTGCGACGTCGGCCAGCACCAGATGTGGGTGGCGCAGCACTGGCGCTTCAACGACCCGCGCAAGCACCTGACCAGCGGCGCGCTGGGCGCGATGGGCTTCGGCCTTCCTGCGGCCTTTGGCGCGCAGATGGCCAGCCGCGACGCGCAGGTGGTGTGCGTGAGCGGCGACGGCTCGTTCCTGATGAACGTGCAGGAGCTGGCCACACTGGGTCGCTACCAGCTGCCGGTGAAGATCGTGCTGCTCGACAACCAGCGCCTGGGCATGGTGCGCCAGTGGCAGGAGATCTTCTTCGAGGAGCGCTATTCGGAAACCGACCTGTCGGACAACCCCGACTTCGTCGCGCTGGCCGAGGCCTTCGGCATCAAGAGCTTCCACCTGGACCAGGCGTGCGACGTGGAGTCCGCGCTGCGCCAGCTGCTGGCCACGCCCGGCCCGGCCCTGCTGCACGTGGCGATCGATGCCGCCGCCAACGTGTGGCCGCTGGTCCCGCCCAACCGCAACAACGCCCAGATGATGCTCGACCCCCGTCCCCAAGCCCCCGAGGTCCGCCATGCAACGCTACCAACTTGACCTGACCCTGCGTCGCGCCGAAGGCGCACTGACCCGCGTGCTGGGCACCGCCGAGCGCCGCGGCTTCCGCCCCGTGAGTGTCGACGGCGAGACCCAGTCCGATGGCGACCGTTGGCACCTGCGTCTGGCGGTGGAAGGCGACCGCTCCGCCGATTCGCTGCAGTCACAGCTGGAAAAGCTGTACGACTGCCTGGCCGTCGAGGTTTCGCCATGTCGCTGAACGAAGCCCCCGCGGCCACCGCACCGGAAGCAGTGTCCACCGACACCGCGTCGCGCGCATTGCAGGTGTGGCTGGACGGCGCCTTCGTCGACGCCGACTCGCCGCAGTCGCCGGTGACCACCCACGCCATGCACTATGGCAGCTCGGTGTTCGAAGGCATCCGCAGCTACGCGTTGGCCGATGGCGGCGCCGCGGTGTTCCGCCTGCCCGAACACCTGGAGCGCATGCGCAAAGGCGCCGAGCTGCTGGGCATCCGTTTCGATCCCGCGCAGGCCACCGAGGCCACGCTGGCGACGCTGCGCCGCAACGGCCACCGCGACGCCTACATCCGCCCGCTGGCGTGGTGCGGCACGGGCTCCATCGGCCTGGACGTGGGCCCGCAGTCGCAGCACCTGATGGTCGCCGCCTTCCCCACGCTGCTGCACATCGGCGGCGAAGGCGCGCGGCTGGCGGTGTCGAGCTGGAAGCGCAACCCGGCCACGTCGCTGCCGCCGCTGAAGCTGGGCGGCGCCTACATCAACTCGATCCTGGCCAAGCACGAGGCCAAGCGCCGCGGCTTCGACGAAGCGCTGTTCACCGACACCGAGGGCTACGTGGTCGAGTGCACCGGCGCCAACGTGTTCATGGTGCACGATGGCCGGATCACCGCCGTCGAGCACCGCGACGCACTGCCCGGCGTCACCCGCGACACCCTGGTCACGCTGACCGGCGCCGAGTTACGCGCGGTGAAGTTGGAAGAACTGAAGCAGGCCGACGAGGTGTTCATCGTCGGCACAGCGGCCGAAGTGGCGCGCATTGCCGCGATCGAGGAGCGCCGCTTCGACGCCACGCGCGTGGGCAACGAAGTGTCCGCCGCCTACCAGCGCGTGGTCCATGGTGAGGATGCCACCTACGCGGGATGGCTGACCCATGTCTGACGGCACGGCCACACCGGGCGACGTACGCGTCACCGCCTCCGATGTGCTGGCGGCGCAGGCCCGGCTGCGCCCGCACCTGGCCGCCACACCGCTGCATTTCGCCGAACGCTTCGGCTGCTGGCTGAAGCTGGAGAACCTGCAGCGCACCGGCTCGTACAAGGTGCGCGGCGCGATGAACGCGCTGCTGGCCGCACGCGAACGCGGCGATGCGCGGCCGATCATCGCCGCGTCCGCCGGCAACCATGCGCAAGGGCTGGCCTGGGCCGGCTACCGCCTGCGTCATCCTGTGATCGCGGTGATGCCGCGGACCGCGCCGCAGACCAAGATCGCCGGCGTGGCCCACTGGGGCGCGACGGTGCGCCTGCACGGCGACAACTACGACGAGGCCAAGGCGTTTGCCCACGAGCTGGCGCTGCAGAACGATTACCGGCTGCTGTCCGCGTTCGACGATCCTGACGTGATCGCCGGCCAGGGCACCGTGGGCCTGGAGATGGCGGCATTGGCACCGGACACCGTGCTGGTGCCGATCGGCGGCGGCGGCCTGGCGTCCGGTGTCGCGCTGGCGCTGAAATCACAGGGCGTGCGCATCGTCGGCGCGCAGGTGGAAGGCGTCGACTCCATGGCCCGCGCGCTGCGCGGCGACCACGAGGTGCGCGAGTCCGCGGCGACGCTGGCCGACGGCGTCAAGGTCAAGGAGCCGGGCCAGTTGACCCAGCGCGTGCTGCGCGACCTGCTGGACGACGTCGTGATCGTGCGCGAGGCCGAACTGCGCGAGACGCTGGTGCGGTTGGCGCTGGAAGAGCACGTCATCGCCGAGGGCGCCGGTGCGCTGGCGCTGGCCGCCGGCCGCCGCGTGGCAAGCAAGCGCAAGTGTGCCGTGGTCTCGGGCGGCAACATCGACGCCGCCGTGTTGGCGCAGTTGCTGTCGGACGTGCGCCCGCGCGCGCCACGCAAGCCCCGCCAGCGCGTGCGCAGCGCCGATGTCATGGAGCCGGCCATCGTGGCACTGGAAGCGCGCCGCCCCATGCCCCAGCCGGGCACCGTGACGACTCCCGTCGATACCCCTTCCCCGTCCATCCCCGCAGCAGCCGTTCGCACGTCCCCGTCTGCAGTCTCCTTCCACTCCATCCGCACCACTGCCTGAGGTCTCCGCCATGCGCTTGCTCCGACTCCGTCCGCTGCTGCTGTCCGTTTCCCACGACCGCCAATCCCCGCCGCCCGGACACCCCGTATGCACGCCGACGACCGCGTAACCATCTTCGACACCAGCCTGCGCGACGGCGAGCAGTCTCCCGGCTGCAGCATGAGCGCGCCGCAGAAGCTGCGCTTCGCCCGCGCGCTGGACGAACTGGGCGTGGACGTGATCGAAGCCGGCTTCCCGGCCAGCTCCAGCGCCGACCTGGAGGGCGTTCAGGCCATCGCCCGCGAAGTGCGCAATGCCTCCATCGCCACCCTGGCACGCTGCCACGACGGCGACATCGACGCCTGCGCCCGTGCGTTGGAACATGCGCACAAGCCGCGCATCCACGTGTTCATCTCCACCAGCCCGCTGCACCGCGAACACAAGCTGGGCCTGAGCCGCGATCAGGTGCTGGAACGCGCGGTCATGGGCGTGGAACGCGCCCGTCGCTACGTCGACGACGTGGAGTTCTCCGCCGAGGATGCGCTGCGCACCGAGCACGATTTCCTGGTCGAGATCAGCAGCGCCGCGATCGCTGCCGGTGCGCGCACCATCAACATCCCCGACACCGTCGGCTACACCACGCCAGCGGAGATCCGCGCCCTTTTCGAGCACCTGCGCGTCAACGTGCGCGATGCCGATCGCGCGGTGTTCAGCGCGCACTGCCACAACGACCTGGGGCTGGCGGTGGCCAACAGCCTGGCCGCCATCGAAGGCGGCGCGCGGCAGGTGGAGTGCACCATCAACGGCATCGGCGAGCGCGCCGGCAACTGCGCGATGGAGGAACTGGTCATGGCGCTGAACGTGCGCCGCGGCTTCTACGGCGCACACACCGGCATCGACACCCGCCGCCTGGTGCCGACCTCGCGCCTGCTGTCGCACATCACCGGCATGGCGGTACAGCGCAACAAGGCCATCGTCGGCCAGAACGCCTTCGCCCACGAATCGGGCATCCACCAGCACGGCATGCTCAAGCACCGTGGCACCTACGAGATCATGCACCCGGAAGATGTCGGCTGGTCACAGTCGCAGATGGTGATGGGGCGGCACAGCGGTCGCGCCGCGCTGAAGGACCGCCTGCAGTCACTGGGCTTCGAGCTGGATGAGGTGCGGTTGAACGCGGTGTTCGGCGCGTTCAAGGCGCTGGCCGAAAAGAAGCGTGAGGTGTTCGACGCCGACCTGGAAGCCCTGGCGCTGGGCAGCGACGGCACGCCCGCGCGCGGTTATCGCCTGGCGCGTCTGCATGTAAGCACCGGCGCGGCCGGTGACAGCCTGCCGACGGCCAGCGTGCAGGTGATCGATCCCGAGGGCCAGACGATGAGCGAAGCGGCGGTGGGCGATGGTCCGGTGCACGCGCTGTTCGCCGCGCTGTCCCGCGCCACGGGCGTGCAGCTGCAGGTGGACCATTACCAGGTCTCCAGCGTCACCACCGGGGACGATGCACAGGGCCAGGCACGGGTGACCGCGCACCACGCTGGCACCGAGTACACCGGTTCGGGCACCAGCACCGACATCGTCGAGGCCAGCGCGCTGGCCTGGCTGGACATCGCCAACCGCGTGTACCGCGGCCAGCGCAACGCCACGTCCTCCGGCCAGCCGATGCGTGAGGTGGCCAACGCATGACTGCGCCTTGCAACACCTCACCTCGCCCATGTGAAACCCGCGACGGTCCGTTGCGCTGCGTGCCAGGACCCCATCCCGATCCGCACAACCACGGATTCGCCGTCCTGTACTGCGCCCTCCCCTCCAGCGACGCCCACTCATGATGACCGACGCCACCCCCAAGACCCTGTTCGAAAAGCTATGGGACGCCCACCTGGTCGAGCCCGAAAGCGACGCCGCGCCCGCGGTGCTGTACATCGACCTGCACCTGATCCACGAGGTCACCTCGCCGCAGGCGTTCACCGAGCTCGAGGCGCGCGGTCTGCCCGTGCGTCGTCCCGACCGCACCAAGGCGACGATGGACCACTCCACCCCGACCCTGCCGCGCCGCGCCGACGGCACGCTGCCGTACTACAGCACGCAGGCCGAGGCGCAGGTCGATACGCTGGCGCGCAACTGTGCGCGCCACGGCATCGAACTGTTCGACCTGGACAGCGAACACCGCGGCATCGTCCACGTCATCGGCCCCGAACTGGGCCTGACCCAGCCGGGCATGACCATCGTCTGCGGCGACAGCCACACCGCCACGCACGGCGCGTTCGGCGCACTGGCGTTCGGCATCGGCACCAGCGAGGTGGGCCACGTGCTGGCCACGCAATGCCTGCTGCAGCGCAAGCCGAAGACCCTGTCGATCACCGTCGAAGGCGAACTGGCACCGGGCGTCACCGCCAAGGACCTGATCCTGCACGTGATCGGCGTGATCGGGGTCAACGGCGGCACCGGCTGCGTGATCGAGTACCGCGGCGCGGCCATCCGCGCGCTGTCGATGGATGAACGCATGACCGTATGCAACATGTCGATCGAAGCGGGCGCTCGTGCCGGCCTGATCGCCCCCGACGAAGTCACCTTCGACTACCTGCGCCGAACCCCACGCGCACCGCAGGGCGAAGCCTTCGACGCCGCCGTCGCCCGCTGGCAGACCCTGCACAGCGATGCCGGCGCGCGCTTCGACCGCGAGGTGTTCATCCACGCCCGCGACATCGCACCCACAGTCACGTGGGGCACGCACCCCGGCCAGGTCACCGCCATCGAGGCGTCGCTGCCGGCCGCCAACACCAGCGACGATGCCAAGGCGCTGGCTTACATGGGCTTCGACGGTGGTGCCCCTGTCGCCGGCCAACCGGTGGACGTGGTGTTCATCGGAAGCTGCACCAACTCGCGGCTGAGCGACCTGCGCATGGCCGCATCGGTGCTGCGCGGGCACAAGGTGCACCCGCGCGTGCGCATGCTGGTCGTGCCCGGCTCGGAGCAGGTGAAGCGCCAGGCCGAAGCCGAAGGCATCGACGCCATCGTCCGCGCCGCCGGCGCCGAATGGCGCGAACCGGGCTGCTCGATGTGCATCGCCATGAACGGCGACCTGGTGGGCGCGGGCCAGTTGGCCGTATCCACCAGCAACCGCAACTTCGAAGGGCGCCAGGGCAAGGGCGCGCGCACCGTGCTCGCCTCGCCGTTGACTGCGGCGGTCTGCGCCGTGACCGGCGAGATCACCGACCCGCGCACCTTCGCCCGCCACGAGGCCGAACGCCATGTCGCATGACACACCCATGACCGTTTTCACCCACCTGCACTCGCGCACCGTGGTGCTGCGCGAACGCAACATCGACACCGACCAGATCATCCCCGCGCGCTTCCTCACCACCACCGAGCGCAAAGGCCTGGGCCAGCACGCCTTCAGCGACTGGCGCACGCAGGCCGATGGCACGCCCAATCCGCAGTTCCCGTTCAACGATCCGGCCAACGCCGATGCACAGATCCTGGTCGCCGGCCGCAACTTCGGCTGCGGCTCTTCGCGCGAACACGCGCCATGGGCGCTGACCGACCTGGGCCTGCGTGCGGTGATCAGCGCCGAGATCGCTGACATCTTCCGCAGCAACGCACTCAAGAACGGCCTGCTGCCGGTGGTGCTGGAGGAGTCGGTGGTCGACGAACTGCTGGCCAACCCCGGCATTGAACTGCACATCGATGTCGCCCGCCGCGAAGTCGTGCTGCCGGACTTCCGCACGTTCCGCTTCCCGCTGGACGCGTTCGCCCAGACCTGCCTGATCGAAGGCGTGGACCAGTTGGGCTACCTGCTCAAGCAGGCACCTGCGATCGCGCGATTTGAAGCCGCGCGCGATGAGATTGCGCCGCCGCATATCCAGAACCCCACTGCCATCCCGGAGGTCCACCATGCAAGCTGAAATCGTCGTCCTGCCCGGTGATGGCATCGGCCCCGAAGTCACCCGCGCCGCGCTGCGCGTGCTGCGCGCCGTCGGCGAACGCTACGGACACCGCTTCACCACCCACGAGCACCTGATCGGTGGCGCCGCCATCGACGCCACCGGCGAGCCGCTGCCCGCCGCCACGCTGGACGCCTGCCGCAAGGCCGATGCCGTGTTGCTGGGCGCGGTCGGCGGCCCGCAGTGGTCCGACCCGCAGGCCAAGGTGCGTCCCGAACAGGGCCTGCTCGCCATCCGCAAGGCGCTCGGCCTGTACGCCAACCTGCGTCCGGTGAAGCCGCACCCGGCTGCGCTGGGTGCCTCGCCGATCAAGCCGCACCTGCTCAACGGCGTCGACCTGCTGGTGGTGCGCGAGCTGACCGGCGGCATCTATTTCGGCGACAAGACCCGCGGCGATGGCATCGCCAGTGACCTGTGCACCTACACCGTCGCCGAGATCGAACGCGTGGTGCGCCGTGCCTGCCAGCTCGCGCGGCAACGGCGTGGCCACGTCACCTCGGTGGACAAGGCCAACGTGCTGGAAACCTCGCGCTTGTGGCGCGAGACCGCCACCCGCATCGCCCGCGACGAGTTCCCCGACGTCACTCTGGAACACCAGCTGGTCGACTCGATGGCCATGCACCTGCTGGCCAAGCCCCGCGAGTACGACGTGATCGTCACCGAGAACATGTTCGGCGACATCCTCACCGATGAGGCCTCGATGCTGGCCGGCTCGCTGGGCCTGCTGCCGTCGGCCTCGCTGGGCGAGGGCCAGATCGGCATCTACGAGCCGATCCACGGTTCCGCGCCGGACATCGCCGGGCGTGGCATCGCCAACCCGTACGCGACCATCCTCAGCGTGGCGATGCTGCTGCGCCATTCGCTTGGCCTGGAGGACGAGGCCAAGTGCGTGGAACTGGCGGTGTCGCGCGCGCTGGACGACGGTCAGTTCACCGGCGACCTGGCGGCTGGACGACCGGCGATCGGCACCGATGCGGCGGCGACCGCGGTCATCCGCCAGCTGCAGGTTGAATGCCATGCGGTGGAGATGCGCGACTGAACGCCCACGCAGGCAATGGCGCGCGATCGAACGTGGTCGCGCGCCAACCCCGCTGTGCGAACCCGCGGCGGCTACGCCATCGATTTGCACCGTGCCGGCGTCAGCGGCTACCGTCGCGCAATGACTACCCGCTCGCACCACCTCATCCTGTCACTGGCGTTGACCACGCTCGTCGGCTGCGCATCGACGGCAGCTGGCGACGCTTCAAGCGCATCAGGCCTCGCCGGACCCGCCGCATCTGTCGGGGTCTCGGCCCCGACCTCCACCACGATGCCGGCAATCGCGGCCGATGCTTTCCTTGCCCACCTGCAGCCACTCTGCGGCCAGGCCTTCGCCGGCCGCATCGTCGCCGACACCCCGGCGGCCACCGGCAACGACCCCTTCGTCGGCAAGCCGCTGGTGATGCACGTGCGCGAGTGCGGCAACAACGAGATCCGCATTCCATTCCATGTCGGCGACGACCGCTCGCGCACCTGGGTGTTGACCCGCACCGCCGGCGGACTGCGCCTGAAGCACGACCACCGCCATGCCGATGGCACGCCCGACGCCACCACGATGTACGGCGGCGACACCGCCACCGCCGGCACCGCCGAACGCCAGGAATTCCCGGTCGACGCCGACTCGCAGGCGTTGTTCACCCGCGAAGGCCGCACCGTCTCTAACACCAACACCTGGGCGATGGAGCTGCACCCCGGCCGCAGCTTCGTCTACGAACTGGCGCGTCCCGGGCGCCTGTTCCGCGTGGAATTCGACCTGGCGCATCCGGTGGCGCCACCGCCCGCCCCCTGGGGTAGCAAAAACTGAAATGACCGAAGGCGCCCACGCGGGTGCCTTCAGATCAAGGGCTCGGCAGGTCGCCAATCCAAACAAGACCTGGCCAACAGTGCGATCGGACGTGACGCTGCTCCGGCGTTGCGCAATGCCAGAGCAGCGTCGGGCTACACCTGCGCCGGCACCTTCACCCGGAACCACGCCGCATACAACGCCGGCAGGCACAACAGGGTCAATGCGGTCGCCACCAGCAACCCACCCATGATCGCCACCGCCATCGGCCCGAAGAACGCGCTGCGCGACAGCGGGATCATCGCCAGGATCGCCGCCAGCGCCGTCAGAACGATCGGGCGGAAGCGGCGCACCGTCGCTTCGACAATCGCCTGCCACGGTTCCGCTCCATCGGCGCGGTCGTGCTCGATCTGGTCCACCAGGATCACCGAATTGCGCATGATCATGCCCGCCAGCGCGATCGTGCCCAGCAACGCCACGAACCCAAACGGCACGCTGAACACCAGCAGGAACAGGGTCACGCCAATCAACCCCAGTGGCGCGGTGAGCAGCACCATCACGCTGCGCGAGAAACTACGCAGCTGCAGCATCAGCAGGGTGAACACCGCGAACAGGAACAGCGGCATGCCGACCCTGATCGAGTTCTGCCCGCGCGCCGAATCCTCCACCGTGCCGCCGACCTTGATCGAATAGCCGTACGGCAGCGTGGCGCGGATCGGGTCCAGCGTCGGCGAGATCTGCGCCGCCACGGTCGCCGGCTGCGTGCCGTCGTAGATGTCGGCGCGCACCGTCATGGTCGGCTCGCGATCGCGGTGCCAGATGATGCCTTCCTCGAAGCCATATTCCAGCGTCGCGACCTGGCTCAGCGGCACGCTGCGGCCATTGGCGGTGGGTACCGCCAGGCTGCCCAGCATCGACAGGCTCAACCGCTCCTCCTCCGGGCCGCGCAGCAGTATTTCCACCAGCTCGTCCGCCTCGCGGTAGGTGCTCACGTGCGTGCCCGACAGCGAACTCGACAGGAACTGGGACAGCGCCGCCGAGCTGATGCCCATTGCCCGGGCACGCTCCTGGTCCACCTGCAGGCGCACCACCTTGCTCGGTTCGTCCCAGTCCAGGTTGACGTTGGCCACGTGCGGGTTCTCGCGCAGCTTCTCGCGCACCTGGTAGGCGATCGCGCGCACACGCTCGATGTGCTCACCGGACACGCGGAACTGCACCGGGTAGCCCACCGGCGGGCCGTTCTCCAGCCGGGTCACGCGCAGCTGCAACTCGGGGAACTGCGGCACCACCTCGTCCAGCATCCACGTGCGCACCGCCTCGCGCGCTTCCACGCTCTCGGGCATCAGTACGAACTGGGCGAAGTTGGCGGCCGGCAGCTGCTGGTCCAGCGGCAAATAGAAGCGCGGCGAACCGGTACCGACATAGGCCACGTAATTGGTCAGGTCCTTGCGCGTCTTCAGGATCGCCTCCAGCCGCTGCGCCTGCGCGGTGGTGGCCTTCAGCGAGCTGCCTTCGGCCAGCTCCATGTCCACCATCAGCTCCGGCCGCACCGAATCCGGGAAGAACTGCTGCGGCACGAAGCGGAACAAAAACACCGATGCCACGAACGCGCCCGCGGTCACTGCCAGCACGGTCTTGCGATGGCGCACACACCACAGCACCCAGCCACGGAAGCGCTGGTAGAAGCGGCTGGCGTACGGATCATGCGCATGCCCGTCGTGCGCCGGCTTGGGCGCGATCAGGTCATGCAGCGCCGGATGGCGGTCCGCCCATGCCAGCCGCTTGCGGTGCCACCAGCCCGCCAGCGAACCCGGTGCCGGCGGCTGCGCCGCTTTCTGGAAATCCGGCAATAGCTTGTCGCCCAGGTACGGGATGAACATCACCGCCGCCACCCACGACACCAGCAACGCGATGGTCACCACCTCGAACAGCGAGCGCGTGTACTCGCCCACGCTCGACCGGGCCGTGGCAATCGGCAGGAAGCCCGCCGCGGTGATCAGCGTGCCGGTCAGCATCGGGAACGCCGTGCTCTCCCACGCGAACGCCGCCGCCTTCAACCGGCTGAAGCCCTGCTCCATCTTGATCGCCATCATCTCCACGGCAATGATCGCGTCGTCCACCAGCAGGCCCAGCGCCAGCACCAGCGCGCCCAGCGAGATCTTGTGCAGGCCCACGCCGAAGAAATCCATGACGGCGAAGGTCATCGCCAGCACCAGCGGAATCGACAACGCCACCACCAGGCCGGTGCGCAGGCCCAGCGAGAAGAAGCTGACCAGCAGCACGATGGCCACCGCCTCGGTCAGCACCTTCACGAACTCGCCCACCGATTCCTTCACCGCCGCCGGCTGGTCGGCCACCTTGCGCAGCTCCATGCCCGCCGGCAGCGTCTTCTGCAGCGCCGCGAACTCGGTCTCCAGGGTCTTGCCCAGCTTGAGGATGTCGCCGCCTTCCTTCATCGACACGCCAATGCCGAGGGCGTCCTCGCCCATGAAGCGCATGCGCGGCGCAGGCGGGTCGGAGAAGCCACGGCGCACCTCGGCCACGTCGCCCAGGCGGAAGGTACGGTCACCCACCCGCACCGGGAACGCGCGGATCTCGTCCACCGACTGGAACTTGCCGCCCACGCGCAACGCCACGCGCGTGCTGCCGGTTTCGAAGAACCCGGCCGGCACCATCGCGTTCTGCTGGTCCAGCGCATCCTTCACCGCATGCACCGGCACGCCCAGCGTCGCCAGCTTGGTGTTGGACAGCTCGATCCACACCTTCTCGTCCTGCGCGCCGAACAGCTCGATCTTGCCCACGTCCGGCACGCGCTGCAGCGCCAGTTGCACGCGGTCGGCGTAGTCCTTCATCACCGCGTAGTCGAAGCCCTTGCCGGTGAGTGCGTAGATGTTGCCGAAGGTGTCGCCGAACTCGTCGTTGAAGAACGGCCCCACCGCATCGGCGGGCAGCAGCGACCGGATGTCGCCGATCTTCTTGCGCACCTGGTACCACAGCGGTCCGATGTCCTTGTTGCGCAAAGAATCGCGCGCCATGAAGATCACCTGCGACTCGCCCGGCCGCGAGTACGAACGGATGAACTCGTACTGGCCGGTCTCCATGAGCTTCTTCTCGATGCGCTCGGTGACCTGCTGCGCCACCTCGTCGGCGGTCGCGCCCGGCCACAGCGTGCGCACCACCATCACCTTGAAGGTGAAGGTCGGGTCCTCGCTGCGGCCCAGCTTGAGGTACGACATCGTGCCGGCGATGGCCATCACCAGCATCAGGTACACGACCAGGCTGCGATGGCGCAGCGCCCACTCGGACAGGTTGAAGCGCATGGTCGCGGCCTCAGCGCTTCACGGCGGTGGCGGTTGCAGCATCCGCGGCAGGCGCACCATCCGCCGCAACTGGCGTCAGCACCGGACGGTTGTCGCGGTCCACCGGCACCACCTTCTGCCCGGCACGCAGCAGGTGGCCACCAGCGGTGACCACCCAGTCGCCGGCCGACAGTCCGGCGCGCACGGGCACGCGCTCGTCGCCGTACGGGCCCACCTGCACGGGCTGCAGCTTCAGCGTCGAGGTCTTCGGATCGACCACGAACACCGCCGCGGCGTCACCCGTGCGCTGCAGCGCCGACAGCGGCACGCTCAACGCGCCGTTGCCATGCTTGGGCAGATACACGCGTGCGCTCTGGCCCAGCTCCAGCGCGCCTTCGGGCGCATCCACCGTCACCCGCGCGGCATAGGTGCGCGACGCTGGATCGGCGGCCGGCGCGATTTCGCGCACCTTGCCCGGCCAACGCTCGCCCGGCTTGGACCACACCTCCACCAGCACCGGCAGGCCGGGCTTGAACTCCGCCACCACGCCTTCAGGCACGGCAAACGCCACTTCGCGCACGCCATCGGCGGCCAGCGAGAACACCGCCTGCCCCGCGCCCACCACCTGCCCGGCCTCGGCGTTGCGCATCGCAATGAATCCATCGCGCGGCGCACGCAGTTGGGTGTAGGCGGCCTGGTTACGCGCCACGTCCAGGTTCGCGCGCGCGGCATTCACCTGGCCCTGCGCCGCGGTCGCGGCGGCATTGGCCGCATCCAGCGCGGAACGGCTGACCAGTTGCTGCCCGGCCAGTTGCGAAAGGCGCGCCCGGTCGGCACGCGCGCGTCCCAGCTCGGCCTGCGCGGCCACCAGTTGCGCCTGCGCCGCGCGCGCCTGCGCCTGCAGGTCGCCGGCATCCAGCACCGCCAACAGTTCACCGCGACGCACGTGCGCGCCCACATCCACGTGGCGCTCGATCAGGTTGCCGCCCACGCGGAACGAGAGCGGGCTCTCCTCGCGTGCGCGCACGTCGCCGGCAAACGCCGACACGGCATGCGTGCTTTCGGACGGATGGGCCACCAGCACGGGGCGCGGTGCCTCTCCGGAAGAGGGCCCCTTGCCACACGCCGCCAACGCCAGGGCAGCGAGTACCGCCGGTGCCGCGGCACGAAGGAAGGCGCCGTTGGGAGTGCGGCTGCGCATGGGGGCCTCAGGCGTAATTAATGAACTTGGCGGTACTGTAAAAATATCGAACTCAATAGTCTAGTATTCCCGCATGTCCGTAGAACGCACCCCCGCCATCCCCGCCAAGTCGTCGGGTCCGGGCCGGCCCAAGGACCTGGGCAAGCGCGCCGCCATCCTCGGTGCCGCCACCCGCCTGTTCATCGAACTGGGTTTCGACGGCGTGAGCATGGACCAGATCGCGACCGCCGCCGGCGTGTCCAAGCTGACCGTCTACAGCCACTTCGGTGACAAGGAGACACTGTTCGTGGCCGCCGCCCGCAGCTACTGCGAGCAGCAGGTGCCGTCGTCGCTGTTCACCGCCGAGCCCGGCATGCCGGTGCGCGAACGCCTGTTGGCCATTGCCCGCGCGTTCTACGCCATGATCAGCAGCCCGGAAGCCATCGCCGGCCACCGCTTCCTGTGCAGCCCGCAGATGATCGCCACCCCTTTGCCGCAGGTGTTCTGGGAGGGCGGTCCGATGCGCATGCAAAGCGAGTTCGCCGCCCTTCTGGACCGCCGGATGGCCGCGGGCGAGCTCGATATCCCCGATACCCGCGTCGCCGCCGCCCAGTTCTTCAGCCTGGTCAAGGGCGAACCCTACAACCAGCTGGTGTTCGGCTGCTGCACCGCCACGCCGGACGTGGAGGCGCACCTGCGGGCCTCGATCGACCTGTTCCTGCGGGCCTACGCGCACCGGCCGCACGCCATCCCTGGATGACGCGAGGCACGTCGGCCGCGTCCCGACGGTGGCGGTCGCGCCTCGGTGCGACCGCGCGCCCGCACGGGTCCGACCTCGTGGTGCCGACAGTCCCGGTGACTTCCGGCACTCAGTGCGCCCCCGCCCGCCCGGCGATCCTGTACTCCCCGGCCCGCCGTGCCGACACTCCGCCCCCCGCCCGGTACAATTCGCGGTTCCACCCCCGCGAGACAGCACCATGACGATCGATTACGCCCACGCCCGTGAAATGATGGTCGAACAGCAGGTTCGACCGTGGGAGGTGCTCGATGCACGGGTGCTGGACGTACTCGGAACGTTGCCGCGCGAGGACTTCCTGCCGGCTGAGCAGCGTGCGCTGGCCTACGCCGACGTGCCGCTGCCGCTGGGTGGAGGCGCATTCTCGCTGAAGCCGGTGGTCGTCGGACGCGCGTTGCAGGCGCTGGCGCTGGATGGCAGCGAGGACGTGCTCGAGATCGGCACGGGCAACGGCTATCTCACCGCCTGCCTCGGCCAGCTGGCCCGCGACGTGGTCAGTATCGAACGTGACGGCGAACGCGCCGCCGCGGCGGATGCCGCGATCAAGGCGCATGGCCTCAACAACGTGCAGGTGGTCAACGCCGACGCGATGGCGTGGGACACCCCGCGCCGGTTCAAGGTGATCTGCGTCACCGGCGCGGTTGAAGCCATCCCGCAGAAGTTCATCCGCTGGCTGGAGCCGGGCGGTCGCATGTTCATCGTGCGCGGCCGTTCTCCCGCCATGGAAGCCGTGCTGCTCCATAACGACGTCAACGGTCCGCGCATCCAGTCGTTGTTCGAGACGGACCTCCCCTATCTTGCCGGCGCCGCGCCGGCACCGACCTTCGAGTTCTAAAAGGACCCCCGCATGATCCGTCGCCCGCTCGTACTTGCCCAGGCCGCCGCCGTCGGCACCGCCACCCTGCTCCCGGCCACCGCCTGCGCGGAAGACCTGATGCAGACCTACGAGCTGGCACGGGCGGGCGACCCGGTGTTCGCCGCCGCCGAATCCAACCGCCTGGCCACGCGCGAAGGCGCGGTGCAGGCGCGGGCGGCGATGCTGCCGCAGGTCAACGGCAGCGCCACGCTGCAGCGGTCGGAAAGCAAGGGACCTGCCACCCAGACCCAGTTCGACCCGAACACCGGCGGTCAGATCCGCTTCAGCGGCGACAGCGACACCGAAACCACGTCGCGGCGCTTCGGGGTCGACCTGAACCAGATGGTCTACGACCATTCGCGCTTCACCACGCTCAAGGGGCAGAAGGCGCTCAGCCGCGCCGGCGACTTCACCCTGGCGGCCGAGGGCCACTCGCTGATCACCCGCACCTCGGCGGCGTACTTCAACGTGCTGGTGCAGATGGAAACGCTGGCGGCCGCCGAAGCCGCGGAAACCGCGCTGAAGAAGCAGTTCGACTACGCCTCCAAGCGCCTGGAAGTGGGCCTGGCCCCGATCACCGACGTGCACGAGGCGCGCGCGCAGTTCGACAGCGCCCGCGCCAACACCATCCTCGCGCGCAACGCGGTCGAGGACGCGTACCAGGCGTTGTCGGAAATCACCGGTCAGCCGATCCGCACGTTGAAGGCGCTGCCCAGCGACTTCCAGCCCAGCGTGCCGGAAGGCCGCGACATCGAGGGCTGGGTGCAGGCCGCACGGGAGAACAACCCGGCGCTGGCATCCACCCAGGCCCGCGTGGATGCGGCCAACGCCAACGTCGAGAGCGCGCGCGCCGGCCACCTGCCCACGCTCTACGCAGGGGCCGGGTATAGCGACAGCAAGAGCTGGGGCGACCGGACGTTCAGCGGCAGCTTTGGCGGCAACCAGTTCTCCTCCACCAACCCCACCGACAGCGAAAGCCGCGGCCCCTCCGTCGGCCTGACCCTGTCGGTGCCGATCTTCTCCGGCGGCGCCACCCAGTCGCGCGTGCGCCAGGCGCTTGCCCAGCGTGACGCCGCGCAGGACGGCCTGGAGCAGCAGAAGCGCGCGCTTGAGCGCAACACCCGCAACGCCTACCAGACGGTCATCGCCGGCATCAGCGAGGTCGAAGCGCGCCGCCTGGCGCTGGTTTCGGCGCAGAGCGCGTACGACGCCTCGCAGGTGGGCCTGGAAGTGGGCACCCGCACCGTGCTGGACGTGCTCAACAACCAGCGCAACCTGTTCAACGCACAGCTCGCCTATGCGCAGGCCAAGTACAACTTCCTGCAGCGCCGGCTGACGCTGGAGCAGGCTGCCGGCACGTTGGACGCCGAGAACCTGCAGGACGTCAACCGCCTGCTGACGGTGGACGTGCAGGCGCCCGTGGCACCCTGATCCGCGCAACCCGGCCGGCAGCACCCTGCTCCCGACAGACGGCCCGCCCTGTGCGGGCCGTTTGTCTTTCAGGAATCCGCACAACGAGTGCCGCCTCCCGACGGTCAGGGCATCGGCACCGACATCGCGGGCGCCCCGCGCGGGTCCGGCACTGGCGGCAGCACCGGCTGCAACAGGATGAGCGTCTGCGCCAGCGCGCCGCGCCCGCGCTCCACCAGGTCGCGCCCGGCATCGACCATCTGCTCGCGCGCCCGTGGATCGGCCAGCAGCGCTTCCAGCGCGGCACGCACCGCTTCGGCATCCTCGCCCACGCGCAGCGCACCGGCCTCGGCCAGCCGGCGCGAGATCTCCTCGAAGTTGTGCAAATGCGGCCCGGTGACGATGGCGACGCCTGCCGCCGCCGGTTCCAGCAGGTTGTGTCCGCCGATGGCCTGCAGGCTGCCGCCCACGAACGCGACGTCGGCCCCGGCATAGAAACGCAGCAGTTCGCCGAGCGTGTCGACGACGAAGACGTCATCGTCGACCGACGGCCATCGCGAACGCGAGCGCGTGGCGACCCGCCAACCCAGCGCGCGCGCGCTCTCCACCGCCACGCGGAAGCGCTCCGGATGCCGCGGCGCCCACAGCAGCAGCAGGTCGGGGAAGCGACCGCGCAGCTGGCGATGGATCGCCAGCACACTGGCTTCCTCGTCGGGATGCGTGCTGGCCGCGATCCACGCCGGCCGGCGCCCGGCATGCGCACGACATTCGCGCGCGAACGCCTCCAGCGTGTCGGGCACGGCCACGTCGAACTTGAGGTTGCCCACCTCGCTCACCTGCGCGGTGCGCGCGCCCAGCCGCACGAACCGGATCGCATCCGCCGCCGACTGCGCGGCCACCCGCGACACCGTACGCAGCGCGCGGCCCACCAGCGGGGCCAGCACGCGGTAGCCCTTGAGCGAACGCTCCGACAGGCGCGCGTTGAGGATGAAACTGGGCACGCCATGGTCGCGGCACCCGAACAGCAGGTTGGGCCACAACTCGGTTTCCATGATCAGCGCCGCGCAGGGACGGTAGTGGCGCAGGAAACGCCCCACCGCGCCAGGCAGGTCATAGGGCAGGTACACGTGCTCCACGTCGTCGCCCCACAGCGCCTGTACCCGCTCCGAACCGGTCGGCGTGATGGTGGTGACCAGCAGGCGCAGGTCCGGACGGCCGCGGCGCAGCGCGTTGACCAGCGGCACGGCGGCATTGACCTCGCCCACCGAGACGGCGTGCACCCACAGCGTCTGCGTGAACGGCACCACGCCGCGGTAGAACGCATAGCGCTCCGGCCAGCGATGGAAATACGCGGGCTGGCGGAAGCCGCGCCACACCAGGTGGTACAGGGTGATCGGCACCAATACGTACAGCGCCGCCGAATACAGGCCGCGCAGCAAACGTTCGATGGGATCTTTCCGCATCGCGAAAGGATAGCGAAGCCCGCCACGCCATGGGGCAACGCCGGCAGCACGACGATACAATCGCCGCATGTCCGCACCGCCCGCGATGCCCCCGCCGCCCCTTGCGCCCCGCCATTGGCCGACCTGGCTTGGCATCGGCGTGCTGGCCCTGCTCGCGCGCCTGCCCTGGCCCCTGCAGCGGGCCTGCGGCACGGCGATGGGGCAGGTGCTGCGCGTGGCCGTTGGCTCACGGCGCCGCATTGCGGAGCGCAACATCGCCCTGTGCTTTCCCGAACTCGACGACGCTGCGCGCGCGGCACTGCTGCGCCGGCATTTCGCCGCCCTGGGCATCGGCGTGTTCGAGTTCACCCGGGCGTGGTGGGGCTCGATCGAGCCGCTGCGTCGCGGATTGCGGGTGGAAGGACTCGAGCACCTGCAGCAGGCGCGTGCCGCCGGGCGTGGGGTAATCGTGGTGTCGGGCCACTTCACCACGCTGGAAGTGTGCGGCCGGCTGATGTGCGACCACCTGCCACTGGCCGGCATGTACCGGCCACACGCCGAGCCGGCGATGGAGTGGGCGGTCAAGCGCGGCCGCCTGCGCTATGCCGCGGCGATGTTCACCAAGTCCGAACTGCGCCCGGTGGTCAAGCACCTCAAGCAGGGTGGCCTGCTGTGGTACGCCCCCGACCAGGACCCCAGCCGCGGCGACGCCGTGTACGTGCCGTTCTTCGGCCGTTCCGCGCACAGCCTCACCTCGACCCACCAGTTGGCACGACTGTCCGGTGCGGCGGTGGTCGCCTTTGGCCACGAACGCCGCACCGACGGTGGTTACACCCTGCGCCTGTCGCCGGTGTTCGACGGCTTTCCCTCCGACGACGCCACCGCCGACACCGCGCGGATCATGGCGGCGATCGAAGCCATGGCCCGGCGCGCGCCGGAGCAGTACCTGTGGATCCATCGCCGTTTCAAGCGGCAACCCGACGGCCTGTCCCCTTACGCGTGACCGTGCCGGCCGACACGGTGGTGGCGACCGCCTTGCGTCAGCTAGCTCCGCTGACCGTCGCGTCGCCGTCGCGGGACAACAGGCTGCCGGCATACAGCGCCGCCAGCAGCAGTGTGAAACCACCCCAGAAGGTGGAATAGAACGCCAGGTGGGTGTTGAACGGGAACACCGTTACCCCCAGGGCCAACATGGCCGGGCGGGCCCGCTCCCGCGCCGCCGGCGACGAGAAGCGCCACGCCCGCCACGCCATCGCCGCGCCGGCCAGCCACATCAGCAGCCCGAAAACGCCCGTCTCGCTGAGGATCTCGAGCACGATCTGGTGCGCATGGAAGGCCGGGCCTTCGCCCCACGCCGCCTGCTTGCCGGGTTCGGGGTCGCACGCCGGGAAGGCGTCGCGGAAGCCACGCGCGCCCACGCCGTTGACCGGATGTTCGCGCGCCATGCAGGTGGCGGCCGACCAGATCCGTGCCCGGCCCGACAAGGCCTGGTCCACGCCCTCGCCGTTGGCGCTCAGCGCATGCGACGTGCGCGCCAGCCGCTCGCGCACCTGCGGCGAACCGATGCCCAACGCGGCCAGTGCAATTGCACCCAGCGCCAGGGTCAGGGCCATCTTCTTCCAGCCCAGCAACCGCCAGCCCGAGCAGACCACCACCAACGCGTAGGTCAGCCATGCCGCGCGTGCACCGGCCAGCAACACCACCAGTCCAACCAGCGCCGATGCCAGCAGCCAGCCCATGGCGCCAAACCGCGCGGCCACCGCGTACAGCAGGAACGGCGACAGGCTGGCCACCACCACGCCCAGCTTGAGGTTGCACGGCCCGAGCACGCCGCTGAGCCGGTCGAGCGCCGCCACGTCCTGGGCGCTGCACATGCCATGGCCACTGACGGCCTGTTTGATCGCATCGATGCCGAAGAACAGCGGACTGGTGCCGACCAGCGCCTGCAGCAGCGCGTCCAGCACCCATACCGCCAGGATCAGCGCCAGACCGCCAAAGGTCACCCGTCGCCCGCGCTCGTCGGCCACCGCCGAGGCCGCCAGCCACAGGAAGGGCAGGTAGCGCAGGTCCTCGGCGGTCTGGGCGAAGGCGTGTGCGCGGTCCACCGCATCAAAGGCCGATACCAGTTCCGGCAGCCAGTAGGCGAAGAACATCACGCTCGTCAGCGCCCATGCCTGGTGGCTCAACAGCTGCTCGCCGCCGCGGAAGCGCGACAGCAACAGCTTGGCCAGCGCGGCCAGCGCGCCCAGCGCCAGCACCGCCTCGGCATAGCCCGGTGCCGGCCACAGCGCCACGTGCGCGAGGATCCAGGCCGGCGCCCAGCGCCAGCCGTGCACCGGCCGTGGGCGCGCGCCTGGCGGCAGGGGACGGCCCGTATCAGTCGACAAGTTCGGCGTAGACGGCAAGCGTGGCCTCCTGCATCGCAAGCAAGGTGTGCGGCATCGTAACGGGTAGCGTCGGCGGCTGGGTGAGCAGGCACCGCGCTCTGGTCAACAGTTCGGCCTGGTCAAACGGTGCTACCGCGCCTTCCGGCTGCAGCGTGGACAGGAGTTCGCCCACGCCACCATGGGCCCAGCCCAGCACCGGCCGCCCCACCGCCAGCGCTTCGATGACCGTACGGCCGAAGGCCTCGGGCTTGCGCGAAAGTTGCAGCACCAGCGTGCTGGCCGCGTAGGCCCGGGCGATGGCGTCGGTGGGTGGCGTGAAGGCGACCCGGTCGGCAACGCCCAGGCGGGCGGCCTCTGCTTCCAGTTCGGCGATGTAGGCCTCGCGGCCGGGCTCACGCGCACCGGGCAGCCACAGGCGTGTGTCGTGGCCGGCGGCCACCAGGCCCGCAATCAGGGCCAGGGCATCGCCATGGCCTTTCAGGCGCGTGCCGCGCCCCGGCAGCAGCAGCAGCGGCGCATCGCCGGCCAGCGCGGGATGCTGCGTGGCGGCCCAGGCGCGGGCGGGCGCATCGACCGACGGCGCACGCGGGAACGCGGCCGGGTCGATGCCGCGCGGGATCACCCGCAGGCGCTCGCGTGGCGTGCCGGGATAGTGCCGCAGCACATGGTCGCGCACGCTGTCTGACACGCAGACCACCCGCTCGCCGCTGGCCATCACCGCGCTGTAGCGCGAAGGTGAATTGAGCCCGTGCACGGTCGTGACCCAGTGCGGGCGCGACGCCGCGGGCAGCCCGCGCAATGCCAGTCGCCCGATCCACGCCGGCAGGCGCGAGCGCGCATGCACGATGTCCACGCCCTCACGCTGCAGCAGGGCGCGCAAGGTGCGCACGTGGCGCAGGGTCAGCAGGGATTTGTGCCCGATGTCCAACGCCACGTGCTCGGCGCCGCTGGCGAGCAGCCGTGGCACCAGGCGCCCCCCGGCCGAGACCACGATGGCGCGGTGGCCGGCGGCGGCCAGCGCCTGCGCGATCTCAAGGGTGGAACGTTCGACCCCGCCCGATTCCAGCGCGGGCAGCAACTGCACGACGGTCAGGCGCGTAGGCACGCGTAGGCGCGGCGTGCGGGCCGGGGATCAGTCTTCCAGCACGTAGTGCGCGCCGCAGTACGGGCACTGGCACTCGCGTTCAGCCTCGATCGGCAGGTACACGCGCGGGTGGGAATTCCACAGCGCCATCGACGGCATCGGGCAGCTCAGCGGCAGGTCGCTGCGGTGCACGATGTAGCGCTGCTCGGCGTTGGCCTGGGTGGGATGGGCGTTGGCTGCGGTCATGATGGTGGCGGAACACGATGCGACTTGGACCTGCAGTTTACCAGCGGCCGCCCCGGGAGGGCTGTATCGTCCCCGACGCACATCGCGCCGGTGGGCCTACGGCACCATGCCTTCGCCATCGCAAAGGTGCGTCCGTGTCCACCGCCCACGCTCACGCGGCAGGATCGGTGGCGCGGGAACTCAGCGTGTCAGGTCAAACAGCAGCACGTCGGCACGGCCCGTGCCGCGCCCCGTCAATGCCAGTGTTCCGCTTTCGTCGGCGAAACCCAGCGCATCGCCGGCGGCAAGCACGCGGCCGTTGGCCTCGATCTCGCCCGTGACGACATGCAGCCAGTACCGGCGGCCGCCGTCGAGCGGGTATTCGACCGCCTCACCCGCGGCCAGCAGCGTGCCCAGCAGGCGCGCATCCTGGCGGATCGGCAGGCCGCCGTCGCGGCCCTCGGGCGAGGCCAGCGTGGCCCAGGCGCCGTGACGCTCGACCGGTTCGAACGCCTGCTGTGCGTACGCAGGCGCCGCGTTCACGCGGTCGGGTTGGAGCCAGATCTGCAGGAAATGCACGGGCGCGTCCTGCGACGCGTTGAACTCGCTGTGTTCCACGCCGTGGCCGGCGCTCATCCACTGCACCTCGCCCGGGCGGATCACGCCACCGCCGCCGGTGCTGTCCTGGTGCGACAACGCGCCCTCGAGCACGTAGCTGAGGATTTCCATGTTGGCGTGGCGGTGCGGGGGGAAGCCCGCGCCGGGTTCGACGCGGTCCTCGTTGATCACCCGCAGCGGGCCGAAGCCCATCCACGCCTTGTCGTAGTAATGGCCGAACGAGAACGTGTGGTGGCTGTCGAGCCAGCCCGCGCGCACGTGGCCGCGGTCCGCGGAGGGGCGTTCGATGATCATCCGCGCAGTCTAGAGGATCGGCGCGCGGCGGATAACCGCCACGCGCCGATCACGGGCAGGCGACTGCCTGCGGACGATTACTTGCGCTTGCCCTTGCCCTTGGCCGGCGCGGCAGCGGCTTCGACCTTCGGGCCCAGCGCTTCGGTGGTGATGCGGATGGTCACCTCGTCGCTGACGTTGGGGGCGTACAGGCCCACGCCGAAATCGGTGCGCTTGATGGTGGTGCTGGCATCGAAACCGGCCGCCAGCTTCTTCGCCATCGGCTGCTCGCCGATCTTGTTGATGTTCACGTCCAGCACCACCGGCTTGGTGGTTTCCTTGATGGTCAGGTCACCGAACACGCGCAGCTTGCCTTCGCCGGCGGCCTCGACCTTGCTGCTCTTGAAGGTGATGGCCGGGTACTTGGCGGCATCGAAGAAGTCGGCGCTGCGCAGGTGCTCGTCGAACGCGCCCACGTGCGAGTTCAGGCCGGCCAGCGGGATGGTCACGTTGACCGACGACTGGCCGATGTTGTCGGCGTCGTACACGATGGTGCCGTCGGCCTGGCCGAAGTGCGCGATCGGGTTGGAGAAACCGAAGTGGTTCCAGCTGGCGACCACGTCGGTGTGGGCGGGGTCCATCTTGTAGCTGACCGGCGCGGCGAAGGCGGCGGCGCTGGCGGTGATCAGGGCGGTGGCGAGGGCAAGACGCTTGAACATGGTGTGGCTCCGGGTGTTGGGCAGGCGGGGACTACGGGGTGGGTGGAACGCCGCCGGGCTGGGGGGATGGCCCGGCGGTGGGCAGGTGGCGATGCGCGACTGGCGCACCAACGGCAAGGGTTCAGAGGATCTGCGCGGCCTCGTCGAACGGCAGGCGCGGCGAGCGCGGGAACAGCTTGTCCGGATCGCCGTGGCCGAGATTGAGCAGGAAGTTGGACTTGATCCGGGTGCCGGCGAAGAACGCGGCATCGACCTTGGCGTTGTCGAAACCGGACATCGGGCCGGTATCCAGGCCCAGCGCGCGCGCGGCCATGATCAGGTAGGCGCCCTGCAGGCTGCCGTTGCGCAGGCCGATGGTCTCCAGCACCTCGTCGGGCTTGGTGTCGAACCAGGCCTTGGCGTCGGTGTGCGGGAACAGGTACGGCATCTTCTCGAAGAAGGCCATGTCGTAGCCGACGATCACGGTGACCGGCGCGGCCATGGTCTTGGCATGGTTGCCTTCATCCAGGGCCGGGCCGAGCTTGGCCTTGGCCTCGGCGGACTTCACGAACACGAAGCGCGCCGGCGAGGAGTTGGCGCTGGTCGGACCCCACTTGGCCAGTTCGTACAGCTGGCGCAGGGTGTCGTCGCTCACTTCGCCGCCCAGTACATTGTGGGTGCGCGCGGTGGTGAACAGTTGCTCGAGCGACGCAGTGGGCAGGGTCCGGGACATCATCATCTCCATGGGTGCCGCGACGGGTGTCGCGAACGATGAAGCAGAGTGTAGAGTCTCGCAG
This sequence comes from Aerolutibacter ruishenii, assembly GCF_007830115.1. Classification (GTDB taxonomy): domain Bacteria; phylum Pseudomonadota; class Gammaproteobacteria; order Xanthomonadales; family Xanthomonadaceae; genus Aerolutibacter; species Aerolutibacter ruishenii. The sequence goes on along the minus strand of NZ_VLKP01000007.1, from coordinate 138,305 downwards.
GCCGTGGCACAGTGACCTCCACCGGAACGGATTGATGACAAACGTGCAACGAACAGGCCGTCAGGAGCGTCCGGACAACGGCCTTCCACGGGCCTGGACGGTCACTGATGGTGCCGCCGGCAACGTGCGGCAGGCCCAGGCCCTCGCCGCCGCGATGGCGGTCGAAGTCACCGACTGGGCGCTGCAGGCGCGGGCCCCATGGCGCTGGGTGGCGCCGCGTCGCCTGCCGGGGGCCGAACGTGCCTTCGGGCCGCCGTTCGCCGCCGCGCTGGCACAGGTGCCACCGCTGGTGATCGGCTGCGGCCGGCAGGCGGCCCTGGCGACCCGGCTGGCGCGCGCCCGCGGTGCCCGCGCGGTGCAGATCCTCGATCCACGCCTGGATCCGGCGCTGTGGGACCTGCTGGTCGTGCCCCGGCACGACGGCCTGTGCGGCGACAACGTGATCCAGGTCACCGGCAGCCTGCACCCGGTGGATGACCTGTGGCTGGCCGCCGCGCGCCGCGAGTTCGCCCCCTTGGGCAGGCTGCCCGGCCCCAGGACCACCTTGCTGGTGGGCGGCCGAACCCACGCCGGCGATTTCGACATCGTCGCCTTCGACCGGTGGTTGGAGACGCTGGTGGCGCACGTGCGAGCCGAAGGCGGGAGCGTGCTGGCCACGACCTCGCGGCGCACGCCGCCGGCGGCCATCGAGCGACTGCGTACTCGGCTTGAAGATGTCCCCGGGGTGCTGTGGGTGGATGCGGCCGGCGGGACCGCGCCCAACCCCTACCCCGGGCTGCTCGGCTGGGCCGACCGGATCGTGTGCACGGCCGATTCGGTGAACATGCTCTCGGAGGCGGCGGCCACCCATGTACCGGTGCATGTCGCGGGGGAGGCGCAGGGACGCCCGGGGCGGTTCGTGACGCAGCTGCTGGCCATGGGCCGGGTGCGTCCCCTGGACGGGCCGCCGGCACCATTCGCCGTCACCGCCCTGCGCGAGACCGCGCGGGTCGCCGACGAGGTGCGGCAGCGCCTGGCCCGGTTGCCCGCCGCTTGAGCCACCACGCTCCGGGTGTCAGTCGGCGTCGAACGCGAGGCCGTGGGTGCGGGCCACGTCGCGCACCGCGGCACGGGCAGCGTCCAGCGCATCGGTGAACGGGACGCGGCGCGGTCGACGGTCCAGCGTGCACTCCAGACCCAGACCCAGCAGCGCAGTGTGCGCCGCCTGCAGGCGGCAGGCCTCGTCGGCCTCCAGCCGGCCGCAGGCCTGTGCGGCCATGATCAACCCGGGGGTATCGCGCGGAGTCCGTAGCGGCTTGCACGCATGGGCATGGGCCAGCACCAGCGCCTGCAACAGGAACTCCAGGTCGACCAACCCGCCCTCGCCCTGCTTGAGGTCGAACTGGGCCGCATCGCTGCGGTCCAGTTCGGCGCGCATCCGGCGGCGCATCGCCACCACTTCTTCCGCCACCTTCGCCACGTCCCGTGGCCGGGCCAGCGTTTCCATGCGCACCGCCTCGAACCGCGCCAGCAGGCCGGCGTCCCCGGCCACGCCGCGGGCGCGCACCAGGGCCTGATGTTCCCAGGTCCACGCGCGCGCGCGCTGGTAATCGGTGTAACTGGCCAGGCTGGACACCAGCAGGCCCTTGGCACCGTCCGGGCGCAGCCGCACGTCCACGTCGAACAGGCGGCCGGCGGCGGTGACCGCGCCCAGCAACGCCACCACCTTCTGCGCCAACCGCGCGAACCAGCGGACCGCGTCCAGCGGCCGTGGCCCGTCGGACTGCGCCTCGGGGGCCGCGTCGTAGAGGAACACCAGGTCCAGGTCGGAACCAAAGCCCAGTTCCTCGCCGCCAAGGCTCCCGTAGCCCACCACCGCAAATTGCGCGGCGGGCACGTCGCCATGGGCGGCGCGCACTTCCTGGCGCGCCAGCTGCAATACCCGCGCAACCACGCCATCGGCCAGCCAGGCCAGCTGCCGCGCGCTGTCCACCGCGCCCTGGCGGCCGTCGCGTTGCGCCAGTGCGATGCGGAAGCTGAGCGCCTGGCGCACCTCGTTGAGGGCCTGCAGCGTGGCCTCGGTGTCGTCACCGCCATCGATCGCGCTGCAGGCTTCCATCAGTGCCTCGCGGCCCGGCAGCGGCCCGGTCACCCGTGCATCCAGCAGTTCGTCCAGCAGCAACGGGTGGGTGGCCAACCGCTCCGCCAGCAAGGCGCTGCGACCCACCACTTCGACCAGTCGCGCCAGCGCGGCCGGCTGCTCGTCCAGCAGCGCCAGGTAGGCACTGCGCCGCAATACGTTGTGCAGCAGGTCCAGCAGGCGGCGCAGCGCCAGCATCGGCTGGGTGGCGGTGACGGCGCCCTGCAACAACGCCGGCAGCACCCGGTCCAGGCGCTGCCGCGCGCCCGTGGCCAGGGCTCGCACCCCCGGGCTGCGGGCGAAATCGCGCAGCATCGCATCGGCATTGCCCGCCTCGACGAAGCCGGCGGCGGCCAGCGTCCCGGCATCGCCGGCGTCGGGCAACAACTGCCAGTATGTCGCCAGCGCATCGGGAGCCGTGCGGCGTCCGCGCGTTGACAGCAGCGCGGCGAACTCCCCGGACACGCGCTGGCGATGCCCATCCAGCTCGGCGCGCAGGGCGTCCCAGTCGGCGTAACCCAGCCCGGCGGCGATCCGCGCGCGGTCGTCGCCATCGGTGGGCAGCGCGTGGGTCTGGGCATCGCGCAGCATCTGCAGCCGGTTTTCCAGCCTTCGCAGGAATCGGTGCGCACGTGCCAGCGCCTGCCCCGCCTGCGGCGTGACCTGGTGCGCCGCGACCAGCGCCTCCAACGCGGGGTGCAGCTGCCGACCACGCAGTTCCGGCTCGCGGCCACCGCGGATCAGCTGCAACGCCTGCACCAGGAATTCGATCTCGCGGATGCCGCCGGGCCCACGCTTGATGTCGTCGGCCAATTCCTTGCGCGCCACTTCCGCGGCGATCGCCGCCTTCATCGCGCGCAGGCCATCAAGTGCGCCGTAGTCGAGGTAGCGGCGATAGACAAACGGGCGCAGCGTTTCCAGGAAACGCTCGCCCGCGGCCAGGTCCCCGGCCACCGGCCGCGCTTTCTGCCAGGCGTAGCGTTCCCAGTCACGGCCTTCGCGCTGGAAGTACTGCTCCATCGCGGCGAATGACCAGGCGACGCGGCCCGCATTGCCATACGGCCGCAGGCGCAGGTCCACCCGGTGGCAGAAGCCATCGGCGGTCACCTCGTCCAGCAGCTTGGCCAACTGCTGGCCTAGGCGGGCGAAATACTGTTCGGCGGGAAGTGGGCGTGGGCCGTCGGATTCACCGTCGTGCTCGTACGCATAGACCAGATCGACGTCCGAACTGAAATTCAGCTCGCCGCCGCCCAGCTTGCCCAGGCCGAACACCACCAGCCGCTGCATGCACCCGTCCGCGTCACGGACCACGCCGTGGCGACTGGCGAAATCAGCCTCAAGCGCACCGAGCGCGGCCTGCAGGCAATCGTCCGCCAACTGAGTGGTCCCCTGCAGGGTGGCCGCCACGTCGTCGAGGCCCAGCACGTCGCGCCACACCAGGCGGGTGGACACGGCGGCACGGTGGCGACGCAGGATGGCGGCCCATTCGGTCCGCTGCTCGATCGACAGCGAGGGCACCGGCCACGTCGCGAACCGGCCACCGTCCTCGCCGAGCAACCGCGCCAGCAGCGGTGGCTGGCGCAGCAGCGTCTCGATCGCGAACTCGCTGGCCAGCGCGACCTGCGCCACCCGCTCGCGCACGCCGGGCGTCGCTAGCAGGCGGGCGTTGTCGGGGTTGCTGTCGCCCAGCCGGGCCAGTGCCCGCTCCACCAGGGGTGTCGACGCGGGATATGGGGAAAGGAGGGCCATGCACGGATTCTGGCATGGGCCCAACGCATGCGGCCGCCCGAAGGCGGCCGCATGGATGCCACACAGAGTGGTCAGTGGGCCACGGCGCGCGCCGCGTTGACCCGGCCGCCGCCATACGCCGGGTCGTTGCCCGGCTTGCCCAGGTCATCCGCCGTCGCGCGCAGGATGCGCTCCACGTCCGTCGGCGCCATCTCGCCACCGTGCTTGCCGATGATCAGCGCCGCCACGCCCGAGACATGCGGTGCGGCCATGCTGGTGCCCGACACGAAGTAGTACGACGACGTCAGCGCCGTCGGCGTGCCACCATAGCCGCCGGGGGCCAGCACATTGTCGAACGTGGCGCACGACGCCGCGATCCCCGCCACCACGCACAGTTGGCTGCCCACGGGGGTTCCGGCCAGCGGTGCGTCGCCACCCGGCGCGGCAAACGCGATCAGCGAAGCGCCATGGTTGGAATAGCTGGCCAGGTAATCCTTGTCCGCGTTCTGGTTGACGCCCCAGCCCACCGGCGTGGTTGCCGACACCGCCAGCGTACCCGGCACGCCGGCCGGGAATGCCTTCAGGTTGGGCACGAAGCAGGTGCCGTCGGTATCACAGACCCTGGTGCCGCTGGCATGGTCGAAATCGATGCCGTCGTTGCCGGCCGCCACCACCACCAGCGCATTGCGCGAACGGGCGTACTTCACCGCGCGCTTGGTCGCGTTGACCAGCTCCGCCACCTGGTTGGCGCCCTGCCCGTTGACCGGCAGGCCACCGCGGGTCCCGAGGCTCATGTTGATCACGTCCGCCCCCTGGTTGGCGGCGTACACGATGCCGTTGATGATCGCGGAGAAGCTGCCGGAGCCCGTCACCCCGGACAACACCTTCACCGCCAGCAGCTTCGCCGAAGGCGCCACGCCGATCGAACCGACCCCATTGTCGGCCGCAGCGATGATGCCGGCCACGTGGGTGCCGTGGTTGAAGTTGCCGATGCGGTTATGGCACACGCTTTCGCCGGGCACGAACGACGCCGAGGCCGGCAGCAGGTTGGAGGCGATGTCGGCGTGCTGGCAGGCAACGCCGGAATCCAGCACGGCGACCACCGCGCCCGCGCCACGGTAACCCCGGTTCCACGCGCCCGCCACGTCGATGGCCGCCGCACCCCACTGCAGGTTGAAGAAACGATCGTTGTCGGCAGAGCCCGGTGGGTTGGCATAGGCCGGATCAAGCTCGGACACCTCCACCGGGGTTTCGAACTGCACGCTCAGGTCCGACACCACCGATCGAATTCCCGCCACCTTGCCTGCCCGCGCGGCAAACGCACTGTCGTCGGATTCGACGATGGCGACGCCGATTTCCGGCAAGCGCGAGGCGATCCTGCCGCCGGCCGCTTCCACCTTGCGCGCCAACGCGCTGTCAAAGGCCTGGCCATTGGCGGTGACCACGTAGGTCGCGGCCTGCGCGGTGGCGGCCATCCCAAGGGTTCCGATGGCCAGCGTGATGGCCCGGGCAAGTCGATTCATTCAGGTATCCCCTATCGCGTGAAGTGGCGGGCACGTCCGCGCCCGTTGGCCGTGAACGACACGTTGGCCAAGCCATCTCAAACGCGCCAAGCGGCCTGTCCCCCCATCCCGTTTCGTCCGGGACACATCCTCGGGCGGAGGCCGGGCAACAAAAAAGCCCGCCCCGGTCTGAACCGGTTGCGGGCCTGCTCCCTCCCCCACGTCGGGATGCAGGTCGATCGTGAAGGATTTGTTAGCGAGAATGCACGCTGCAGTGCAAAACAGTACCAATGGGTACAGAAAGTCGATTTCAAGCCCTACGTTGGATGTAGTACAGCCCCGGAGCAGCGGAGGGATAATTGCCATTCCCCCCGCAAGAAGTGCTCCATGTCCGACGAACGCATCCGCGACCCACGCCTTCTGGACCGCGTCATGTCCGCCGACGCGGCGGCTGGATTCATCCAACCCGGCACCACGGTGGCCATGAGCGGCTTTACCGGCTCAGGCTATCCCAAAGCCGTGCCGCAGGCCCTGGCGCATCGCATCGAGCAGGCGCAGGCGCAGGGCGACCGGTTCCAGATCAGCCTGCTGACCGGCGCCTCCACCGCGCCAGAACTGGACGGCGCGCTGGCCAAGGTCGATGGCCTGGCACTGCGCCTGCCGTTCCAGTCCGACCCGGACGCGCGCAAGCGGATCAACGACGGCACGCTGGAGTACATCGACGTGCACCTGAGCCACGTCGCGCAACATGCGTGGTTCGGCTTCTATGGCGAAATCGACACCGCCGTGATCGAAGTGTCGGCCATCCGCGAGGACGGCTCGCTGGTGCCCTCCACCTCGGTCGGCAACAACAAGACCTGGCTGGACCTGGCGAAGAAGGTGATCATCGAGGTCAACGACTGGCAGCCCGCCGGCGTCGACGGCATGCACGACATCTACTACGGCACGGCGCTGCCGCCGCACCGCCGACCCGTCCCGCTGGTCAAGCCCGACGACCGCATCGGCGAGACCGCGCTGCGCTGCGACCCGGCCAAGATCGTGGCGGTGGTGCGCACCCACGGCCCGGATCGCAACAGTCCGTTCAACCCCGCCGACGAGACCAGCCAGCGCATCGCCATGCACCTGGTCGAGTTCCTGAAGCATGAGGTCAAGGCCGGCCGCCTGCCGCCCAACCTGTTGCCGCTGCAGTCGGGCGTGGGCAACATCCCCAACGCGGTACTGGCGGGATTGGCCGCCAGCGGCTTCCGCAACCTGACCGCATTCACCGAGGTGATCCAGGACGGCATGCTCGACCTGCTGCGCGAAGGCATCATCAGCAGCGCCTCGTGCACCGGCTTCGCACTCAGCCCGGAGGCCAACGAGCGGTTCAAGCGCGACATCGACTTCTACCGCCAGCGCATCATCATGCGCACGCAGGAGATCTCCAACCACCCGGAACTGATCCGGCGGCTCGGCTGCATCGGCATGAACGGCATGGTCGAGGCCGACCTGTACGGCAACGTCAACTCCACCCACATCATGGGCACGCGCATCCAGAACGGCATCGGCGGTTCGGGCGACTTCGCGCGCAACGGCTACCTGTCCACCTTCCTCAGCCCGAGCACGGCCAAGGGCGGCAGCATCTCCTCGATCGTGCCGATGGTCAGCCACGTGGACCACACCGAGCACGATGTGTCGATCATCGTCACCGAACAGGGCGTGGCCGACCTGCGCGGGCTGTCGCCCAAGCAGCGCGCGCGCCAGGTGATCGACCACTGCGCGCACCCGGATTTCCGCGATGCGCTGGAGGATTACTTCCAGCGCGCCAGCCGCGACAGCTACGGCAAGCACACGCCGCACCTGCTGCCGGAGGCGTTGTCGTGGCACCAGCGCTGGCTGGATACGGGCAGCATGCTGAAGTGAACACGGCCTGATGGCCTGACCACCGCTGACTCGCGACCGGATCCGCAGGGATCCAATGCGCACCCCGCCAGGGTGCGTTTGGGCTCAGGCGTTGGCCGCTAGCGGCAAAATCAGCCGTTGCTTGGAACATCGGACCTGATCGCTCGACGACCAGGCCCAATCCTTGTGCGTATCGATGGAGGAGGCGGATGGACGTTCTCGAGCGCCAACGGTTGCAGCGTGAGCGTCAGTTCCACAACACAAGATTCTCGACCGAGACCAAGCGCGCGCAGAGCAAGTACTATTGGGCACTTTCGACAGCGCAGAGGAACTGGGAGCAGCGAATCATCGCCGCTGCCACCGGCGGGCGCGTGCTGGAATACGGATGTGCCCAGGGACTATGGTCCATGAGGATCGCGAGGCATGCCGATCGCGTCGATGCGATCGACATCTCGGATGTGGCCATCATGCACGCCAGGAGCATTGCGAGCGCTGAAGGGCTTTCGAACGTGTATTTCGAAACGATGGATGCCCACGCCACGACGTTCCCGGACCAGACATTCGACCTGGTGTTTGGTAGCGGCATCATCCACCACCTGGACACCGAGCGATCGCTGCGGGAGATCCATCGCATTCTCAAGAAGGGCGGCGTGGCTGTTTTCATTGAACCCTTGGGCTGCAATCCGCTCATCAATGCATATCGTTACCTGACGCCGTCGGCGCGCACGCCAGACGAGCACCCCCTTGTCCCTGCGGACAAACGCCTTGCCGATTCCATTTTTTCGTCGAGCCAGTGGGACTTCCACGGATTGGCCACGCTTGGAACCGTGCCCTTCCGGAACACGTCGACGGGGATCGCGCTGCATCGCGGGGCGGACGGTATCGACCGGATGATCGCCAGGATCCCGGGTGCCCGTTGGCAACTCTGGTTTGCCGTGGTCTCGCTGGAACGATGACGTGTGCCCGGCGTTTCCGTACAGAGCGCGGAGCGCACCCTGAGGCAGTAAGGCAGTGAGGCAGTGAGGCTCTCCGCCATGTGGATGAACCAAACAAAAACCCCGCCAACGGGCGGGGTCTTTGTTTGGTTTGTCGCAGCGGAAAGCGGGACTTAGAAGTCCATGCCACCCATGCCGCCCATGCCACCGGCGCCCGGCATCGCCGGCTCGTCCTTCTTCGGCAGCTCGGCGACCATCGCTTCGGTCGTGATCATCAGACCGGCGATCGACGCGGCGTTCTGCAGCGCTGTGCGGGTGACCTTGGTCGGGTCCAGGATGCCGGCTTCCAGCATGTCGACGTACTCGCCGTTGGCGGCGTTGTAGCCGAACGCACCGGTGCCTTCGATCACGCGGTTCAGCACCACCGACGGCTCTTCACCGGCGTTGGTCACGATCTCGCGCAGCGGGGCTTCCATCGCGCGCAGGGCGATGGCGATGCCGTGGTTCTGGTCTTCGTTGGCACCCTTCAGGCCAACGATCGCCGCCTTGGCGCGCAGCAGCGCGACGCCGCCGCCCGGGACGATGCCTTCTTCCACGGCAGCGCGGGTGGCGTGCAGCGCGTCTTCAACGCGTGCCTTCTTTTCCTTCATCTCGATCTCGGTCGAAGCGCCGACCTTGATCACCGCCACGCCGCCGGCCAGCTTGGCCACGCGCTCCTGCAGCTTCTCGCGGTCGTAGTCCGAGGAGGTCTCCTCGATCTGCGCCTTGATCTGCTTGATGCGCGACTCGATGCCGGCGGTGTCGCCCGCGCCGTCGATGATGGTGGTGTTCTCCTTCGAGACCTGCACCTTCTTCGCGCGGCCCAGGTCCTTGATCGTGGCCTTGTCCAGCGACAGGCCCACTTCCTCGGAGATCACGGTGCCGCCGGTCAGGATGGCCATGTCTTCCAGCATCGCCTTGCGACGGTCGCCGAAGCCCGGAGCCTTGACGGCGCAGACCTTGACGATGCCGCGGATGGTGTTGACCACCAGGGTCGCCAGCGCTTCGCCCTCGACTTCCTCGGCGATGATCAGCAGCGGCTTGCCGGCCTTGGCCACGCCTTCCAGCACCGGCAGCAGGTCACGCACGTTGGAGATCTTCTTGTCGTGCAGCAGGATGAACGGATCATCCAGTTCGGCCTGCATCGACTGCTGGTTGTTGATGAAGTACGGCGACAGGTAGCCGCGGTCGAACTGCATGCCCTCGACCACGTCCAGCTCGTTCTCCAGGCCCGAACCGTCTTCCACCGTGATCACGCCTTCCTTGCCGACCTTGTCCATCGCCTGGGCGATCAGGTCGCCGATGTTGGCGTCGGAGTTGGCCGAAATGGTGCCGACCTGGGCGATTTCCTTCGAGGTCGACGACGGCTTGCTGATCTTCTTCAGCTCGCCGACGGCGGCGACGACGGCCTGGTCGATGCCGCGCTTGAGGTCCATCGGGTTCATGCCGGCGGCGACCGCCTTCATGCCCTCGCGGATGAACGCCTGCGCCAGCACGGTGGCGGTGGTGGTGCCGTCACCGGCGTTGTCGGAGGTCTTGGAAGCGACTTCCTTGACCATCTGCGCGCCCATGTTCTCGAACTTGTCGGCCAGCTCGATTTCCTTGGCGACGCTCACGCCGTCCTTGGTGATGGTCGGCGCGCCGAAGCTCTTCTCGAGCACGACGTTGCGGCCCTTCGGGCCCAGGGTGGCCTTGACGGCATTGGCGAGCACGTTGACGCCGCGCACCATCTTGGCGCGAGCGTCCTCACCGAAACGAATTTCCTTGGCAGCCATTGCGGATTACCTCAGTAAAAAATGTATTAGAAGAAGGTGAATGCGACGGCGCGGCGCGGGGTCCGCCCAAGCGGTGGCCGGTCGAGGACGCGAGGTCGCACCCGGCACGGCCCACGCCGCGGGCGATCAGCCGAGGATCGCGAGAATGTCGTCTTCCGAGACGATCAGATAATCCTGACCCTCGTGCTTAACCTCTGTGCCGCCGTATTTCTTGAAATAGACCTTGTCGCCGACCTTGACCTTCGGCGCGCGCACGCTGCCGCTATCCAGCACCTTGCCCTCGCCGACGGCGACGACTTCCGCCTTGCTCGGCTTCTCGGTGGCGGAGTCCGGGATCACGATGCCGCCGGCGGACAGCTTTTCTTCTTCCATGCGCTTGAGGACCACGCGGTCATAGAGCGGCTTGATATTCGACATGACAACCTCGTAAGTGGTTGAAAGGGTGGGGAAAGATTGTGAATGTTAGCAGTCGGCCAGCACGAGTGCCAAAACGCTGGACGGCAGCGCCCGGTCAAACCGGGACCGCGCTGTAATGGGGCGTTGACGGACGCCTTTCAAGGGCGCCCGGCCATCCCTGAAAAAGAAAGGGCGTGACCCCGAAGGTCCACGCCCTTTCCGGTACGGGGATGGCCATCCTCTGCTTGGCGCCGTCCTGCGCCGCCTCCCCAGACCAGACACCCCTTGTCGAACCGGCCTCCTGCCGGCATGCGTCAGTATTGATCAAATTTTGTCAGGCAAACAGTCCATGACGGGGAGCTGGACGCCAATTCAAGTGTCCATACTGCGACAGATGTCATGGCAAAACGTGAATATTCGGCACCTTTATGCATCTATGGCTACCGAAAGCACACACGTTGCGTGCCTATTGATCACCTGGTTACTATTGGTATCGGAACGCATCCACTCCGAACCAGGGACCCACCATGACCTCGCAGGAGCGCATCCGCCTCGCCCGCCGCCACGCCGGGCTGTCCCAGGCTGCCCTCGGCGCCGTGGTGGGCGTCCAGCGCAGCGCCGTCAGCCACTGGGAGGCCACCGACGGCAAGCACCCCAGCGTGAACCACCTGCGGGCCATCGCGCTGGCCACGGGCGTGCAGTTCGAATGGCTGGCCACCGGCCGCGGCCTGATGCGCCCGTCGGCCGAAGCGGCACTGGACGCAATCGCCGCCGTGGACGCGCTGCTGGTCGACGACCCGATCGAAGTACGGCTGATCCGCGCGTTCCGCGACACCCCGATGCGGGCCCGCCCGCCCCTGGTGGAACTGGCCGAACAACTGGCCGGCATGCGCACTGGCCGCTACCGGCGCGAGCGCCGCGACGAGGAGCGCGCGCCGGGACACTTGGCCGGGACACCTGAATGAGCCGGAGGCAGTGCATGCCGGGGGCCGGTAGAATTGGCTGATGCCCACGCTGCTCGTGTTCTGCACCTGCCCCGATGCCGCCACCGCCGACCGGCTGGCGCATGCCGTGGTCGAGGCGCGCCTGGCCGCCTGCGTCAACGCGCTGCCCGGCGTGCGCTCCACCTACCGCTGGCAAGGGCAGGTCGAGCAGGCTGACGAAGTGCTGCTGCTGGTCAAGACCACCGGCGACCGGGTGGAGGCATTGACCCGGCGGCTGCGCGAACTGCACCCGTATGAACTCCCTGAAGTGCTGGCGGTCGAAGCCAGCGCCGGCCTGCCCGAGTACGTCGCCTGGGTGGCCCAACAGACCCGAGACCATGACTGACCACCGGCCCAGCGCCCGCCCCTTCCGCCGCCTCCGCCCCGTACTTGCCCTGTTCGCGGCCCTGCTGGGCCACTCCGCCGCCGCGGCGACGCCTGACCAGTTGCCGCCGGTGGACGAGGTCTTCGTCCTGAGCGCACAGGCCGCGGACGCGGGCCGGATCAGCGTGCAGTGGAAGATCGCCGATGGGTACTACCTGTACCGGCATCGCACCGCCGTGCAGGCCGACGCGGGCTTCAGCGCCGGCGCGTTGCAGCTGCCCAAGGGCAAGGCGTACCGCGATGAGTTCTTCGGCGACGTGGAAACCTACCGCGGCTCCCTGCTGGCGACGCTGCCCGGCACCGCCAATGCCGACCGCACCACGCTCACCATCAAGTACCAGGGCTGTGCCGACGTCGGCATCTGCTACCCGCCGCAGACCCGCCGCATCACCGTGGCCCTGCCCGCCGCGCAGAAGGCTCCGGTCGTGGCCTTCGGCAACGTGGGCACCGGAAGTGCCCCGGTGGGTCTCGGGGTACTGGGCAATACCGGCGCCGTGGACGCGCTGCCGCTGCCGCCGGAGCAGGCCTATGGCTTCGAGGCGATTGCCGGCGACGGCAACACGCTGCTGCTGCGTTTCACACCCGCGCGCGGCTATTACCTGTACCGCGACAACACCCGCCTCACCCTGGACGCCGGGGCCACGCAGGCCGGCCTGCGCCTGGGCACGCCGCGCTGGCCACAGGGCACCCCACACGAGGACGGGTACTTCGGACGCACGACCGTGTACTTCAACCAGATCGACGTCCCGGTGCCGGTGGTCCGCACCCGCGCCGACGCGGTGGACCTGCGCCTGACCGCCACGTTCCAGGGTTGCCAGAACGACGGCATCTGCTACCCGCCGATGACGCGGACCGTGGCCGTGTCATTGCCGCGCGGCACCGTGACGCCGCCATCGGCGACCGTCGCCGTGCAGCCCACCCCCGGCGACAGCGGCCAACCGCCGGTCGCCGACGCCACCGATGCCGTGGCCTCAGCGACCGGGGAGAGGGATTCCCTGTCGGCTGGGACTGACGCAGCACTGCCGGCGACGGCACCCCCGCAGACCGCTTCGGCTCCCGCGGCCGGCACCCCCGATGCCGCGCTCCCGGGCGCGGAGCGCTCCCTGTGGACGGTACTGGTGTTCGCGCTGCTGGGCGGCCTGATCCTCAACCTGATGCCGTGCGTGCTGCCGGTGCTGTCGCTGAAGGCACTCTCGCTGGCCGGCAACGGCCAGGACCCGGTGCGCGCGCGCCGGCATGCCCTCTGGTACACCGCCGGGGTGATGCTCAGCTTCGCCGCGCTGGGCGTGGTCGCGCTGGCCCTGCGCCAGGCCGGCCTGGCGCTGGGCTGGGGCTTCCAGCTGCAGCAGCCGCTGGTGATCGCGGTGCTGGCGCTGGTGATGTTCGGCCTTGGGTTGAGCATGTCCGGGGTCTGGCACGTGGGCGGCCGCTGGACGGGTGCCGGCCATGCGCTGACCACCCGCAGCGGGCCGATGGGCGACTTCTTCACCGGCGTGCTGGCCGTGGTGGTCGCAACCCCGTGCACGGCTCCGTTCATGGGCGTGGCGCTGGCCTGGGCCTTTGCCGCGCCGTCGGGAGCGGCCCTAGCGGTGTTCCTCGCGCTGGGGCTCGGCCTGGCCCTGCCGTTCCTGCTGATCGGCTTCATTCCCGCGCTGGCAAAACGCCTGCCTCGCCCCGGCGAATGGATGGAGACGTTCAAGCAGGCGCTGGCCTTTCCGATGTACCTCACCGCCGCCTGGCTGGCGTGGGTGCTGGCACGCCAGCGCGGTGCCGACGCGGTGGGCTGGTGGCTGCTGGCGGCCGTGCTGCTGGCCTTCGCCGCATGGGCCTGGACGCGGTCCCGCCGCACCGGCCACCGCTGGGCGACCGCCGCGGCGCTGCTCGGCATGTTGGCCCTGGCGTGGCCGCTGCACACCATCCACGGCCTGCCCAGGCCCGCGGCACAGGTCGCGCCCGCCGGTCCGATCGACGGCATCAGCGCGGTCCCTTACGGCGAACAGCGCCTGGCCGACCTGCGCGCCGCCGACCGGGTGGTCTTCGTCAACGTCACCGCCGACTGGTGCGTGACCTGCAAGGCCAACGAGAAGACCGTATTCAAGGGCGAAGGCTTCCGCAGCGCGATGGAGGCCGCCAACGCGGTGTACATGGTCGGTGACTGGACCGACGTCGACCCGACCCTGACCACCTTCCTGCAGCAATACAAGGCGGTGGGCGTGCCGTTGTACGTGGTCTTCCCGCGCGGCGGCGGCGAAGGCCGCGTATTGCCGACCGTGCTGACCGAGGCGATCGTCGACCGGGCCTTGCGCGAGGCCGCGGGCGGCCATTCGTGAAATCGGCGACGAAGATCGTGCTGGTGGCGGTGGCTGCCGGCGTTGCAGGCGTCGTCGCCGGGCTGTGGACCAATGGCCCGGGGCCGCTGCTGCGCTCGGAAGTGGGCCAGCGCGCATTGCAGGCGGTGGCAAGCGCCAACGCCCCCGCCACACCCGAAGGCCTGGCCGTGGCCCGCCGCGGTGACATCATCCCGACCCTCTCGCTGCCGTCCTTGTCGGGCAGCATGGTCGAGCTGCCCGCCACCTATGCGGGGCGTCCGCTGCTGGTCAACTTCTGGGCCAGCTGGTGCGGCCCCTGTATCGAGGAAATGCCCGAGCTCGACCGCTTTGCCAAGGTCCAGGGGGCCAACGGCACGCAAGTGGTCGGCATCGCGCTGGACGACACGGAGGCGGTGCGGGCGTTCCTGCAGCGCACCCCGGTCGCTTATCCGATCCTGGTCGACATCGCAGGCCCCCGCGACAGCGGCGTGCAACTGGGCAATCCCCAAGGCGTGCTGCCCTACTCCGTGCTGCTTTCGGCCGACGGACGACTGCTCAAGCAACGCATCGGGCCGTTCCAGCACGGCGAAATCGATGGCTGGTCACAGCGTTAGAGTCAAAACTCAAACAACTGATTAAATCGCGACATCTTCTGCGAAATAGCGGCGAACTTCTGGACAGCTGACCCGCCTTCACGCACACTGCGCCCTTCCCGATGCCCGTATGGACGGCCATGGCGAAGCTGCTGGTACTCAACGGCCCCAACCTCAACCTGCTCGGCGACCGCGAACCGGGCATCTACGGCCGCACCACGCTGGCCCAGATCGACGGTGCGCTGCGCGCCGGCACCGAGCGTGCCGGGCACCAGTACGACAGCCTGCAGTCCAATGCCGAGCACGTGCTGGTCGACCGGGTACAGACCGCGCGCCACGACGGCACCGCGCTGATACTGATCAACCCGGCCGCCTTCACTCACACCAGCGTCGCCCTGCGCGACGCGCTGGCCGCGGTGGACATTCCCTTCATCGAGGTCCACCTGTCCAACCCGCACGCCCGCGAGCCGTTCCGCCGCCACAGCTACTTCAGCGACCTGGCGCTGGGCGTGATCGCCGGCTTCGGCGAGAACAGCTACCGCTTCGCGCTCGATGCGGCGCTGGCCTGGCTGGACAGCCATTCGGTCTCCAAGACCAAGCCTTCCTGAGCCGGTCGCGGACGCCCCCACGGCGCCGCGCCGGGATTTCCCTTTCGCATCCACGCCCCGGCCATCGGGGCCAGACCATAGAGACCAAGAGGCCCGCCATGGACCTGCGCAAAATCAAGAAGCTGATCGACCTGCTGGAAGAGTCCAACCTCGCCGAAATCGAGATCAAGGAAGGCGAGGAGTCCGTGCGCCTGGCCCGCACGCCCAAGGGCAGCGCGGCGGTGGCCGCGCCGATGATCCAGCATGCCCCGGTCGCGGCGGCACCGGCCATGCCGATGCATTCGCCGGTGGAGGCCGCCACCGGTGGCCACCCCAAGCCCGGCAGCGACCTGCCCGACGGCCACGTGATGCGCGCCCCCATGGTCGGCACCTTCTACGCCAGTCCGTCGCCGGACAAGCCGCCGTTCGTCACCGTCGGCCAGACGGTCAAGGCCGGTGACACCCTGGCGATCATCGAAGCGATGAAGATGTTCAACCCGATCGAGGCCGACGTGTCGGGCACCGTGCTGAAGGTGATGGCCGAGAACGGCCAGCCGATCGAGTTCGACCAGCCGCTGTTCGTGATCGGGTGATCCATGCTGGATAAAGTCGTCATCGCCAACCGCGGCGAGATCGCGCTGCGCATCCTGCGCGCGTGCCACGCCCTGGGCATCCGCACCGTCGCGGTGCATTCCACCGTGGACCGCAACCTCAAGCACGTCGCCATGGCCGACGAGTCGGTGTGCATCGGTCCGGCCGCATCGTCCGAGAGCTACCTCAACATGGCCTCGCTGATCGCCGCGGCGGAAGTCACCGACGCGCAGGCCATCCACCCCGGCTACGGCTTTCTTTCCGAGAACGCCGACTTCGCCGAGCGCGTGGAGGAATCGGGTTTCATCTTCATCGGGCCCAAGGCCGACACCATCCGCCTGATGGGCGACAAGGTCGAGGCGATCAAGGCCATGAAGGCCGCCGGCGTGCCGTGCGTGCCGGGCAGCGGCGGCCCGCTGGGCGATGACGCGGCGACCAACATCGCGATCGCGCGCGATATTGGCTACCCGGTGATCGTCAAGGCCGCCGGCGGCGGTGGCGGCCGCGGCATGCGCGTGGTGCACACCGAGGCCCACCTGAGCAATGCCATCGCCACCACCAAGTCGGAAGCCAAGGCCGCGTTCGGCAACGACATGGTGTACATGGAGAAGTTCCTGGAGAACCCGCGCCACGTGGAGATCCAGGTGCTGGCCGACGGCCAGGGCAACGCCATCCACCTGGGCGAACGCGACTGCTCGATGCAGCGTCGCCACCAGAAGGTGGTGGAGGAAGCACCCGCGCCGGGCATCACCCCGGAACTGCGCGCGGAGATCGGCAAGGTGTGCGTGGAGGCCTGCATCCGCATCGGCTACCGCGGCGCCGGCACGTTCGAGTTCCTGTTCGAGGACGGCCGCTTCTACTTCATCGAGATGAACACCCGCATCCAGGTCGAGCATCCGGTCACCGAGCTGGTCACCGGCATCGACCTGGTGCGCGAGCAGCTCAACATCGCCGCGGGGCACACGCTGTCGTTGAAGCAGGAAGACATCGTGCTCGAAGGCCATGCCATCGAGTGCCGCATCAATGCCGAGGACCCGGACACGTTCATGCCGTGCCCCGGCCTGATCCAGCACTTCCACGCGCCGGGCGGTCCGGGCGTGCGCGTGGACAGCCATATCTACGAAGGCTACCGCGTGCCGCCCAACTACGACTCGATGATCGGCAAGCTGATCGTGCACGGCCCCGACCGCGAGACCGCGATCGCGCGCATGCGCGTGGCGCTGAGCGAGATGGTGGTGGACGGCATCAAGACCAACATCCCGCTGCAGCAGCGCATCCTGGCCGACGTCGGCTTCCAGCAGGGTGGGCAGAACATCCACTATCTGGAGAAGCGGCTGAAGGAGCAGAAGGAGAAGACGATCTCGATCGTCTGACCGATACCCGGCCGAGCAATACGCCGACGCCCGCGATCCACCTCGCGGGCGTCGGCGTTTCCGGGACCCCGCGGCGCGTCCACGGCGCACGGCGCTGGCCTGCACGATCTTCGGATTCCGTTTTTCCGGCAGAGCCGAGCCGGCCCCCTTGGCCGACCCCGTCCAACCGAGCACCGAGGCCCCGCATGCGCCGTTCGATACCCTTCAAGCCCGCCCTGCTGGCGACCACATGCCTGCTGGCCCTGCCGGCCGCCAGCCAGACGGGGAAAGGACCCAGGCCCCAGGTCTGGATGGACGTCGCGACCCACAGCATGGCGGGCATGCCCGAGATGGACGGACTGGCCGGCGCGGCCATGGGCATGCTGGGTGGCCAGGGCATGGGCAACCACTACGGTGCCGCGCGGCACGGCGCGATGCCCGGTCGCCATGTCGACATCAGCCTGTGGAATGGCGCCGCACCGGGCAAGGAAGCAGAACAGCGGATCCCGGCCGGACTGCGCCTCGGGGAACGGCTACCGCTGCTGCCGCCCAAGGCGACGCCGCCGAGCGCCTCCACCCAACCGGAGGGCAAACCCCAGGACCACCAGCAACGCATCCTGGTGTACTGGGGATGTGGTGCCGAGGTGCGCGCGGGACAGCCACGGGTGATCACCATCAGCAGCAAGAACGGCCAGGTCCAGGTCAGCGGCTCGCTGCAAGGCCGCTACGCGCCCGACCGCAGCCCGGATATCGGCCCGACCTATGCGTTGTGGCCCAATGATCGCGACCACCGGTCGATTCCACAGGGGGCATCGCTGGTGGGCCAGCACCAGATCGTCGGCCCGCAGGTGCCCGAATCATTGCGCTTCGACCTGCAGCAGGCGCAGGACTTCATGCCGGCCATCGCGTTGAGCAGCACCGGCTCCTTCGCGGCCGGCTTCAACCTGGGCTGGCAGCCGGTGGCCCGCGCGCGCGGCTACTTCCTGCATGCGATGGGCACAAGGGCGACGCGATGGTGCTGTGGAGCAGCGCCGAGACCGCCGACGCCGGCATGGGCATGTTCGACTACCTGCCCGAGGCGACCGTGGACAAATGGATCCGCGAGAAGGTGCTGCTGGCTACCGACCGCACGTCGTGCGCGCTGCCCAAGGGCATATTCGGTGAAGGCCGCGATGCCGGTGCCATGCTGCGGATGATCGCCTACGGCCCGGAAACCACGCTGGCGTACCCGCCGCGGCCGGCCGGCAAGACGCCGTGGACGCCGGAATGGAGCGTGCGCGCGCGCACCAAGTCCACTGCGTACGCACCTTTGGGCATGGACATCGCCACCAACGACGAGCGCGAGCGGACCGAGCAGCCACAAGACAAGAAGAAGCAGATGAAACGCCTGCTGCGCGGCCTCATCGGCGGAGGCTGAGACAGGCACGCCGCGTGGCGCATGCCGGGATGGCCGGCGCGGCCGGTAGAATGCCGCATCCCTCCCGGTCCGCGCCCATGCCCTTCCTCGAGCTCTCCCTGCCCTGTACCGAAACCCAGCAGCCGCGCTACGAGCGCGCGCTGGAGGACGTGGGCGCGCTGGCGGTCACCCTGGCCGACGCGCACGCGGATGCGCCGGACGAGCAGGCCATCTTCGAGCCCGGCGTGGGCGAGCAGCCGCTGTGGAACGAACTGGTGCTGACCGCACTGTTCGAGGGCGGCACGTCGGAGACGTTGTTGTTGTACGCGCTGTCGGCCGCCGACGAAGGCCTGGACTGGTCGCGCGCCCGCTTCCGCGAAGTCGAGGACCAGGACTGGGAACGCGCATGGATGGACCAGTACGAGCCACTGCGCTTTGGCGAGCGCACCTGGATCGTGCCTTGGGATGCCGACCTGCCTGCCGATGCGCAGGCGCAGCTGGATGCCGCCACCGGCGATGCGGTCCCCGCGCCCGCCATCGTCCGCCTGGACCCGGGACTGGCGTTCGGCTCGGGCACGCACCCGACCACCGCGCTGTGCCTGCAGTGGCTGGACGGATTGGCCAACGATGGCGCACTGCGCGATGCGCGCGTACTCGACTTCGGCTGCGGCAGCGGCATCCTCGCGCTGGCCGCGCTGAAGCTGGGTGCCGCACGGGCGGTGGGCGTGGACAACGACCCGCAGGCTTTGACCGCCACGCACGACAATGCCGAACGCAATGGCGTCGCCGCGCGCATGGCCGTGTACCTGCCGCAGGACGAACCGCCGGCCACCTATCCGGTGGTGGTGGCCAACATCCTGGCGGTCGCGCTCATCGCGCTGGTCGATACGCTGGCCGCGCGCGTCGCGCCCGGCGGCCGAATCGCGCTGTCGGGCATCCTCGCCGGGCAGGAGGACGAGGTGATCGCCGCCTATGCGCCGCACTTCAATGCGTTGCAGGTCGAGCGACTGGAGGACTGGATCCGCATCAGCGGCACGCGTCGCACCACGGACAGCGCCTGATTCTGCGACGGGTTACCGGTTTCGGGCGGGTCCGGGTCGAGGTGACTCCCGGCCACCACCATGCGTTGCGTAAACTCGGGCCATGTTCCTCCGCTGTCCCCACTGCGGTTTCCTCGTCGCCCTCGTCACCGCGCGTGAGGGGAGGGACGGACAATGTCCGCAGTGTCAGGGTGCGCTGCGTGGAGCGGCGCCACCGGCCGACGCGCCTCCCGCAGTGGCGGAACTGGGCCGAGCAGCCGAACCGGACAGCGCCGGCATCGCGTCGGCAAGCCACGACGGTGAGATGGGCGACGGTGCCCGAGCCGATCCGGCACCGGACCACGCCGAACATGCGGCTGCCCTGGAGGCCCCCACGGCCACGAGCGCTCCCGCGGCGGCCGGTGGCCGCGCCAGGTCGCATCCTCCGCGGCTGGTGACTGCTCCCCGGTTCGCCCGGCAAACGTTGTCCATGGTGGACAGCGGCCCGCGCTGGCCGGGCATGGCGATCATCGCGCTGCTGCTGGCCACACTGGTGTTGCAGACCTTGCTGGCCCAGCGTGACGAACTCGCCGCACAACCGCGCTGGCGCCCCACCCTGGAGCGCGTCTGTGGTGTGCTCGGCTGCTCACTGCCGGCGTGGCGCGACCCGGCCGCCTTCACCATGGTCACCCGCAGCGTTCGTCCCAGCCCGGCCCGCCCGGGCGTGCTGGAGATCACCGCCACGTTCCGTAACGATGCACCCCGCGACCAGGCCTGGCCGGTGCTGCTGTTGAGCCTGTCGGACATCCACGGGCAGATCGTGGGCGCCCGCGCCTTCCGGCCCGATGAATACCGCGACCAGCACACGACCGGCGACACACTGGCGCCGGGACAGACCGCCACCGTGCTGCTCGACGTGGTGGAGCCGGCTCCGGACACCGTCGCCTTCAGCTTCGATTTCCGCTGACGGTCGCATGTCGCGGCGATGCCTGCGACGTGGCCGCGCTAGAATCCGCCTTCCCGTTCCTTCCGCGAAAGCCGGCACGGCGGGACGAGACTGTTGCACAGGGGATCCGCTTGAACGCTGCCGCCGATCGCTCCGACGCCCGCATGGGCTCGCGCGTGCCACTGCGCGACCATGTCGCCACGTCCATCCGCCGTTACCTCGGTGACCTGGACGGCTGCGAGGACAGCGCCGATCTGTACAACATCGCGCTGCGCGAGCTGGAGATCCCGCTCTTCATCGAAGTGCTGCGCCATTGCGAGGGCAACCAGAGCCGCGCCGCGACCCTGCTGGGCATCCACCGCGCCACGCTGCGCAAGAAGTTGCGGGATTACGGCTTGGCGTGATGCCCTGCCAGCGCGGCCGAGCCTGGCAACAGGCTGCCTCGAACATGCAGGCCGGGAGCCTGCCGAGCCTGTCCGTATAATGGCGGGCTCCCCACGCCACTCACGCTCGCCATGACCACCGACCGTCTGCCCGTTCGCCGGGCGCTGCTGTCCGTTTCCGACAAGACCGGCCTGATCGACCTTGCCAAGGCGCTGTCCGCGCGCGGCGTCGAACTGCTCTCCACCGGCGGCACCGCCAAGGCGATCCGCGACGCAGGCCTGCCGGTCAAGGACGTCAGCGATGTCACCGGTTTCCCGGAAATGATGGACGGCCGGGTCAAGACCCTGCACCCGATCGTGCACGGCGGCCTGCTCGGCCGCGCCGGCATCGATGATGCGGTGATGGCGCAGCACGGCATCGAGAAGATCGACCTGCTGGTGCTCAACCTGTATCCGTTCGCGCAGGTGTCGGCGAACCCGGACAGCAGCTTCGACGACATCATCGAGAACATCGACATCGGCGGCCCGGCGATGCTGCGCTCGGCGGCGAAGAACTTCGCGCGCGTGGCGGTGGCCACTGATCCGGCGCAGTACGCCGGCATCGTGGATGAGCTTGCCGTCAATGACGGTACTTTGTCGGCCAAGACGCGCTTCGCGCTGTCGGTGGCCGCGTTCAACAACGTCGCGTTCTACGACGCGTGCATCAGCAACTACCTGTCCTCGCTCGACGCCGACGGCAAGCAGCAGCTGTTCCCGGCGCAGAACAACAGCAATTTCGTCAAGGTCATGGACCTGCGCTACGGCGAGAACCCGCACCAGCAGGGCGCGTTCTACCGCGACCTGTGGCCGGTGCCGGGCACGCTGGCGACCTTCACCCAGCTGCAGGGCAAGGAGCTGAGCTACAACAACCTCGCCGATGCCGATGCGGCGTGGGAATGCGTGCGTCAGTTCGACCAGCCGGCGTGCGTGATCGTCAAGCATGCCAACCCGTGCGGCGTGGCCGAAGGCGCCAGCTGCGCGGACACCTACGAAGCCGCGTACGCCACCGACCCGACCAGCGCGTTCGGCGGCATCATCGCCTTCAACCGCACGCTGGACGCGGCCACGGCCAAGACCATCCTCGACCGCCAGTTCGTCGAGGTGCTGATCGCCCCGGACTACGAGCAGGGTGCGCTGGACTACTGCACCAAGAAGGCCAACGTGCGCGTGCTGCGCATTCCGCACGGCGACGGTCGGAACAACATGGACGTCAAGCGCGTCGGCTCGGGCCTGCTGATGCAGACCGCCGACATCCGCGAAGTGACGCGCGACGAGCTGAAGGTGGTGACCAAGGTGGCGCCGACCGAGGAGCAGCTGGGCGACCTGCTGTTCGCCTGGCGCGTGGCCAAGTTCGTCAAGTCCAACGCGATTGTGTATGCGAAGAACAAGCAGACCGTCGGCGTGGGCGCGGGCCAGATGAGCCGCGTGTACTCGGCGCGTATCGCCGGCATCAAGGCCACCGACGCGGGGCTGGTGGTGCCGGGTTCGGTGATGGCAAGCGATGCGTTCTTCCCGTTCCGCGATGGCATCGATGCGGCGGCGGAAGCGGGCATCAAGGCCGTGATCCAACCGGGCGGTTCGATGCGCGACGCCGAGGTGATCGCGGCGGCGGATGAGCATGGCATCGCGATGGTGTTCACCGGGGTGCGGCACTTCCGTCACTGATTTTTTGCGGCAATGGCTCCGGATGGGGTCGGTGGACTGAGGGGGTGTTGCTACTCCCCTCCGTCCGCGCTTCCTGCGCGGAGTCGGGGCCGCGGACCATCCATGGTCCGCTCTCCGCAACACCCCCTCAGTCCACCGCCCTCCGGCCAGTCATTGCGGCGGGCTTGGCAAGCAAAAGGCGCGTGCTTGGCACGCGCCTTTTGCTTTTCTCCACCCCGGCACATTGGGTCAGGAGGCTGGCGATAGGGGTTTTGCGGAAAAGCCGGCCATGGATGGCCGGCGGCGCGACTCGCGGCAGGATGCCGCGACAGAGCGCTGTAGCAACACCCCTATCGCCAGCCTCCGTGCGACCAACGCCCCCCACCACCCGCTCACGTAGAATCAGCACCCTGCGCCCTCTTCCGAGACCCACATGAAACTGCTCGTCATCGGCTCCGGCGGCCGCGAACATGCCCTGGCGTGGAAGCTGGCCCAGTCCCCGCGCGTCACCGAAGTGCTGGTCGCACCCGGCAACGCCGGCACCGCGCGCGAGCCCAAGTGCCGCAACGTGGACGTCGGCGCCACCGACATCGACGGCCTGCTGGCGCTGGTCGCACGCGAAGGCGTGACGGTCACCGTGGTCGGCCCCGAGGGTCCGTTGGTGGCGGGCGTGGTCGACCGCTTCCGCGCCGCTGGCCACCGCATCTTCGGACCCAGCGCAGCTGCCGCGCAGCTGGAAGGCAGCAAGGCGTTCGCCAAGGACTTCCTAGCCCGCCACGGTATTCCCACCGCGCACTACGCGGTGCACACGCACGTGGACGAAGCGCTGGAGTACGTGCGCGAGAAGGGCGCGCCCATCGTGATCAAGGCCGACGGCCTGGCCGCCGGCAAGGGCGTGATCGTGGCGATGACGCTGGAGGAGGCCGAGGCCGCCATCACCGACATGCTGGCTGACTACGCGTTTGGCGCGGCCGGCGCGCGCGTGGTGATCGAGGAGTTCCTCGACGGCGAGGAGGCCAGTTTCATCTCCATGGTGGACGGCACCACCGCGCTGCCGATGGCCACCAGCCAGGACCACAAGCGCGTGGGCGACGGCGACACCGGCCCCAACACCGGTGGCATGGGTGCGTACTCGCCGGCGCCGGTGGTGACGCCGGAGGTGCACGAACGCGTGATGCGCGAGGTGGTCAACCCCACCGTGCAAGGCATGATCAAGGACGGCGTGCCGTTCACCGGTTTCCTCTACGCCGGCCTGATGATCGACAAGACCGGCGCGCCCAAGGTGATCGAGTTCAACGTGCGCTTCGGTGACCCGGAGACCCAGCCGGTGATGATGCGCCTGCAATCCGACCTGCTTGACCTGGTCGAAACGGCCATCGATGGCCACCTGGATGGGGTGCAGGCACAGTGGGACCCGCGCCCCGCACTGGGCGTGGTGATGGCGGCCGAGCACTACCCCGGCACGCCGCGCCTGGGCGACACCATCAGCACCTGGGACGTGCCGGAGGTGGAGGACACCAAGGTGTTCCACGCCGGTACCAGGCTGGAAGGCGAGGACGTGGTCACCGCAGGCGGCCGCGTGCTGTGCGTGGTCGGCCTGGGCGACACCGTGGCCGCGGCGCAGCACAAAGCGTACGAAACGGTGTCGGGCATTTCCTGGCACGGCGAGTTCCACCGCCACGACATCGGTTGGCGGGCGATCGCGCGCGAACAGCAGGGCTGACACCGGATTGAATCAGGCAACCGGCGACAACGGGCCCAGGCTCGGTGCGCCCTGGCAGATCCCTCAGTGGGCATCCGCCGTAGGCATGGCCGACACGTCCATCCAGAACGCCTCCCAGACGTGGCCGTCGGGATCGGCGAGGTTGCGGTTGTACATGAAGCCCAGATCCTGCTTGGGATTGATGTCCGCAGTGCCGCCATGGGCGGACGCCGCCTTGTTCATCGCATCGACCGCGTCCCGGCTGTCCAGCGAAATCGCGAGCAGCACCTCGCTGGAGGTCTTCGGTGGAATCGGCCGGCTGGTGAACGTGCGCCACTTGTCATGCGTGAGCAGCATGACGCTGATCGCCTCACTCCAGACCATGCAGGCGGCGGTCTCGTCGGTGAACTGCGGATTGTTGGTGAAGCCCAACGCTTCATAGAACGCCATCGACGCGGCAAGGTCGGTGACGGGGAGGTTGACGAAGATCATGCGGGTCATGGCGGACTCCTGTTCGCGGGGGATGCCGGTTCGGCAAGCGTCCGGCGCACCGCTCGCCAGGGCCATGCCGCCGGACGCAGCCATGTACCTGTTCCCCGACAGGTAGCGTACGCCCCCCCTTGGCGCAACGCAGCAATCCAACGGCGCGCTGGCCCCGGACCACGTTCCAGAGGGACAATGCATTCAACGTCCAGCGGAGCACCAACATGTCGACCGTAGCTGCCGAATCGCCCACCACCGCTCCACATCGCGACGAAAGCGCCGCCAAGCAGCTGTTCTTCGGCAACATCCTGGACGAACAATTGTTCCCGTACCCGCAGATCCGCGCGCGCGATCGCGAGATGCTCGGCGCGATGACCGATGCGATCGACCAGTTCCTCGACGACAAGGCCGGCGACCTCAAGCGGTACGACCGCGATGCGGAGCAGCCCGCCGAGTTCATCCAGGCTTTGCGCGACATTGGCCTGTTCGGGCTGATCATTCCCGAGGAGCACGGTGGGCTCGAGCTGTCCAACGGCGCCTACGCGCGCGTGCTCGCGCAGACCAGCAGCCACGACAGTTCGGTGTCGCTGACCATCGGCGCGCACAGTTCCATCGGCATGAAGGGCCTGCTGCTGTTCGGTACCGACGAGCAGAAGCAGCGCTACCTGCCGCGCCTGGCCAGCGGCGGACTGATCGCCGCGTTCTGCCTGACCGAATCGGGCGCCGGCTCCGATGCCGCCTCGATCCGCACCAAGGCCACGCGCAACGACGACGGCAGCTGGACGCTGAGCGGCGAGAAGATCTGGATCACCAACGGCGGTATTGCCGGCTTCTACACCGTGTTCGCGCGCACCGACACGCCCGAAGGCAAGATGACGGCGTTCCTGGTCGAGGCCGGCTGGCCGGGCGTCAGCCACGGCCCGCACGAGGACAAGATGGGCATCCGCGCGTCCAGCACCACCACCGTCGCCTTCGCTGATGTGCGGGTGCCGGCGGAGAACGTGCTCGGCCCGGTCGGCAAGGGCTTCAAGGTGGCGATGAGCATCCTCAACAGCGGCCGCACCGGCCTGGGCGGCGGCGCGGTGGGCGGCATGCGCACGCTGCTGCGGCTGGCCACCGCGCAGGCCAAGGACCGCCAGCAGTTCGGCAAGCCCATCGCCGAGTTCGGGCTGGTGCGCGAGAAGCTGGCGCGCATGGCGGTGGACTGCTTCGCCGCGGAAAGCACGGTGTGGATGGTCGCGCACCTGATCGACAGCGGCTGCACCGATTACTCGGTGGAGGCGGCGATCAGCAAGGTGTTCGCCAGCGAGGCGGTGCAGCGCGCGTCATACGAAGCGCTGCAGATCGCCGCCGGCAACGGCTTCATGCGCGAGTTCCCGTACGAGCAGATCACCCGCGACACCCGCATCCTGTCCATCTTCGAAGGCACCAACGAGATCCTGCGCCTGTACATCGCGCTGTCCGGACTCAAGGGCGTGGGCGCGGGGCTGGGCGAACTGAAGGCCGCGGTGGGCGACATCTTCAACGACCCGATCAAGGGCTTCGGCGTGCTGGGCGACTACACCGCGCGGCGCATGCGCGAAGCCACCGGCGTGGGCACCGACCGCATCGTGCATCCGCTGGCCGAACCGCTGCGCAAGCTGGCTCCGGTGTACGAGAAGTACACGGTGGAACTGTCGAAGGCGTCCGACCAGTTGCTGCGCAAGCACGGCAAGGCCATCGCCGACCAGCAGCATGCGCAGAAGCGCATCGGCGACATCACCATCGACCTGTTCGTGGGCCTGTGCGTGCTGTCGCGTGCGGACAGCCTGCTCAAGCAGGAGCACCCGGCCGCCGCGCAGGCGTTGGACATCGCCCGTGTGTTCACCCGGGAGGCCCGGCGTCGCATGGCACGCAACCTGCGCGGCCTGGAACGCAACGAGGACGAGCAGATCGAAGGCCTGGCGGCGGACGTGCTGGCGCGCGGCGGCTATGCGTGGGACGTGATCTGAGGGCGGCGGCCGGGATGCTCAGGGCAGCAGCTCGATGCCGAACGGCCGCACCGCCAGCGCGAACAGGCCAAAGCAGACCACCGTGATCACCACGCTGGCCGCCATGGTCGGCCAGAACCCGATGCGCCCCAGCAGGAATGGGAATGCGAGGAACATCGGCAGCGTGGGCACCACGTACCAGAACGTGTACCAGGCGTGGTTGGCGATCTTGGCCTGCGGCTGCTTTTCCACGTACAGCCAGATCAGGGCCAGCACGGTGACCAGTGGCAACGCGGCGACAAAACCGCCGAGCTTGTCGCTTCGCTTGGCGGCCTCGGAGACCAGGACCACCACCGCGGCGGTGAGGAGGTATTTGGTGATCAGCCAGCTCATACGGTTTCCTTTGGCAATGCGTGCATCAACAAGATGAATCAGCCTTGTCGGCTGCTCGGCAACGCGGACGCGACCTCACGGAACGCGACCAGTGCCGCTTCAAGGTGGTCGATGATCTCCTGCGCCAGCACATCCGGCGGCGGCAGGTTGTCCAGATCATCCAGGCTGTCGTCCTTGAGCCAGAAGATGTCCAGGCTGGCCTTGTCGCGAGCGACGAGCGTTTCGTAGTCGAAGTAACGGAACCGCTCCGATTCCTTGCGCTTGTGGCGGTTGGCCGGGTTGTAGGCCTCCACGAACTCCCGCAGGTCCTCGCGGCGCAACGGCTTGGTTTTGAGCGTGAAGTGCTTGTTGGTGCGCAGGTCATAGATCCACACGCCTTTGGTGTGGACCTTGCCGTCCTTGGGCTTGGCGTCAAAGAACAGCACGTTCGCCTTCACGCCCTGCGCGTAGAAGATGCCGGTGGGCAATCGCAGCAGGGTGTGGACGTCGCAGGTTTCCAGCAGCTTGCGGCGGATCTTCTCACCGGCGCCGCCTTCGAACAGCACGTTGTCCGGCAGTACCACCGCGGCCTGGCCGGTGGTCTTGAGCATCGAGACAATGTGCTGGAGGAAGTTCAGCTGCTTGTTGGACGTGGTCTGCCAGAAGTCCTGGCGCTCATAGGTCAGCGCGTCGCGGTCTTCTTCGCCGTCGGCATTGGTGATGGTCATGCTGCTCTTCTTGCCGAAGGGCGGATTGGCCAGCACGTAGTCCACCTTCTGCCGGAGCTCGGAGATCAGCGCGTCCGCGCGGTCCACCGTCGGCTCGCCGTCCAGGTCGCCAACGTTGTGCAGAAAGAGGTTCATCAGGCACAGGCGGCGGGTGGCGGCGACGATCTCGTTGCCGAAGAAGGTCTGGCGGCGCAGGAACTCCTTTTGCTTCCTATTCAACTGCACGCCGTCGCGGGTGAGCCACTCGTACGCGCCGAGGAAGAAGCCGCCGGTGCCGCAGGCCGGGTCGGCGATGGTCTTGCCGGGCTCGGGCTGCACGCACTCGACCATCGCCTGGATCAGCACGCGCGGGGTGAAGTATTGGCCGGCGCCGCTCTTGGTGTCCTCGGCGTTCTTCTGCAGCAGGCCCTCGTACAGGTCGCCCTTGGTGTCAGCGTCCAGGCTGACCCAGTCCTCGGCGTCGATCATCTGCACCAGCCGCGCCAGCTTGGCCGGGTCCTGGATCTTGTTCTGCGCCTTGAAGAAGATCGCGCCGAGCATGTCGGGCTCCTCCCCCAGTTTGTGCAGCACCTTCAGGTAGTGGGCCTCCAGCGGCGCGCCGGTCTTGCCGCGCAGGCTGGTCCAGTCGCAGCTCCTGGGGATGTGGGTGTCGCGGTTGTAGGGCGGCTGCGAGTACTCGTGCGCCAGCTTGAGGAACAGCAGGTAGGTCAGCTGTTCCAGGTAGTCGCCGTAGCCCACGCCGTCGTCGCGCAGGGTGTGGCAGAAGTTCCAGATCTTCTGGACGAGGGCGGTGCTGTTCATATCCGGATCACGGCAAGGTTGAATAACGCATTGTTTTTAAATGTCTTTATTAAGGATTGGCGAGTGACAATCGCATCACCCGTCGCATTGCTTGAGACCGGACAACCTGCCTATAATTCGGCCAAGTGGACTGGGAGAACCCGGTCGGCGTCCAGCCTCGGTGAGCCTCACCGGGGCTTTTCGCTTTCTGGGGCCGGGTAAACCTTCAGCCCCCAGTTCTCGAACCCCGCCCCCACGTTGTCGCGGCCGCCGCTGCAGAAGAACTTGCGCTTGAGCGCATCGAACGCCCGGTTTTCCTGCGTGGGACGCAACCGGTTGAGACCGACAGGCCTTGCCACCAGATCCGCAAGCTGAAGGCCGGACGAATTGACGCGCTTGTCCGCAAAAATGATGTCGAAGGGCAGCGAAATGCCCTTGCGGTTTGCACCATCGCAGATCCGCCGGAACTCCAGCTCAAGCTCCGCATCCTCCTTCTTGCCGCGACATTCCACGACGACGTGGGTGAGCTTTTCGTCCTGCTTCTTTTCCTGCATCAGGTCGTGCAGCGTTTCAAGGCAGAAGCCCAATGCCAAGTGATAAGGGTTGGAAGGTGCGCTTGAACCGCGCTGACGCAACTGTTCCTTGTCGATCACGCAGGCGATCAGGATGAAGTTGCTTGCCTCGATGATGTCGGTAAGTTGGCCGAGGAAGTCCTCTTTGTGCCGCCGGCTCTGGAACCGGAACGCACCCGTTTCCTTGCGGATGTCGGTTTCATGCAAGACGACCAGGTCATGGCCGAAATGGTTGAACTTGAACTTCTCCAGCGCCGGGACGACCTTCTCGGCGTAATGGCGCTTGTAGAAGACGCAGAACGCCAGCACGAACAACGGGTAATTCGGGTCCAGCTTTTCCATGCCATGGTCGCCGCTCTCATCGACGTACACGATGAAATTGCTGAACCTGCCTGCGGGCGTGACAGCATCCTCGCCAGCCGCCCGCTCTGGCGGTGGATTGATCTGGTCGAAGAGGGAGAACTGCGGACTTTCGTTGGTTGGAGAACTCATTCGGCCTCCTTGGCCTTTCTGCTGCGCCTGCCTTGGCGGGGCGTCCGGTCAGCGGCGCTGGGCTTTGAACCTGCTCCGCGCCGAGAGCGGGAGTTGGGGGCCGCCTCGCGCTCAGCGCGAATGCGGGCCAGCAGCGCGCTGGCGGGTTCGTCGTTGGAGTCCTGCGGGACCAGTTGGCCGGCGAAGGCGGTCGTTAGAAGGTTCTTGCGCTGGGCAGAAGACTGAGCGAGCGACATATCAACCGCTTGTTGTTGCCCATTCACTCCATCAATTGCAGCGCGCACCATTGAAGTTATCGCCGCTTGCTCTGCCAAACCTGGAAGCGGAATTGGCATGCGTTTCAAGTCATTCCCCGAAATTCCCGTCTGACCAGCCGTAGTCTTTACGCGCGATACAATGTGCGCTCGGGAGACTCCGGTTGAGGCGACTATCTCAATCCAATCAGCCAAATGTGCGCCTAGAACTGGCCGGATTCGAATGAGCTTGTCCGGATGCACTATGTCGCGAGACACGCCGCGAACCACGCCAACGACTCCCAGAAGATCAACACTTCCGTTGTATCTCGTCGCAAGAAGATCACCGTTCGCTAAAAGATACGGCGCGGCGTCTTCACGGGGGAGATGCAGGTAGCGAACCTCGTCTAGATTGACCGTCATTGGCCTGACGGCATTAATCCGCAGAATCGGATAACCAATCGGCTCCTGCGTTGGCTTTTGTGATAGCCCATTTCGGACATGAATGGAAAGCTGATCGATGGTGGACCACACCCATCCATCAGGCAGCGGCGGTAGGTCGGCGGTGTTCGGCGCAACGGGCTCGGGATATTTGGTCTGCCAGTCCTTGGGCGGCGTCTTGCCTTGCTCAGCAAATCTGGCGAGTTGCATCTGCGCCCAGCGGGCGCGGCGTTCGGTGAGGATGCGCTGCAGCAGTTCGGCGCCGGTTTCCTGCGACTGGTCGCGGGCCGTGCGCCAGTCGGCTGTCAGCGCGCCTTCCACCGCCGCCTTCAGCAGTGACTGGCGGTACTGCACCAGCTTGCGCTGCGCGGACTTCAGCTCTGTCACGCCGGCGTCGAGGTCGGACAGCAGCTCTTCCAGCTTCTCGACGATGCGGGTTTGCTCCGCGCGTGGCGGAAGCGGCAACTCGATTTCTCCAATCGTCTTCGACGACAGATGCTTTACCGTAATCGATGGTGTATTGGCGTTGATGGCTGCCAGGTATCCCGGCAGGACATAACCCAGAAGCGCCTTGTCATAGAGCTCAGAAGTCGGCGTGAGCTTGCAGACGCGCTGATTTAGCAGGGCAATCTGCGCTCCCCAGTAGCCGGTATTGAAGTCGCCATCCATGCCGACCAGCAAATCCCCTTGGCCAAGCAGATAGGCGTCTTCGTACTCGCCCGTGTAGTACGTCGATGTCCTGCCCGCCATTACGTCGCGGATGCGAGCCAGCGGAAGTCCGCCAGTAGAGTTGAACATTGCTGAGTCAAAAGGAGCACCGTTCAGAATGCTCGCGACTTCGGACAGAGGAACCCGCTCCCAAGACTCGTGTTTGGTCAACAAACCAGTCCTGTCTTCGGCGATCAGGTCCGCGATCTTTGCGGTAAACGCCATTAAGCCACCAACTCCTCATTCATCTCCGCCAGCAACTCATCCAGCTGTCCGTCAAAAACATGCCAAGCCCTCTGCAGCCCGCCCTTGCCCGCCAGCTGCGCGTAGTCGAAATCGTCGCGCTCGATGCGGCAGCTGCTGGCGATGTGGTCCTTGACCAGCCGCAGCCACTCCATCTGCTCCGGGGTGAACGCCGTGGCGCGCCGCGCATTGTGGCGGAACACCCAGTCCTGAAAGCGCTTGTCCACGCTGTCGGCAAACGGTCGCAGCTCCTCGTCCATTCCCAGCGCGAAGCGCACCAGCGACACCAGATCGGTCAGCTGCCGGCGCACGCCACTGCCGCGCACCTGGCTCTCCTGCACGCGCGCATAGGCGGTCCACAGTTTCTCGGTGGTCAGCATCAGCGGCGGGCGCGACAGCGCGTCGTGCAGTTCGTCGATCATGTCCAGGGTCAGTTCGCGCCGACGGTACGGCTGGGCGTAGAAGAAGCCCAGCGCGGCGATCTCGTCGCGGTGCGTCTCCAGGAATTCGCGGAAGCGGCCAACCGCGGCCTCGGCGTTGGCCTGTGCCTGCGCGGCAAACTCGCTGCGCGTGACCGAGTCGGTGTTGATGATGTCGATCAGCTGTTCGCGGTCGCGCCTTGACGACTCGACCAGGTCGCGCAGCGCCGGGTTGTCGAACGGCTGGCAGGCGGCGTCCACGCGCTGGCGCCCGGCGGCATCCAGTTCGGCATCGGTCACCGTGTCCTGACTACGGGTGATGCCGGCGGCCTTTGCAGCGTCCAGCGCGTCGGCCAGCACGCGGTCGGGGTCGAGCGCCTGCACCAGCCCGCGCGCGAGGTCCTGCAGGCCGATGCCGCCGCTGGCCTGCTTGATCCGGGCCAGCGCCTTGTCGTCCAGCTGCTTGGCCAGGCGGACCAGGCGGTTGCCCAGGCTCTGCACCGTGTCCGCGTCGCGCGCGCCCACCGCCACGCCCTTGAGCAGGTTGTCCAGGCTTAGGGTGGGGGTGCGCTCCAGCGGCCGGCTTTCGGTCTTGAGCGACTTCTCCACGCCTACGGCGTCGACCAGCACGAAGTGGGTCTTGGCACCGTCGGCGGAGTTGCTGACCTTTTTCAGCGCTTCAGCATCGAGGCTGCGCACGCCGCGGCCCTTCATCTGCTCGTAGTAGCCCTTGCTGCGCACGTCGCGCATGAACAGCAGCACTTCCAGCGGCTTCACGTCGGTGCCGGTGGCGATCATGTCCACGGTGACGGCGATGCGCGGGTGGTAGTCGTTGCGGAAGTTGGCGAGCACGCTGTCGGCGTCATCGCCGGCCACCGACTGGCCGGTCTCCGCATCCACGCCGGCGCGGTAGGTGACCTTCTTGCAGAACGCGTTGCCCTCGTCGTAGACCTCGCGCACCATGCGGATGATGTCGTCGGCGTGGCTGTCGGTCTTGGCAAAGATCAGGGTCTTCGGCGTTTCCTTGCGGTGCGGGAAGATGCTGGTTTCCACCGCGGTCTTCATCGCCTGGATGACCTGACGGATCTGGCTGGGGTTGACCACCGAGCGGTCCAGGTCGGTGGCGCCGTAGGCGGTGTCCTCCTCGGTCTGCGCCCAGCGCCTGGCGCGGGTCTTGCGGTCGCGGTGGTCGACCCACTCCTTGGCTACCAACGTGGCGCCCTTCCTAGTCACCTCGGTTTCGATCTCATACACGTCATAGCCGACGTTGACCCCGTCCACCACGGATTGCTCGTAGCTGTACTCGGCCACTACGTTCTCGTTGAAGAAGCCGTACGTGCGTTTGTCCGGTGTGGCGGTCAGGCCGATCAGGAAGGCGTCGAAGTAGTCCAGCACCTGCTTCCACAGGTTGTAGATGCTGCGGTGGCACTCGTCGATGACGATGAAGTCGAACTCCTCGATCGGCACCCGGGGGTTGTACTGCACCAGCTTTGCCTGCGCGTTGGACTGTCCTACCTCGTTAAGCGAGATGTCCTCGCTGGTTTCGGCCAGCTCGGTGCCGGACAGGATCGAGTACATGCGCTGGATGGTGCTGATGCAGACCTGCGCGTGCGGGTCGATGTTGCTGGAGGCCAGGCGCTGGACGTTGTACAGCTCGGTGAACTTGCGGCCGTCGTCCGGCGGCGTGTAGGCCATGAATTCCTGTTGCGCCTGCTTGCCGAGGTTGCGGGTGTCGACCAGGAACAGGATGCGCTTGGCGCCGCCGAACTTGAGCAGGCGGTAGACCGAGGTGATGGCGGTGAAGGTCTTGCCGGCGCCGGTGGCCATGTGGATCAGGGCGCGCGGCTTGTTCTTGGCCAGCGACTGCTCCAGGCCGGTGACGGCGTTGATCTGGCAGTCGCGCAGGTTGCGCTCGGGCAGCGGCGGCATCCGGGTGAGGCGGCGGCGCAGGGTGTCGGGCTCCGCAGCCCAATCGGCCAGTGTCTGCGGGCGAAAGAAGTGGAACAACTCGCGGGCGCGCGGTGCTGGGTCGGCGCCATCGGTGAAGTAGATGATCTGGCCGGTGCCTTCGTAGAGGAAGCGCAGCGGCGTGCCGCCTTTGCGCCACTTCAGGGTGGCGTTGGCGTAGCGCTCGGTCTGGGTCTCGTGGACGCTGAGGTTATGGCCGGCTTCGTCGCGTTTGGCTTCGATCACGCCGACGGGTTGGCGGTCGACGAAGAGCAGGTAGTCGGCGGGGCCGGTGTCGGTGGGATATTCGCGGACTGCGACGCCTTGCCCGGCACCGAGGTTGAGGTCCTTCTGGTCCTGAACGACCCAGCCAGCGGTTTCCAGCTTCTGGTCGATGAGCAGGCGTGCCTTGGCTTCCGGCGTCATGGTCCCCCCTCTTACCGCAATGACGGCAGCGGGCAGTGTAGCCGCTAGGTCGTCTGGGCCCGAAGCGGAAATAGCCTCAGCGACCGTCGGCACGGGGTGCATTTCGGGCGCTCGCTCGCGAACGCTTTACGCTCGCAAGCGCATACGCGGGCCCTGTCAGGGACCATGGGGCGCAGGCGCAACTACGTCCACCTCTTCGACTACGACCAGAGGCGCCGCGATCAGGCCGCGCACATCGGCGCCGGGCGACTTGCGTCCGCTCGATGACAGGTATAACGTTGGTTATAACGCGACTCCTCCCTGACGCCCCCATGAAGCTCAAGATCACCACCATCGGCAATTCCGCCGGCCTGATCCTGCCCAAGGAGCTGCTGGCCCGCCTGCGCGTGGACAAGGGCGATGAGCTGTACGTGCTGGAGACGCCCGACGGCATCAAGCTGACCGCGTTCGATCCGGAGTTGGCGGCGCAGATGGAGGTGGCCGAGCGCATCATGCGCGAGGACCGCGCCGTGCTGCACAAACTGGCCCAGTGAGGCGCGCGCCATGATCGTCTGGATCAGCAGGACGCTGGCGCTGGCCATTCACGACCGGCAGTTGGCCGAGCACGGCGGCGGCGGTGGAGTGCGTGACGAGGCGCTGCTGGACTCCGCGCTGGCGCGGCCGCAGCAACTGCAGGCCTACGGCGATCCGCCGCCCGACCTCGCGGCGCTGGCCGCCAGCCTCGCGTACGGCATTGCCCGCAACCACCCGTTCGTGGATGGCAACAAGCGCACCGCGCACGTCTGCTATCGCGCGTTCTTGGCACTCAATGGCGCGGAGCTGGTGGCGAGCGAGGAAGAAAAATACATCGCGATGCTCTCGCTGGCCGAAGGCAGCGTGGATGAGGTTGGATTCGCGGCATGGCTGCGTCGTCACCTGCATGGGCCCGGAAGCGCGGTACATGAGCCCCCCATCTCGTACGGCACACGTTGACCAATCCGTCCCGCTTCATCTCGCCGCACGGCACCATCGCGGGGCCAACGGCTGACGGAAGCCCGGTGCGTCGCGATAGCCGACAATCCAGCGCCCGACGTCTGCTAGGCTCCCGCCAAACCCCGGGGGATGCATGACGCAGGACGAGTCGAAGCCGCAATCGCACACCGCTCCGGATGGAGCCGTCACCCACAGCCAGTTCGGCCTGCTGCGCCAGCGGCGCTTCCTGCCGTTCTTCGTGGTGCAGTCGCTGGGTGCCTTCAACGACAATGTCTACCGCCAGGCCATCATCGGCCTGCTGTTCTGGCTGGGCGTGTCGCCCGAGCAGCGCACGCTGTACACCAACCTGGCCCCGGCGCTGTTCATCCTGCCGTATTTCCTGTTCTCCGCCACCGCCGGACAGATCGCCGAGAAGCTGGAGAAGTCGCGGCTGATCCGCATCACCACGGCGATGGAGATCGGGATAATGTCGCTGGCGGCGATCGGCTTCCTGACCCAGAACATGGCGCTGCTGCTGGTCGCGCTGTTCCTCACCGGCGTGCAGTCCACGCTGTTCGGGCCGGTGAAGTATTCGCTGCTGCCGTCGGTGCTCAAGCCCGAGGAGCTCACCGGTGGCAACGGCCTGGTGGAGATGGGCACGTCCATCTCCATCCTCACCGGCATGATCGCCGGTGGCCTGATCTTCAAGCTGGCCGGCGACCAGGGGCCCGTCGTTGCGGCCACCGCCATCGTCGCGCTGGCGATCACCGGCAACCTGGTCAGTCGCCTGATCCCGCGCGCTGAGGCCGGCGCGCCGGACCTGAAGATCAACCTCAACCCCATTCCCGAATCACGCGCGGTACTGCGCCTGGCGAAGAAGCAACCGGCGGTGCGCAACGCGGTGCTGGGCGTGTCATGGTTCTGGTTCGTCGGTACCATGCTCACCGCGCAGTTGCCCACCTATGCCGAGGTCAACCTGGGCGGTGCGGAAACGCTGTACCTGTTCGTGCTGGCGCTGTTCTCGGTGGGCACCGGACTGGGCTCGCTGCTGTGCGAGAAGCTGTCGGCGCGCACGGTGGAAATCGGCCTGGTGCCGTTGGGCGCGTTCGGCATGAGCGCGTTCCTGTTCGACCTGTACTTCGCCCGCACCGGCGCGCCGCCGGCTACTGGGCTGGACGTGGCGGGCTTCCTGCAGCAGTCCGGCAGTTGGCGGATCGTGCTGGACCTGACCGGCGTGGGCCTGTTCACCGGCTTCTTCGTGGTGCCGTTGTTCGCGCTGATCCAGAGCCGTACCCCGCGCGGTGAAATCGCGCGGGTGATCGCCGGGCTCAACATCCAGAACTCCGGCTTCGTGGTGCTGGCCGCGGTGTTGGGCGTGCTGCTGCAGATGTCAGCGCTGCAACTCGGCGGCGTGCGCATTCCGATGCCCGGCCTGACGATCCCGCAACTGTTCCTCGCGTTGGCCGTGGCCAACACGCTGGTGGCGCTGTGGATCTTCACCCTCGTGCCCGAGTTCCTGATGCGGTTCCTGAGCTGGGTGCTGGTGCGCTCGCTGTACCGCCTGCGCGTGCGTGGGGTCGAGGCCAACGTGCCCGACGAAGGACCGGCCCTGATCGTGTGCAACCACGTCAGCTACATGGACGCGCTGATTTTGGCCGCCAGCATCCCGCGACCGGTGCGCTTCGTCATGTATTACAAGATCTTCAACATCCCGGTGATGCGCTGGATCTTCCGCACTGCGAAGGCCATTCCCATCGCTGGCGCACGCGAGGATCCGGCGATCATGCAGCGCGCTTTCGATGAGGTCGACGCGGCCCTGGCCGACGGCCAGATCGTAGGCATCTTCCCCGAAGGTGCGCTGACCCGCGACGGCGAGATCGCCGCGTTCAAGTCGGGCGTGGAGCGCATCCTCGAACGCCGCCCGGTGCCGGTGGTGCCCATGGCGCTGCGCGGCATGTGGACCAGCATGTGGAGCCGCCGCGACAGCCGCCTGGGCCGCATGCGCGTGCCACGCCGCTTCCGTGCGCACGTGCAGGTGGTGGCCGATCCGCCGTTGGATCCCGCCGCTGCTTCGGCGGAGGTGCTTGAAGCCAAAGTGCGTCAGCTACGCGGTGATGCCGCTTAGCTCACCCACCCCGCAATGACAAACAGCGCCAGCACCGCCAACCACACCAGCAGGCAGCGCCACACCAGGCTCATCGCATCGCGCAGCTCCGGCAGGTCCGCCGCCACCGCCATGTAGCGCGCCGGCACCACGCCATTCTCGTCGGCGTAATCACTGGCTTCCTCGACCAGTTCGCTGCGCACGCTCGCGCGCGCCACCGCGCCCAGGAAGCGGTTGTCCAGCGACATCGATGCACCCCCGGACTCGCGCCACGCCGCCAGCACCGTGTCGAAGTTGCCGACCAGGGCCAGCGCCAGCGTCATCAACTGCGCCACCGGCCAGTCCAGCAGGGCCAGCACGCGGCGCGCTCCGTCCGCGGTCGCCGCAGGCACCTGCGCGGCCGCCTCGCCTTCCACCGCCAGGACCGC
The DNA here is from genome assembly GCF_007830115.1 of Aerolutibacter ruishenii. GTDB lineage: Bacteria > Pseudomonadota > Gammaproteobacteria > Xanthomonadales > Xanthomonadaceae > Aerolutibacter > Aerolutibacter ruishenii. The sequence continues at coordinate 100,705 of NZ_VLKP01000007.1, read as the reverse complement.
CAGGCGATAGAGCAGCGCGCCCACCGGCCCCAGCAGCAGGAACCAGAACAACACGCCAAACCAGCGCCGCAAGGCATTGCGGAACACCGCCTCGACCAGCGATCCGCCGTCCATCGACGGTTCCTGCCCGGCCGGCCACAGACGGGCCGCGGCTTCGCGCCGCGCCACCGGGTCCGTCGCGGCGGTGATCGCATCCACGTCCACGTCCAGGTCGCGCGGACCCCACGCGTACACCAGCACCGCCACCGCGAACAGCAGGCCGACCAGGCCCAGCAGCGGTGCATCCAGCGCCAACTGGAACAGCGCGACCACCAGCAACGGCGGCAGCAGTGCGATGGCGATGCCGTAACGCCCGCGCCACGCACTGCCTTCGCCAAAGCGGGTGGACAGCCAGCGCAGCCAGTCGCTGTACCAGTCGTACTGGCGCAGCGCGGCCACGAATGGCTGTGCCAGATGCCCCAGCAACAACGCGATGACCACGGCGATCAGGGTGACGGACATGGCGTCTCCTTCGGCCCGGCTGAGGCCCCGTCCGATTCTAGCCCGGTGGCATTGCCAGCGACGGCAACGCCGTCATGCCCCCCACCGGTCCATCAGGTGGGCGTCGACTTCGAATCCACCCAGGCATCGATCAACCAGCGCGCAATCGAAATGCGCGGCGACAGCAGCAGACCATCACCGGCGTCGTCGTGGCGCCGCTGCTGCGCGGCGCGCACTTCGTCCAGGCTGAACCAGCGCGCGTCCTCCAGTTCATCGTTCACGCGCGGCTCGTCCGGAGTGGCCAGCGCGGTGAACCCGAGCATCAGCGCCGAGGGGAACGGCCACGGCTGCGACGCAGCATAGTGGCAGGCCTGCACGCGCACGCCGGTCTCTTCGGCCACCTCGCGCACCACCGTCTGCTCCAGCGATTCGCCCGGCTCGACAAAGCCGGCGATCAGCGAGTAGCGGCGCGGCGGCCAACTGGCCTGCCGGCCGAGCAGCAGGCGTTCGCCATCGCTCACGGCGACGATCACCGCGGGATCGGTGCGCGGGTAGTGTTCGGTGTTGCACTGGGTGCAGCGCCCCAGCCAACCGGCGCGCGAGCGGCTGACCTCGCCGCCGCAGACGCCGCAGTAGCGGTGTCGCGCACGCCAGTGCTGCAACGCGCGCGCCTCGGCGAACACCGCGGCCTCGCGCAGCGGCCAGGTGGCGGCCGCGCCACGCAGGTCGATGCGAGACGGCGCTTCCCACGCGGTCAGCGCCGCGTCCAGCGAAAACCAGGCCACGCCTTCGGGGTCCAGGCCGAGGAAGGCGGCCGCGCCGACGCCACCGGGACCACCAGTGATCTCGGCGCCGGTCGGCAACAGGGGCGCATGGTCGGCATCGGCCAGGGCGTGGCCCTGCTCATCCAGCACGATCACGTGCGCGCGGGGCCACAGCGCAGCCAAAGCATCGGCGTCATCGCGCAGGTGGTCCGCACGGTCGAGCGCCGCTGGCGCCACGCGGCCAGCGGGGTCGCCGCCATCGATGAACGCGAACGGCGCGCCGGCCACAGTCACGTCGAGAACGACGAGCCGCAGCCGCAGGTGGTCTTGGCGTTGGGGTTGCGGATCACGAACTGCGCGCCGTGCAGGCTCTCGGTGTAATCCACTTCGGCACCCATCAGGTACTGCAGGCTGAGCGGGTCCACCAGCAGGGTCATGCCGTCGGTGCGCACGGCCAGGTCGTCCTCGGCCTGCGCCTCGTCGAACTCGAAGCCGTACTGGAAACCCGAGCAACCGCCACCCTGGATGTATACGCGCAGCTTCAGGTCGGGGTTGCCCTCTTCGGCCACCAGCTCACGCACCTTGGCGGCCGCGGCGGCGCTGAACTGCAACGGGCGATCCAGCGACTGGTAATCCGGCGCCAGGAGGGACTCGGGGGAAATGATGTCCATGTGTCCATGGTGGGGGGCGAGCAGCGCGCATTCAACCCATGGGGGCTGATCCTGCGCCGCAGCCCGCGGGTCGAAAGCGGGCGAAGCGCGTGCCGCTCAGGGCGCGGCGGCAGTGCTGTCGCGGGTGGCATCGGCCCACGTGAAGGATTCGGTGACCGAGCCGCCCGAACGCGGCTGCAACCGCACCTCCACCCGGACCGGGGTGAAGCCGGCCGGCAGGAACACGTCGCCTTCCACCTGCTCGAAGTACTTGAACGAGTAGGCCACGCCAGGGGCCTTCGGCTGCCGGCGCAGGTCGCTCCAGGCCAGCTTGCGCAGCTTGCCGGCCTGGGTGCCTTCCACCGCCAGCGTCATCTGCCCGGTGCTGACCGCGCCACGGTTGAGGTTCTGGGTCAGGGTGGTGGCGAAATGCCACGCATCCGGGCCCTGCGCCTGCAGGCGCAGCGCATGCACGCTGAGGCCACGACGCTGACCGGTGGCTCCCACCAGGCGCTCGTAGAAGGCCACGTCGGCACGCAGGCCGGCGATCTCCTCTTCGCGTTCGGCCAGTGCGCCCTGCAGGTCGCGGTTGGCGTCGCGGCTGATCTGGTCGGAGCGTTTGAGGGTCGCGATCTGTTGCTCCCGCTCCTCGATGTACGCCTTGGCCACGGCCAGTTGTCGCTCGGTGGCGGCGAGCCGGCCCCGCGTGTCGCTGCTGGAGGGCGCGAACACGCGCCAAGCGCCCCACAGACCAAACAGCAGGGCGATGGCGACCAGTAGCGCCAGCACGTAACGCGCGCGGGGACCGCGCGCGGGGGGTATCGGGCTGCCAGCGGCGCTGGAGGGGGTTGGGCTGGCTTCCATGACCGCTCCCGGAAGTCCGGAGAAGCGGTCAGCCTACTACGGCCGCAGCCTCCTGCCGTGCCTCGTCGAGCGTGGAGTCAGCGTGGATCAAGCGACCCGTCAGCATCGCCCCGGCGGCCATCTCCACCACCTTGTAGTACACGTTGCCACGCACCTGGGCCTTGGCCGCCAGTTCCACCCGTTCCTCGGCATGGACATCGCCATCAAAGCGACCATTGAGCACCACCACCGGGACGCGGATCTCGCCCTCGATGCTGCCGTTCTCGGCCAAAGTCAGCATGGCGGGCTTGCCTTCCTCAGCCACCACCTTGCCGAAGATGCGGCCTTCCACGTACAGCCCGCCACTGAACTGCAGGTCACCGCGAATGGTCATCTGCGGGCCGACCAGTGTGTCGACCTGGCCGTCCGGCACCGACGCCGGTTTGCTCTTGAACTTCATTCAGGTGGTTCCGGTAGAGGAAATATCGTTCCAGCCAAAGCTCTGCTCCAGGGCCACGCCGCCGCCGCGCACGTCCACGCGGACGCGCTGCGGGGTGAAGCCAGGCGGCAGGCTCACGCTGCCCTTGAGCCGCTGGAAATAGCGGAAGGAAAAGGCCTGCGGCTGGCGCCCCGGCGACAGCTCCGACCAGCCAAGCGTGGCCGGCCGGCCGCCGCGCATGCCTTCGATGCGCAGTTGCAACTGGCCCTGGGTCACGCCTTCGCGGTTGAGGCTCTGGGTCAGCACCACCTCGTACTGCCAGCTGCCCGGGGCCTCGGGGCCAATGGCCACCGAATGCACGTTCAGCGGTTGCGCCTTGGCACCGGGGCCGACCAGCCGCTCGTAGAAGGCCAGGTCGGCGCGCAGTTGCGCGAGCTGCTCATCGCGCTCGGCCAGGGCCACCTGCACCTCCTGGTTGGCGGCGCGGCTGATCTGGTCGGAGCGTGACAACGTGGCCTCGCGCTGGCGCAGGTCCTCCAATTCGCCCTGCACCACGCCCAGCCGATTGCGGGTCTCATCCAGCGCGGCGCTGACCACCGGCAGGCGCGGCGCGGCAGACATGGAGGCCCACCACCAGGCAACGCCCAGCGACGCCACCCAGGCCATCGCCAGTCCCGCCCACGCCCAGCCCCGCCGGCCCGGGCGCTGCTGGGTGACCACGTAACGCGGCGGTGGCGGCTTGCTGATCATCGAATCCCCGTGAGCGCGCTGCGAACGCCGCACTCCTATACTGCAGCCAACAGTCTAGCCGGATCACGACATGACCGATGCGCACCTGTTCGCAATTGGGGTGGTGCTGGCCTGGCTGGCCGGCATCCGCGTGTACCTGACCGTGTTTGGCGTGGGCCTGGCCGGCTTTTTCGGCTGGCTGGACCTGCCGCAGGCGTTGGAAGTGACTGCCTCGCCGTGGGTGATCGGGGTCTCGGGGGCACTGGCCACCGCCGAGTTCTTCGCCGACAAGATCCCCGGCGTGGACTCGGGCTGGGACCTGCTGCACACCCTGCTGCGGGTACCGGCCGGCGCGTTCCTGGCCGCCGCCACGCTGGGCGGCGACAGCGGCGAACTGGGCGCCGGCGCCCTGGCCACCGGCGCGGGCGTGGCGCTGACCAGCCACCTGCTGAAGGCCGGCTCGCGCGCGCTGCTCAACACCTCCCCTGAGCCGGTCAGCAACTGGACCGCCTCGGTCACCGAGGACGTGGCGGTGGTGAGCGGGCTGGGGCTGGTGTTCGCCTATCCGTGGGTGGCGCTGTCGATCGTGGTGGTGCTGACCGTCGCGTTCGCGCTGGTGCTGTGGTGGGTGTGGCGAAAGCTGTTCCGGCGGGCGCCGAGGGTACGGACGGGCTGAAAATCAACTGGCCTTCGAGGTCCGGCTTGGCGCGCTGGCGCGCGAGCGACCCGCCACGCCCCGCGAACGGGCAAATCCCGGAACCAAACTAAAACGCCACCGCAAGGTGGCGCTTCGCTGGACGGCGTTGACCCGGGAAAATCAGCTTTCCATCTTCATCGCCAGGTAGTTCTGGTCGCCCACGCGATCCATCAGCGACAGTTGGGTCTCGATCCAGTCGATGTGCTCTTCCTCGGAGTCGAGGATGTCGGCGAACAACTGGCGGCTGACGTAATCGCTGACCGTTTCGCAGTACTTGATGGCTTCGCGCAGCAGCGGCACGCCCTCAAGCTCCAGCGCGAGGTCGCAGCTGAGCACTTCACGCGGGGTTTCGCCGATCTTCAGCTTGCCCAGCGCCTGGAAGTTGGGCAGGCCATCGAGGAACAGGATGCGATCCGACAGCTTGTCGGCGTGCTTCATCTCGTCGATGGATTCGTGGTACTCGTGCTCGGCGAGCTCCTTCAGGCCCCAGTTCTTCAGCATCTTGGCGTGCAGGAAGTACTGGTTGATGGCGGTCAGCTCGTTGAAGAGCGCCTTGTTGAGGAACTCGATGACCTTGGCGTCACCCTTCATCGCGGTGCTCCGTTTGCATGGCAATGGGGCACTTTAGCCCGTTTTGCGCCCTTCAGGCAGGAACGCGAACCGGGTGCGGACGCGGACGCGGATCAGCGGCGCTCGACGGGCCGCCGAGCGGCTGTCACGCCGCCTGTCGGAGCACCGGCAGCGGCAGCGCCAGCCGGGCGTGGGTCTCGTCGAGGATCGCGCTGGCCATCTCGATGCAGCTGCCACAGGTGGAGCCGGCGCCGGTGCGCATGGTCAGCTCGGCCATCGTGCGGCAGCCGGCCTCGGCGGCCTGGCGGATGTCGTGGTCGGTGACCCCGTTGCAGATGCAGACGTACACGGTGGCATTCGGCTGGCAGACAGCCCGATTGGCTGCGTGCACAGGGGAACACGAATGAGAATGATTGTCAATTATTGGAAGCTGAACCAGCGCCACCGCCACGACCCGGCGCGCCCCCCGTCTGTGGCCGGGGGTGTGGGCGCGGACGGCCCACGGGTCGGGCCAGGCCAGGCAGGCCGCACGGATCGGGCACCGCCGCTGGGCCGGCGATGCGGCGCGCCACCGGGGCCAGGTGATGCAGCGCGCTGGCGTAGACCCCGCGCTTGAACATGACCACATGCTCGACCGGATACCAGAAATCCACCCAACGCCAGTGATCGAACTCGGGTTTGTCGGTCAGGTCCAGTCGCAGATCCGACTCCGCCCCCATCAGCCGCAGCAGGAACCACACCTGCTTCTGGCCAATGCAGACCAGGCGGTCGTGGCGGCGGATGGAGCGTTGCGGCAGCCGATAACGCAGCCAGCCGGGGGTAGCGCCCAGCACTTCGACGTGCTCGGGCAGCAACCCGGTCTCCTCGCGCAACTCGCGGTACATCGCCTCGAGCGGCGTCTCGTCGGTGTTCATCCCGCCCTGCGGGAACTGCCAGCCGTCGCGATGCACGCGGCGCGCCCAGAACAGACGGCCGTCCGGATGCATCAGGATGATGCCGACATTGGGCCTGTAGCCGTCCGGATCGATCACGATGCGGACTCCTGATATGGGTGACTTGCGTCTCTGTCCCCGACTCTGCCACGAGGGGTGGCGCAGGACAAGCCGGCCCCGGCGGGCCCTTGAATTGACATTGCCCGCTAGGATCCGCACAATTTGCGGCTCGCCGCGACTGCGGCGGGATCTGCGGCTCCCTGGCTATGTAGCTCAGCCGGTTAGAGCACAGCACTCATAATGCTGGGGTCGGTGGTTCGAGTCCACCCATAGCCACCAGTCGGTCGAGTCGCAGACGAACATTCAACCCCGCGGACTTGCGGGGTTTTTTGTGCCTGCCAGGCGGGACAGCCGTCAACCCAGCCCCAACGCCGCCTGCATCACCGGGAAACACTCGCGCTCCTCCATGCGGACATGGGTTGCAAGCCGCTCGCCCCACGCGCGCAATGCGGGTTCGTCCAGGGACAGGGCTTCGGCCCGTCGTGCGCCTTCGGCCAGCACGAGGTGATCGTCGAGCAGGCGTTGCTGCAGCACCCGCGGCAACGCGTCGGGATACTGCGCCAGGATCGCCTCCTCCTGTTGGAAGTGCGCCCGCATTTCCGTTTGCCAGTACTGGGCGATGCGCAAGTTCATCGCCTGCAGGACGTCCACCGGGGCAGACGACGGCATGCCGGCCACGCTACGGGCGAGCACCAGTGCGTTGTGGTGGTCGCGCGAAAGCTGCAGGAATGGACCCAGGCGGGGCATCAGTCATCTCCCGTGTGCATGCAGACGCCATTTGTATCGCGACAGCCAGCCAAGCGCTGGCGCAACCGTCCCGCGCGCACCAGTGCGTTGGCCAGGCATGCCGCAACCGCGTCGCCGCCGCTCCACAGCGCGACGCTGTGCCGCGCGCGCGACAGGCCGGTGTACAGCATCTGCCGCACCAGCAGCGGGTGCTCCGCCACCGGCGGCAGCAGCAGCGCCACGTGCGCATACTCGGAGCCCTGGCTCTTGTGCACGGTCAATGCGAAGGCGCCTTCGTGGGCGGGCAACACGTCCGGGTCGAACCAGCGCAATGCGGGAGCGTCGCTGGTCGTGCTGGCAGCGGCCTCGAAGGCGACGCGCAGCATGTCCCGGCCATCGGCCGTACGTACTCGCAGGCACAGGCCCACGTCGCCATTGAACAGGCCGCTGGCGTAGTCGTTGCGCGTGATCATCACCGCCCTGCCGGGATACCACGCGCCATCGACCCAATCGACGAGCGCATCGTTGCGCCGCAGGTGGTGTTCGATGCGCGCGTTGACGTCCACCGCGCCGAAAGGTCCTTCGCGCAACGCACACAGCAGTTGCTGCGCGCGTAGCGCGTTCATGGCGCGCAGGCCGGCGGCACCGTCAGCGGCGGGCAGGACGTCGAAGGCACCTGCATCGACAAGTGCGCGCTCCACCCGCGTCGCCCAGTCGGACAACAACGGATCCAGGGTGCGGCGATCCACCGGCGCGTGGCGCGACGCCTGTCCGCCGGCAGCGTTCCACGCGGCCTCGAAGGCATGCGCATCGCCATCGCGTATGGCGTCGTTGATCGGCACCAGCGCGCGGTCGGCGCGAAAGCAGTGGCGTAGGCGCACCAGGTCATCGCCACCTTGCGTTTCCAATGCAGCCACGAGGTCGGCGAGCACGGAACCGGTGCCGACGGAGGTCAGCTGGTCGGCATCGCCCACCAGGACGAGTGCGGCATCGTCGCGCAGGGCTTCGAGCAGGGCGCGCAGCAGGGCCAGGTCGATCATCGACGCTTCGTCCACCACCACGATGTCCGCCGGCAGGCGGTGGCCGCGATGGTGCGAGAAGCCCCCCTGCCCACCGCGACTGCCGAGCAGTCGATGCAACGTGCCGGATTCGGCGGTTTCGATCGCGGCCAGGTGTGGCCGCCACGCAGTGGGCAGGGGCTGCCAGACATCGTCCTGGCGGTGGGGCGGGCGCTCGTGCAGGTCTCGGCTGCCGGTGCGCAACGCTTCGGTGAGGCGTTGCGCGGCCTTGCCGGTGGGTGCGGCGATGCGCACCACGGGCGGGGCCCCGTGGCGGGCGCCATGGTCGCGCACCTGTGCCAGCAACATGCGCAGCACGGTGGTGGTCTTGCCGGTGCCGGGGCCGCCGGTCAGCACGAACAGGCGCTTGCCGGGAGCGGCGGACACCGCGGCGCGCTGCGGGACCTCTTCGTCGCGCCAGCTGCCGTTGAACAGGCCGCGCAGGTCGTCGTCGGTGATGGGGGCCGAGGGTGATTGCGGTTGGGTGCGACGCGAGCGCACCAGATCGGCAACCGCGATTTCGTGGAGGAAATTGCGGCGCAGGAAGAACGCATCCCCATCAAGGACAAATGGGCTGTCCGGACGGCCGGATTCGGCGGCATGTCGCACCCAGCCGTTGCTGCCGTCATCGGCCCAGGCCTGCACACGGGCCAGCAGGTCTGGGCTCCAGGGCATGCCAAGGCGCTGCGCGCCTTCGGCGCTGAGCACCTGTGCCGCGTCGCCCTGCCCCTCGGCCACGCTGGTCCAACCGGCGAGCTGCGCCAGCGGCACGGGTCCGCCGTGGGCGATCACCCAGCGCGCGACGGCGTGGTCGAGGCTGCTCCAGGCGGCAGGCGGCTCCAGCCCGGGCGCGGCGCGGAAGGAAAGGTGGTGGGGAGCAGTGGCGCTCATGCGGCCTCCTGCGCGGCAACGGTGGACAACGCGGCTTGCACGGCGTCGAGCAGGGCGTCGTCGAAGCGATGGTGCCAGATGCCGCACGCGCGGCCATCGGGCAGGTGCAGGCCGGTGGCGCGCACGAACAGGTACCAGCAGTCACCGAGGTGGCGGGCGCGCTGGTAGGCATCGCCCAACCGCTCGCGCAGGTAACGCTCGACGGCCACGGTGTAGAGCAGTGCCTGGAAGCGGTAGCGGGTGGCGTCCATCTTCCGCTCCAGCGCATCGGGGGCGTAATCCTCCAGGCACGCGCTGCTGCCATCGCCCAGGTCGTTGCCCTTCCAGTCGAGCACGTGGAAACGGCCGCCATGTTCGAACACGAGGTCGATCTTGCCGTTCATCAGGCCGGCGAGGACGGGCGTGCGCGCGGGGATCAGGTCGGGATGGCCGAGTTGCTCGCACGCAGCGCGCAGGCGGTCGAGCGAGGCGCCATCGAGGGCGTAGTTGAATTCCAGTTCGGCGCGCAGGGCGTGTGCGGGCAAGGCGGCCAGTCGCAGGTCGGCGCCATCGAGGCGGGTGTCGAGGACGGCCTGCAGGCGCGGCAGCAACCGGTCGGCCAAGGCGTCGGCATCGAGCTCGCGGTGGCGGACGTTGTACTTGGCCAGCTGTTCCAGCATCAGCGTGCGGTGGGCGGCCAGCGGTTGGCCAGGCGCGCGTAACTCGAGGATGCCGTGCACGGCGTTGCCGAAGTCGGCGCCAGCCACGCCGAGCAGGCTGTCGAGATCGGGGTGTGGCGTGCGGGCGGTGACGGGCAGGTCGTCGGCAACGGTGGCGACGTCGCGTTCGTCGCCGGCGGCGGCCCAGGGGTCGGCTTCGAACGCGCGGCGGCGCGCGGTGAGCGTGGTGAAGCTGTGGCGCGCCGGCAGCGGAGTATCGGGCAGCACGGGCCATGCGCGGGCTTCGTCGCCGGTGCGCACGCGGGTGGGCGGCGTGGCCACGGTGGTGCGCGGCGCTTTCCAGCCTTCCACCACGGCGATGCGGTCTGCCGCGAGTGCGTGCAGGGTGGAGGTGTCCAGTTGTGGCGTGGCCAGCGCCAGCGGCGAGGCGAGCGGGTCGCTGGCGTTCGCGTCCAGCGCGGGATCCAGCCATACGTGGCAGGCATGCACCGCGCGGGTCAAGGCGACGTACAACACGCGGTAGCGCTCGTCCTGCTCCTCGCGTTCGACTTCGGCACGGCCGGATTCGTCCAGCACCACGCGACGGGTGCCGTCGGCGGCGGACAGGGTGCGCACGCCCTTGGCGTTGTGCTTCTGCTTGCCGCGGTGCGCCCACATCAACGGCAGCATCACCAGGTTGAACTCCAGGCCCTTGCTACCGTGCAGGGTCATGACCTGCACGCAGCGCGCGTCGGATTCGATGCGCAGGGCCGTCGCGTCGGCCTCGTCCTCGTCGCCGTTCTTCGCGCCGTCGAGGCGTTGCTGCATCCACTTGAGCACCGACTCCGGGCCATCGGCCTGCTCTTCCTGCGCCTGCAGCAGTTCGCCCAGGTGGCGCAGGTCGGTGAGCACGCGATGGCCGTCGCGGGTGTCCAGGTGCGCGCGCGCGACTTCGTCGATCAACGCGGTGACCACCGCCAGCACGCCGCGCTCGCGCCACAGGCGCTGCCAGCGGTGGAAGCGCACGACCTCCTGCTGCCAGCGGGCGGTGTCATCGCGCAGCGCGCGCAAGGCCTGGTAGCCGGTACCCCACAGCCCGGTCGCGAGTGCGGCACGCAGCGGCGCAGGTTCGCGGCAATGGATGACAGCGTGCAGCACCACCAGCAGGTCGGTGGCGACGTCGTTGTCGTCGAACACACCGTGGCGACCGCGCTGCACGCAAGGCACGCCGCGTTCGCGCAGCAGTTCGAGCATGCGGCGCGCGTGCCAGTTGTTGGGCACCAGCACGCACAGGTCGGAAGCCTGCAGCGCCTCGTCGGCGATGGCGTGGCCGCCGACCGGGTCGAGCAGGATGGCGATGCGGTTGGCGCACGAGCGCAGGGCGTCGAGGTCGCCGCCTTCGTCCTCGTCGGGATCGGCGCGATGCAGCACCAGACAGTGCTCGCCGGCCGATTCCGGGCCGCGGTAGGGCGTGGCGTCGCGGCGTCCGCTGGCCTTCACCGGTTCGAAGGCGATGGAGGTGCGCGACGCAGGCGCGCCCAGCTGCGCGCCCACGGCGTTGTAGAACTGGTTGACCGCTTCGACATAGTCGGCGGAGGAGCGATGGTTGACGTCGAGCGTGAGCCGGTCCTGTTCGGCAACGTAGGCCTTCGCGCGCTCGTAGGTGTGGATGTCGCCGCCACGGAAGCGGTAGATGGCCTGCTTGGGGTCGCCGATCACCACAAGGCGGCCGCGGGGCGCGCCGTTGTTGTCGCGGTAGATGGCATCGAGGATGCCGTACTGCACCGGGTCGGTGTCCTGGAACTCGTCGATCAGCGCCACCGGCCACGTGGCGAACAACGCATCGGCCAGCGCGCGGCTGCCGTCGGGCGCGGGCTGCAACGCAGCGTGCACGGTGGTCAGCAGGTCATCGAAGCCCAGCTGGCCCGCGGTGGCCAGGCGGCGGTCGAGTTCGGTGCGGGCCCAGGCCTGTACGGCGGACAGGAAGCGGGCGTGGCGGTGGGTCTGGAAGGCCTGCAGCCGTTCGGCGAATGCAGCGGCGAAATCCAGTGTGGCGATGACGTCGGGGCGGTCGACGGCGGCTTTGAGCACGCCGGTCCGGTTCCGCGCGTTGTCGGCCAGTTTGCCGCGGTCCTCGGATGCCATCCAGGCACCCGGATCGCCCTTGGTTTCGATCAGTTCCGCGAGTTGGGCAAGCAGGCGGCGCAGGACCGCCTTCTTGTTCAACACGGCATCGTCCTGGGCCAGCAGGCGAAGCGGTGCCACCTGCTCGCTGGGCCAGTGGTCCTCTTCGACCTCCGGCACGGGAACGTGGACGCCCGGCGCGACGAGGCCCTGCAACAACGCGCTCAGGTCCTTTCGCACCAACGGCTTGGCCAGGGCGTGCGCGGCGGCGCGGACGCGTTCGGTATCCGGCGGAAGCGGCGTTGGCGACTGGACCACCCGCCACAGGTCGTCGGCGAGGGCGTCGACCAGTTGCCGGCTGTCCACCATCTCCGGCATCCGGAAGGCCGCGCCCGCCGCGAACGGGTGGTCGGCAAGGATGCGCGCGCACAGGCGATGCAGGGTGCTGACCGGCGCCAGGTCCAGTTCGGCCAACGCCAGTTGCAGGCGCGCGGTGTCGTCGATGCGGGCTTTCCGGTCGAGCCAGCGCGCGTGCAGCCAGTCGAGGTCGGTGTGGTGGGGGTCGGGGGCGGCATCGAAGCCACGCAGCGCTAGGTCCAGCGTGTCGAGCAGCCGCGTGCGCAGACGGCGGCGCAGTTCGTCGGCGGCGGCGTTGGTGTAGGTGGCGACCACGATCTGTCGCGGCGACAGCGGTGGTTCGCCGTCGCGCGTTTCCAGCAGCAGGCGCAGGTACAGCGCGCCGATGGTCCAGGTCTTGCCGGTGCCGGCGCTCGCCTCGACGAGCGCGCGCCCATTGCCACGTAGCGTCAGCTGCCGCCAGTCGCGTGCTTCAGTCATCGATGCGTCCCGGTGGGGTGGTCGGCGTGTCGAGGCGGATCAAATCGTGCAGTTGCCCGGCGTAGGCCAACAACCGCTGCAGCTCGGGTGTAGGCGCCCCGTCATCGTCCAGCCGGAATTCGGTGCCGCGTGCCAACAGGCGGTTGTAGCCGGGCGCGTGGGTGCGGACACCGCCGCCCTGCCCGCCCCAGCCGCCACCATCCATGGCCTCGTGGGCCACCTTGGCGGCGGCCACCCATGCGGCCTGCGTTGCAGTCGCCTGCGCATCCGGACTCGTGTCCGTATGGGCAACGGCCGTTCCGTGCACGCCGGCCGTCAATGCGACGGCAGCATCGGGCTCTGCACCTGCGGCGCTCGCTCCATCCAGCGCCTTGCGCCACGCACGCCGCGCTTTCCACGCCACGCCCGGCAGGTACACCGGCGGCTCGGCAGCGGCGTGTTGCCACAGGCCCAGCAGCACAGCGAGGCGACTACGCAGGCCATCGAGCATCCCGGCGCGGGCCAGCGGCTGCGCGATGAAGCGCTGGTCCCAGGCCTGCCAGCCGAACCCGTCCCAGCCTTCGCCCTTCATCGCGAGCATGGCCAGGCGGATCGGCGGCGGTGCAGGCTGCGCCGCGGTGTGCAGGCGCAATGCGGCCCACTCGATGAAGATCCGGACCAGGTCGCCATAGTCGAGGTCATCGACAGACTTGAGCGCTTTCTTCGCGTCGGGGCCAGCTTTGGGGAAGGCGCGCAACAACACCTGGCCACCGCTGGCTGGATCCGGAAACACGTGCTCCACCACCCCATGCACGCGCGCGGTGTCGCCATTGGCCATCGCCAGCGCAAGATCGACTTCAACCGAACCGCCGGCGCGCGCCGCGCCGCCATCCACGCCCTGCGCCGCGGCGGCGGCGAGCAGCGCCAGCACCGCGTTGGCCTCGTTGCGCCACGCGATGCGGCCCAGTTCGCCCGGCGGCAGCAGGCCGGCATGCGCCACCCAGTCGGGCAGCGAGGCCGCATCCCAGCGCACGCTGCCGTCGTCGGCGAAGCCCGTGGGCAGCGCTTCGGCGAAGAACACGCGGCGGGCGATGGTTTCCAGGCGGTCCAGGCGTTCGTCCAGCGGCTCGCTGGCCGGCAGGTGTTCGCCATCCAGTGCTTCAAGGTCGAGCTGCAGACGGCGCGCCAGCAGGTCGTCGGCCGGGCGCTTGAAGAAGCGCGCGAACGCCGGCAACGACAGCGGCATCGGCAGCGGATCGGGAGCGCCAGCGGCGCCGTCAACGAAGGCGCGCGGGGCGCGGTGGCCGCCGCCGTCCTGGCGCGCGAACGGCTGCGAATAGGAGTACAGCGCTGCATCGGTGCCATCGAAATAGCGATCGTCGAACGGCTGCAGCGGGTGCCACACCCACCAGGGACGGTCCGGGTGTGCCCGTTCCAGCGAAAGTTGCTGGGTGCCGGCGGCGTGATCGAGCGCAGTGATCAGTTCGGCCAGCGGGGGCGCGGGGTTGCGCGCGCTGCCATCGCGCACGTCCTGGCCGATCCAGCTCAGGTGCAGGCGCTTGCGCGCGGACATCACTGTTTCCAGGAACAGGTAGCGGTCGTCGCTGCGCACGTCGCGGTCGCCCAGGCGGCGCACGCGGGCCATCAGGTCCAGGCCGCCGTCGCGGTGGCTGCGCGGGAATTCGCCGTCGTTGAGGCCGAGCACGCAGACCATGTCGAACGGGATCGCGCGCTGCGGCACCATGCCGCAGAAGGTGATGCCGCCCATCAGGAAGCGCTGGCGCTCGGGCACGCTGCCGAGTGCATCCAGCAGCAGTTCGCGCACCACGGCGAAATGCAGTGGCGGGTCGAGGTCGGCCTTTGCCGGTTCCGCGGCAAGCTGGGCGATGATGCGGCCGATGGTCTTGAGCGCCTCGACGGCATCGCCATCGTCCGCATCCGCGCGCAGCAGGGCGTCGATGCGTTGCTGCAATTCTTCCGCCCAGGCCGATGCGGGCAACGTGCGGCCGGCCAGATCCCGCCAGCGCTGCAGTTCGCACAGCAGCCGGTCGAGTGCGCCGAGGCTTGAAGTGGCCGGGCCCTGCACGCCGGCCAGCGGCAGCAGGCGGGTGCCATCGGGCAGGTCGAGCGCGGCGGTGCGCGCATCGTCGGGCGCGTCGGCCATGACGTAGCCGGCAAGCAGGCGGTCCATGGCCCACGCAAAGGTATGGTCGGCGATGGCCGGCGCGGCGAAGGCGGCGCGGTGGGTGCCATCCAGCGCCCAGGCCACGCGGCTGCGTTCCAGCCAGCCGAGCAGTCCATCGCGCGCATCACCGCCCAGGCCAAGGCGAAGCGCCACTTCCGGTACCGCCAGCAGGTCGGCGATCTCGGGGGTGGTGGCGCGGCTGCTGCCCAGGTCCAGCAGGCGGGTGAAGGTGCTGAACAACCGGTGCGCACGGGCGATGGGCACATCGCTGAGGTGGTAGGGCAACACGCGTTCGCGTGGACTGCCGGGTTCGCCGAATACGGCGGGGATCAGCGGGGCATAGGCGGTGATGTCCGGGGCCATGACCACGATGCCGCCGGCGCGCACGCCTTCGTGCTCCACGGCGTCGAGCAGCGCGTCGCGCAGCACTTCCAGTTCGCGCAGGCGGGTATGGCAGGCGTGCAGGCGCAGACTGGCGTCACTGCGGCCGTGCTGCTGCCACGCCTTGCGTGCTTGTGGCTCCTCCGGCACGGATTCGTCCAGCAGCGACGGTTGCAGGCGGCGGATACCCGCCTGCAGGCGCTGCAACCGGTGAGTGGGCGCGTCGTCGCCTTCGTCCTGCCAGTGGCGCATGTCCTCGCGAACCTCGCCTTCGACCAGGGAGGCGAAGAAGTGCTGGCCCAGCCGGCCCCAACGGGCAAGCAGCGGATGGCCCTGCGTCTCGCACCAGTCGCCCACGCCAGCATTGTCGATGCGGGCCTGCTCCTGCGCCGTCCACGCGCGCAGTTCATCGACGTGACCGGGGCGCACCAGCCCGCCCCAGTACTCGCGGCAGGGGTCGGGCACGTACAGGCACACGGGTGCGCGGCGCGCCCACGCACGCAACACCTCCAGCTCTCGCGGCGCCAGGTGGCTCAGGCCGAACACGTGCAACGGCTCGCGGGCCGCATCGTGCTCCAGCGCGGTGACCAGCGCATCCACGGCATCGGCGCGGTGCGCGCCGAGCCGCGCCTTGAGGGCGCGCCACAGCGGGGCCAGCAACTCGGATTCCAGTCGCCGGGCGTCGGTGTCGGCCGTGCGCGCGGTGGCCTCATCGAGCTTGCCGCGCTCCCAGGCGCGCAGCCAATCGGAGCGGTAGATCAGGTACTGCGAGTACAGGCCCGCCAGGCGGTCGGCCAGTTGGAAGCGGCGACGGGCCGCATCGGCGGCACTGGATGCATGGGCCGCTTCGGCATTCCCGGTGCCTGCCGCCGGCGCGAGGTAGCGTTCGATGCGCGTGTCGGTCACGCCTGGCACGGCATGCCCCGGACGCAGCAGGTCGTGCACCGTCCAGCGCAGGTGCGCGCGCTGCCAGGCCGGCAGCTTCACCGCCTGCGCACCCAATCGCTCGCCCGCCACCCGGTCCAGCCAGGTGCTGGGCAGGATCACCTCCAGGTTGGCGACGATGCCGCCCGGACCGGCCTCGCGTGCCAGCGCACCGGTCAGCCACTGCTTCATGCCGGGGTGCGCGGCCACCACCGTCTGCGGCGCCAGCACCGAGTCGGGACAGGTCTGGCGCAGCATTTCCCGCAACGGGGACACCAGCGCTTCCAGCCGGCTGGCGCGGAAGATCACCAGCCCGGCGTCGTTGTCGCTGCTGTTTGCCGTCACGTCGGGTGCCATGCGTCCGCCATCCAGGGTGGCGCCTAGGATAGCCACAGGGCGACTCACCGGATGAGACGGCGTGGCTCGCACGGCAGCGGCGACGGTGCGTGGCGTCGCCCGCGGACAGGTTTCGCGTCGGGGGGGTGCCGGCGGTCGGACGGGGTGATTCCACCATCGGCGGACGACGCCCACGAAACCCCGGGGGTAAAATGACGGCTTCGCCGCCCGTTTCGGCCTCCCCCAGAGTCCATGCCCGCCATGAACACCGCCTTCCGCAAGCCGCTCCCCGGAACGAAACTCGACTGGTTCGACGCGCGTGAGGCCGTCGACGCGCTGCAGCCCGGTGCCTGGGCCACCCTGCCCTACACCGCCCGCGTGCACGCCGAGAACATCGTGCGCAAGGCCGATCCGGCACTGCGCGACGACTACCTGCGCCAGCTGGTGGAGCGCCGCCGCGACCTCGACTTCCCGTGGTTCCCGGCGCGCGTGGTGTGTCACGACATCCTCGGCCAGACCGCGCTGGTCGACTTGGCCGGCCTGCGCGACGCCATCGCCGACAAGGGCGGCGACCCGGCGCAGGTCAACCCGGTGGTGCCGGTGCAGCTGATCGTCGACCACTCGCTGGCGGTGGAATGCGGCGGCTTTGATCCGGATGCGTTCGCGAAGAACCGCGCCATCGAGGACCGTCGCAACGAGGACCGCTTCCACTTCATCGACTGGACCAAGCTCGCGTTCCGCAACGTCGATGTGATCCCGCCGGGCAACGGGATCATGCACCAGATCAACCTGGAGAAGATGAGCCCGGTGATCTACGTGCAGGACGGCGTCGCCTTCCCCGACACCTGCGTGGGCACCGACAGCCACACCCCGCACGTCGATGCGCTCGGCGTGATCGCCGTCGGCGTCGGCGGCCTGGAAGCCGAGAACGTGATGCTCGGCCGCGCCTCGTGGATGCGCCTGCCGGACATCGTCGGCGTGGAGCTGACCGGCAAGCCGCAGCCCGGCATCACCGCCACCGATATCGTGCTGTCGCTGACCGAATTCCTGCGCAAGCAGAAGGTGGTGGGTGCGTACCTGGAGTTCCGTGGCGAAGGCGCGGCGGCGCTGACCATTGGCGACCGCGCCACCATCTCCAACATGGCGCCCGAGTACGGCGCGACCGCGGCGATGTTCTTCATCGACGGCAACACCCTCGACTACCTGCGCCTGACCGGCCGCACCGACGAGCAGGTCGCGCTGGTGGAGACCTACGCCAAGGCCGCCGGTCTGTGGGCCGACGACCTGCTCGGCGCGCAGTACGAGCGCACGCTCACCTTCGACCTGTCCAGCGTCGAGCGCACCATGGCCGGCCCGTCCAACCCGCACGCCAAGCTGCCGGTGGCGCAGTTGGCCGAGCGCGGCATCGCCGGGAACCTGGAAGCCGCACGCGCGCAGGAGGCGCAGGGCCTGCTGCCCGATGGCGCGGTGATCATCGCCGCCATCACCTCGTGCACCAACACCAGCAACCCGCGCAACGTGATCGCCGCTGGCCTGCTGGCGCGCAACGCCAACCGCCTCGGCCTGACCCGCAAGCCGTGGGTGAAGTCGTCGCTGGCGCCCGGCTCCAAGGCGGTGGCCCTGTACCTGCAGGAAGCCCGCCTGGACGATGACCTGGAAAAGCTCGGCTTCGGCATCGTCGGCTTCGCCTGCACCACCTGCAACGGCATGAGCGGCGCGCTGGACCCGAAGATCCAGCAGGAAGTGGTCGAGCGCGACCTGTACGCAACGGCGGTACTCAGCGGCAACCGCAACTTCGACGGCCGCATCCACCCGTATGCCAAGCAGGCGTTCCTCGCCTCGCCGCCGCTCGTGGTCGCCTACGCCATTGCCGGCACCGTGCGCTTTGACATCGAGAAGGACGTGCTGGGCGTGGTCGATGGCCGCGAGATCCGCCTCAAGGACCTGTGGCCAACCGACGCCGAGATCGACGCCGTGGTGAAGGCATCGGTGAAGCCCGAGCAGTTCCGCAAGGTGTACGAGCCGATGTTCAACGTGCGCGTGGAGCACGGCGGCGCGGTGAGCCCGCTGTACGACTGGCGCCCGCAGAGCACCTACATCCGCCGCCCGCCGTACTGGGAAGGTGCGCTGGCCGGGGAGCGCACGCTGCGCGGCATGCGTCCGCTGGCGGTGCTGGGCGACAACATCACCACCGACCACCTCTCGCCCAGCAACGCGATCCTGCTCGACAGCGCCGCGGGTGCGTACCTGGCGAAGATGGGCCTGCCGGAAGAGGACTTCAATTCCTACGCCACCCACCGCGGCGACCACCTGACCGCGCAGCGCGCCACCTTCGCCAACCCGAAGCTGTTCAACGAGATGGTGCGCAAGGACGACGGCAGCGTGAAGCAGGGTTCGCTGGCGCGGGTCGAGCCGGAAGGCCAGGTCATGCGCATGTGGGAAGCGATCGAGACCTACATGGAGCGCAAGCAGCCGCTGATCATCATCGCCGGCGCCGACTACGGCCAAGGCTCCAGCCGCGACTGGGCGGCCAAGGGCGTGCGCCTGGCGGGCGTGGAGGCGATCGTGGCCGAAGGCTTCGAACGCATCCACCGCACCAACCTGATCGGCATGGGCGTGCTGCCGCTGGAGTTCCAGCCGGGCGCCAACCGCAACACGCTGGCCATCGACGGCACCGAGACCTACGACGTGATCGGCGAGCGCACCCCGCGCGCGACGCTGACGCTGGTGATCCACCGCCGGAACGGCGAGCGCGTGGAGGTGCCGGTGACCTGTCGCCTTGATACCGCCGAGGAGGTATCGATCTACGAAGCCGGTGGCGTGCTGCAGCGCTTTGCCAACGACTTTCTCGAATCGTCACGGGCGGCTTGATACCTTCGACGGACCGCCACCAGCAAGGAGCAGCGTCATGCCCGGCACCGTCACCCTGCACCGCGTGCTCAAGGCCCCGGCCGACCGTGTCTACCGCGCTTTCCTCGATCCGGATGCGATGGTGAAGTGGCTGCCGCCGCACGGCTTCACCGGCAAGGTCCACGAGATGGACGCGCGCGTGGGTGGCGGCTACCGCATGTCATTCACCAACTTCGGTACCGGCAGCAGCCATGCGTTTGGCGGCACCTACCTCGAACTCGTGCCGGGCGAACGCATCCGCTACAACGATCGCTTCGACAACCCCAACCTGGCCGGCGAGATGGAGGTGACGGTGACATTGAAGCCGGTGCTGTGCGGCACCGAGGTGCACATCGCCCAGCAGGGCATTCCCGACGCGATCCCGGTCGAGTTCTGCTACCTGGGATGGCAGGAGTCGCTGGCGCTGCTGGCGCAACTGGTCGAGCCCGACATCCCCGACAATGCCTGATGCGCCTTCTCCCACCAACGGGAAAAGGACGCCCCAAACGGGCGGATGCGGCTGCGTTCGTGTCCCTCCACCCCACTCCAGCGCGCTCCCACCACCGGAGCGGACGTAGCACACCGGAACTCAGAACATGACCCACGCACCGCAGCTCCGCATCCCCGCCACCTACATGCGCGGCGGCACGTCCAAGGGCGTGTTCTTCCGCCTGCAGGATCTGCCGGAAGCGGCACAGGCACCGGGCGCCGCGCGCGATGCGCTGCTGCTGCGCGTGATCGGCTCGCCCGATCCGTACGCCAAGCACACCGACGGCATGGGCGGCGCCACCTCCAGCACCAGCAAGTGCGTGATCATCGCCAAGGCCAGCGTGCCCGACCACGACGTCGACTACCTCTACGGCCAGGTGTCCATCGACACCGCGTTCGTCGACTGGAGCGGCAACTGCGGCAACCTGTCCTCGGCGGTGGGCCCGTTCGCGATTGCCAATGGCCTCATCGACCCTTCGCGCGTGCCACGCGACGGCACCTGCACCGTGCGCATCTGGCAGGCCAACATCGGCAAGACCATCGTGGCGCACGTGCCCGTCAGCAACGGCGAAGTGCAGGAAACCGGCGATTTCGTCCTGGACGGCGTGACCTTCCCCGCCGCCGAGATCGTGCTGGAATTCATCGACCCCGCCGACGAAGGCGAACGCGACGGTGGTGGCGCGATGTTCCCCACCGGCCACCTCATCGACGACCTGGACGTGCCCGGCGTGGGCACGCTGAAGGCGACGATGATCAACGCCGGCATCCCGACCGTGTTCGTCAACGCCGCCGACATCGGCTACACCGGCAGCGAGCTGCAGGACGCGATCAACGGCGATGCCAAGGCGCTGGCCATGTTCGAGGCCATCCGCGCGCACGGTGCGGTGCGCATGGGCCTGATCCAGGACGTCTCCGAAGCGGCCAAGCGCCAGCACACACCCAAGGTAGCCTTTGTCGCGCCTGCCGCCGACTACGTCGCCTCCAGCGGCAAGCACGTTCATGCCAGCGACATCGACCTGCGCGTGCGTGCGCTGTCGATGGGCAGGCTACACCACGCCATGATGGGCACCGCCTCGGTCGCGATTGCCACTGCCGCCGCGGTGCCGGGCACGCTGGTCAACGCCGCGGCAGGGGGCGGCACCCGCAAGGTGGTCACCTTCGGCCATCCCTCCGGCACCCTGCGCGTGGGCGCCGACGTGCAGCAGGTCAACGGCCAGTGGACGGTCACCAAGGCGGTGATGAGCCGCAGCGCGCGGGTGCTGATGGAAGGCCAGGTGCGGGTACCGGCCGGGACCGTCTGACCGGCTGAGGCGTCGGTCAGTGCGCCCCACCCAGCGGTGCAAGGCCCATGGCTGCGCGGTAGTGGGCGTGCAGCTGGGCAACCTTCCGCACATAGTCCAAGGTTTCCCGATAGGGCGGTACGCCGCGGTACTTGGCGACCGCGCCCACGCCCGCGTTGTACGCCGCGGCGGCGCGCGTGTAATCGCCGCCATAGCGCTGCAGCAGCTGTCGCAGGTGTCGCGCGCCGGCATTGATCGAGTCCGATGCCGAAAACGGGTCACGGACACCCTGCTCGCGCGCGACCTCCGGCATCAACTGCATCACGCCCTGCGCTCCCTTGGCCGACTCCGCACGGGCGTCGTAGCCACTTTCGGCATGCGCGATGGCGCGCAGCCAGGCCTCGTCCAGCTTCGAAGCCTTGGCGGCCTTGCGGAACTCGACGGGATAGCGGTCCAGCCGAGCTTTGCCAGCCCTGCCCAGCCCCGCATGCGCAAGTGACGCCCCGAGGGTCTCCGAGGCCTGGGGTGTCGCCGATGCGGGAGAGGGCTCAACGGTGTAGGTGAAGCCGAACACGCGGGTCGAGCCGGGCAGGTTGCGGGTGCTGTACACCACCTTGCCGCCCTGCACGCGTTGGTAGAGGGCACCCGACACCGTGCCAAGCTCGCCCCACAGATTGGGCACCTTGGCCGCGTTATCGTCAAGGTAGTGGGCCTCGCAGCCCGAACCTGGCTCGGGCGCCGTGGCGAGGCTGACCGTGCCATCGCGCATGCAGCGGTACACGGTGCGGGCCTGTGTGGGCAGGGCCATGCCGCACACCATCACGAGCGCGATTGCGGGCACCATCCGGACCATGCGGCCGAGTGTACGAAACAATGGTTAACGGACCGTCACAGCGGGGAACGGGACCGGCGGCGCAAGCGCGTGAGACAATGCGTCCATGGACATCTTCAAGGCCTTCACCCTCGAAGCCGCGCACCGGCTGCCCAACGTGCCGCCGGGCCACAAGTGCGCACGGCTGCACGGCCATTCGTTCCGCGTCGAGCTGCATGTCAGCGGCGAAGTGGGCGCGGACACCGGCTGGGTGATGGATTTCGGCGATGTGAAGCAGGCCTTCCAGCCGCTGTACGACCAGTTGGACCACCATTACCTCAACGACATCGCCGGCCTGGAGAACCCCACCAGCGAACGCCTGGCGATGTGGATCTGGGACCAGCTCAAGCCGTCGCTGCCGCTGCTGAGCGAAGTGGTGGTGCACGAAACCTGCACCTCCGGCTGCCGCTATCGCGGGCCCTGAAGGCGCTTACACCGGCGTGAAGGCCGTCACCATGGCCGCCGCACCGGCCATCGCCACCAGCCCGGCGCCGACGTAGCGGCCGTATCGCCAGCCACCGCTGACCAGCGCCAGCACCAGCTTCGCCAACGAACCGGCGGCGAGCAGGGCCACCACGCCCCAACGCGCATGCTCGACCGGCAAACCGCCGGCGACCGTCAACTGGGCCACGCTGGCCGCCGCGGCGTGGATTTCCACCAGCGCCACCAAGGTGGCGGCCACCAGCGCGCCCGCATCACCAAAAATCTGCTGCAACCACGCCGAGAGCAGCAACACGACGGCAATGATCGCGGCAATCATCAACGCATGGGACAGGTGGAAGGCACGCGGCGAAGGTTCGTCCGGCAGCGCGTCAGTACCGCTGGTCCGATGCAGCCCCAGCGCGGCGAACAGCAGCAGGCCCGACGCCGACGCCGCCAAGGGCCATGCGGTGGCGGCAAACAGCTTCGGTGACACCGTGCCGATCACCGCAGCGAACAGCAGCAACGACGCCAGGTTGGCGAGCAATGCAGCGGCACCCGCGGGCGCGACCAGCCCGGGGTTGTCCGCCGCGCGCCGACCGAACCCGGCGACAGCCGCCGTCGACGAGGCAAAGCCTGAAAAGAAGCCGGCGACCGGTAAACCCCAGCGCGCGCCCACCGCCCGCAGCGCGATGTGCCCCAGCATGCCGACCGCCATGACCAGCACCACGATGCGCCACAGCATCCGCGGCTGCAGCACGCCCCAGGGGTCGATGGGGCGATCCGGCAGCAGCGGCATCACCACCAGCGCCGCGGCCGCCAGCAACAGCGCGTCCTGCACCTCGCGTTCGCTGATCAGTTCGCGGGTAAGGCGTTGCAGCGGCTGCTTGGCCTGCAGCAGGATCGCCGCCACCACGCCCAGCCCGGCCGACAGCGCGGGCTCCTGCCGCGCCAGTGCGCCCAGCATGGCCGACACCAGCAACGCCACTTCGCCGGTGAGGCCCGGGTCTTCGCGGCGGCTGTTCCAGTAGCCCGCAATGCCATACGCCCCCACGATCGACAACAGGGCGATGAACGTCGGCGCGCCAAAGCCCATGGCCACCGCGCCCAGCAGCGCCACCAGTGCATGCGTGCGCACGCCCGCCTTGCTCACGTCCAGCCCGTAGTGCCGCTCGCGCACCACGCCGATCAGCAGGCCCACGCCCAAGGCGGTCAGCAAGCCCCTCAGCACTTCGTTCCAGTCCATCGCCACTCCGGTTTCACCCGGCCATGCTAAGCCACCGGTGGGCCCGCAGAACCCTGGTACGGGCCGGCGTGGGCCCCGCCCGACCCTGGCGTGCCGGCCTCGCGGGGGTGAGCCGGCTCATAACCCAAGGTGCCCGTTCATAATTTTCTTGTTGCATTGCACAATAGCCCGCGTTATGCTGCACCGCACAAACCGGCAATCCCTGCCGGCGAGACCGGAGCCCTGCCATGTACCAGCAGTTCAACGAACAGTTTGCCGCCGCCACGCGCCAGTTCGCGGACACGGCAGCCCAGATCAACCGCATTGCCCTCGAGAACGCCGAGGCCGTGTTCGGCCTGCAGCTCTCGGCGCTGGAAGAGCGCGCCAACGCCACCTTCGCCTTCTTCGGCGAAGTGTCCGAGGCCCGCGACCTGGACGCCGCCAAGACCCTGTTTCCGAAGGGCGTGCAGATTGCCCGCGAGAACGTGGAGCGCGCCGTGTCCGCTTCGCAGGAAGTGGTCGACCGCACCGTGAAGGCCAACGAGGCCATCAGCCAGATCGCCAAGTCGCAGTTCGAAGCCGCGGCGAAGAAGGCCGAGGCCAACGTCGAGAAGGCGGTCAAGTCCGCCGCGCCGAAGGCCAAGTAACACCCCCAGCTCTCTCTCCAGTTCCCGCTGGAAACCCCACACCCGGCCGCGCCTGCGACCGGGTGTTTTTTCTACTACGTTGGTCGACGTACCGGAGACGGCCCGGGCCCCGTATCCTTCGCTGTCGCGGGCGGCCTCACTGCGGCGCAATCCCCGCCGGATGCCCCTGTTTCGCTTCTACTGCCGCGGCATGATCCCTGCACCTTGAACACCTTCGCCTCGCCGACGCTCGTTGACGCGATGAAGCCCACGCATGAATCCGGGCGCTGGGTCTCCGTCCCAGCCCCCCTGCCGCCTTACTCAAGCCGATGGCCATACGCCATCACCGTCCTGCTGCTGCTCACGGCGGGGACACTGCTCGCGCTGGGCGAAACCGCCGCCTTCAACGTACCAGTGCCGCGCTACGCCGGCTGGCACATCCTGGCGGAAACCCTTTCGATCTCAATGACCCTGCTGGTGGCGGTGGCCGCCTGGCTCCGCACCGGCGGCAGCACCGGCCTCAAGCTGGCCGCGGCTGGCTTCCTGTCGGTGGCAGTCCTCGACCTGCTGCATCTCGTCACCTATCCGGGGCTCTCGGAGTGGCCGCACCCACGCGAACTGGATCGCGCCTTGCTGTTCTGGTTCGGTGCGCGCGGCGGCGTGGCGCTGACGTTCCTGGCCATGCTGCTGCCCAAGCGCTGGCATTCATTCGCGACGTGGTTCTTCCTCCCTTACGCCGCCGCCGTCGCCGCGACAGGCCTCTGGCTGCTGGACCTCGTGCCGGCGCTGTATGTCCCGGGGCAAGGGCTCACCTGGATCAAGCGGGCCAGCGATCTGGCGATCAGCGCAAGCTATGTCGGTCTTGCGCTGGCCGTGCTGCGCCACCCTCCGCAGCCGGTGCGCCCGGACGTCGTGGCCTGCGGCCTGCTGGTGCTCGCCGCCGGCGAAGCGCTGATCGTCCTGTACAGCGCCCCGGGCAACATGCACAACACCGTGATCCACGCCTACAAGGTGCTGGGCACGGCCTTCTTCGCGTTCGGCATCCTGTTCACCCAGCTCGTCCGGCCCTACCGCCAACTCCAGTCCGCAACCCGCGCGCACGCCGACACCGCCGGGCGGCTTGCCGCGCTGGTACTCGGTGCTCCCGATGGCATCCTGATCGTGGACGGCGACGGCCGCATCCTCGCCCACAACAACGCGGCCGACCAGTTGTTCCGTGCGGCGCCACACGAGTTGTCCGCGCTCGCCATCGAAGACCTGGTGCCCAGCGAGCACCGTTCCAGCCACGCGCACCACCGCGCGTCACAACGGGCCTCGCACCGGACGCGCAAGATGAGTCCGGTGCCAACCCTGCAGGCCGTGCGCCGCAACGGCAGCCGTTTCTACGCCGACATCTCCCTCTCGCCGATGGTCTGGGATGGCGAGCGGTGCACGGCGGCGTTCATCCGCGACGTCAGCCCGCGCGTCGAGCACATGCTGCACACGGACTGGCTGGCCTCGCACGACGAGCTGACCCGGCTGCCCAACCGTGGCGCGCTGCGGCGCGAAATCGAGGCGCGGCTGGCCGCTGCGCAACCCGGCGCGGTGTTCATGTTGGACCTGGACAAGCTCACCCGGATCAACAATGCCCTCGGGCGCGAGATGGGCGACCGGTTGCTGTGCGCCACCTCCGAACGCCTGCGCGACAACGCCCGGCCCGGAGAGTATGTCGCGCGCTACGCCGGCGACCGGTTCGTGCTCATCCTCCAGCAGGTGGATGCGGGTCTGGAGCGTTGCCGGGAACTGCTGGCGCTGTTCCGGGAGCCGTTCGTGCTGCAGCCGGACCTCCAGGTGCAGGTGTCCGCAACCGGTGGCTACTGCCGCCTTGGGGAACCCGCGGAGAACGGCTCGCAGGTGCTGCAGCACTGCGAGATCGCGGTCGCGGCCGCCAAGGGCTTGGGACAGCGCATCGTCGTCGAGTTCAATCCGGCCCTCCACACCCGCAGCCAGCGCTGGCTCGAGTTGGCCTCACGCATGCCAAAAGCACTGGAGCAGGGGGAGTTCCGGCTGGTTTACCAGCCGCGGATGAACCTGGCGGACGGGCGCACGGCAGGGTTCGAAGCCCTGCTGCGTTGGCAGTCGGCCGACGGCAACATCGGCCCGGCCGAGTTCATCCCGGTGGCGGAAGACACCGGCTTCATTGTCGAGCTCGGTCGCTGGGCCCTGCGCCAGGCTATCGACCAGATGGCACGGTGGGACAGCCAAAGCATGAGCGTCAGCCAGGTCGCGGTGAACCTGTCGGTTCGTCAGTTGGCCGACGCCTCGCTCCCCGATTTCCTGCGCGATTGCCTGGCGGTGCACAGGCTGTCGGCGAACCGGATCGAGCTGGAAATCACCGAAACCGCCGCCATGGAAAACCTTGACTGGGCACTGCCTCGCCTGGTCCAGTTCGACGAGATCGGCGTGGCCTTGGCGCTGGACGACTTTGGTACCGGCTATTCGTCGCTCGCCTACCTGCAGGCACTGCCCTGTTCGACGCTGAAGATCGACATCGCGTTCGTACGCCGGCTGGGCACCCCATCCGGCGACGCGCTGGTGCGCGCGATCCTGGCGATGGCCCGAAGCCTGGACAAGGTCACCGTGGCCGAAGGGGTGGAAACGTCGCTGCAACACGACTGGCTGCGCGAGCATGGCTGCGACCAAGGCCAAGGCTACCTGTTCGCGCGGCCACTGGAGGCCGGCGAAGTGGGCGCTTTCCTGATCGACCAGCCGGCGCCGCTGCCGACGCCGACCTGAGTCGGGCGCCAGCTGTTAAAGGCGTGGCGCGCTCACCGCCCGCTTCTGGTGGTCGCGTCCGATCAGCAGGTACATCACCGGCACCACGAACAGGGTGAAGAACGTGCCGATGCCCATGCCGCCCACGATCACCCAGCCGATCTGGTTGCGCGCCTCGGCACCCGCGCCGGTGGCAATGGCCAGCGGCAGCGAACCCAGCACCATCGCCCCGGTGGTCATCAGGATCGGGCGCAGGCGCAGCGCGGCGGCTTCGACCACCGCATCCCGCTTGCTCCGCCCCTGCTCCTGCAACTGGTTGGAGAATTCCACGATCAGGATGCCGTGCTTGGCGATCAGGCCGACGAGGGTGACGATGCCGATCTGCGAATAGATGTTCCAACTGCCGCCGGAGAGCTTGAGCGCAAGGAAGGCGCCAAACGCCGCCAGCGGTACCGCCAGCAGGATCACCAGCGGATCCACCCAGCTCTCGAACTGCGCCGCCAGCACCAGGAAGATGAAGGCCAGCGCCAGTCCGAAGATCATCGCGAAATCGCTGGAGGACTCGCGGAACTCGCGGCTCTGCCCGGACAAGTCGTACTGCGCATTCGGCGCGACTTCGCGCAGCGTGTCCTCCATCCACGCCAATGCCTCGCCCATCGAATAGCCGGGCGCCAAGCCCGCGCTGATCGTGGCTGATCGCAGCTTGTTGAAGTGGTTGAGCTCCTTCGCGGCGATGGTCTCGCGCACGTCCACCAGGTTGGACAACTGCACCATCTGCCCGTCGCCGGCACGCACGAAGATGTTGCTCAGGTCACCCGGTACGCGGCGGTTGGCATCGTCGGTCTGCACGATCACGTCGTACTGCTCGCTGCCCATCTTGAAGCGGGTGACGTTGCGTCCTCCAAGCAGGGTTTCCAGCGTACGTCCCACCGTGACCACGTTGCTGCCCACCGCCGCCACCTTGTCGCGGTTCACGTCGATCTTGAGCTGCGGCTTGTCCAGCTTGAGGTCGGTGTCGGGGTTGGTCAGCCTGGGGTTTTCCGCCATCCTGGCCATCAGCTTCTGCACCGTCCCGCCCAGTTCATCCCAGGTGCCGGTGCTCTGCACCACGAAGCTCACCGGCTGGCCCAGGCCCTGCTGGCCCAGCGGCGGCGGCAGCACCGGGAATGCCATCACCCCGGGGATGCCCATGAACTGCGGGAACAGCTGGCCCTGGATCTCGGCCGAGGTACGGGCGCGCTTGTCCCAGTCCACCAGGCCGACAAAACCGATCGTCTGGGTGATTGACGGGAATCCGACGATCTGGAAGTAACGATCCACCTCGGGCACCTGCGCGAACATGCCTTCCATCACCCGCGCGTACTTGTCGGTGTACTCCACCGTCGAGCCTTCGGGCGCAATGCCGAAGCCGATCACCAGCCCCTGGTCTTCCTGCGGCGCCAGCTCGCGCGGCAACAGCATGAACAGGCCGATGGCCACCGCGAGGATCGCCAAGCCAAGGCCGGCGACGATCACCTTGAATGACAACGCACGCTGGAGCACCGCCTTGTAGGCGTCGTCCAGTCGGCGCAGCGCCTTCTCGCCGATGGCGTAGAAGCGGCCATGCTTCTTTTCATGACGCAGCAGCTTGGACGCCATCATCGGCGACAGGGTCAGCGCGGTGAAGCCCGACACCAGCACCGCCCCGGCCAGCGTCAAAGCGAATTCCACGAACAACTTGCCGGTACGCCCGGTCGAGAACGCCAACGGCACGTACACCGCCACCAGCGTCAGGGTCATGGCGATGATCGCGAAGCCAATTTCCTTGCTGCCCTTGAGCGCGGCCTCGAATGGCGGCATGCCCTCTTCGACATGGCGGAAGATGTTCTCCAGCATCACGATCGCGTCGTCCACCACCAGGCCGATGGCGAGCACCATGGCCAGCAGGGTCAGCGTGTTGATGGTGAACCCGAAGGCGTACATCAGCGCGAACGCGCCCACCAGCGACACCGGGATCGTCACCAGCGGGATCAGCGTGGCGCGCCAGCTGCGCAGGAACAGGAAGATGACGATGACCACCAGCAGCACCGCCTCGCCGACGGTCTTGTAGACCTCCTCGATCGATTTCTCGATGAAGATGGTGGAGTCGTAGGCGATGTTGACCTTGACACCCTGCGGCAACGTGCGCTGGATCTGCGGCAGCATGGCCTTCAGCGCTTCGGAAATCTGCAGCGGGTTGGCCACCGCCTGCTTGACCACGCCCAGCGGCACCGCGTCCACGCCGTTGAAGCGCGCGCGGAAGCGGTCGTCCTGCGAGCCCAGCTCGACCTTGGCCACGTCCTTCAGCCGCACCAGGTAGCCGTTGCTGTTGCCCAGGATCACCTGGCCGAACTGCGCGGCAGTGCGCAGGTCGGTTTCCGACAGCACGGTGAACTCGCGGGTATTGCCCTCCACGCGGCCGGCGGGAATCTCCGCGTTCTGCGCGCGCAGGGCATTTTCCACGTCCTGCGGGGTCAGCCCGAAGCCGGCCAGCCGCTGCGGGTTCAACCACACGCGCATCGCATAGCGCACGCCGAACACCTGCGCCTGGGCCACGCCCGGAATGGTCTGCACCCGGTCCTTGACCAGGCGGTCGGCCAGGTCGGCCAACTCGGTCTTGCTGTGCCGGTCGGACGAGAACGCCATCCAGATGATGGGTTGCGCATCGGCTTCCTGCTTCTGCACGATCGGCTCATCGGCTTCCTCGGGCAGGAAGTCGCGCGCCTGGCCGACGCGATCGCGCACGTCGCTGGCGGCACCGTCGGGGTCGCGGTCCAGGCGGAAGCGGATGGTGACCTGGCTGGACTGCTCGCGGCTGACCGAGCTGATGTATTCGACGCCTTCCACGCCGGAGAGCGCGTCCTCGATCGGCTGGGTGATCTGCGATTCGATCACCTGCGCGCTCGCGCCCGGGTAGGAGGTGTTGACGGTGACGACCGGCGTGTCGACGTTGGGGATCAACCGCACCGCCAGGCGATCGTAGGCGATGATGCCGACCAGCAGCACCACCAGGTTGATCACCGTCGCGAAGACCGGACGACGGATGGAGAGGTCGGAGAGGACCATGGGCTCGCCTCCCTCAACCGCCGCTGGCGGGTTGGGTCGCGTCGGCCTTGGCAGGCCCGTCCTTGGCGGCAGGTGCCTTCGTCCCGCTTGCACCAGGCTTGCCACCGACCGCACCCTCGCCCGCACTTTGGGGCGGCAGCGACATCACTGCCATGCCGTCGTGCATCATCGGTTTGGCCTGGCCCGCGGTGATCACCACGTCACCGGCCTTCAGTCCTTCCACCACCTGCACCAGCCCCGGCGTGCGCGTTCCGGTCCTGACCGTGGTCTTTTTCGCCTTGCCATCCACCACGACGTAGACGAAACGGGTGTCGCCGTCCTGCATCAATGCCTGCTCGGGCACCATCAGCGCGTTGGCGTCGCCAGTGCCGGTATCGAGCTTCAGCATGGCGAACTGTCCGGGGCGCAGGCGGAAATCCGGGTTGGGGATCCGTGCGCGCAATTTGGCGCTGCGGCTGTTGGGGTCGATCACCGGGTCGATGGCCACCACCTGCCCGTCAAACGCATCGCCGGGAAACGCGTCAACGGTGATCGCGATCTTCTGTCCATTGCGCAACTGGGTCAGCGCGGTCTCGGGCACGCTGAAATCGACCTCGATCGGATCCAGCTTGACCAGCGTGACCAGGTCCTGGCCGACGTTGACGAATTCGCCGACGCTGATGCCGCGCAGGCCCACCTGCCCGGAGAATGGCGCACGCAACGTCATCTTCGACAACGCGGTTCGCGCCGACGCCACGCGCGCCTGGTCCACGCCGAACTGGGCACGGGCCTTGTCCAGGTCGGACTGGGAGATCAGCTTCTGGGCGCTGAGTTCCGCGGCGCGCGCCAGGGCGCGGCGGCTGTTCTCGAGGTTGGCCGTGGCCTCGTTGAGGCTGGCCTGCGCCAGGCTGCCATCCAGCGTGAACAGCGGTTGCCCGGCGGCGACGCGGCCGCCTTCGGTGAAGTGGATGCGGGTGACGCGCCCGCCGACTTCCGGCCGCACCACCACCGACTCGTCCGCCCGCAGGCTGCCCACGGTCTGCAGGCCACCCTGCAGCGCCTGCGGTTGCACCGTCACGGTCTCCACCGGCAGTTGCATGCCCCCCGGCGGGCCACCGGCGCCACCACCACCCTGCTCCTGCTTGCCGCCGCAGGCGGCGACTGACAGCACGGCGGTCAATACTGCGGCAATGAGAATGGAGCGGCGCATCCTGGGCCTCGCGGGGGACGATTTCTTGTACTACCCAGTTTAGCTTGACGCCCACCTGGTCACGCCCGTGCCATTAGTCCCTCCCTCGAACGACGACACCCGGTCGTACGCGCGTCAACCGGGAATGCGCAGGAATCCGCCCAGAAGCGCCGGTTCCAGCACCGCCGCATGCGGCAGGCGCCCCCAGCACGGCGCATTCATGTAGCGGTGGAGGATCGCGAAGTTCTCGTCGGCGCAAGCCATCGCCGGATCGATGCCGTTGGCGATCCAGCCCACCAGCCGCGTCCCGCTGGCCTCGATGGCCTGCTGCGTCAGACGCGCGTGGTTGATGCAGCCCAGGCGCAGCCCCACCACCAGCACCACCGGCAACCCCAGCGCGCGCACCAGGTCAACCTGGTCCAAGGTGGCCGACAACGGCGCCGACCAGCCGCCCACGCCCTCCACCACCACACATTCCGCTTGCGCCTGCAGCCGCGCAAACGCCGTGCGGATGGGGTCCAGCGCGAGCGTCACGCCCGCGCTGGCCGCGGCCAGCTCCGGCGCCAGCGGCTCCGGCAGGGCAAACGGGTTCACATCGGCGTACTCCGGCCGCGGCACACTGGCGGCCTGCAGCAGCAGTGCATCCTCGTTGCGCCAGCCGTCGGCATGCGGCTCGCAGCCACTGGCCACCGGCTTCATGCCCACGGCCGTGCCACCTTCGCGGCGCAACGCATGCAGCAGCGCCGCGCTGGCCACCGACTTGCCGATGCCGGTGTCGGTACCGGTGACGAACAGGCGTTTCACGGGCATCATCGACGGCCCCCGGCCAGCGGCAGGGGACTGATAGACTCCAAGGCGGGGGTAGCCATCGCGATGTTCACCACCAGCAGTTTAAGCGGCACCAAACCCGAGCAGTATGCGCAGTTGGCCGAACAGGCCCGTGCGCTGGTGCATGGCGAGCGCGACCGCGTCGCCAATGCCGCCAACCTGTCGGCGCTGGTGTACCAGGCCTTGCCGGGGCTGAACTGGGTGGGTTTCTATTTCTTCGACGGCGCCGAACTGGTCGTCGGCCCGTTCCAGGGCCTTCCCGCATGCGTGCGCATCCCGCTTGGCAAGGGCGTGTGCGGCACGGCGGCACAGGCCCGGCTGACGCAGCGCGTTGACGACGTGGACGCATTCCCCGGCCACATTGCCTGCGACTCGGCGTCGCGCTCGGAACTCGTGGTACCGCTGGTGGCCGCCGACGGCGCGCTGATTGGCGTGTTCGACCTGGACAGTCCGGAGCTCAACCGCTTTACCACGGACGACCAGACCGGCCTGGAGGCCATTGCGAAGGTATTCGTGGAGTCGATCGCTTGAGCACCGGGAAGCTGCGCAACATCGGACCCAAGTCGGCCGCCTGGCTGCGCCAGGTGGGCCTGCGCACGCAGGACGACATCGCGGCCATCGGCACGGTGGAGGCCTTCGTACGGGTCAAACGGGCGGGCTTCAAACCCACGCTGAACCTGCTGTATGCCCTCGAGGGCGCGCTGCTGGAGTGCCATTGGCAGGAGGTGCCCGAGCCACGCCGCCAGCAACTGGCCGCGGAAGCGGAGGCCGCCATCGCGCTGCTGCCGCCACCGCGCTACCGTCCGGCGGCCGCACCGGTGACCACCACCGTACACAGCGGCGATGGCGTGGACGTGCCTGAAATGGCGACGGAGCCCGGCGCGCCGGACGGCGACGACTGATCACGGCCGCGTGCATCGTCTCCAGGGTCGAGGCGCGGAGCTTGCCGCTGGCCAGGATGTCGCCACGCTTGAGCGCGATGTGAAAACTACTCCACCGTGACGCTCTTGGCCAGGTTGCGCGGCTTGTCCACGTCGGTGCCGCGCGCCAGCGCGGCGTGGTAGGCCAGCAGCTGCACCGGAATGGAGTGCACGATCGGCGACAGCACGCCCACGTGGCGCGGGGTACGGATCACGTGCACCTGCTCGGATTCGCCGAAGTGGCTGTCCAGGTCGGCGAACACGAACATCTCGCCGCCGCGCGCGCGCACTTCCTGGATGTTGGACTTCACCTTTTCCAGCAGGCTGTCGTTGGGCGCGATCACCACCACGGGCATCTCGGTGTCCACCAGGGCGAGCGGACCGTGCTTGAGTTCACCCGCCGGATAGGCCTCGGCGTGGATGTAGGAAATTTCCTTGAGCTTGAGCGCGCCTTCCAGCGCGATCGGGTAGTGCACGCCGCGGCCGAGGAACAACGCGTGCTGCTTGGGCGCGAAGCGCTCCGACCACACCTGTACCTGCGGCTCCAGGTTGAGCGCGTGCTGCACGCTGCCGGGCAGCTGGCGCAGGTCGTCCAGGTAGGCCGCTTCCTGCGCCTGGGCCAGGCGGCCGCGCAGCTTGGCCAGGGTGCAGGTCAGGGTGAACAGCGCCACCAGCTGGGTGGTGAAGGCCTTGGTCGAGGCCACGCCGATCTCGGCGCCGGCACGGGTGTAATAGACCAGCGCGCTCGCACGGGGAATGGCGCTTTCCGGCACGTTGCAGATCGACAGCGTCTTGTCGTGGCCCAGCGACTTGGCGTATTTCAGCGCCTCCATCGTGTCCAGCGTCTCGCCCGACTGCGAAATGGTCACCACCAGGTGCTTCGGGTTGGCCACGACCGTGCGGTAACGGTACTCGCTGGCGATCTCCACCGAGCACGGCACGCCGGCGATGGCCTCGATCCAGTAGCGCGCGGTCAGGCCGGCGTAATAACTGGTACCGCAGGCGAGGATCTGCACGCCTTCGATGTCGCCCAGCACGGCCTCGGCATTGGCGCCGAACAGCTGCGGCACGAAACCGTTGTTGGCGATCACCTGCTCGATGGTGTCGGCGATCGCGCGCGGCTGCTCGTGGATCTCCTTCTGCATGAAGTGACGGTATGGGCCCAGTTCCAACGAGGCCAGCGACACGTCCGAAAGATGCTCGTCGCGCGTGACCAGTGCGCCGCTCGCGTCGAACACGCGCACGCCCTCGCGGGTGAGGTCCACCGTGTCGCCTTCCTCCAGGAAGATCACCCGGCGCGTGGCCTGCACGATCGCGGAGACGTCGCTGGCCAGGAAGTTCTCGCCCTCGCCCAGGCCCACCAGCAGCGGACAGCCCATGCGCGCGCCGACCATGCGCCCGGGTTCGCGCTTGCTGACCACGGCGATGGCGTACGCGCCGTGCAACTCCTTCGCGGCAGCCTGCACCGCGGCCAGCAGGTCATGACCCTGCTGCTGGTGGTGGTGCACCAGGTGGGCGATGACCTCGGTGTCGGTCTGCGATTCGAAGGTGTAGCCCAGCGCCTTCAGGCGATCACGCTGCGCGTCGTGGTTCTCGATGATGCCGTTGTGCACCACCGCCAGCTCGCCAAAACTGACGTGCGGGTGGGCATTGGCCTCGGTCACGCCGCCGTGGGTGGCCCAGCGGGTGTGGCCGATGCCCAGCTGTGCGTGGATGCCCTCGGCCTGCGCCGCCGCCTCCATCTCCGCCACGCGGCCGGTACGGCGCACGCGGCGCACCTGGCCGTCGTCCAGCACCGCGATGCCCGCCGAATCGTAGCCTCGGTACTCGAGCCGCTTCAGGCCTTCGACCAGGACGGGGACGACATCACGGCCGGCGATCGCACCAACAATTCCGCACATGGAGGGACTGTTTCCAGGGTAGGGGTGGCGCCATTCTAGCGCGCCGCGCCACTGCAACCCCGGACGCCATCAGCGCGGTTTTTTCACGGGTCGTTTCCAGCCCTCCACCGTGGACTGGCGTGCGCGGGCCACGGTCAGCTGCCCCGCTGGGGCGTTGCGGGTCAGCACGGTGCCCGCGGCCAGGGTGGCGTCGCGCTCCACGGTGACCGGCGCCACCAGCGAGCTGTTGGAGCCGATGAACGCGCCATCCTCGATGGTGGTCGTGGACTTGTTCACCCCGTCGTAGTTGCAGGTGATGGTGCCGGCGCCGACGTTGACCCGGCTGCCGATGACCGCATCGCCCAGATAGGTGAGGTGGTTGGCCTTGCTGGCCACGCCCAGCCGCGCGTTCTTGGTCTCGACGAAGTTCCCGATGTGCACACCGTCGGCCAGCACCGTGCCCGGGCGCAACCGCGCGAAAGGACCGATGGTGGCCGCCCCCTCCACCACCACGCCGTCCAGGTCGCAGTGCGCGCGCACCTCGGTGCCGGGACCGAGCTTGACGTCCTTGAGCCGGCAGAACGGTCCGACGCGCACGCCATCGGCAAGTTCGACCCGGCCTTCCAGCACTACGTTGGCATCGATCTCGACGTCGCTGCCAACGCTGACCATGCCGCGCACGTCCAGCCGCGCCGGGTCGGCCAGGCGCGCACCGGCCACGCACAACGCGCGGGCCTGGCGCAGCTGGTAGGCGCGCTCCAGCTGCGCGAGCTGCCACGGGTCGTTGGCGCCTTCCACCTCGATCGGTTCGGCCACGTGCACCATCTCGGCGGCGCTGAATTCCGCGGCGGCCGCGGAGAAGATGTCGGTCAGGTAGTACTCGCCCTGGGTGTTGTCGTTGCCCAGGCCCGTGATCCAACGCCTGAGCGGCTCGCCGTCGGCGACCAGGATCCCGGTGTTGACCGTGCGGATCTCGCGCTGCTCGTCGCTGGCGTCCTTGTGCTCGACGATGGCCCCCACGCGCCCTTCGGCATCGCGCACGATGCGGCCGTAGCCGGTGGGGTCGTCCAGGTCGGCAACCAGCACCGCAAGCCGCCCCGGCGCTGCCAGCAGGCGCTCGAGGGTATGGGCGGCGATCAGCGGCACGTCGCCGTACAGCACCAGCACGCGCGCGTCCTGCGGCACGCCGGGCATGGCCTGCTGTACCGCGTGCCCGGTGCCCAGTCGCTGCGCCTGCTCGCTCCAGCGCAGGTCGGGATCGGCGGCGAATGCGTCGCGCACCTGTTCGCCGCCGTGGCCGTAGACGACGTGGATCCCGGCCGGCTGCAAGGCGCGCGCGGTATCGATCACGTGCCTGAGCATCGGCTTGCCCGCCACCTTCTGCAGCACCTTCGGGACCGCGGACTTCATGCGCTTGCCTTCGCCGGCGGCGAGGACGACTACGTGCAGGGGAAGGCTCATGCGGGCTCCGGGATCGGCGGGTTTCGCCACGAATTCTATCGTGGCGCGCACTGCTACGATTTCCCCATTCTTCCCACGGAGCAACCCCGCGCATGTCACTCGGCCGCCAGGGCGGGCACTACCTCGCCATCGGCATCGTCCAATGGCTGCTGGACTGGGGGGTGATGGTGGGCCTGAGCCACCTGGGTCTTCCCGTCGAGTGGGCCAACATCAGCGGGCGCGTGTGCGGGGCCTCGCTGGGCTTCTGGGCCAACGGCCGCTTCACCTTTGCCGGCGCCAATACCGCCGTGGGCCGGCACCAGCTGGCCCGCTTCCTGGTGATGTGGCTGGGCACCACCGCGGCCAGCACCTGGGCCATGGGCACCATCGACGATGTGCTGGGCCTGCAGTGGGCGTGGCTGGCCAAGCCAGTGGTGGAACTGGCGCTGGGGGCGCTGGGGTTCTTCATGTCGCGGCACTGGGTGTACCGCAAGTAGGACCGCGCCCTCTGGATCACACCAAAGCAAACAAAAACGCCGGCCCAGGGCCGGCGTTCTCGCAAACACGTCGCGCGATGCTCAGTGCTTGAGGTTCTTGCGCAGGCGCTCCAGCGCGCTCAGCTGGGCGACGCTCATCGCCAGCTGCGCCTGGGCTTCCTCCAGGCTCATCTTCGGATCCTTCTTGGCGAGGATGCGCTCGGCTTCTTCCTTCGCCGCGCGCACCGCCGCCTCGTCGATGTCCTCGGCGCGGATCGCGGTGTCGGCCAGCACGGTCACCACCTGCGGCTGCACCTCGAGGATGCCGCCGGAAATGGCGATGTCGACCTGCTCGCCGCCCGGCAGGGTCACCACGACCTTGCCCGGCTTGAGGCGGGTGATCAGCGGCGCGTGGCGCGGCGCGATGCCGAGTTCGCCCATCTCGCCGGTGGCGACCAGCAGCTCGGCGTCACCGTGGAAGATCTCGTTCTCGGCGCTGACGATGTCGCAACGGAAGGTGGTGCTCATCAGGATGTCCTTGGTTGGTCAGGCGTGGAAGACAGGGTGGGCGCTCAGCCCACGCCCATCTTCTTGGCCTTCTCGACCGCTTCCTCGATGGAGCCGACCATGTAGAACGCCTGCTCCGGCAGGTGGTCGTACTCGCCCTCGACAATACCCTTGAAGCCGCGGATGGTGTCCTTCAGCGACACGTACTTGCCCGGCGAGCCGGTGAACACTTCGGCCACGTGGAACGGCTGCGAGAAGAAGCGCTCGATCTTGCGGGCGCGCGACACGGCCTGCTTGTCTTCTTCCGACAGCTCATCCATGCCCAGGATCGCGATGATGTCCTTGAGCTCCTTGTACTTCTGCAGGGTCGACTGCACGCGGCGCGCGGTGTCGTAGTGCTCGTTGCCGATCACGTTCGGGTCCAGCTGGCGCGAGGTCGAGTCCAGCGGGTCCACGGCCGGGTAGATGCCCAGCGAGGCGATGTTGCGGCTCAGCACGACGGTGGCGTCGAGGTGGGCGAAGGTGGTCGCCGGCGACGGGTCGGTCAGGTCGTCCGCGGGCACGTACACGGCCTGGATCGAGGTGATCGAACCGGTCTTGGTCGAGGTGATGCGCTCCTGCAGCACGCCCATTTCCTCGGCCAGGGTCGGCTGGTAACCCACCGCCGACGGCATGCGGCCCAGCAGCGCCGACACTTCGGTACCGGCCAGCGTGTAGCGGTAGATGTTGTCGACGAACAGCAGCACGTCCTTGCCCCTGCCCGACGCGTCCTTCTCGTCGCGGAAGTATTCGGCCATGGTCAGGCCGGTCAGCGCGACGCGCAGGCGGTTGCCCGGCGGCTCGTTCATCTGGCCGTACACCATCGCCACCTTGTCGAGGACGTTGGAGTCCTTCATCTCGTGGTAGAAGTCGTTGCCCTCGCGGGTACGCTCGCCCACGCCGGCAAACACGGACAGACCCGAGTGCGCCTTGGCGATGTTGTTGATCAGCTCCATCATGTTGACGGTCTTGCCCACGCCGGCGCCGCCGAACAGGCCGACCTTGCCGCCCTTGGCGAACGGGCACATCAGGTCGATGACCTTGATGCCGGTCTCGAGCAGTTCGTTGGCCGAGGACTGGTCCTCGTACGACGGGGCGGCGCGGTGGATTTCCCAATGGTCGGACGCCTGCACCGGACCGGCTTCGTCGATCGGGGTGCCCAGCACGTCCATGATGCGGCCCAGCGTGCCGGCGCCGACCGGCACCGCGATGGCGCGGCCGGTGTTGCTGGCGACGAGGTTGCGCTTCAGGCCGTCGGTCGAACCGAGGGCGATGGTGCGGACGACGCCGTCGCCCAGCTGCTGCTGCACTTCCAGCGTGATCGCGGTGCCGTCGACCTTCAGCGCGTCGTACACCTTCGGCACGAACTCACGCGGGAACTCGACGTCGACAACGGCACCGATGATCTGAACGATCTTGCCCTGGCTCATTGTGGTTTCCTCTAACTTTAAATCTGCTTGGCGCGGGCGGTTGCCCGTGCCGGAATGTGTGTTTCAGACCCGGGCTCAGACCGCCGCGGCGCCGCTGACGATTTCCGAGATTTCCTGGGTGATCGCCGCCTGGCGCGCCTTGTTGTAGGACAACTGCAGCGTGCCGATCAGCTTGTTGGCGTTGTCGGACGCGGCCTTCATCGCGACCATGCGCGCGGCATGCTCGGAGGCCACGTTCTCCAGCACCGCCTGGTACACCAGCGACTCGATGTAGCGGGTCAGCACGTGGTCCAGCACGCCTTCGGCGTTGGGCTCGTAGATGTAATCCCAGTCATGCTTGGCGACCGGCGCATCCGACGGCGGCAGCGGCAGCAGCTGGTCGAACGCGGCGCGCTGCGTCATGGTGTTGACGAAGTCGTTGTAGCAGACGAACACGCGGTCGATGTTGCCGGCGCTGTAGCCGTCCAGCACCACCTTGACCACGCCCACCAGCTGCTCGAGCTTGGGCTGGTCGCCCAGGTGGGTGACCGAGGCCAGCATGTTCACGTGCAGGCGACGGAAGAACACCGAGGCCTTCTGGCCGATGGTGACCACGTCCACCTCGACGCCCTGCTCCTGCCACTTGCGGAACTCGGCGACGAGCTTGCGGAACATGTTGTTGTTCAGGCCGCCGGCCAGGCCGCGGTCGGACGACACCACGACGTAGCCAACGCGCTTGATGTCCTTGCGCTCGGCCATGTACGGGTGCTGGTAATCGCTGTTGGCCTGCGCCAGGTGGCCGATCACCTGCTTCATCACGCGCGCGTAGGGGCGCGAGACCCGCATCCGCTCCTGCGCCTTGCGGATCTTGGAGGCCGAGACCATCTCGAGCGCGCGCGTCACCTTGCGGGTGTTCTGCACGCTCTTGATCTTCGTCTTGATTTCGCGTCCGCCTGCCATGCTGCTCTCTTCTGCTTGGACTCAACGACGCGGGCCGGAACCCGCGCGGATGGTGGCCTGCCCTGCCCGGTGCGCCGCGGACGGCGCGCCCGGCGTGGGGCTTACCAGGAACCGGTGCTCTTGAACTCGCCGATGCCCTTCTTGAAGGCGCCTTCGATGTCGTCGTTCCAGTTGCCGGTGCTGTTGATCTGGTCGATCAGCGCGCCCTGGGTGTTGATGAAGTGGGCGTGCAGGCCGCTTTCGAACGCCAGGAGCTTGTTGACCGCCACGTCGTCGAGGTAGCCCTCGTTGACGGCGTAGATCGACAGGGCCTGCAGCGCGATCGACATCGGCGCGTACTGCTTCTGCTTCATCAGCTCGGTGACGCGCTGGCCGCGCTCGAGCTGCTTGCGGGTGGCTTCGTCCAGGTCCGAGGCGAACTGCGCGAACGCCGCCAGCTCACGGTACTGGGCCAGGGCGATGCGGATGCCGCCCGACAGCTTCTTGATGATCTTGGTCTGGGCGGCGCCACCGACGCGCGACACCGAGATACCGGCGTTCACGGCCGGGCGGATGCCGGCGTTGAACAGGTCGGTTT
Source organism: Aerolutibacter ruishenii (assembly GCF_007830115.1). GTDB lineage: Bacteria > Pseudomonadota > Gammaproteobacteria > Xanthomonadales > Xanthomonadaceae > Aerolutibacter > Aerolutibacter ruishenii. The sequence goes on along the minus strand of NZ_VLKP01000007.1, from coordinate 60,620 downwards.
CCAGGAAGATCTGGCCATCGGTGATGGAGATCACGTTGGTCGGCACGAACGCCGAGACGTCACCGGCCTGGGTCTCGATGATCGGCAGCGCGGTCAGCGAGCCGGTCTTGCCCTTCACGGCACCGTTGGTGAACTTCTCGACGTACTCCTCGGACACGCGGGCGGCGCGCTCGAGCAGGCGGCTGTGCAGGTAGAACACGTCGCCCGGGTAGGCTTCGCGGCCCGGCGGGCGCTTGAGCAGCAGCGAGATCTGGCGGTACGCCACGGCCTGCTTGGACAGGTCGTCGTACACGATCAGGGCGTCTTCGCCGCGATCCATGAAGTACTCGCCCATGGTCGCGCCGGAGTAGGCGCTGATGTACTGCATCGCGGCCGACTCGGACGCGGTGGCGGCGACGACAATCGTGTGCGCCAGCGCGCCGTTCTCTTCCAGCTTGCGCACGATGTTGGCCACGGTCGAGGCCTTCTGGCCGATCGCGACGTACACGCACTTGATGCCGGTGCCCTTCTGGTTGATCACCGCGTCGATGGCCATCGCGGTCTTGCCGGTCTGGCGGTCGCCGATGATCAGCTCGCGCTGGCCGCGGCCGATCGGGATCATCGAGTCGACCGACTTGTAACCGGTCTGCACCGGCTGGTCGACCGACTTGCGCCAGATCACGCCCGGGGCCACGCGCTCCACCGGAGCGGAAATGGCGGCGTTGATCGGGCCCTTGCCGTCGATCGGCTCGCCCAGCGCGTTCACCACGCGGCCCAGCAGTTCCGGACCGGTCGGCACTTCCAGGATGCGGCCGGTGGTCTTGGCCACGTCGCCTTCGCGCAGGTGCTCGTAGTCACCCAGGACCACGGCGCCGACCGAGTCGCGCTCCAGGTTCAGGGCCAGGGCGAACGTGCTGTTGGGCAGCTCGATCATTTCGCCCTGCATCACGTCGGCCAGGCCGTGGATGCGCACGATGCCGTCGGACACCGAGGTGACGGTGCCTTCGTTGCGCGCCTCGGCGGCCAGCTTGACCTTCTCGATGCGGGTCTTGATCAGTTCGCTGATTTCGGACGGGTTGAGCTGGGTTTGCATGGGAGTTTCCCTATGTGCCCGGCGTTGCCGCCGGAGTAGCAATTGAAGACTTTGTGTGCCGTCAGCCCGCGAGCGCGGACTGCAGGCGCGAGAGCTTGCCCTTGAGCGAGCCGTCGATGACCACGTCGCCGGCGTCGATCACCGCGCCGCCGATCAGCGACGCGTCGATGGCCGTCTCGATCTCGACGTCGCGGCCGAAGCGCTTCTTCAGCGCGGCCTTGATCGACTCGAGTTCGGCGGCCGGCAGTTCGGCGGCGGCGGTCACCCTGGCCTTGACCACGCGGTCGGCCTCGGCGCGCAGCTCTTCGAACAGCCCGGAGATTTCCGGCAGCAGCGGCAGGCGGCGGTTGTCGGCGAGCAGGCCGAGGAAGCGCACGAACGCTTCGTCGGCACCGTCGATGACCAGCAGGCCGACGGCGTCGGCGCTGCTCAGCAGCGGGTGGCCGAGCACGGCTTGCGCCTGCGGGTCGGCGGCCACGCGCGCGGCGAAGGCAAGCGCCTTCGACCAGTCGGCGGCGCGACCGGCGTCACGCGACAGCGCGAAGGCTGCGCGGGCATACGGGCGGGCGAGGGTCAGGGGCTGGCTCATGGTGGGCTCAGATTTCCGCGGCGAGCTCGTCGAGCAGGGCCTTGTGGGCGTTGGCGTCGATTTCGCGCTTGAGCAGCTTCTCGGCGCCGGTCACGGCCAGCGCGGACACCTGCTTGCGCAGGTCCTCGCGGGCGCGGGTGGCGGACGCGTCGATCTCGGCCAGGGCCAGGGCCTTCTGGCGCTCGCCTTCGGCAAGGGCGTCGTTCTTGGCCTGGTCGATGATCTGGTTGGCGCGCTGGTGCGCCTGATCGATGATCTCGTTGGCCTTGCCACGCGCTTCGCGCAGGGCGGCGTCGACCTGTTCCTGCGCCTGGGCGAGGGCCTTCTGGCTGTTGTCAGCCGCAGCCAGTCCTTCGGCGATCTTCTGCTGGCGCTCTTCGATGGCCTTGAGCAGCGGCGGCCAGATCTTGGTCGCGATGATCCAGATCAAACTGGCGAACGCCAGTGCCTGGGCAAATAGGGTGAGGTTGATGTCCATGCGTGGTGCTCTGCCAGAAGGTGACGGGAAAGGGCGCGAGAACGCGCCCGGTCCTTCAACCGTGATGCAGGCCGACCGGGCCGGCCCGCATCGTCAGCGGCTGGATCAGCCGGCCAGCTTGGCGGCTTCGGACAGCAGCGCCGAGGCCATCGGGTTGGCGAAGGCCAGCAGCAGGGCGACGGCGACGGTGATGATGAACGCGGCGTCGATCAGGCCGGCGGTGATGAACATGCGGACCTGCAGGACCGGGATCAGCTCCGGCTGGCGCGCGGCCGACTCCAGGAACTTGCCGGACATGATGGCCAGGCCGAGACCGGCGCCGAGGGCGGCGAGGCCGACCATGATGCCGACGGCGAGAGCGGTCGAGGCCTGAACCGAAGCGAGGTGGGCAAGGATTTCCATGGTTGTCTCCGAACGGGTGCTTAAGGGTTGATACGAGGAAGGGTTGAAACGATACGAACTGGGTTGACCGGGACTTCGCGCCGAGGCGCTTAGTGAGCGTCTTCCGACAGGCTCAGGTACACGATGGACAGCATCATGAAGATGAACGCCTGCAGCGGAATCACCAGCAGGTGGAACAGCATCCAGCCGAGGCCGAACACACCGCCCGCGAGGGCGCCCAGGATGCCGGCACCGCCGAGCACCCAGATGAGGAGGAACACGATTTCGCCGCCGAACATGTTGCCGAACAGTCGCATGGCCAGCGAAATCGGCTTGCTCAGCCACTCGACGATGTTGAGGATCAGGTTGAACGGCAGCATCCACTTGCCGAACGGCGCGGTCAGGAATTCCTTGGTGAAGCCGCCCAGGCCCTTGGAACGCAGGGCGAAGAACAGCATCAGGAAGAACACGCTGATGGACATGCCCAGCGTGGCGTTGACGTCGGCGGTGGGCACCGGCTTCCAGTAATGGATGCCGACCAGCTCCAGCGGCTTGGCGATGAAGTCTGCCGGGATCAGCTTCAGCATGTTCATCATCAGGATCCAGAAGAACAGGGTGATCGCGATCGGCGTCACCAGCTTGCTTGGACCGTGGTAGGTGTCACGCGCCTGCTTGTCGACGAACTCCAGGCAGATCTCGACGAAGGCCTGCCACTTGCCCGGCACGCCCGAGGTGGCCTTGCGGGTGGCCATCCAGAACGCGAACACGATCAGCAGGCCCATCAGGACCGCGCCGACCAGGGTGTCCAGGTTCAGGGTCCAGAAGCTGCCCTCGCCGACACTAACGGTCAGGTTCTTGAGGTGGTGCTGGATATATTCGGTGGGAGTGAGTTCTGCCGCGCCGGACATGTGTCCTAACCTTGCAATGTGAAATTTGTGAACAAGCCGCAGTGCGTCAGCGGCGCGTCGCGGCCAGGGCGAGCGCAACGAGTGCAGCCACGATCCCCAGCAGCAGCGGCAGTGCCGGCAACCGCCAGACCACCACGCCCAACCACAGCACCACGAACACCACCAGCCACTTCAGTGCCAGGCCCGCGAACCAGCGGCCCAGCACCATGCCCGCGGAGCCGGCGCCGCCCCTGAACAGCAGGCGGGCCGCGAGGGCACCTCCGGCCGCCATCGCACCGCCGCCAAGCAGCGCCGCGAGGGCATGCGAGCCACCCTTGGCCAGGAAAGCCAGCGCCAGCAGGGCTGTCGCGGTGGCTTGCCAGACGACCGTGCGGGTCGCCAGGCGACGGCCTGCTGTCAATGGGTCGTGCACGCTGGCCCCGGTCGGAGGAAGCGGGCTGAAAAGCGCCCGGGTAAGCCGCAAAAGTATAGAACGGCTACCGGGACGGAGCAACCGACGTTGGTCGGCAGTGCGCTGGTAGATCAGCGACCCGGGCGGACGACCAATTGATACAAGCTATTGCTACAGCGGGAAATTTTGATTGGACAGGATGTCCGCAGGGTGCATAATTGAGATTCATTCTCATTTGCAGGCACTTGTCATGCGCAAGACGCTGAGCTTTGCCGCCGTGCATTTCGCCGTCGCCTTCTCGGTCGGCTACCTGATGACGGGCAGCGCCTGGGTGGGCGGTGCGTTGGCACTGGTGGAGCCGGCCATCAATACCGTGGCCTTCCACCTGCACGAGAAGGTGTGGACGCGGCTTGAACGTCGGCGACGACCGCCGCCCATGGGGCCCGCCGGCGCGTTGACGTGACCCCGTGGTTCCGCGCGGGAACCTTTTCGAGCGCCACCGGTCGCATACCTTGGGTCCCGCTGCGCCAATACTCCTCGTCAAGGGCCGTGCACTGGCGGGTACTTGAAGCCCCGGCCCGGTCATGCTCCCCGGGCCGGGGCTTTGCTCTTATTTCTTCTTCGGAATGTACAGGTCGGTGATGGTGCCGTCGTACACCTCGGCGGCCATCCCGACCGACTCGCTCAGCGTCGGGTGCGGGTGGATGGTGGCGCCGATGTCGTGCACCTCGCAGCCCATCTCGATGGCCAGCCCGATCTCGGCGATCAGGTCACCGGCGTGCACGCCGACGATGCCGCCGCCGATCACGCGGTGGGTGGCCTCGTCGAACACCAGCTTGGTGAAGCCTTCGGTGCGGCCGATGCCGATCGCGCGGCCGCTGGCGGCCCACGGGAACTTGCCGACCCCCACCTTCAGGCCCTTGGCCTTGGCTTCGGTTTCGGTGACGCCGACCCAAGCGATTTCCGGATCGGTGTAGGCCACCGACGGAATCACCCGCGCGATCCATTCCTTCTTCTCGCCGAATGCGACTTCGGCGGCCAGCCTGCCTTCGTGCGTGGCCTTGTGCGCCAGCATCGGCTGGCCCACCAGGTCGCCGATGGCGAAGATATGCGGCACGTTGGTGCGCATCTGCCGGTCGACGGGGATGAAGCCGCGGTCGGTGACGCTGACGCCGGCCTTGTCCGCATCGAGCTTGCCGCCGTTGGGCGAGCGGCCCACGGCCACCAGCACGCGATCGAAGGTCTGCGCTTCAGGCGCGCTGCCGCCTTCGGTAGCGGGCTCGAAGCGCACCTTGATGCCGCTCTTGAGCGCTTCAGTGCCCGCGGCCTTGACCCTGGTGTGGACGATGACGCCCTGCTTCTTCAGGCGGTCGGCCAGTGGCTTGATCAGGTCGGCGTCGGCGCCGGGCATGATCTGGTCGGCGAATTCGACCACGGTCACCTCGCTGCCCAGCGCGCGGTACACGGTGGCCATCTCCAGGCCGATGATGCCGCCGCCGACGACCAGCAGCTTCTTCGGCACGTCGGCCAGGTCGAGCGCGTCGGTGGAGTCCATGACGCGCGTGTCGCGCGCGCCCGGCTCACCCCACGGGAAGCCCGGCAGCTTCACCGCCTGCGAGCCGGCGGCGATGATGCACTGCTCGAAACGGATGAGCTGGGCGCCGTTGGCACCGGTCACTTCCAGCTCGTTGGGCGAGATGAACCTGCCCGTGCCTTCGACCACGCGCACCTTGCGCTGCTTGGCCATGCCGGCCAAACCCTTGGTCAGCTGGCCGACGACCTTGTCCTTGTAGGTGCGCAGCTTGTCGAGGGTGATCTTCGGCTTGCCGAAGTCGATGCCGTAGTCGCTGGCGTGGGCGGCTTCGTCGATCACCGCGGCGGCATGCAGCAGCGCCTTGGACGGGATGCAGCCGACGTTGAGGCAGACGCCGCCGAGGCTGGCGTGACGCTCGACCAGCACGGTGTCCATGCCCAGGTCCGCGGAGCGGAACGCGGCCGTGTAACCGCCGGGGCCGGCGCCGAGCACGAGCATGCGGCATTCGATGTCGGCCTTGCGGCCGGAGGCGGCGGCGGGCGTGGGGCCGGCGATCGCTGGCGTGCCGCCTACGGGCGCCACTGGAGTCGAGGCCGAGGTCGATGCAGAAGCCTGGGCCGGGGCGCTGCTGGACGCGGTCGCCGTTGCCTGCGCGGCAGGTGCAGGTGCAGGTGCAGACACTGTCGCGGTCGGCGCAGTGGCGGGGGCGGTCGATGAGCCGGCTGTAGCCGGAGCTGCCGACTCCGCTGCACCTTCGCCTGCCGCTTCGATCACCGCTATGACGCTGCCTTCGGACACGGCATCACCGAGCTTGACCTTGAGCGCCTTGATCACGCCGGCATGAGAGGCCGGCACCTCCATCGTCGCCTTGTCGGATTCGAGCGTGACCAGGCCCTGGTCCTTGGCGACGGTGTCGCCCACGGCGACCAGTATTTCGATCACCGGCACATCGTCATACCCACCGATGTCCGGGACCTTGATTTCAATGGTTGGCATTGACCACTCCTTCGCCGGCACCCTCGGTGGCGGCCAGTTCTTCGCGCATGGTGTCCAGCGATTGTTCGATCCGGGCCCAGCGCTTCCCGCGCTTGGCGGCCTTTTCGTCCACCGCCTCGATCAGCAGGTCGACCTGCTCGAGCAGCCGCTCGGTGGGCCCGCAGTCGGGTGCCAGGCCGCTGGTGCGCACGCCCCCGGCCTGCAACAGCCACAGATCGCCTTCGTGGAACGTGGCGCTGCGCTGTTCCGGCACCACGCTTGCCAGTGCCTGCGCCCAGTCATCCGCCAAGCGGCGGCCGAGCACCGCAGGGATCGGCGCTTCCAGCACGTCCGGTGCCTGCTCCAGCACCAGGCGCTGCTCGACGCCGCCGCGCACGCCCACCCACTGCAGCACACGCTCGTCGGCCACCGCATAGCGCAGGGTCCAGTCACCGTCGTCGGCCGGCACTATCTGCAGGCTGCGCTCCGCGCCACGTGCCGGCAGCCAGGTCAGCGCCAGTGCGGGCTGGCGCCCGCCGAACAGCAGCTTCTCGGCGGCCTCACCGTGGTTCTGCGCGCCGGGCGGCCAACCGCGGCCGAGGTCGACCACGCACTCGTCCGCCTGCGCGAGCGGTGCGACCGCCAGCGCGGCGGCCAGGCACCATGCGCGCGCCATCACAGCAGGACCCGACGCATATCCGCGAGCAGCTGGGCGAGATACGCGGTGAAACGCGCGGCCGCGGCGCCGTCGATGACGCGGTGGTCATACGACAGCGACAGCGGCAGGATCAGCTTGGGCTCGAATTCGCCGCCGTTCCACACCGGGCGGATGGCCGACTTGGATACGCCAAGGATGGCGACTTCCGGCGCGTTCACGATGGGCGTGAACTTGGTGCCGCCGATGCCGCCCAGCGAGCTGATCGAGAAGCAGCCGCCCTGCATGTCGGCCGGGCCGAGCTTGCCGTCGCGGGCCTTCTTCGCCAACTCCGAGGTTTCCTGCGCGATCTGCAGCACGCCCTTCTTGTCGACGTCGCGCACCACCGGCACCACCAGGCCGTTGGGCGTGTCGGCGGCGAAGCCGATGTGGAAGTACTGCTTCAGCGTCAGCACTTCGCCGGACGCGTCCAGCGAGGCGTTGAAGGTGGGGAACTTCTGCAGCGCGGCGACCGACGCCTTCATCAGGAACGCGAGCATGGTCAGCTTGATGCCAGCCTTCTCGTTTTCCTTGTTGAGCTGCACGCGCAGCGCTTCGAGGTCGGTGATGTCGGCATCGTCGTGCTGGGTGACGTGCGGGATCATCGCCCAGTTGCGCGCGAGGTTGGCACCGGAGATCTTCTGGATGCGGCTGAGCTCGCGCGTCTCGACCGGGCCGAACTTGGCGAAGTCGACCTTGGGCCACGGCAGCAGGTTGAGGCCGTTGCCGCCGACGACCGGGCCTGCGGCCACGGCACCGCCGCCCTGCATCACGCCCTTCACGAACTGCTGCACGTCCTCGCGGGTGATGCGGCCGCCGCGCTCGCTGCCCTTGACCTGGGCCAGGTCCACGCCCAACTCGCGGGCGAACAGGCGCACGGCGGGACTGGCATAGGGGACCTTGTCGGGCATCAGTTCGTCGGCGGTGAACGCCACCGGCGGCGTGCGCGGCTCGCTGGTCGCGGCCGCTGTTTCGACCTGGCGGGCCACGGGGGCATCAGGCCGGGAGGGTGCGGGCACCGGCTCGACGCGGGTGCCGGTCTCGGCGGCCGGCACGGGTGTGTTTGACGGCGCCGGCGCCGGTGCGGCCTTCGGTGCCTCGGGCGCTGGCGCGGCCGCGCCATCGGCGGTCTCGATCATCGCGACGATGCTGCCTTCGGACACCGCGTCGCCGAGCTTGACCTTGAGCTCGCGGATCACGCCAGCGAAGGGCGCCGGCACTTCCATGGTGGCCTTGTCGGACTCCAGGGTGACCAGGCCCTGGTCGGCGGCAACGGTGTCGCCGACGGCGACCAGCAGTTCGATCACGGGCACATCGTCGTATCCGCCAATGTCGGGGACGCGCGCTTCCTTCAGCTCAGCCATGGGGGGCTCCGAAATCCGGGCAAAGGCCTATTGTGGGCTTTGTGCGCGGCAGCGCCAACCGCGGCGATCGACTACCGCGACGCAGGCCCCGGGTACGGGCGGGTATGTTTCGGGCGAAACTAGTGGCCGGCCGCGGCCCCGGACGGTGCCACCACCCGCAGCACGTCGAGGCGCCGGCCGTCGGGCAGCCGGAACTCCAACCCGTCCTCGATCGCATCCAGGGCCTGCAGGCGCTGGCACAGGGCCGACGCGCGCGACTCCAGCATGGCGGCGCGCGGGGTGACGGCGGCCTCGACTTCGGCGTCCAGGTGCTCCATCCGCTCCAGCCGGGACTTGTCGCCGGTGAACGCCGCGCTGATCGCGCCACCCACGATGTCGCCAATCAGGCTGGGGATCGCCTCGGCCACCGCCTCCGAGATGTCGGTGCCCAGGTCGCGCCCGTCGAAGCGGTGGGGGCTCACCGCCGCGGTCAGGCGGGCGTCCAGCTTGCCGCGCGCGGCGGCAAGCTTGTCGTGGGTTGCCCTGGGGTCACTGCTGAAGCCGGCGGCCACCTCACCCAGCGCGGCGAAGGCGATGTCGGCGGCAGCCCGACCGATGGCCTGCGCCTCGGGCATGGCCTCGCGCGTGCCCTGTTCGAACGCGGCGATCCTGCGGCTGTCCTCCGCGTCGAGGTTCACCCAGGCGTCATCGACGAACAGCCGCCCCTGGCGCATGACGACGGCCTTCGCCGGTGCGGCGTCGCGCACGAGGATCAGGCTGCGCGGGTCCAGCGTGAGTTCGTAGTCGCTTTCCACCCGGCAGCCCGCTTCGCTTGCCGCGGCGTTCACGCCTCCCAGCGCGAGGACGGCAAGTGCGAAAGCGCGGCGCATTGGGCTTCTCCGGGAGATGGACCGGTGCAGCGTAGCGCGCCGCGAACCCCGCCGCACCTGCGGTGAAGGGCGCGTGAGCGCGGCTTCAGGCCCGGTTTCACCACCGGCACGGAATGCCGGCCACCCACGCGGGGCAAGAACGGTTCATCCGTGCGTGGCTACGGTGGCCGCGCCTCCCCGAAGGCACCACACAGAACCAGATCAAGGAGACACCTGATGAACCGCAATCGCACCCTGACGCTGGCCCTGCTGGGCGCCGTGGCCATCGCACCGACGGCCTTCGCCCAGGACGGTATCGATACCCGCAGCAAGCGCTTCGCCATCGTCGGTGGCTATGCGCTGGCTGAGCCGACCCAGGACCCGACCATCGCCGGCACGAAGGCCAAGGTGGACGGCGACGGCGCGGCGACGCTGAGCGCCAGCTATTACATCACCGACAACTTCGCCATCGAGGCGTGGGGCGCGGCCGACAAATTCGGCCATCGGGTGAACACCGCCGCGGGCAAGACCGCGAGCGTCGCGGCCCAGCCCTACGCGCTGAGCGGCCAGTACCACTTCGGCAGCGCGTCGCAGACCGTGCGTCCGTTCGTGGGCCTGGGCTACTTCGAGAGCAACTTCAGCGAGGAGACCGCGACGCCCACCGGTCCGCTCGCGGGCCAGCGCATCGGCGTGGATACCGCCAAGGGCGCGATGGCGACGGTCGGCGTGGATGCCAACTTCCATCCCAACTGGTTCGCCCGCGCGGACGTGCGCTACCTGCACGGCAAACCGGACGTGGCGATCAACGGCGTCGATAGCGGCGAAGCCAAGCTCAATCCCGTGGTACTGGGCGTGGGACTGGGCGCGCGCTTCTGATGGTGACGGGGCAACGGGCTCCCGCGGGAGCCCGTTGCCGTGCGCGGCTGATCAGGCGGACGCCGCGCCGCGCACCCGCTCGCGGTGCAGCAGGTACAGGCCACTGCCGATGATGATGCCCGCGCCCAGCCAGGTGACGCGGTCGGGCAGCACGCCCCACAAGGTGGCATCGAGGATGACGCCCCACAACAGCGCGGTGTACTCCAATGGCGCGATGAGCGAGGCTTCGCCCAGGCGGAAAGCTTCGGTAATCGCGTACTGGCCGAGGGCGCCCGCCACGCCTATGCCGGCGATGAGCCAGGCATCGGCGGCCCGCAGTGGCACCCAATCGGGCCAGGCGATGGCCCCGGCGCCCAGCGCCATCATCGCCAGCAACCACACCATCATCGACTGCGTGCTGTCGGTGCGCGCCAGCACGCGCACCGTGATGGCACTGACGGCGTAGGCCAGCGCGGCCACGAGCACGGCGATCCCGGCGAGGCTGAGCACGCCCTGGCCGGTCGGCCGCAATACCACCAGCACGCCCACCAGCCCGATGCCGATGGCCACCCAGCGGCGCGGCCCCACGTGTTCGCCCAGGAACGGGACCGAAAGCGCAGTGATCAGCAGCGGCGCCACGAAGAAGATCGAGTACGCGGTGGACAGTGGCATGTACCGCAGTGCGTAGGCAAAGGCGGCCATCATCGCCACGCCCAGCACGCCGCGCAGCAGGTGCAGCGACCAGTGCACGTGCAGTAGCGGGCGCGGCCCCGCGGTTGCCAAGGCCCATGCCAGCACCAGCGGCAAGGATGCGGCGCCACGCAAGGTGGCCACCTGGAAAGGGGGATAGTGCGCCGCCAGGCCTTTCAGCCCCGCGTCCATCAGCGAGAACAGCGCCACGGCCAGCAACATGGCCCAGACGGCCCGGGATCGGCGCTTCGCGTGGTCCGTCATGCGGGCAACCGCGTCCGACCCAACGGACAGCAGGGTGCGGTGTGGGCGCGCGAGGCGCCGGACCAGACGTAACCCGGGCGGGGCATGGCAGGTTCCTAAAGCACGAAACCGCGATTATCGGCGGTTTGCCGACTGCCTGTGGTCCAGTTGTTTCGCGTTGGCAACAATAAGCGGCCGCGACGGCGGATCACAGGAGCACCCCCATGGCACTGATCCACGCGTTGGCCACTGCCGCGCTGGCCGTTGCCCTGACCGGCTGCGCGCAGGATCGTGCGCCTCCCGCAGGCGTGGCGCAGGAGCCGCCACGCGCACCGGCGGCCACCCTGGGGCCGGATGACGGCATGCCCTTCGCGACGCCCTCCGGACACAAGGGCGCCGGCCCCGCGACAGATCCCTCGCAGGAGTCGAAGGATCCGCATGGAGTGCCGCGGCCGGCACGTCGCTGACATGCTCGACGGTGTGTCAGGCCAGGCCGCGGCACGGGAACGGCCGTCCAGCCGCCGCCACCCTGTGCAACCGCGGTGAAAGGGCCTAGAACCCGGCGCTCAGGTTCAGGCCCACGCCCCAGTCGGGACTGCCATCGCTCAGGCCTTTTACCGCGTACAGTTGCAGCTTGCCGCGGTCGCCGGTGGGTAACGCGACGAATCCGGTGACTTCGCTACGGTCGTCGGAGGCTTCGGTGGCCGCCTCGCGCCAGTCGTACATCGCGCCGAAGCTGGCCTTGCCCGCCTTCCATGCGGCACCGACATTGGTGTTGAACACGCTGTCGGCGTCGATGTAATCCGAGGCACCCAGTCGGGTGTAGCCGGCGCCGCCGAACAGCAGCGTGCGGTTGAAATCACGGTACAGGTCCACGGCCACGCCGTAGTCGTTGGCACCGGTGCCCAGCCCCTTGTCCTCGTCGGCGGTGGCAACCTTGAAGTTGGCCGTCAGGTCGACGCCCAGAGGGCCGCCAGTGTCCAGCCCGTAGGTCGCGCTGAGGCGGAGGTCACCAATGCCGCTGGCGGTGCCGGATTCAGGCTGGGTGGGGTCGACGATGCCGCCGCGGCCGCGGCCGCGCGGGTTGTTGTTGGTGACCGAACCCAGCCCCGGCACGACGTTGGGATCGCCGTCCACGCGCATCCAGGGAAGGCTGGCCTTCCAGGTCCAGTTGCCGCGGTTGTACTTGGCGGTGACGGGCACCGAAAAGATGGTGGTGGTGGTGTCGGTGCCATAGTCGCCGCTGCTGTAATCAGCACCGACGCCAAGGTTGAAACCGTCCTCGGCATGTACGACGCCAACGGCCAGAGACAACGCCAGCAGGAACGCGGAACGTTTCATCGGAACTCCAGGTGGAATGCAGGAAAAGCGGGCGCCATCGGCGCCCGCCTGTTCGCCACGGCGTCGACGCTTACGGACGGCCGCCGCGCTCTGGCTTCTGCGGGCGTTCCGGACGGGTCGGGCGCTCGGCGCGCTCCGGGCGGGTCGGACGCTCGACCTTGGCGACGCGCTCGACCTTGGCGACACGCTCGGCGCGCTCGACCTTGGCCTTCGGGGCGCGATCCATGCGGACAGCCGCCTTGTCGCTGCGGCTACCCGCGCCCATCACCGAGCCAAGCTTGAAGTCCAGTTCCTTGGCGATCTGGCCCCAACCCATGCCGTCGGCGCGCATCGCCAATACGCCACCGGTGGTGGTCGTGGTAGTGGTGCCATCGGCGTTGGTGATGGTGGCGGTGGTGCCGGACAAGGCCGACTGCAGATCGGTGTACGCGCCGTCGACAAGCAGCTTCTCGGCGATCGCCAGGCTGATGTTGACCTCGCCGTAGCCCATCGGGCCATTGGGGTTGACCACGGTGCGCTCAACGGTGGACGTGGTGGTCGCGGTGGTGCCGTCGGGGTTGGTGGTGGTCGTGGTGACCTGCTCGGTGACGGTGAAGTCGCCACCGGTGCGCAGTGCGGTGATGATGGCTTCGGCACTGGCCTCGTCGGCGAACAATCCGCTGGCGACGTAGCGGTCGGCGATCTTGCCGGCCGGCACGGTGGCGGTGGCGACGATGTCGGCGTCGCTACCGGCATCCTGCGCCAGCGCCGGCAATGCAAACATGGCCGCGGATAGCGCGGCGGACAGCAACAGCATCTTCGGATTCGCAGTCATTGCGGCATTCCTGTTGTCTGGTGGTGATGGATCGGGGCCGCTCGGGGGATCACGGCGGAGACGATCCTATGCGCGCGGGCGCACACAAAAGTCCGTATTCAGTCTCGCATTCAGCATCGGTTTCGCCGCCCACCGCACGAGGCGTGACGCACCCCACAATTCAGCTGGATGAATGGCGGACGCGACGCGGGACGCGGCATCGGTTACGCTGCGCACCCCGTCACGTTTTGCGACCGACCATGCCTTCCTTCGACATCGTTTCGGAAGTTGACGCCCACGAACTGACCAACGCCGTGGACCAGGCCAACCGCGAACTTTCCACCCGCTTCGACTTCAAGGGCGTGGATGCGAAGTTCGTTCTGGAAGACAAGCTGGTCACGCAGTCGGCTCCCAGCGATTTCCAGCTCAAGCAGATGGACGACATCCTGCGCGCGCGCCTGATCGCGCGTGGCATCGACGCACGGTGCCTGGAGTTCGGCGACATCGAGACCAACCTGGCCGGTGCGCGGCAGAAGATCACCGTCAAGCAGGGCATCGAGCGCGAACTTGCCAAGAAGATCCAGGGCGCGATCAAGGATGCCAAGCTGAAGGTGGAGAGCCAGATCAACGGCGACAAGCTGCGCGTGACCGGCAAGAAGCGCGACGACCTGCAGGCGGCGATCGCGCTGCTGCGCGGCCAGGAGTTCGAGCGGCCACTGCAGTTCGAGAACTTCCGCGACTGATGGGCCGGCAGCACGCGACTGCTGTCGCCCGGCCATGCAAGGCCGCTCCATGATCCGCGACGCTGGCGACCCGATGCCCACGCCCGACCCGATTGCCGATACGCGCCATTGGCTGGAGCGCGCGGTGATCGGGCTGAACCTGTGCCCGTTCGCCAAGGCGGTGCACGTGAAGCAGCAGGTACGCTTCGTGCTGAGCGAGGCCACCACGCCGGATGCCCTGCTCGCCGACTTGCGCGAGGAGCTGCTGTACCTGCAGGCCACGGATCCGGCGACCACCGACACGACGCTGCTGGTGCATCCGCACGTACTGGCCGACTTCCTCGACTACAACGATTTCCTCGAAGTGGCCGACGCGCTGCTGGGCGAGCTGGGCCTGGACGGCGAGCTGCAGATCGCCAGTTTCCACCCCGATTACCGGTTTGCCGGCACCGCGTTCGATGATCCGGGCAATGGCACCAACCGTTCGCCCTACCCCACCCTGCACCTGCTGCGCGAGTCCAGCATCGACCGCGCGGTGGCGGCGTACCCGGACCCGGACGTGATCGTGTCGCGCAACCTGGAGACGATGGAGCGGTTGGGGCTGGACGGGCTGCAGCGGCTGCTGCGCGGGGACTGAGCGGCGCGGCACCGCCGGTGGCGGTGTGGCGTGCGCCGGCGGCGACATCGACGCGGGCGTGGCGCTGTCGGCTCCGCGCGCGATGCGCTCAACGTGACGGCGGGGGACTTGCCGCGTGACCGAACAACGCGCCGATGTCGTTTTCGCCCAGCGCACGCCATTGGCCCTGCGGTAGGTCCGCCAGCGACAAGCCGCCGACGCGGCTGCGATGCAGTGCCTCGACGTGGTTGCCGACCGCCGCGAACATGCGCCGCACCTGGTGGTAGCGGCCTTCGGTGAGGATCAACCGCGCATGGCACGGGTCGACCACCTCCAGCGTGGCGGGCGCGAGTGGCGTGGTTTCCGAATCCAGCATCAGCGTGCCGCTGGCGAACACCTCGCCTTCGTCGCCGCGCAGGTCGTGCGCGAGGGTGGCTTCGTACACCTTCGGCAGGTGTGCCTTGGGCGAGACGATGCGATGCAGCAACTGGCCGTCGTCCGTCATCAACAGCAGTCCGCTGGTGTCGCGGTCGAGGCGGCCGACGCTGGACAACAGCGGCGAGCGATGGCGGAAACGCGACGGCAGCAGGTCGTAGATCAAGCGCCCGACGTCCTTCGTCGAACAGGTGTAGCCCACCGGCTTGTTGAGCATCAGCACCAGCCCGGCCGGTGGATCCAGTGGCTTGCCGTCGATGCGGATGGCGTCGTGGGCCACCTTGTCATCGGCGTACAGCACCTCGCCCTGGGCATCGGTGATGCGGCCTTCCCGGAACATCAGCGCCACGTCCTTGCGACTGCCATACCCGAGATTGGCGATGAGCTTGACCAGTTTCATGCGGGATTTCCTCAGCGGCCGCGTACGGCTTCGACGACCTTGAAACCGCCACGCGTGGCCACGTCGCGCACCGCACCGAAGTGTTCGTGCAGCACCGCCTCGTACGGCAGGTGCCGGTTGGCGACCAGCCACAGGCGCCCGCCCGGCCGCAGGGCGCGGGCGGCGGCGGCAATGAAACGACGGCCGATGTCAGGGCGTTCCGCACGGCCCTGCGCGTGGAAAGGCGGGTTGCTGATGATCACGTCATAGGCCGCCGGCAGGCCGGAGGTGACGTCGTGCCAATGGAAGCCCAGCGCCACCCGGTCGCCGCAGGGCTGCAGGTTGCGGCGGGCGAGCTCGAGTGCGCGCGCTTCGGCTTCGTACAGGTCCAGCGCGGTGATGCGCGGGCAGCGCGCCAGCAACTCCAGGCCCAGATAGCCGATGCCGGCGCCCAGGTCCGCGGCGCGACCGGCCAGGTCGGCCGGCAGGTGCTCGACAAGCAACGCGGACGCAGGATCGACGCGGTCCCAGGCAAACACACCCGGCCGGCTGTGCAGCCGGCCGTCGGCCACGGGGCGGATGCGATCCAGGCCGCGCCATTGTGCGATCAGCGTTTCCGCATCCGCCTGCGGGGGTGCGCTACGTGGTGTGGTCCAGAACACACGGCACTTGTTCTTGGTGAGCGTGCTCACCGCCCCCGCGACGCGTCGCAGGTCATCCTCGGCGGACTTGGCCCCTTCGTTGTTGGCGACGCAGGCCAGCACGCGCCCGCCGGGTGCGCATTGGTCAAGCGCACGGGCCATCAGCGCGCGCGACTCGTCGCGCTGGCGGGGCGGCAGCAGCAGGACCAGCGGGTAGCGCTTCCCCTGCGCCGGCAACTCGCCATCCGCGGCATCGGCTAGCGCGCCGTCGTTGCACACCGTCAGGCCGGAGCGTTGCAGTGCATCGGCGTCGGGCTTGAAGGTCTGCTCGCAGACCAGGCCGTGCGTGGGCTGGCGATGCAGTGGCCAGCCATCGCGCGCGCGCAGGAACAGCACGCCGCCCTCCGGCCAGGCCAGGCGGCCTTCGACGAACGGCAGGAACAGGGTTTCGAGCGCGGGATCGGCGTCAGCGGCCATGGCGCGAGCGGTGCGAGTACATCGCGGCATTCTACCTGCACGCCACGGTGCGGCCTCGCGCCGGCCGGCCGACCGGCCGCGATGTCCGGTCAGTTGTCCAGTTCGCGCAGCGTCACCGACGGCGGCGCGTCCAAGACGCGGCGGGTGGCGAACAGGCCAGCCAGCAGCGCCGCGAGCACGCCCACGCCACCGCCCACGGCGGCCATGCGCCAGTCCGGTTGCCACGGCAGGTCGAACACGCGCGTGGCGACCACGCCGGACAGGACGGACGCGGCGATGGCCGCGACCAGGCCCGCCAGCAAGCCGATCGCCGCGAACTCCGACGCCTGCGCCAGCCGCAACTGGCGACGGCTGCCGCCCAGCACACGCATCACCCCGCCTTCGAGCAGGCGTTCGTCCTGGCTCGCGCTGACCGCGGCCATCAGCACCAGCAGGCCCGCTGCAAGCGAGAAATAGAACACCACCTCGACCACGGTGGAGACCTGGTCGGCGGTGCTGCGCACCTGCTTGAGCACCGCATCGACGTCGATCACGGTCAGGTTGGGGAACGCACGCACCAGTCCGGCGGTGAACCGGTCCGCGTGCGCCGGAACGTGCACGGCGGTGATGTGGCTGGCCGGGTAACCGTCCAGCGCACCCGGCGAGACGATGACGAAGAAGTTGGGACGGAAGCTTTCCCAGTCGACGCGACGCAGGCTGGTGATGGTGGCCTCGAACGGCTGGCCGGCGATGTCGAAGGCGATGCGGTCGCCCAGTTTCCAGCCCAGCGTCTGCGCGAACTTCTCCTCGACCGAGGCCTCGGGCACGACCGGGCGACGGCCATCCCAGAACTTGCCGGCGGTCACCTTGTTGTCGTCGCGCAGCGCATCGGCAACGGAGAGGTTGAATTCGCGTTCGGCCATGCGCTGCGCACGGTCGCCTGCTCCAGCGTAATCCGCGCCGGTCACCGGCTTGCCGTCGTGCGCCACCAGGCGCGCGCGGATCATCGGATACAGCGTCGGCGGCGCCAGGCCTTGTGCCGCCACGAATGCGCGTACCGGCGCCACCTGGTCGTCCTGCACGTTGATGATGAAACGATTGGGCGCGCTGGCCTGCAGCGACAGTTGCCAGCGGTCGAGCAGGTCGGTGCGCACGAAGGTGAGCAGCAGCAGCGCCATCAGCCCCAGGCCCAAGGCCGACACCTGCGCCACGCTGGCCCCGGCGCGCCGGCTGACATTGGCCAGCCCGTAGCGCAGGCTGCCGCGCAGCCGGCTGCGCAGCCTGCGCACGGCCAGCACCATCGCCCAGGCCAGCAGCGCGAGCACCAGCAACGTGCCCGCGATGCCACCGAGCATGGCCAGCGCCAGGGTCGGCGAGCCGGCCTTCCACCACAGCAACCCCGCGAGCGCGGCGAAAGCGAATGCGCCGACCAGCCATGCACTGGGTTCCACCGCGTCCAGGTCGCGGCGCAGCACGCGCAGCGCGGACACACGGCGCAATGCGAGCACCGGTGGCGCGCCAAATGCCAGCAGCACCACCAGCCCCACGCCGTAGCCCTGCAGGGCCGGCAACCATCCGGCTGCGGGGATCGACAGCGACAGCGCCCGGGCCAGCCACTGCCCCACCAGCCATTGCAGGCCGAAGGCCAGCGCCACGCCCACGCTGCACGCGACCAGCCCCAGCAGCAGCAATTCGCCCACGTGCACGCCCACCAGCGTGCGCTGGCTGGCGCCGAGGCAACGCATCACCGCGCTGCCCGACAGGTGGCGTTCGCTGTGACGGCGCGCGGCCATGGCCACGGCCACCGCGGCAAGCACCACGGATACCAGCGCGGCCAACCCGAGGAAGCGGCCGGCGCGGTCCAGCGCGGAGCGGATCTCCGGGCGCGCATCCTGCACGGTTTCCAGGCGCTGGCCGCGGCCCAGGGCCGGCCGCACCTGGCGCACGAAGCGGTCGACCGCGGTGGCCTCGCCGGCGACCACCACGCGGTAGCGCAGGCGGCTGCCTTCCTGCACCAATCCGGTAGCGGGCAGGTCGCGCAGGTTGGCGAAGACCTTGGGGGCGACGTCGAAGTAGTTCAGCGCCGCATCCGGCTCCTGGATCACCAGCGCCTCCAGCCGCAGCGAGGCATCACCGACCAGCAGCGTGTCGCCCAGGCGCGCGCCCAGCCGGTCGGCGCCTGCGCGGCTCATCCAGGCGGTGCCGGGCGTCGGGATGGCGGCCGCGTCGTGTTCGTCGGGGCGGGCCGCGGTGCTGATGCGGTAGCTGCCACGCAGCGGATAGCCCTCGCCCAGCGCACGCAATTCGCCCAGTTGCAGGCGCTCGCCCTCGGCACCGGCCACGCGGATCATCGTGTTCAGCTCGCGGGTTTCGGTGTGGCGCAGGCCAGGTGCGTCCAGTGCGCGCCGGATCGCGCCTGCGACGGGTTCGTCCGCGCGCACCACGGCATCGCCGCCGAGCAGGCGGTTGGCCTCGATCGCCAGCGCGCGTTCGGCGCGGTCGGTGACGAAGCCAACCGACGTCACCGCGAGCACCGCCAGCACCAGTGCGGCGAACAGGATGCGCACGTCACCGGCGGCGGCGTCGCGGCGCAATTGGCGCCAGGCCAGGCTGAGCACTCTCATCACGATTCAGTCCTGCACCAGGCGGCCGCCATCCAGGCGCAACTGCCGGCCGCAGCGCGCCGCCAGATGGTCGTCGTGGGTCACCAGCACCAGCGTGGTGCCGGCCTCGGCATTGAGCGCGAACAGCAGTTCGATCACCGCCTGCCCGGTCGTGGTGTCGAGGTTGCCGGTGGGTTCATCGGCGAACAGCAGCGAGGGCCGCGTGACGAAGGCCCGCGCGAGCGCGACGCGCTGCTGCTCGCCGCCGGACAGCTGCCGCGGGTAGTGGTGCAGGCGTGCGCCCAGCCCGACTTTTTCCAGGATCGCGCGTGCCGGGCCCTCCACGTCGGCGTCGCCGCGCAGCTCCAGCGGCAGCATCACGTTTTCCAGTGCCGTCAGCGAAGGCAGCAACTGGAAGCTCTGGAACACGAAGCCGACCTTCGCCCCGCGCACCCGCGCGCGGCCGTCCTCGTCCAGCGCCGACAGCGCCTCGCCGTCGAGCGTGACCGAGCCGGCACTGGGTACGTCCAGCCCGGCCATCAGCGACAGCAGCGTGCTCTTGCCCGAGCCCGATGCGCCGACGATGGCGACGGTCTCGCCTTGCGCGATGGTGAAGCCGACCCCATCCAGGATCGTGAGCTCGCCCGACGGCAACGTCACCCGCTTGCCCAGCCCGGCCACGTGCAGGGCATGCCGGTCGTCCACGGCAGTGGGGGTTGCTTCAGCGTGGCGTGCGATGCTGTCGGCCATGATCCGTCCTGTTGCTGCCCCGCCCCGGCGCCGTTGGCGCCACCACGAGGAGAATGCGAAACCCATGCGTGCGACGACCCTGGCATCCGCGCCGTCACCCGCCCATGCCGTCCGATATGCGGGATGGCGACGCCGGGTTCAATGTGCCATCGGTTGGGCGGCCTTGCTGCTGGTGACCGCGATGCCGGTGATGGCACAACGGGCAAAGTCCGCGCCACCTGCGCCCACGCCCACCCAAACGGTGTTGGTGATGGGCGATTCGCTGTCCGCCGGCTATGGCATGGCCGCGTCGCAGGGTTGGGTAGCCCTGACCGCGAACCGCCTTGCCCAGCAGAAGCCGGGATGGCGCGTGGTGAACGCCAGCATCAGCGGCGAGACCAGTGCCGGCGGCGCCGCGCGCATCCAGACGGAGCTCAAGCGCACGCGCCCCGCGGTCGTGGTGATCGCGCTGGGAGCCAACGACGGCCTGCGCGGGCTGCCACTGGAGCAGACCCGCGACAACCTCGACCGCATGATCCGCGCGGCAGAGGGCGCCAAGGCGCGCGTGTTGCTGGTGGGCATGCGCATGCCGCCCAACCTGGGCAAGGCGTACACCGAAGGCTTCAGCGCCAATTACGCTGCGTTGGCGAAAATCCATGGCGTGGAATTGCTGCCATTCCTGCTGGAGCCGATCGCGCTGGACCGCAACGCCTACCAGGCCGACAACCTGCATCCCACGGCCGCCGCGCAGCCGAAACTGCGCGACCATGTGTGGAAGGCGCTGGCGCCACTGGTCCGCTGACCGATTCGATCCTGGTGCGGGTCGAAGGACGCAGGTCGATGGCGCGCCACGGCTGCACAGCCCGGGGACCGGTCAGGCGGGAAATGGGGTCTCGCTGCGCAGCACCTGCCCCAGCAACCACGTGGTGCCGGCGCACGCGGCCAACGCCAGCAGCCAACGCGGCAGTTCGCCCGCGGGCAGCGGCAATGCCGCCGTGACTGCCGGCCACCACGCCGCCCCGTACACCGTGCCGATCACGGCCCCGGCCACGACCATCACCCCCACCAGCACGCGCAACAACATACGCTCCAGCCGGTCATCGCTGTCGGGTACGCGTGAGACGCGGGCCGCCAGCGTACGCGCGAAATCGTACGGCACCGGGTCCAAAGGTGGATGGCGCAACGCCCGACCGATCAACCGGTATTCAGCACGCCGCGCATCGCCGGCCTGCGACGGAGCACCGGTGCGCTCGTCGCGCAATGCCTGCTCCTGCGCCTGCCACTCGGCCTCGCGGCGGGCGTCGTCAGTCGGGGGCGTGTCTCGTGGTCCGGTGTTCATGGGCTGACTCCCAGATGGTCCTGCAAGCGTTCGCGCAGTTTCGCGCGGCTGCGGAACAGGTGGCTTTTGATGGTGCCTTCGGCCAGGCCGGTGATGGCCGCGATCTCGCCGATAGGCACTTCGTCCAGGTGGTACAGGGTGAGTATGGTGCGTTGCAACGGCGGCAACGCCTCGATCGCGCCATGCAGGCGGCCGACCACCTGCTCGTCGGCACTGGCGGCCTCCAGGTCGAAGCCGTCGGTCACGCGGTCGAGCAGGCTGCTGCCATCGTCGTCCCCTGACGCCTCGATCAAGGGAATGCGCCTGCGCTCCAGGTGGCGCTTGGCCATGGAGTACGCGACCTGGCCGATCCACGACTTCAGCGCGCTTTCATGGCGGTACTGGTGCAGGCAGCGGTGCACGCGCAGGAAGGTCTCCTGGCACAGCTCGCGCGTGTCCTCGGGGTGGCGGACCATGCGCTGGATGATGTGCCAGCATAGGCCCTGGTACTCGCGGACCAGGCGTTCGAAGGCGCCGGGCGTGTTGGCCAGCACCGCGGCCACCAGCGCGCGATCGGACTGCGAAGCCAACGACTGCCCGGCCCCGGTCGCGTCGGCGGCGGGCAGGTCGGCGTCGCGTTCGGAGGTTGCCGGCATTGAGTCCATTCCTCTTGGATACCGGAACGGTCCAAACGGTTGCAGGCAATTGTGCGCCCACGACGGCTGGGCGGCCCACGTGGCTGGGTGCAGCCTCCCCGTCCGCGCAGCAGCCGTCGACTCGCAACTCGCTGCAACCGCTAGCCGGGTCGCCGTATCCATTGCCTCGAACCCGCCCATTCCCGCACGCAAGCCGAGGTCACCGCCATGAACAACCTTGAACTCCTGATCCCGATCACCCTGTTCGTCTGCATCGTTTACGCGATCAAGGTGGTGGTCGATGCACGCACCCGCGCCAAGCTGATCGCCAACAACGTCTCCGAGGAGCTGATGCAGGCAATGCTCGCGGGCGAGGAGCACAACCGCCGCCACGGCTCGCTGCGCTGGGGCATCGTGCTGACGGCACTGGCCATCGGGTTCTTCGTGATCGAGGCCGCCGGCTGGACCGAAGTCACCCCCGGCGTGATCGGTGTGCTGCTCGCCGTCACTGGGCTGGGCAACCTCGGGTTCTACATGACATCGCGCAAGCTGCGGTGACGTGACCGGAGCGTCGCTGTCCACCGACAGCTCGCGCAGCATCGCGGCAGATGCATCAGCGCGCAATTCCGGTGCGCTGAGCGCGCGGAGCACATCCGGCGCCCGCCATCGCCATCGATGGCAATGGCAATGGCCGCACACTGAAACTGAACACGGCCCGCCATTCCCGGCGGGCTTTTTCACGCGCTGTCAACGGGTTCCGCCCCGCGCCGCATGCGGCCACAATCGGCCTCTTTCCGCAGTATCGGCACCACGACGCAATGCCCGAGATTTCACACAAGCTGGCGCAGCAGATCGCGCGCACCATCGCCACCGAGATCGGTGCGCAACCCGCCCAGGCGCAGGCCGCCATCGCCCTGCTCGATGAAGGCGCCACCGTGCCCTTCATCGCGCGCTACCGCAAAGAGGTCACCGGCGGGCTGGATGACACCCAGCTGCGCAACCTGGAAACGCGCCTGGTGTACCTGCGCGAGCTGGAGGACCGACGCGCCGCGGTGCTTGCGTCGATCGACGAGCAGGGCAAGCTGAGCGACGAACTGCGTGCCGAGATCGAGGCCGCCGACGCCAAGTCGCGCCTGGAAGACCTGTACCTGCCTTACAAGCCCAAGCGCCGGACCAAGGCGCAGATTGCGCGAGAGGCAGGGCTGGAGCCACTGGCCGATGGCCTGCTCGCCGATCCGTCGCAGGACCCGCAGGTGGCCGCCGCGCAGTTCGTCGATACCGACAAAGGCGTGGCCGATACCAAGGCCGCGCTCGACGGCGCTCGCGCCATCCTGATGGAGCGCTGGGGCGAGAACGCCGCGCTGGTCGGCGAGCTGCGTAACTGGCTGGGCGAGGTCGGCGTGATCCGCGCACGCGTGGCCGAGGGCAAGGAGAATGAAGGCGCCAAGTACCGCGACTATTTCGACCACGCCGAGTCGCTGGCGAAGATCCCCTCGCACCGCCTGCTCGCGCTGTTCCGTGCGCGCCGCGAGGAGGTGCTGTTCCTCGACCTTGATCCGGGCAGCGATGCCGAGGCCGGCCACCTGCAGGCCGAGGGCCGCGTCGCGTTCCATGCTGGCGTGAAGGCGCAGGGCCGCCCTGCCGACAAGTGGCTGCTCGACAGCTGCCGCCTGACCTGGAAGGCCAAGCTGCACATGCACCTGCTGCTGGACCTGTTCAACCACGCGCGCGAGAAGGCCGAGGCCGAGGCGATCACCGTGTTCGGCGACAACCTCAAGGACCTGCTGCTGGCCGCGCCGGCCGGGCCGAAGGCGGTGCTGGGCCTGGACCCGGGCCTGCGCACCGGCGTGAAGGTCGCGGTGGTGGACAACACGGGCAAGCTGGTCGACACCGCCACCATCTACCCGCATGAACCCAAGCGGCAATGGGACCAGTCTTTGCACGTGCTGCGCGCGCTGTGCTCCAAGCATGGCGTGGAACTGATCGCCATCGGCAACGGCACCGCCAGCCGGGAGACCGACAAGCTCGCCGGCGACCTGATCAAGCTCGCGCCCGAGCTGAAGATGCAGAAGATCGTGGTCAGCGAGGCCGGTGCGTCGGTGTATTCGGCGTCGGAGTTCGCGGCGAAGGAATTTCCGAATCTCGATGTCAGCATCCGCGGCGCAGTGTCCATCGCGCGTCGCCTGCAGGACCCGCTGGCCGAACTGGTGAAGATCGAGCCGAAGGCCATTGGCGTGGGCCAGTACCAGCACGATGTGGACCAGTTCCGCCTGGCGCGTGCGCTGGACGCGCGCGTCGAAGACTGCGTGAACGCCGTCGGCGTGGACGTGAACACCGCCTCGGCCGCGCTGCTGACCCGCGTATCGGGCCTGTCCTCCACCGTGGCCGAGAACATCGTGGTCTATCGCGATGCCAACGGCGCGTTCAAGTCACGCAAGGAGCTGCTGAAGGTGCCGCGCCTGGGCGACAAGACCTTCGAGCAGTGCGCGGGCTTTTTGCGCATCGCCGACGGCGAGCAGCCGCTGGATGCCTCATCCGTACACCCGGAGGCCTACCCGGTGGTCGAGCGCATCCTCAAGCAGTGCGGGCGCGAGGTGAAGTCGTTGATCGGCGACGCACCGCTGCTGCGCGGTCTCAAGCCCGAGCAGTTCGTGGATGAGAAATTCGGCGTACCCACCGTGCGCGACATCCTCAAGGAACTGGAGAAGCCCGGCCGCGACCCGCGCCCGGAGTTCAAGGCCGCGCGCTTCGCCGACGGCGTGGAGGACATCAAGGACCTGCAGGTCGGCATGGTGCTGGAAGGCGTGGTCAGCAACGTCGCCGCGTTCGGCGCGTTCGTCGACATCGGCGTGCACCAGGACGGCCTGATCCACATCTCCGCGCTGTCGGACAAGTACGTCAAGGACCCGCGCGAGGTGGTGAAGGCCGGCGACATCGTCAAGGTGAAGGTGATCGAGGTCGACATCCCGCGCAAGCGCATCGCCCTCACCCGTCGCCTGGACGATGCCGCACCGGCGCCACGTGAGTCGCGCGGCGGCGAGCGCGATGCACGCGGTGGCCGCGATGCCGGGTCACGCGGCGGTGGCCGTGATGGCCAGCGCGGCAACGCACCGCGTATGCCGTCGGCACCGCCCGCCAACAATGCGCTGGCGGCCGCGTTCGCCAAGGCCAAGCAGGGAGGCTGAACGCGCCCGCGATGCCCTAGATCCGCCACCGCTTCCGGTTTGTCCAGTACGTCCCCGCCACAGGTCCGTCGCCCAGCCCGCCACGGATTAGTGGCCCGGCCAGCACGCAGGCAGCCCCGCTACTGATCCGGGGTTCCACCATCACGCGGCCAGTACTGAGGTGTCGTTAGGCAAGTGAGCCCGGGCGGGCTACGACGGCTCGTCCGGCGGCGCCCACTGCAACCGGTGGAAATCGAACGCATCGTTCAACCTGGGTTTGACGATGCTGAAATAGGGCGAGACGTCGAAGTCCCGCGGCACGAACAACCGGGATTGCCGGATGTGCAGCAGTTCTCCGCGCGCCTGCGCCGAACCGGTGCGCATCGCGTCCACGTGTTCCACCTCCGGCAGGATCGGGTAGCGGATCGATTCGAAGGCCTCCGCCAGCAGGGTGGAGCAGATCGCGCGGGTGGGCGTCCCGCTGCCCACCGCGATCATCCGCCTCCGCCACGGGCGGGGCAGCGGCAAGGGCAGCAGGTAACGTGCCAGATCGAACACGTTGCGCAGGTCGTAGGCATCGCCCAGCCGTCGCTGCACGAACGCCAGCAACGCGGCCACGTCGTCCTCGCCGAGCCCGACCGGGCGGCAGATGCGCGTGTGTTCGCCGGCATAGGCTGAGAGCGGCCGCAGCCGCACGCCTTCCACCACGTCGGCTTCCACCAGGGAGGGCTGCGGCCCCAGGTGCTGGCCGACGTACAGTGCCGCGTGGGTCCAGGTCGACTGGGTGAGGTACTGGATCGCGGTGGCGAAGCGGCTGGTGCCTTCCACCAGCAACACATCCCCGGGCCGCAGCGTCTCGGCCAGGTGCGCCGGCGCGAAGTACGGCAGCCGCCGGTGCTGCGGGCGCGGCTGCGCGAGGAATCTGGCCAGGCTGCGGCCAAGCGAATGCGACAACGGCATCGCAGGGCTCCATCACACGCTATATACGGCAAAGCTAACGCGACTCCACGTAAATTCCGCGTTGAAGCGCGCGCCGTGCCACCTGCGCTTGCCGGTCAACCCATCCGCATCAGCACGCAGTCCAGCGCATCGAGCGCGACATGGATCAGCAGGCCAATGGCGAACAGCCGCGTGCGTTTGGGCAGGGCGAGCGCGCCGTACGCAACGATCGCCGGCGCGGTATGCAGCGGGTGGAAGCCGATGCTGCAGCGATTGGGCGCATAGATCGGGTCGGCCAGCAGGTGGTCGAGGTCGATCACCCAGCCCAGCAGCATCAGCAGCCAGGCCTTGCCGAAGCGGTCGCGGAAGAACAGCCACGCCACCAGCGCGGGCACGGCGGCATGCAGCAGCAGGTGCAGGACGGCGCGGGTGCTCATGCGCCGCGCCTGTCATGGCCAGGCAGTGGGCCACCGGCCACTTCCGGCCGGTGGACCCCATGACCCGTGGCGCGCGATTTACCTGCGCTGGTCGGCACTGGCGTCGCGCGCACCACGGAACTCCGAGCCCGCATCCCAGTTGGGCCAGCGTTTGCCGTTGGCCAGCTCGCTGCCCAGCGTGTACAGCACCTGCAGCTCGCGGGTCATGCCGGTGAAGCTCCAGCTGGCCTCCCACTGGTCCGCCGGCTGATGGTAACGCTCGGCGGTGTAGCGCTCGCCCGCGGCCTTGCCCGCGGCAACGCCGCCCTCGACCCAGTCGTTGCCCGAGCCGTAGGAAATCGCCGGCACGCCACGCTTGGCGAACGGGAAGTGGTCGGAGCGGAAGAAGTAGCCCGCTTCCGGCTTGGAATCAGGCGTGTATCGCATATCCCAGCGCTTGGCGGTCGCGACCAGCGCGTCGAGCAGCTCCAGCTTGGCGCTGCCGGAAATGGTGAAGTCGTGCGCCGGACCCTGCGGACTCAGCGCGTCCATGTTGATCACGCCCACCGTGGTTTCCAGCGGGTACAGCGGACGCGAGGCGTAGTATTCCGAGCCCAGCAGGCCCTTCTCCTCGGCGGTGACCGCCAGGAACACCACCGAGCGATCCGGCTGCGGCTTGGCATGCGCGAAGGCACGCCCCAGCGCGAGCAGCGCCGCCATGCCGGTGCCATTGTCCACCGCACCGTTGTAGATGCGGTCGCCCTTGGCGTCGGGCAGGCCCACGCCCAGGTGGTCCCAGTGCCCGGTGTAGAGCACCGTCTCGTTCGGGCGCTTGCGGCCTTCCACGCGGCCGACCACGTTGTGCGAGGTGATCACCTTCGAGTCCACCGCGTAGTCCGCCGACAGGGTCACGCCCTTGAGCGCCACCGGCTGGAAATCGCGGGTCTGGGCCTGCCGCTTCAGCGCGTCGAAGTCCAGGCCGGCGCGGCGGAACAGGTCGACCGCGAAGTCGCGCTGTACCCAGCCCTCCATGCGCGGGTGCACCGCGCCCGGCTGTTCGCGCACCACGTCGAACATGGTGTTGGTGTTGGAGTTCTTGACCGTGGCCCAGCCATACGAGGCCGGCGCGGTCTCGTGCACGATCAGCAGCCCGAGCGCGCCCTGGCGCGCGGCCTCTTCGTACTTGTAGGTCCAGCGGCCGTAGTAGGTCATCGCCGGGCCGCCGAAGTCGCCCTGCCCGGTTTCGAAGTCCGGGTCGTTGATCAGCACCACCGCGATCTTGCCGCGCAGGTCCACGCCCTTGAAGTCGTCCCAGTTGCGCTCCGGCGCCTTCACGCCATAGCCGGCGAACACCAGCGGGGCATTGGCGATCGACACCGCCTTCGCACCATCCAGTGCGGCGCGCACCGCGATCTGTTCGCCCTGGGCCAAGGCCTGCGCCTGGCCGTTGACCGCGACCGACAAGGCCGGCGTGCCGACGATCTCGGCGCGCAACAGCGGCACCGCCTGGGTCCAGCCGCGCTTGCCGTCCGCGCCCAGGTCGCCGCCGGGCTTCAGGCCGGCCGCGCGCATCTGCGCGGTCAGGTATTCCACCGTGCGGGTCTCGCCGGCGCTGGCGGGCGCGCGGCCTTCGAACTCGTCGGAGGACAGGGTCTTCACCGTCTCCGACAGCTGCCGGGGGTCGAAGGTGGGTGCGGTGCCGGCGATCGCCGAGGACACCGCCAGGGAGAGCAGCGAGGCTGCCAGTAGCTTCATGATCGTGATACCGGACGGAGAGGCCGCCGATACTAGCAACCGCCCCGGGGTCCCGGTACCGACCTTGGTCGCGGGTCAGCCGCGCAGTGCCGCCGCCTCGCGTGCCAGCGCCTCGATCCCGGCCCAGTCGCCGGCCTGCAGCAGCTTGGCTGGGGTCAGCCATGAGCCCCCCACGCAGGCCACGCTGGGCACCGCCAGGTATTCGGAGGCGTTGGCGGGCGTGATGCCGCCAGTGGCGCAGAAGCGGATGTCCGGCAATGGGCCGTGCAACGAGCGCAACGCCGCGGTGCCACCCGCCGCCTCGGCCGGGAAGAATTTCTGCTGCAGGTAGCCGCGTTCGGCCAGTGCCATCGCCTCGCTGGCGGTTGCGGCGCCGGGCAGCCATGGCAGGTCGATGTCGCGCGCGGCCGCCAGCAGGTCCGGGCTCGCGCCCGGCGACACCGCGAAGCGCGCGCCCGCGGCCAGCGCAGCGGCGAAGTCCGCCGGTCGCCGCACGGTGCCCACGCCGACCACCGCCTCCGGTACTTCGGCGGCGATGGCGCGCACCGCCTCCAGCGCCGCGTCAGTACGCAGGGTCACTTCGATGGCGGGAATGCCGCCGGCCACCAGCGCGCGCGCCAACGGCACCGCGTGACGCACGTCATCGACCACCACCACCGGCATCACCGGCGCGAGCTGCAGCACCGCTTCGAGTGAGATCACGCCATTTCTCCGCTGGAACCGTGGGCAAACACGCTGGCGCCCGCATCGGCCGGGCCCACGGCACGGCGGAACACCTCGAACAAATCGCGGCCGAGGCCGACGTGGCTGGCGCTGAGGTCCAGCGTCGCGGGCGCACGGGTGGCCCACTCCGCCTCCGGCACCTGCACGGACAGCGTGCCGGCACGCGCATCCACCCGCACCACGTCGCCGTCGCGCAGGCGCGCGATCGGGCCGCCGCACGCCGCTTCCGGCGTCAGGTGGATGGCGGCGGGTACCTGCCCGGATGCACCGGACATGCGCCCGTCGGTGACCAGCGCCACCCGGTGGCCGCGCTTCTGCAGCACGCTCAACGCGGGGGTGAGCTGGTGCAGCTCGGGCATGCCATTGGCCTTCGGCCCCTGGAAGCGCACCACCACGACCACATCGCGGTCCAACTCACCACGCTCGAAGGCTTCGCGCACCTCGCGCTGCTCGTTGAACACGCGGCACGACGCCTCCACCACCCAGCGATCCTCGGGCACCGCCGAGACCTTGATCGACGCGGTGCCCAGCGCGCCGCGCAGCACGCGCAGGCCGCCATCGGCGCGGAACGGCGCATCCGCCGGCCGCAACACCTCGGTGTCGCCGCTGGTGGCGGTGGCCGGCACGTAGGCCAGTTGGCGCTCGTCGTCCAGCCGCGCCTCCACCCGGTACCGCGCCAGTCCGGGCCCGGCGATGGTCTCCACGTCGCCGTGCAGCAGGCCGTGGTCGAGCAGCGTGCCGATCAGGAACGCCAAGCCGCCGGCCGCATGGAAGTGGTTCACGTCCGCCGAGCCGTTGGGGTACACGCGCGCCAGCAGCGGCACCACCGACGACAGGTCGTCGAAGTCCTCCAGCCGCAGGTCGATCCCCGCTGCCGCCGCGATCGCGATCAGGTGCAGCAGGTGGTTGGTGGAGCCGCCGGTGGCATGCAGGCCGATCACGCCGTTGACGATGGAACGCTCGTCGATGATCCGGCCGATGGGGCGGAAATCGTCGCCCAGCGCGGTGATCTGCGCCGCGCGCTTGGTCGCCGCCGTGGTCAGCGCGTTGCGCAACGAGGTGTTGGGATTGACGAAGCTGGCGCCCGGCAGGTGCAGGCCCATCAGTTCCATCAGCATCTGGTTGGAGTTGGCGGTGCCGTAGAAGGTGCACGTGCCCGGTGCGTGGTAGCTCTGCGCCTCGGCCTCCAGCAGCTCCTCGCGCGTGGCCTTGCCTTCAGCGTACAGCTGGCGCACGCGCGACTTCTCGTTGTTGGGCAGGCCCGAGGTCATCGGTCCGGCCGGCACGAACACCGCCGGCAGGTGGCCGAAGCTCAACGCGCCGATCAGCAGGCCCGGCACGATCTTGTCGCACACGCCCAGGTACAGCGCCGCGTCGAACATGTCGTGCGACAGCGCCACCGCGGTGGACATCGCGATCACGTCGCGCGAGAACAGCGACAGCTCCATGCCGGCCTGGCCCTGGGTCACGCCGTCACACATCGCCGGCACGCCACCGGCCACCTGCGCGGTGGCGCCCGCTTCGCGCGCGGCGTTGCGGATCAGGAACGGGAACTGCTCGAACGGCTGGTGCGCCGAGAGCATGTCGTTGTACGCGGTGACGATGCCGAGGTTGGGCGCCACACCGCCGCGCAACAACGCCTTGTCGGTAGGGCTGCACGCGGCAAAGCCGTGCGCGAGGTTGCCGCACGACAGCTGCGCGCGGTGCGCGCGTGGACCCGATGCGGCGTCGATGCGCGCGAGATAGGCACCGCGGCGCTCGCGGCTGCGCTCGACGATGCGGCGGGTGACCTCGGCGATGGTGGGGTTCAGCGGGGCGGACATGCGGGGTGACTCCAGGAATAGGCCGCGCGGGAATGGGCTGCGTGCGGACGGGCTGCGTGGCGGGAACGCGCCGGGTGGCCGGGACGGTCCGCGCGGTGCGGGCGCATCGGGTCGGCGAGCGCGGCACGCCTGGTCACGGACACCAGTACAGCGCAGGCAAGGTGGGCGCGCCCGTGACGAACGCATGCACCGGCAACGCGGTGCCGGGATTCACGCCCTCGCCCAATGCATCAACCAGCACGCGGCGCTTGCTGATGCCTTCGATATGCAAATAGAGCGCCGGCGCGGTGAAGATCGCACTCAATGTCAGGGTGATGCGCGGCTCCGGCGCCGCGGCGGTTCGGATCGCCAGCACCGGCGCGCGGCCACTGGGCGACAAGCCCACGTCACGGCGCAGCAGGTCGGGGAACAGCGAGGCGACATGGCCATCCTCGCCCATTCCGAGCACCGCTACATCCAGCGGCAGCGCGCGATGGGCGATGTCGCCCGCCACCGATTGCAGCGCCACTTCCGGCGTCTCCACCGGGCGATACAGCGGCAACAACTCGGCCGCGGCCGCTTCGCCCTTCAGCAGGTGCTCGCGCAGCAGCCGCTCGTTGGAACGCGGGTCAGTGTTGGGTACCCAGCGCTCGTCCACCGGCAGCACGCGCACTTTCGACCAGTCCAGCAACTGGCGTGACAGCGCCTGCAGGAAGCGGCGCGGGGTGTTGCCGCCGGCCAGCGCGATCGTCGCCACGCCACGTGCGGCGATGGCACGGCGCAGGTCCGCGGCGACGGCGGCAGCCAGGCCTTCGGCCAGGGCCACGGCGTCAGCGAAGTCGCGTGCGCGCACGTGCGGGATGTCGATGACGGGCATTGGGTTGGCTTTGTGAAGGGGCATGCGGGTGCGGATGTCGGTGACACGGGAAACGGGGCTCGCCGCGCGCGGGAGGCTCGCGCTTTCGACGGTTGCACTGCAGGCGACCGCGTTTTCCCCGGCCATGCCGTCGGCGCTGGAGGTACTGGCGCTATCCACGCAATCTGGCCTGGTCGGAACACGCATCGGCTCAGCCCCCCTCTTCGTGCCACGTGCGGCCATCGCGCTCGATCAGCGCAACCGCGGCGCTCGGGCCCCAGGTGCCGGCGGTATAGGGCTTGGGCGCTTCGTGCGCGGCCTGCCACGCGGCGCGGATCGGATCGATCCACTGCCATGCCGCCTCCACCTCGTCGCGGCGCATGAACAGCATCTGGTTGCCGCGCACCACGTCGCCCAGCAGGCGCTCGTACGCGTCGGCCTGGCGCCCGCCGAAGGCCTCGGCAAAGCTCAGGTCCATCGGCACGTGGCGTAGGCGCAGCCCACCGGGGCCAGGCACCTTGTTCATCAGCCACAGGGTCACGCCTTCGTCCGGCTGCAGGCGCAGCACCAGCTTGTTGGGTGCCAGCCGCACGCTGCCCTCGCCATCGTCGAAGATCGAATGCGGCACCTGGCGGAAGGTCACCACGATCTCCGACGAACGCTCGGGCAGGCGCTTGCCGGTACGCAGGTAGAACGGCACGCCGGCCCAGCGCCAATTGCGCACCTCGGCCTTGAGCGCGACGAAGGTTTCGGTTTCGGAGCTGCTGCCCAACTCCTCGGCGTAGCCCGGCACCGCGCGGCCTTCGGCGGCGCCGGCGCGGTACTGGCCGCGCACGGTCAGCTGCGCGGCATTGTCGGCGGTGATCGGGCGCAGCGCGCGCAGCACCTTGAGCTTGGCGTCGCGGATGTCGTCGGCCGACAGCGAGGCCGGCGGCTCCATCGCCACCAGGCACAGCAGCTGCAGCAGGTGGTTCTGCACCATGTCGCGCAGCGCGCCGGAGCGGTCGTAGTAGGCAGCACGGCCTTCCACGCCGACGGTCTCGGCGGCCGTGATCTGCACGTGGTCGATGTGCTCGGCCTTCCACAGCGGCTCGAACAGCGCGTTGCCGAAGCGCAGCGCGGTCAGGTTCTGCACCGTCTCCTTACCCAGGTAGTGGTCGATGCGGTAGATCTGCGTTTCGTCGAACACGCGGCCCAGCGCGTCGTTGATGGCGTTGGCGCTGCGGCCATCGTGGCCGAGCGGCTTCTCCACCACCACGCGGGTGTGCTGGCCAATCAGGCCGTGGGCGTGCAGCCGGTCGGCGACCACCGCGAACAGATCGGGGCCCACTGCGAGATAGAACACGCGCACCCGGTCCTCGACGGTCAACTCGGCGGCGAAGTCGGGCCAGCCAGCGTCATCGCCCAGGTCCAGGCGGCGGTAGCTGAGCAGGGCGAGGAAGCCGTCCAGCACCTCGATGCCGCGTGGTTCCTCCGCGACTACCTTGGCCAATGCCTCGCGCACACGGACCCGGTACTCATCGTCGCTGCGCGCGTCGCGGGCGATGGCGACGATGCGGCTGCCCTCGACGATCTGCCCATCGAGGTAGCGGTGGAACAGCGCCGGCAGCAACTTGCGCATGGCCAGGTCGCCGGTGCCGCCGAAGATGACCAGATCGAACGGCGGGAGTGCGGCGGCGTGGCCAACGGGGGAGGCGGAACGCGATACCTGCGGGGAGGCGCTCATGGACGGGCTCGGTCGGGCATAGGCTGACCATAGCAGAATCGATACCAGTTAGATACCACTACCAAGGTTTCACGCGCCAAACCCATACAATCAAGCACTTGCATCCAGCAAACTTGCCGCCACTGGTAGGCCACTGGTATGGTTGCGGCATGGAGCACTACCTCGCCAGCGAGTTCGACCGCCAGCAGGCCACCCGCCGGGCGCCGGCCTACCAGCACCTGCGGCGGGCGCTGCAGCACGCCATCGAGAACGGCGAATTGCCGGCCGGCCAGGCCCTGCCCGGCGAGCGCGAGCTGGGCAAGCAACTGGCGCTGTCGCGGGTCACGGTGCGCAAGGCCATCGCCGGGCTGGTCGCCGACGGCCTGGTGGTGCAGCGCCAGGGTGCCGGCAACTTCGTCGCCGAACGCATCGTCAAGTCGTTTTCCCGGCTGACCAGCTTCACCGACGACCTGCGCGCGCGAGGGCTGGATCCGCGCTCGCACTTCCTGGAACGCGGTGTCGGCGAGGTCACGCCGGAGGAGGCGATGGCGCTGAACCTGTCGCCCGGGGCGCAGGTGCTGCGCTACTACCGGCTGCGTACCGCCGGCGAGCAGGCCCTCGCGCTGGAGCGCACGGTGGTGCCGCAATCGGTGCTCGCGGACCCGTCGCTGATCGAGAACTCGCTGTACGAGGCGTTTGCCGCGCAGGGCATTCGGCCCGCGCGGGCCTTGCAGCGTCTGCGCGCGATCGCCTTCGATGCGGAGCAGGCGCGGCTGCTGCAATTGCCGGAGGGCAGCCCGGGGTTGTTCATCGAGCGGCGCACGTTTTTGGAAGATGGGCGCGTGGTGGAGTTCACCCGGTCGTTCTATCGGGGTGATGCCTACGATTTCGTGGCCGAGCTGCACAGCGAGCCAACGGCCTGATCAACGACGCGTCGGGGCGGAGCGGAGCCATGGGGCATTGCTGCAGCGTTCCGTCGCGGCATCCTGCCGCGAGTCACGCCGCGGGCCATCCATGGCCCGCTTTTCCGCAATGCCCCATGGCCCCGCTCCTTCTCGGGCCTTGATGCAATGCAGGAAAAAAGAAAACCCCGCCGAAGCGGGGTTTCCTCGAGGCGTGGACCGCCTTGCGGCGGTCCGGTGCGCGGCGATTAGGCCGGCTGCACCTGGTCGGCCTGCAGGCCCTTCTGGCCCTGCGTCACGACGAAGGTGACCTTCTGGCCTTCCTGCAGGCTCTTGAAGCCCTGGGTCTGGATGGCGCGGAAGTGCACGAACACGTCTTCGCCATTCTCGCGGCTGATGAAGCCGAAGCCCTTGGCGTCGTTGAACCACTTGACGGTGCCGGTTTCACGGTTGGACATCTTTACTTTCCTTGGAACAAAGTTGAAAGCCGCTTGCGCGGTGTTGGAGCTGGTTGCAAGGAGAAGCGAGTGCAACGATGTAGCGGATCGGTGGATCAACCGCATCGGGCCACGTTTCGGGTGACCCTTGGCGAACACAGCAAGCGCACAGTAGGGCGGCCGCGACGGAAATGCAACGTTCCGGTTCTCAATGGCCGCCCCCCATTCAGACTTTGCCCGGTGACCGGTCGAGGCTGGTGTCGACCTCGACCCGGTTGCGGCCGGCACGCTTGGCCCGGTACAGGGCGTCATCCGCCAGGCGCAACAGGCGGTCGCGCTCGGTGTGCCGACCCGGAACAAACCCGGCCACGCCAATGCTGACGGTCACGCCCAAGGGGGAGTTGGCCACGGTTTCGCGCAGCGCCTCGGCGCGCACGCGGGCCTGGGCCGGGTCCACGCCGGGCAGCAACAGGGAGAACTCCTCACCACCATAGCGGGCCAGCAACTCACGCTCCTCGTCATGGTGGCGACGCAGCAGCTGCGCGACCTGGCGAAGGGTGTGGTCGCCCTCGAGATGGCCGTGGTCGTCATTGAACTTCTTGAAGTGGTCCACGTCGATCATCAGCGCCGACAGGGGCTGGCTGTTGTCCATGCAGCGGTTCCATTCCCGGCGCAGCCCCGTCTCCAGCACCCGGCGGTTGCAGAGTCCAGTGAGTGGGTCCTCGGTGGCGAGCTCGGTCAGCTGGCGATTGGCCTTTTCCAGCGCGCGGGTGCGCTCGGCGACGCGCTGTTCGAGTTCGCGGTTGGCCGCCAGGTACTGGCGCGTGCGCAACCGGCTGAGCAGGACGACCAGGCCGGTGATGAGCAGCACCGCTGTCACCACTGCCAGGGCGCGGGCCCACCAGGTCTCGTACCAGAACGGCATGACCTGGAACTCCAGCCGCAACGGCTGGGCCTCGCGGCCGGCGCGGCTGCGTCCCTCCACCTCCAGCCGGTAGGTTCCGGCCGGCAACGGCCGCACGGACAGGACAGCGTCCCCCCATGGGGTCCAATCCGCGGCCACCCCCGGCAGCCGGTAGCGGAACTGCGCGCCCGCCTCCATGCTCACCATGGAAAAGCGCAACACCAGCCCCTGGCCCGCCGGCACCTGCAGCAGGCGACCGTCCTGACCGGGCAGCGCCAGCGGTGTAAACGTGGCCGCCGCGTTCCGCGCGGCGTCGGAAGCGTTGCCGGTGCGCACATGGCGGGCGGACACGCTCTCCACCGTCACCCGCAACCGCCGCTGCGCCGAGCTCCGTTCGGTCGGGTCGTACTGCACCAGCCCCTTCCAGGTGGAGATGCGCAGCACGCCATCGGCGGTGACCCGCACGGTGCCGTAACCGCCCGCCACGTCCGCCGGCAACAGCACCTGCGTCCACGGATGGCCGGCGCGCGCGCGGTGCCACAATTGCCGGGAGGTGAACGCATACGCCCCCAACGG
Organism: Aerolutibacter ruishenii; assembly: GCF_007830115.1. Classification (GTDB taxonomy): domain Bacteria; phylum Pseudomonadota; class Gammaproteobacteria; order Xanthomonadales; family Xanthomonadaceae; genus Aerolutibacter; species Aerolutibacter ruishenii. The sequence continues at coordinate 24,751 of NZ_VLKP01000007.1, read as the reverse complement.
CGTCTCGCGCACGGTCAACTCCTTCGGCCGATCGATCAGCGAGAACGGCGCCTCGGTGAACGGCGCGAAACCGCGGCCGTCGAACATGAAGTCACGGCCCGCCACCACGGCATGCACCCGCTCGTCGAGCAGGTACACGTTGCTGCCCCCGGTGGAATCAGCGTCGATACCGTGCTCGGGGCCCATGACGGTCCGGTCGCGCAGGCGGCCGGTGGACAGATCGAGGCGCCACCGCTGCGGCGCCCCACGGCTATCGCCGAACCACAACTCGCCAGGCTCCAGCTCTTCCATGCTCCACGGGCTCAGGGTGCCGGTGGGGATTTCACGCCACACCTCCCAGCCCGACCCGGCTGGGCGCAACAGGTACAGCGCCTGTCCTCCCAGCGCGAATACCAGCGACGGGTCGTGGCGCGACGCCTGGATCACGTAGATCCCCGCATCGCTGCGCAGCAGCACCTCGGCGCGCTGGGCGCCCTTGCGCAGCAGGATGATGCCTTCGCGATGGCCGGCGAGCAGGCCGGCCGTCGTGGCCAGCAGGCTGTAGCTTTCGTAGCTCACCCAGTCCTTGCGCGCGTAGGCATAATCGCCGGCCGCGTCGCGGGTCAGCCGGCCGATGCCGCGTGACGTGGCCAGCCACAAGGCACCGTCGAACCACTCGAAATCGTGCGCGCGTCCCTGCACGCCCTGCGCACTCCCGATCACCGACCACGGCGACGGGATCGACAGGCGGTGCAAGCCGGCTTCGGTCGCCACCCACAGGCCATCCTCGCTGTCGGTCCCGAGCGCGAGGATCCCGAAGTTGCCGATCCGGATGCGCTGGCGCAATGTCAGGTCGCGCTCGTAGCGGAACAGCTCGCCACTGTTGGTGCCCACCATGAGGGTGCCATCGCGGAGTTCGACCGCGACGTAGGCCCCCTCGTCGGCGAATGCCGCGGGCCCCGGCGCCCCCAGCCGCGTGATGCCGCGGGCATCGGACCGGTAGAAACCGTCCTCGCCCACCAGCAGCCGCCAGCCCTTGCGCGGAAACATCGCCGGCAACGACCGGGTGGCGAATTGCCCGCCGCCCGGCTCGACGACGAAGCGACCGTCGACGAAACGCGAAAACCCCTGGCCCTCGATGCGGGTGTACAGGACCTCGCCGTCGACGTAGAACGCGCGGCTGTTGTCCGGCAACGGCCACGTGCGCCCGCGCCCGCCACCGTAGGGCAGGAAGTGCAGGGCATGCTCGGTCTGGAAGTAGACGCCGGTGGGCGTGGGCAGCACCTCCCAGACCACGCCGACATTGCGGTCCTTGCCCTGCAGGCCCACGGCACCCATCAGCTCGCGGTAGACCAGCCCACCGCCGGTGTCCGGCTCCATCCAGCCGAACGTGTCGAAGCTGCCCACGTAGAGGCGCCCGTCGGCCCCCTTGGCGATGGCGCGGACCGGCTGTTGCCCCGGCAGTTCAAACAGCCGCCAACTCTCGCCGTCAAAGCGCAAAAGGCCGTCCAGATTGCCGACCAGCAGCCGGCCTTCGGCGTCGCTCGCCAACGCCATGTGCCGGGGTGAGGCATCGAAATCGCCGGTGCTGAACTGGCGCGACAGCGGCGCGCCCGGCAAGCGCTCCGATACCAGACGGGAAACGGGCTCCGATGCCTGGGCCAGCGCCACGCCAGACAACCCCAGCGACAGCGCCAGGCATGCCATCCACTGCACAAACCGGTTCAGCAACGCACGCCCCCTGAATACGCCCGGCACCACGTGCGGGGCTTGGCCATCGGACCGGAGTGCCGTCCCTGCATCCACCGCTGGCCCCGCAACCCTGACCAAATCCCCTTGCACATGCAACCGGCATATGCAGGTTCCGCCAAACATCACTCAAAAACGGTGACGTGCATCACACTTCACCGGCAGCGATCAGGCGTTCGCCACCTGCCGCAATGCCCGCTCGAACAACTCCACCGGCTGCCCGCCCTGGATCAGGTGGCGCTCGTTGAGGATCACCGACGGCACTGCGCGGATGCCCCGTTCCTGGTTGAGCCGCTCCTGTTGACGGACCTCCGCGACCAAGGCGTCCGACGCCAGGATTCCAGCGGCTCGCCCACCGTCCAGGCCCACCGAGGTCGCCACGTCGACCAGCACTGCGTGGTCGGACACATCACGCCCGTCGGTGAAATACGCGCGCAGCAGCGCGTGCTTGAGCGCGCGCTGCAGTGCCGGATCCTGCTGGCCAGCCCAATGCAGCAGGCGATGCGCATCGAAGGTATTCACCATCCGCCCGCGATGGCCGAAGGTGACGCCCACGTCCGCACCGCGCTGTCGCAGCACCTCGCGATTGTGCGCCAGTTGCGCGGCATCCAGTCCGTACTTTCGCGCCAGGTGCTCGTCGGCATCCTCGCCTTCCGCGGCCATCTGCGGATTGAGCTCGAACGGCTGGAAATGCAGCTCGACCTGCACCGCACCGTCAAGCCGGGCGATGGCCTGTTCCAGTGCGTTGAGTCCGACCGCGCACCACGGGCAGGCAATGTCGGACACGAAATCGATGCGGACGGTCGGGGCGTCGGTCATGGCGAATGCTCGGGTTGCGATTCGGGTTGGGTCTGGGCGGCCTGCTCCAGCTGCAGGCGCCACATCTGCGCGTAATGGTCGCCACGCGCGAGCAGTTTCGCATGCGTCCCCCGCTCGATGATGCGCCCGCCATCCATGACCAGGATCTCGTCGGCATCCATCACCGTCGACAATCGATGCGCGATCACCAGCGTGGTACGTCCCACCGCGATGCGATCCAGCTCGGCCTGGATCGCACGCTCGGACCTGGAGTCCAGCGCCGAGGTCGCCTCGTCGAAGATCAGCACCGCCGGGTTCTTCAACAACGCGCGCGCGATCGCCACGCGTTGCTTCTCGCCACCGGAGAGCTTGAGTCCGCGCTCGCCCACCTCGGTCTCGTAGCCATCGGGCAGCGACATGATCAGCGCGTGGATATGCGCGGCGCGCGCCACCTGCTCCACTTCCTCGCGGCTGGCATCGGGGCGACCGTACAGGATGTTGTAGTAGATCGTGTCGTTGAACAGCACCGTGTCCTGCGGCACGATGCCGATCGCGCCGCGCACGCTGGCCTGGGTGTAGTCGCGGATGTCGCGCGCCGTGCCCGCTTCGTCGGTGATGGTGATGCCGCCGCCGTCCACGTCGTAGAAGCGGTACAGCAGCCGCGCCAGCGTCGATTTGCCCGAACCGGAATGGCCGACCACCGCCACCGTGCCCCCCGGCGGAATCTCGAAGCTGACGTCGCGCAGGATCTGCCTGCGCGGGTCGTAGCCGAAATCGACGTGTGCGAATGCCACTTGTGGGCGACGGGTGTGCAGTGGCAATGCATTCGCGCGATCCTGCACGTCCTGGCGTTCGTCCAGCAGGCTGAACAGGCGTTCCAGGTTGGTGAACGCCTGCTTGATCTCGCGGTACATCATGCCCAGCATGTTCAGCGGCGCGGACAGCTGCAGCAGGAATGCGTTCACCGCCACCAGGTCGCCGACGGTCATCGTGCCGGCCACCACGCCCGCGGCGGCGCGCCACATCATCGCGGTCACGCCCACGGCGACGATGGCGGTCTGGCCCAGGTTGAGCACGGACAGGGTCTTGCGCGCCATCACCTGCGCTTCTTCCAGGTGCACCAGGTTGGCGTCGTAACGGCGCGCCTCGTGCTCTTCGTTGCCGAAGTACTTGACCGTCTCGTAATTGAGCAGCGAATCCACGGCGCGCTCGTTGGCGCGGGTGTCGGCCTCGACCGAGGCACGGTAGTAGCGCGTGCGCCAGTCGGTCACGGCAAAGGTGAACACCGCGTACGCCGCCAGCGTCAGCAGCACGATCACCGCGAAACCGCCGTCGTAGGCCACGGCCAGCAGCGTGGTGACCAGCACCACTTCCAGCAGCGTGGGCAGGATGGTGTAGACGGTCCAGTCGAGCAGGTCGGTGATGCCGGTGCCACCGCGCTCCACGTCGCGCGCCACGCCACCGGTGCGGCGCGACAGGTGGAAGCGCAGCGAGAGCGCGTGCAGGTGGCGGAATACCTGCAGCGTGACCCGGCGCGAGACGCGGGCCATCACCCGGGCGAATACCACCTGGCGAAGCTCGGTGAACAGCGTGACCGACACGCGCGAAGCACCATAGGCCAGCAGCAGCCCCACCGGCAGCACCAGCAGCGACGGCTGCACCCCGAGGCTGTCGACCAGCCGCTTGAGCAGCAGCGGTACCGCCAGGTTGGCCAGCTTTGCCGCCACCACCAGCGACAGCGCCAGCGCGATGCGGCCGGTGAAGGGCTTCAGGAACGGCAGCAGCTCGCGCAGCACCTGCCATTCGCTGCGCGCACCGGTGGTCTTGGCGATGGGGATGACATCGGCCGCCACCGGCGGGGTCTCGTCGGCGGCAGGGGGACTGGAAGGGGCGGTCATGGCGACGATGTTGCGCCCTTCGCCGGCATTTCCAAGTGGCCGGACGCGGATCGTGCCACCGGGCTGGCGCGGCCGGTGCTGCCCACGTGCCCGACCGCCTCAACGGGGCGCCGGATCCGGTTCGCGACCCTGCAGGCGTGCGTGATGGCAATCGGACGGACCGCGTGGTCCGCCCGTGACCGGGATCCCGCTAATGGGAACGATTGCCCAACGCCGGCTGAAAGCGGCTGCCCCGAAGGGAGACTACCGTCAACAATCGCGGTTTCCGCACCCTCGCGCCGCTGCCCCGGGCACCCACACGCCGTACCATCGACTCGAACGGACTGACCACACCCGAGGGGGACCCATGAAACGCCTGTTGCTCGCAGCATCGATCGCCTTCCTGGCCGCGGCGTCCACCGCGGCGTTCGCGGGGGGCCCCAAGGGCCACGGCCACGACGGCCACCCACCGGGCAAGCACAAGGGTTGGCACAAGCAGGAATACCGTCGTGGTGGCCACATCGAGCGCGACTACCTCGACCGCCGCTACTACGTGGACCATCACGATCACCACCTGTCCGCCCCGCCGCCGGGCCACCGCTGGGTGCGCCATCCGGACGGCCGCTACATCCTGGTGGCCGTGGCCACCGGCATCATCGCGGACATCCTGCTGCATCACTGAGGCGTGGACATCGCGGATGCGGAAGGGCGGCCCTCGGGCCGCCCTTTTCGTTTGGCGGTCTTCAATGCCTGCCCCGCCACGACGTGGCGAAGCAGGTATCCTGTGCGCCCGCGGGCCGGAGCCTGCGACCGCACCAACGGAGCCCCCATGAGCGATACGCCTCCCGACCGCCTGTCCAACGACCCGCGCAGTAAGTTCTATGACGCCGCAACCCTCGAGCGTGGCATCGGCATCCGCTTCAATGGGGCCGAACGCACCAACGTGGAGGAGTACTGCGTCAGTGAGGGGTGGATCCGCAGCGCGGTCGGCCGTGCGCTGGATCGCCGCGGGCAGCCGATGACCATCAAGGTCAAGGGCTCCGTCGAGCCCTACTTCCGCGATACCGCCGGCTGAGCTGCACTCACATCGGCTTCATGCAATTGACCATCCACGGCTTGCCGTAGCGGTCCACCAGCATGCCCCAGCGTTGCGCCCAGAACGTTTCCTGCATGGGCATGGTGGCGCTACCGCCTTCCAGCAGCGCGGCAAACACGCGCTCGGCCTCCTCGGGCGTGTCGACGGAGATGTTGATCACCGTGCCTCCTCCCGCGGGCACTTCGGTCTGCGGACCGTCGGCGCCCATCAGTTCCACGCCGCCGCCATCCAGCTGGGCATGCATGATCCAGTCCTTCTGGTTGGCGTCGCACTCCCCGGCCATGGGCGACTCACCGTAGGTCATGGCGAAAGCGACATTCGCCCCCATGGCCCTGGCGTAGAAATCGAACGCCTCGCGGCATTGACCGTTGAACATCATGTAGGGAATCAACTGCATGGTCGTGGCTCCTGGTGGTGTGCCGATGCGGGCCGGGGATCCGCGCGCGCAGCAGCTGGGCGGCGCAACCGCATTTACAGCTGCGACTTGAGCGGCAGGATGAACTTCTCGATGAACTTCTCCTTCCACGGGCGCTGCTGCCAGCGCTCGTAGGTGTAGCGCACCGATGGCTTGAGGTCCTGCTCGAACACCTCGGTCATGCGCGCGGCGAACGTGGCGTCATACACGTTCAGGCTGGCCTCGTCGTTGAGCCGGAACGAACGCACGTCGAAGTTGGTCGAGCCGACCGACACCAGCAACCGGTCCACGATCAGCAGCTTGTTGTGCATCATCGTGGGCTGGTACTCGTATATCTCCACGTCGGCCAGCAGCAGTTCGCCCCAGTGCGCCTTGGAGGCCAGCCGCACCGTCGCGGAGTCGATGTGCTTGCCAGGCAACAGCACCCTCACGCGCACGCCGCGATGACGGGCGGCGATGAGCGCCTTGATGATCAGCTCGTCGGGCACGAAGTACGCCGCCTGCAGGTCGATGCTGTGCTCGGCCGCGGCGATCGCCATCAGGTACATCAGGTGCATGCTCTCGCTGCCGCCCGCGGGCGAGGCGATGAACAGGTGCGCGTCCATGTCGCCGGCCTTCTCCAGCGGCGGGAAATAGGCGTCGCCGTTGAGCACCTCGCCGGTGGTCTTGATCCAGTTGTCGTTGAACGCGGCCTGGAACTGCGACACCACCGGACCCTGCACGCGGAAATGCAGGTCGCGCCAGTGGTCGGGGTCCTGGGCATGCCCGCTCCACTGGTCGGCGATGCCTACGCCCCCGGTGAAGCCGACCGTGCCGTCCACCACCAGCAGCTTGCGGTGGGTGCGGTTGTTGAGGCGGCCGATGTTGTACCACTTGAGCGGGCGGTAATGCTCGACCTCGACGCCGGCCCGCTCCATCTGCGTGAGCAGGTCGCCCTCCATCTTGATGCTGCCCACCCAGTCGATGACCACGTGCACCTTGACCCCGGCGCGCGCGCGCTCGGACAGCGCATCGGCGAACTGCTGGCCGACCTTGCCCGACCAGTAGATGTAGGTCTCGAAGGTGATCGTGCGCCGCGCCGAGCGGATCGCCTCGAGCATGGCCGGGAAGATCTGCTCGCCGTTCTCCAGGTCCGATACCCGATTGCCCGGCACGATCGACGGCCCCAGCATCACCGACATCTCGCGGCGGAACTGCGGGTCGGCCACCGCGTAACGGTGGTTGATCTTGCGCTCCAGCTTCTTTTCCGGCGTGGCGAAGTTCATCGCCAACGCAACGGCCAGCACGGTGAGCACCACGGTGATGAGGATCGTCCACATGCGACGTCGGCTCCAGCGGGGCATGGCGTGGAGAGGATGGGGAGGGAGGCCCGCAGCTTAACGGCGGCGGCGCGGCCAACCCTTCACGCACTCTCAACGCAATCCACGCTCCCCGTTCGGCCGCACGCGGCGCTCGCCGTGGCAACAGAAACAACGCTGGCCCTCGGCGGGCCAGCGTTGTTCCGGAGTGGTCGGGCCTCCAGCCCCGCCGCGCAGGCTCAGCGGCCGTCGCGGTCGGCGTCACCCGGCAGGGCGCGCTCGATGTAGTGCCAGCCATCCTTTACCGCACCCTTGGCTTCGTTCCAGGCCAGGCGTGACTCCGCGCGAGCCTGGTTCCACTCGCCGGCAAGCTTGTCTTCGACGTCCTCGAAGCGCTGGCCGCGGTACTTGTCGTAGTTCTGGTAGCCATACTGGTAAGCCGGCCCGTAGTCATTCCAGTTGCGGTCTGCGTTGTAGTACGACGCGGTGGTGTAGCTCTTCTGGAAATGGTCGCGGTACTCGGTCGGGTTCACCGCCTCGGCGATCGCGCCACCGGTCTTGGCACCGGCAATGGCGCCCACCACGGCACCCACGGCCGTGCCCACCGGGCCACCAATGGCGGTACCGGCAACGGCACCCGCGATGGCGCCAGCGCCCGCGCCAGTGCCTTCACCGATGCTGTGATCCTTCTTGATATCAGACATGTCGTTTGCTCCAAGGTGTGGGGAATACGGCGCGTTGGCCGTGGTGCATACCTTGGGCGTTGCACAGTCTAAGATCGGTGAAACAAACGCTAGGCGCGCGTGAACGTTCACCTTGTCGTTTGCAAGGTGATTCGTGCGTTCACTCCGATGCCACGCCGGCCAATGCCAACACCCGCTTCGGCAGCACCACGAGCACCCGCAGCCATCGCCTGCGCATCCTTCCTCTCCCCGCCCTTGGGTGTTCAGTGACGTGATGAGGTTAACCCGTCACAGCATGCGCGGCGGCCGCCAGGCCGTTGCAGAATGCATTTGGCCAGCGCCCGCGAGGCCCGCCAGAGCCGCGGACGCCGACCACCGACAACAGGGGTCCAGCTTCGACGGGCAGGACACGACCATGCATCGCACTCTCTCGCTTCACACCAGCCTCGCCAGTGCGCTGTTGCTGGTGATCGCCGCTCCCGCGTTGGCCGGCAAGTCCGAGGCCAAACAAGACGACCAGGCCCTGATGCGCAGCGCCATGAGCGCCGCGCCTGCCAAGGTCGCCGCCGGCGCCACGCTGGTGGCCATGCAGGCCGACGGCAGCATGCGCACGCTGCGCAGCGGCAGCAACGGCTTTACCTGCATGCCGGACAACCCGGCCACCCCGGGGCCCGATCCGATGTGCATGGATGCCAACGCCCTCGCCTGGGCGCACGCGTGGATCGGGCATACCACGCCGGCGCAAGGCAAGATCGGCTTCATGTACATGCTCGAGGGCGGTACCGACGCCAGCAACACCGACCCGTATGCCACCCGGCCCACGGCCGGCAACCACTGGGTCAAGACCGGCCCGCACGTGATGATTGTCGGCGCCGATCCGGCCTTCTACGCGCTTTACCCGCGCGATGCGGATCCCGACACCTCCGTGCCCTATGTGATGTGGCCGGACACGCCGTACGAGCACCTGATGATTCCGGTGAAGTGACGCCGGCGACGGCGGCGGCGCCCGGGCATGGCGCGCGCCGCCATCGGTCCACCACCGTCGATCAGTCCTTTTCCTTGCCGATGACCTTGCCGGTCTTCGCGTCGATCTTCAGCTCGACGTCCTTGCCGGTCGGGTCGTCGGCCTCCGCGTTCCAGATGCCGTCCTCGTAGTCCAGATCGTGCACGTTGGTGTACCCGGCCTCCGCCAGGCGCGCACGCACATCGGCCTCGGTGAGGTTGGCGACCTGCTCGTCCGGATACACCTCGCCAGTGGTTGCATCCAGGCGCACGTCCACGCGGTTGCCATTGGCGCTGCGCGCATCGGCCTTCCACACGCCGTCCTCGAACTTCACGTCGTTGACCGCGGTATAGCCCTGCGCCTGCAGCTTCGCGCGTACCTGCGCCGAGGTCATCGCATCCTGCGCCCATGCCACGTTGGCGGCCAACGCCAGTAGCGCACCCAGCATCGCTGCACGTTTCATCGTCGACTCCTGTTGGGGTTGTGGGGGTTGAAGGACTGTGGCCGGCCCGCCAGCAACGAACGATGAAGCGAGACCGCGCCGCATCACGCGAGGTTCAAGTTGCAAGCGCGAGGCACGCGGTCGTACCGCCATTCACCCAACCGGCGGGAAGATCACTGCTCGGTGATGAAAAACATCCGCATCGCGCGTCTATATTCAGGCGACAGCGTGGAAGTTCATGCCGGGCATCACCCGCACGGCGCTAGCGTCGCGGCCATGGACACCATGACCGCCACTCGCGACCGTTCCCGCGCCCTGCAGTTCCTGCTGGGCACCGCCGCCCTTCTCGCACTCGGCCTGGCCGCCAGCCCCGGCGCCCACGCGTCCGCGACGGACAACGCACTGCAACCGGGTGCGTTCCATTGGAGCGCCGACATGCCCGACGACGGTCCGACGGTGATCGTGGTCAGCCTCCCCGAGCAGCGACTGCACGTGTACCGCGACGGGCGCCGCGTCGCGTTGTCCACCATCAGCAGCGGCAAGCCGGGCAAGGAAACGCCCACCGGCGTGTTCCCGATCCTGCAGAAAAAGCGCCAGCACCGTTCCAACCTGTATGAAGACGCACCCATGCCGTACATGCAGCGCCTCACCTGGGATGGCATCGCACTGCACGCAGGCCGCATTCCCGGCCATCCCGCCTCGCACGGCTGCATCCGGCTGCCGCACGCGTTCGCCGAACGCCTGTTCGGTATCACCAAACGCGACCACACGCTGGTCGTGGTGGCCGACGACAGCACGCACGACGCCAGCGTGATCCGGCCGGGCGACCGCGTGCCGGTGGATGCGTGGACGGGCGAGTCACTGGCATCACGTCGCATGGCCGATCTCGATGCCGACGCTCGCACGTTGGGTGCACGCGACTGAGCCGGCCGCGCCGCCCAGCAGCGCACGCCCGGCCATGACACCCGCACCCAGTTGGGCGCCGAGCAGAAGGCTACCGTGCAGGCCGTGCAGAACCAGACCGCCGTCGACGCCAGGTTGCAGCACGACGCTGACGTGAACACCCCGCCACACGTTCGGCATCACGCAGTCCACGGCCGCGAAGGCCAGGAACGACGGCACGGACGATGACGACAGCCCCGACGACGGCAGCGACGACCGAGTCCGTCCCCGGGACATCCCGTCCAGGGGCGTCCCGCCTTTTGTTCGCGGCCACGTCACGGTAGTTGCGCCATGCTTCACCGGTCCGTGCCCTGCACGCGTACACGCTGAACCACCCCGCCAAGGAGTGGGCCATGCCCGGCCAGATCCAACAGAACCGCCATCGCAGCCGCACCCGGAACGATCCGGAACTGCACCGCGACGCGCAGAAGCTCGGCCCCGATCCGGAGAAGGAGCAGGAAGCGCTGGAGCCCCCGCTGCCGGGCCACGCGCCCGAGCCTGACCGCAAGTTGCCGGAAGGCTGAGGATCGCCGCATGGCCACCGCACGCAAGCGCGTGGGCGAGTTCGGCTCGGACACGCTGATGGAGCGCCCCGGACAACCGGCCAAGGACGCGCCAGCGTACGTATTCCTGGCCAGCCAGGACGGCAGCTACATCACCGGCCAGGTCATCCACATCAAGGGCGACACCCACATCACCGGATGAGGCCACCAAGCTCCCAAGGAGCAAGCGAGGTTTTCCATGCCACGCGGCAGCAAAGACGCCTACACCGACAAACAGAAACGCCAGGCCCGCCACATAGAGGAGGGCTACCGCGAGAAGGGCCTTTCCGAGGACGAGGCCGAGCGGCGTGCCTGGGCCACCGTCAACAAGCAGGACGGCGGCGGCAAGAAGAGCGGCTCCGGGCGCAAGCGCACCACGCGCTAGGGACGGGCCGACGGCGCAACATCGCGTTCCGACCCCGCGAATGGCCCCCTGTGCGCCTGCTGGCTGGGCGTTTCACGCCCCGGTCCGCCCGGTTCGTCGGCCCTGCCCCGGATTCGTCGCGGGCCCCACCCCGGCACCGGCGGCGGGGGCTATGCTCCGCGGCAATCCATCCGGTCGCCCTCCCGTGTTCAAGAGCATTCTGTTCGTCCTGCGCATTGCCCTGGCCTGGTTCATCGCCACGATGGTGGCGGTGGGCACCCTGGAATCGTTGCCGATCATCGGCCGCCTGGACTGGCTGTTCGCCATTGCCGCCATGCTGACCATGGCGCTGGTGGTCGCCGGTGCACTGTCGCACCTGGGGCGGGTGAAGCTGATCGCCGGCCACATTGACGATGGCGTGCTCGACAACCGCCAGCGCCGGCAGATCGAGATTCCGCTGGAAGCCGGCGAAGCCTTCGACCTGCTGGAAGCGGCCATCCGTGAACTGCCGCGCATCGAGCAGGTGGAAAGCGCGCGCGACAGCCTGCAGATCACCGCCAAGGTCACCCGCGCGCAGAGCTACGCGCACCACCCGCTGGGCAAGTACAACCCGCTGCTGTGGTTCGGCATCCCGCGCAACCAGATCCTGGCCACGGTCACGCCCAACCCCGCGACGGGCAGCGTCACGCTGATCTGCGAGCCGGAAACGCCCGCATGGACCGACTGGTTCCTGGTCGATGACGGCACCAACTACGAGAACGCCGAAGCGATCGCCCGCGCCATCAGCCGCCGCGTGGCCGAGCATCGGCGCGGCGAGAAGGCCGCCGCCGCGCAGACCCAGGTGGAGAAGGAGCTGACCCAGGCCAAGCTCAGCCTGCTGCACGCGCAGGTGGAGCCGCACTTCCTCTACAACACACTCGCGAGTGCGCAACTGCTGACCCGCAGCGACCCCGCGCGCGCCGAGCAGATGCTCGGCCACCTGATCCAGTACCTGCGCCGCTCGCTGCCGCGCACCCAGGACACGCCCTCCACGCTGGGCGACGAACTGGAACGCGCAGTGGCCTATCTTGAAATCCTCAAGATCCGCATGGGCCACCGCCTCACCGTGCAGGTGGACGTGCCCGAGTCCCTGCGCGCCACGCCGATGCCCGCGATGATGCTGCAGACGCTGGTGGAAAACGCGATCAAGCACGGACTGGAACCGCGCACCGCCGGCGGTACCGTGTGGATCCGCGCGCGCGCCACCGACGGCACCGTGGCCATCACCGTGGCCGACGACGGCAACGGCTTCAACACCACCACCGGCGGCACCGGCATTGGACTGAAGAACGTGCGCGAGCGGCTGCGGCTGATGTTCGGCGGCAACGCATCGCTGGCGGTGGTGGCCAACTTCCCCACGGGCGTGGCGGCCACGATCAGCGTGCCGGCGGCACTGGACACGCCCTCCGGCCATGCTCCATCCACCGGCCCCGCCACACCGTCCGGCATTTTCCCGCCCGATGCCACCACACCGCCTGCCATCCGTGCGGACGACGCCTCCCTGCCACCGGCCATCGGCCCGGCCGCCACCGACGCGGGTGACCACCATGGCTGACCATCCCACCGCGATCGTCGCCGAGGACGAAACGCTGCTGCGCAACGCGCTGGTCGAACGGCTGCATGCCACCTGGCCGCAACTGCGCATCGTGGCCGAGTGCGAAGACGGCGCCAGCGCGCTGGAAGCACTCGCCGAACACACGCCCGACGTCGCCTTCCTCGACATCCGCATGCCCGGCCTCACCGGCCTGGACGTGGCCGCCGCCGCAGCCGAGACCAGCCCGCGCACCCAGATCGTGTTCGCCACCGCGTACGACCAGTACGCCATCGACGCCTTCGAACGCGGCGCGGTGGACTACCTGCTGAAGCCGATCACCGCGGAACGTCTGGCGGCCACCGTGCAGCGCCTGCAGGCGCGCACCGGCAACAACGAGGCCGCCACGCTGGCCGCGCTGCTGGCCCGCCTGGGCGCCGCACCAGCGGCAGCACCCACTACCCCGCCGCTGACCTGGCTCACCGCCAGCAACGGCCGCGAAACGCAGCTGATCCTGGTGGATGACGTGGCCTACTTCCGCGCCGACAACAAGTACACCACCGTGGTCACCGCCGACGGCGAAGCGCTGCTGCGCACGCCGATCAAGGACCTGCTGGGCATGCTCGACGCCGCGCGCTTCAAGCAGATCCACCGCTCCACCATCGTCAACCTCAAGGCCATCGCCGGCATCACCCGCGACGACAGTGGCCGCGGCACCGTGCGCCTGAAGGCGCGGCCGGAAACATTGACCGTCAGCGCGCCGTACATGGCGCTGTTCAAGCACATGTGAGAGGTGCCCCATGAACACCCTGCTCGCCCTGCTGTACCTGCTGCTGTCGCTGTTCGGCGTGGATGCGCACCGCGGCACCGAGGCCCTGTGCGACTACACCCTGCTGCCGGGCGTGTGCCAGATCGTACCCACCGTGCAGCCACCGACCCATGAAAAAGCCCCGGCACCGGGCCGGGGCTTCGTGTTCCACTAACGCCGTGGCTTACAGCGAGTTGAGGATCACCGCCGAGATGATGCCGGTGGCGATCGACACCAGCACGTAGCGGTCGTCCATGCGGCGCCACTCATGGTTGCGCGGCGGCGCGTACAGGCCGTAATCGCGGTAGTCGCGCACGTAGTAGCCGCGGTAGTCGGGGCGGATGTACTCGCCGCGGCGGTAGGCCACGTAGTGCGGGTCGCGGTGCTTGTAGTGGCCCAGGTGGCGGCCATTGTCATGTCGGTAGTAGCCGCCACGACGGTCGTCCCAACGGCGACGCTCGTAGCGGTCGTCATCGCGATCGCGGTGGTAATAACCGTAACGGCCACCATCGCGGTCACGGTCGTAATGGCCGTGGCGGTCGCGGTCGCGATCACCGCGGCGGTCGTCATCGTGGCCGGCCGCAGCGGCCACCCCGGACATCAGCAGCGACAGGGCCAGGATCGAACCAAGGGTGCGCTTCATGGTGGAACTCCTCGTGGTGGCCACCCGGCGGCGGCTCGTGGGATCGAAGCTAAGGCCGCGAAGCTGAACAGGCGATGGCTTTTTCCAGGCTGTGAAAGTTCCGTTCAGCCACCGGTTGATTGCACCGGGCTTCCTTGCCCCGCGTCCCGATCCCCGGGCGCTTTGCGTCACATTCTTCAAGGGATGCCTTCGCCCACGCAGTGCCCACGGGTCACCGCCATGAACCTGATCTACGCCCACAGCCTTGCCTCCGCGCGCAACTTCGCCGAGCACAACGATTTCATGCCCGGCGACTGGAAGTGGATCCAGGACGCCGACGTGGTGCGCCAGCATCCACGGTCCGACATCCACAAGGTCGCGCACTGGCAGGACCACCCGCACCGCGAGCATATCGACGAGACCATCGAGCGCGCGCGCGAGTCGCACCGGCTGGGCACCATCACCGAAGTGGACGCCGGTGGCGGCACGTTGGGCGTGTCCGGTGCCTGAGCGGGAGAACGGTGCCGGCCCTCCACCGCACCCATGCACGCGTTGATGCCGCCTTCACGGCACGGCAACCGCCGGTGGACGAGGCTTGAGTCCGGAGGCGCGCACAGTGGCAGGCTCACCGATGCCCTATGAATTCGGCGACTTCCGCCTGGACCCGGTCGGCCACGAGTTGCGCCGGGGCGGCGTACCGGTCGCACTGGAGCCCAAGGCGTTCGACGTGCTGGGCGAACTGCTCGCGCATGCCGGCGCGCTGCGCAGCCGTGACGAATTGCTGGATGCGGTCTGGGGCCATCGCCACGTCA
Source organism: Aerolutibacter ruishenii (assembly GCF_007830115.1). Classification (GTDB taxonomy): domain Bacteria; phylum Pseudomonadota; class Gammaproteobacteria; order Xanthomonadales; family Xanthomonadaceae; genus Aerolutibacter; species Aerolutibacter ruishenii. The sequence continues at coordinate 9,751 of NZ_VLKP01000007.1, read as the reverse complement.
CCCCCGGCGTGCTCAACCGCAGCATCGCCCAGTTGCGCCGCGCGCTGGGCGACGACGCCGAGCATCCGCGCTACATCCAGACCGTGCACGCGCTGGGCTACCGCTTCATCGCGGCGGTGGAAGGCACACCCGCGGCAGGTCCGCCTGCATCCACGGCAGGGACATCGACCACGACGCCACTTCCCACGCCGATTCCCGACGCAACGTGCTGCCCGCCCGCGGATGTGCGCGCCAATCCGCCACCGGCCTCGGTCGCGATCCTGCCCTTCGCCGACCTCAGCGAAGCGCGCGACCAGGACTACTTCTGCGATGGTCTGGCCGAAGAGATCACCGGCGGGCTGACCCGCATTCCCGGCCTGCAGGTGGCCTCGCGCACCTCCTCGTTCCGGTTCCGCGACAGCGCCATCGATGCGCGCGAGATCGGCCGCCAGCTCAACGTGGCCGCGATCATGGAAGGCAGCGTGCGCAAGTCCGGCGACCGCGTGCGCGTGACCGCGCAACTGATCGACGCCAGCAACGGCTACCACCTGTGGTCGCAGAACTTCGACCGCAAGCTGGAAGACATCTTCGCCATCCAGGAGGAGATCGCACGCAGCGTGGTCGCCGCATTGCGCGTGTCGCTCACCACGCCCACGGAGATCGACTTCACCCGCCACGCGCCGCACGACATGCGCGCCTACGAGTACTACCTGCGTGGCCGGCAGCTGGAAAGCCACACCAGCAACGCGGCCTGGCACCTCGCGCCGCAGATGTTCCGCCGCGCGATCGAGCTTGACCCCGACTATGCGCAGGCCCACGCCGGCCTGGCCGACGCCCTCACCGAACTGCTGCTGTGGCGACTGGCCCAGCGCGAGGACGTGCTGGACGAAGCGCTCGCCGCCAGCCGCCGCGCACTGGCGCTGGCGCCGGACCTGGCCGAATGCCAGGTCGCCCATGCTCACGTGCTGTCGCTGGCCGGCGAGCACGACGCCGCCGTCGCCGCCTTCGAGCGCGCCATCCAGCTCGATCCGAAGCTGTACGAGGCCTACTACTACTTCGGCCGGCACTGCTTCGCCAACGGCCGCGTCGAGCGCGCCATCGACCTGCTGGAGGCCGCGCATCGCGTCCGGCCGGACGAGTTCCAGGCGCTGTCGATCGCGGTCGGCGCCGCGTATGGCGCCGGCCAGCCCGAGCGCGCCCGGCAGCTGGCCCGGACCGTGCTGGACGTGGCCCAGCACCAGATCGAGCTGCAACCGGAGAACGCGCGCGCCTACTACATGTCTGCGATCATGCAACTGCACCTCGGCCAGCCCGAAGCCGGCCGCCGCAGCATCGAAACCGCGCTGGCCATCCGCCCCAACGACTACGGCACGCTGTACAACGCCGCCTGCTTCCATGCATTGGCCGGCGACCCCGACACCGCGTTGGACCTGCTGGAGCGCACCATCGACACCGGCGAAGGCTTCCCCGAATGGATCGAGAATGACGATGACCTGGCCAGCCTGCGCCACCTGCCGCGCTACCGCGCCCTGATGGCGCAGCTGGGTCCGCCGTCGTTGCACTGAACAGGGCCCACGGGCACGCCCACCTGCGGACCGGAACCGTCGCCATGACACCGACATAACCTGCACCGCGGTAAAAGCAGGCTGCAGGGGGCTGTACGTGGAGTACGCCCATGTTCCGGTCCCACCATCTCGCATTGCTCGCCGTTGCGACGGCGCTCGCCACCGCCTGCATGGGTCCGCGCGATGGCGCTTCGGTCGCGGCGCAGCCCGTCTCACCGCCCGAAGCCGCACTGGGCACGCACCTGCTCGACGGCCTGGGCAACCACCATTTCGCCGTCACCAGCAGCCACCCTGAGGTGCAGCGCTGGTTCGACCAGGGCCTGATGCTCACTTACGGTTTCAACCACGACGCCGCCGAGCGCGCCTTTCTGAAGGCCACCCAGCTCGACCCGCAGTGCGCGATGTGCTGGTGGGGCGCGTCACTGGTGCTGGGTCCGCACGTCAACGCTGGCATGGACCCGAAGAACAACGCCAGCGCATGGAGCCGGCTGCAGAAGGCGCGCACCCTCGCGCCGCGCGCCAGTGCCCGCGAACAGGCCTTCATCACCGCACTGTCCGCCCGCTACGCCGCCAATCCCCCGGAGAACCGCCGCCCGCTCGACGAAGCCTACGCCGCCGCCACCCGCGAGCTGATGCGCCAGCGCCCCGACGACCTGGACGCCGCCACCTTCCACGCCGAGGCACTGATGGACCTGCAGCCGTGGGACTACTACGACGAGAACCGCCAACCCAAGGGCCACACCGCCGAAGTCGTGTCCACGCTGGAATCGGTGATGGCGCGCAGCCCCGACCACCCCGGCGCGCTGCACCTGTACGTGCATGCGGTGGAAGCTTCGGCCAACCCGCAGCGTGGCGCGGACGCCGCCGACCGCCTGCGCACCCTGATCCCCGGCTCCGGCCACCTGGTGCACATGCCCGCGCACATCTACGCGCGCGTGGGCCGCTGGCATGACGCGGTGCTGGCCAACCTGCGCGCGATCGAGGCCGACGACGCCTACCTGGCCCTATGCAGCGGCAACACACGCGGCGTGTACCCACTGGGCTACGTGCCGCACAACCACCACTTCCTCTGGTTCGCATCCAGCATGGAAGGCAACAGCAAGGTCGCGCGCATCGCCGCGTTGAAGACCGCCGAGCGCACCAACCTGCCCGACCTGATGCGCCAACCGGGTTTTGCCAGCCTGCAGCACTACTGGATGTCGCCGTGGTTCGACCGGGTGCGTTTTGGCCGATGGGACGAAATCACCGCTGCGCCCAATCCGGCCAGCGACCTGCCCTACGTCACCGCGATCTGGCACTACGCACAGGGCACGGCGGCGGCACGGCAGCACCGCCTGGATGACGCCGCCAAGCACCTCGCCGCGCTGCGTCCGCTCGCCGCCGATCCGGTGATGGACAGCATGACCATGTGGGACCGCTACCCGCTCAGCTATTCGGCCAGGATCGCCGAGCGCAGCCTCACCGCCGAAGTGGCCACTGCCAAGGGCGACCACGCCGGCGCGATCGCCGCCCTGCGCGAAGCCGTCGCCATCGAGGACCGCATTCCCTACGACGAGCCCCCCGGCTGGCACGCTCCGGTACGCCATTCGCTCGGTGCAGCGCTGCTGGCCGCCAAACGTCCGACCGAGGCCGAAGCGGTCTACCGCGAGGAACTGCTGCGCAACCCCGGCAATGGCTGGTCGCTGCAAGGACTGGAGCAAAGCCTGAAGGCACAGGGCCGCAGCCGCGAAGCAGCCACCGTCGAACAGGAGCGGGCCAAGGCCTGGCAGCACGCCGACGTGACGCTGGCGGCCTCCCGGATCTGACATGGGCATCACCAACGCGCAGTCGGGCACCAACGTCCACGAGATCGCCGCGGGCATCTACCGGATCAACACGCCGATGGCATTGCCCGGTGACCTCGCATTCTCGTTCAACCAGTACCTGATCGACGATGACGAACCGCTGCTGTTCCACGCCGGCCTGCGCCAGTTGTTCCCGCTGGTGAACGAGGCGGTCGCCAGTGTCCTGCCCACGGCGCGGCTGCGGCACATCGCGTTCTCGCATGTCGAAGCCGATGAGTGCGGCGCACTCAACCTCTGGCTGTCGGCCGCTCCGCAGTCGGCGCCGTTGTGCGGCACGGTGGCGGCGATGGTGTCGATCAATGACCTCGCCGACCGCGCACCGCGTGCGTTGGCCGACGGCGAAGTACTCACCCTAGGCCGCCACCGCGTGCGCTGGTTCGACGCACCGCACCTGCCGCACGGCTGGGACTGCGGCTTCCTGATGGAAGAGACCAGCGGCACCCTGCTGTGCGGCGACCTGTTCACCCAGCCCGGTCGCGGCGAGCCGGCGCTGACCGACGCCGACATCCTCGGCCCCAGCGAGGCGTTCCGCCAGCCGATGGACTACTTCGCCCACTGCCCGCAGACCGGCACGCTGCTGGAGAAACTGGCGCAGGCCCAACCGACCACGCTGGCCTGCATGCACGGCAGCGCGTGGCACGGCGATGGCGCCGCGCTGTTGCGGGCGTTGGCGGGGGCGCTGGGGCATTAAGCAGCCTGCGACAGCCAGGACTGTGCAGTGCGCGTTCCCACGTTGCTGCATTGCGCCGGTATTCACGCACCGGTGCTATCGTCGCACCGCATGAAACGCGCCCTGCCCCTGCTGCTGTTGCTGGTGTTGTCCGTGGCGGCCGCGCAGGCGCCTTCGGCCCGGGTGACACGCGAGATTGGCCAGCTGTTCACAGCACTGGAACACTCCGGTTGCCAGTTCCAGCGCAACAGCTCGTGGCACGACGCCATCGCCGCCAGCGCGCACCTGCGGCGCAAGTACGACTACCTGCTGAAGAAGGGCGCGGTGACCTCCACCGAGCGCTTCATCGAACTGGCCGCGAGCAGGAGCAGCATGACCGACAAGCCCTACCGCGTGCGCTGCAGCGGCGCGCCCACCGTGGAAAGCCGCACCTGGTTCACCCGCGAACTTAGCCGGCTGCGCGCGGACACGGCCGCCACCGCGCCCTGACCACCCCGCCACAGGAGCCCGCGATGAACATCCCCAGCAAGCGCGCCATCGCCACCGAGTTCCTGCAGATGTGCGCGCGCGGCGACGTGCGCGCCGCCTACGAGCGTCACGTGGCGCCGGATTTCACCCACCACAACGCGTGGTACCCCGGCGACCGCGAATCGCTGCTGCTGGCGATGGAGCAGAGCGCGCAGATGGAGCCCAACAAGGCCTTCGACATCAAGCAGGTGATCGAAGGCGAGGACCGCGTGGCCGTGCTCTCGCACCTGGGCCGCGCCGAAGGCCAGGAGTACGCGGTGGTGCACATCGCGCGCTTTGCCGGCGACAAGATCGTGGAGCTGTGGGACCTGGGGCAGGAAGTGCCCGAGGACTCGCCCAACGCGCTGGGGATGTTCTAGGCCCCCGCTGCCTGCTTGCCCTTGGCCTTGCCCTTCGGCCGCACGTACACATGCACGTTGCTGGCCCCGGGCGTGACGGGCTCCTCCTTGATCTGCAACCAGGACTGGTTGCGCACCAGCTCGCTGAGTTTTGAAAAACCGTAGTTGCGTGGGTCGAACGACGGACTCTGCTTGACCAGCATGGAGCCCACCGTCGACAGCGGTGACCAGCCGTTGTCGCGCGCGGTGGCGTCCACCGCCGCCTGCAGCAGCGGCTTCAGCGGCTCCACTTCCTGCACGGTCTCGCCCTTGGCCACGGCCTCCGGGCGCAGGATCTCGGTGTAGATGAACTTGTCGCAGGCCGCGACGAAGGCCTGCGGTGTCTTCTTCTCGCCGAACCCATAGACCAGCAGCCCGGCCTCGCGGATGCGCGTGGCCAGACGGGTGAAGTCGCTGTCGGACGAAACCAGGCAGAAGCCGTCCAGGTTGCCGGTGTGCAGCAGGTCCATTGCGTCGATGATCAACGCCGAGTCGGTGGCGTTCTTGCCGCTGGTGTAGGCGAACTGCTGCACCGGCTGGATGGCGAGGGTGTTGAGCACTTCCTTCCACGAGTTCATGTGCTGCGTAGTCCAGTCGCCGTAGGCGCGCTTCACCGTGGCGGTGCCGTAGCGCGAGATCTCGTTCAACAACTCGTGCGCCAGCTTGGGCTGCGCGTTGTCGGCGTCGATCAGTACCGCGAGCTTGTCGGATGCGTGGGTGGCCATGGTGGGTCCTCGGTGCGGATGGGGCGTCAGGTATACCGATCTGAGGTGTTGGAAAAACCAAAGGAACACATTCCTACCGCTCAAGCCGCTGCGCAAGATCCGCCACCGGCCGGAACGAAAACGCCTTGCCCAGCTGCCGCTTTCGCAGCAGTTTCAGCTTCACCAGACCCAGCAGGTCCGAGCGTGCGGTGGCATAGGTGACACGATGCGCGGCCTGGTGGCCCGCAATGCTGTAGTCGCTGTCCGGATGTGCAACGGCATGCAGCAACAACGCGCGCTGGCGATGGTTGAGCGCCGCCCCCAGGCGCGATGCAGGCCTCAACAAGCTCTCGGCCTGCCGACGCTCACGCCCCTTGCGGGCCAGATAGGCGCGCAGGCTGTTGACGGCATCAATGACCACGTCCAGCTGGTGGGCGACAAAGTAACTCACATCCGCACCGTCACTTTCGGTGTACAGGTGGGCACGGACATACTTGCCCTGGGCCTTCTTCAACACGCTGGAGATGGACACGAACTCGCTCAACCAGTAACCGGAGCGCAGCATCGACCAGTAAAACAACGCGCGCGCGATGCGGCCATTGCCGTCGCAGAACGGGTGGTCATACCCCACCATGAAATGAATGGCGATGGCACGGACGATGGGATGCAGGAACTCGCCTTCGTTGTCATCGTTGGCGAAGTCACACAGGGCCTGCAGCCGTGCCGGCAGTTCGGCGGCCGGTGGAGGGACGTGCAGGACGATGGTCGGATCGCCGCGGTCCTGGACGATGACGTTGTCCTCGGCGGTACGCAGCCTCCCGGCCTGGTCCGCCTCATCAATGGCATCGCGCATCAGGCGGCGGTGGATCTCCAGGATCAAGTCCACGGTCAACGGACGGTCGCGCAGCCCACCCAGCGACTGCATCGTGGCGTAGTTGTTGTAGATCATCTGCTCGCTGCGGTCGCGCGGGGGGCGGCCGGTGCTGAGCATCTCCTTGGCTACGCGACGGGTGGTCGAGGCGCCCTCCAACTGCGAGGACGTCATGGCCTCTTCGATAAGCGAGCGGGCGAGGTGGCGCCTCCGGATGGAGGCGTCGTCATCCTGATCCGCCCCCAGGATGACCCCCGATGCTTCGCGGTCCAGAAAGTGCAGCTTGCGCTGCATGGTCCCGGTGACGGACACCGCGAACGGCGTTCCGTGCTTGTCATGGAACGGCAACGCGCGCGCCAGCACGCTGCGGGCGAGCTTGATGGCAGCCCACCACGCGGTGGCATCCAGGCCATCGGGCGGGGTGAGGTGACGCAGATGGTCCCAGTGCTCGTAGACCCCGTCGATCTCCGGGCCTATCCCGCGACCCAGGATGGCTGGCAAGGCGACGCGGCCCGGCACCAGCAGCTCTTCCAGTTGGGGGGCGGTAACGGGCAGCTTCATCGGGCACCCTTCTATCAGTTTGTTATTAATTTCATTTCAATTAATAGCAAATTATCAGATCGGTTGCAGCCGGGGCTTGCTACGGCCTTTTGGGGATTCCTCTTGTCCACATTTCCCGAACGAACTGCCCGCAGGCGAATAACGCTGGCCACCGCGGGTGCCCCTCTGCCACACTCCCGCCGCTCCCCCGCCGCCCCGCGGCACGGCGACACCCACCGACCGCACGGAACGCGGCGGAGCATGGACCGTCCGGACACACCCGGACTTGCTAATGGATGTAAGGAATAGCCAATGCAGAACGTTGTATCGATCACCTACACCCCCGAAGAGCTGGCGCAGATGGACAACGCCCTCGCCACCCTGCGCGGCCTGTTCACGCGCATGGTCGCGCTGACCCCGGATCAACGGCGCGAACTGTTCAAGATGGGCGACAAGTCCGAGCCCTTCTGCCGGCAGACGCTGTCCGTGCTGACCGCCAACCCGCAGATCGTTCCGCCCAACCTGGGCCTGGCCGAGGCGCAGGCCGACCTCAGCGCCCTCGACGCACTCCGCCCCCGCCTGCTGCAACTGCAGCAGCTGCTGGAGCGCGCCGAGGACACCGAGACCGCGCTGGGCAGCGACATCCTCAGCGTGGCGCTGGAGGGCTACGGCCTGCTGAAGGTGTCGGGCAAGAACGAGGCCCTGAAGAGCGCCCGCGAGGCCCTGTCGGCCCGCTTTGCCAAGGCCCCGCGTCGGGCGGAGCCGGTTCCGGCCGTGTAAGGCGTGCGTAAGTGACTGATGCTGCTAGATTCTGGTGGCGTTGAGACACGGAGCCTGATGGATGAGCCGGGGTGGCTTGTCTGTCAGGCTTTTTTGCTGGGTGGTGAGGCGACTGGGCTCGTGGGAGAGCCGAATTGGCTCAGCGATGAGTGGCGCCGGGTCACGCTTGAGTGCTTCCGGCTCAACGATGAGCCGATCCGAATCATGCATGAGTGTCTTCCGGCCAAGGGCATAGCTCCCTTACTCAGCGGTGAGCGGATCCCCCTCGACGCCGAACGATCTCGACTCAGTGGCGACCCGGCCCGCTTCACACGTGGCTCCTATCCCCCAATCACCCTACGGGCCGCTCGCATTCCATGCCCCGAATCTCAGCCCGTGAGCGGCTGATCCCGTCTTATTGACCGACCCCCCTTCCCCCACGGGACAAAAATGGACAACATGCCCCCATATCTCCCGGAGTGCCGAATGGATACCCACGCCCTGATCGACTACGCCCTTGAGCGCTACAGCCCCCGCGAGATCGCGATGGCCCTTGGAGTGGATGCTCGCACCGTACGTCGATGGCACACCCGGGAAACCGATCCGCCTCCCTACGTGAGTGACGCGATCCGCCAGAGACTCCTGCCGCTGCAGGGGCTGGAAAGCGACGCTCCAGCCGACTTCACCTTCATCGACCTGTTCGCCGGTATCGGCGGCATGCGCACCGCTTTTGATAAGCAGGGCGGCCGCTGCGTGTTCACCAGCGAATGGGACGCCTACGCGCGCAAGACCTACGCGGCGAACTTCCATGACGGCCCGGGTCATGTGTTCGCGGGGGACATTACCGCGGTGCACGAAAAGGATGTTCCGGATCACGATGTACTGCTGGCGGGTTTTCCGTGTCAGCCGTTCTCGATCGCTGGCGTCTCGAAGAAGAACGCGCTGGGTCGACCGCACGGCTTCTCCGACAAGACACAGGGCACGCTGTTCTTCGACGTGGCGCGCATCATCGCCGAGAAACGCCCAAAGGCCTTCCTCCTGGAGAACGTGAAGAACCTGGTCAGTCACGACAAGGGGCGTACGTTCTCGACCATCATCGACGTGCTCACCAATGAACTTGGCTACACGGTGACCTCGAAGGTCATCAACGGAAAGCATTTCGTCCCGCAGCATCGGGAGCGCATCATCATCGTCGGCTTCCGCGAGGATGTCGGCTTTGACTGGGATGGACTGGAACTCCCCGATTTCGAGACGGCGCCGAAGCTCGCCAGCATCCTGCACAAGCAGGACGGCTCCGAACCGGCTGAGTGGAACTGTCTGGAAGGAAAGCAAGGCAAAGTCACGCCCAACTACACCCTGACCGACAAGCTATGGGCCTATCTTCAGAACTACGCTGCCAAGCACCGTGAAAAGGGCAATGGCTTCGGGTTCGGTCTTGTTACAGGCAAGGACACGACTCGTACGCTGTCCGCCCGGTACTACAAGGACGGCTCCGAAATCCTGGTGTCGCAGGGCTCGAAGAAGAATCCCCGGCGCCTTACGCCTCGCGAATGCGCACGACTGATGGGCTTCGAAGACACCTTCCGGCGGAACGTGTCAACACTTTCCCAACACTCGTTGCGAGATTTCTATGTAACAACTTCGGGTAGCCCGGTGTCGACCGGGGTGGGGACGATGGTCAGTGCGCCGGAGGTAGCCAGCAGTTGCGAGGCATGCATGGCGAGGTCGGGGTTGATGTGCACGGCGGCGGGCGGCAGGGCGACGGTGGGCGCGCCTTTGACGTAGCGCTCGGGGTGGCGTGTGTAGTGCTCGGTGAGCGCCTGCTGGCGGACGGCGGCAACGGTGGGCACGCGGTCATGGAAGAGGTCGGCAGGTGTGAACAGCGCCAACCCTTCGTGCGGACGATCGTTATAG
>NZ_VLKP01000006.1 GCF_007830115.1 Aerolutibacter ruishenii | reverse complement strand
GGTCTACGTGATGAAAGAGCAGCTCAAGGCACTGTGGAACGCCCCAACGGCGCAAACGTGGCGTCGTGCATGGAAACAGTGGCTACGCCATGCCCATGAAAGTGGCATCCCGGCCCTGATCCACTTCGCCAAGTGCCTGAGGCCTTATTGGCGCGGCATCGTCAGCCGGGTGCGCTGGCCCATGCATACAGGCCTTCTGGAAGGCATCAACAACAGAATCAAGGTCATCAAGCGCATCGCCTACGGCTACCGCGATGACGCCTATTTCTTCCTGAAGATCCGGGCTGCCTTCCCCGGACTTGGGTGAAGAACCCAATCAATTGCACAGGGCCAGGCGCGATTTCGGGGCGCGGGCCGCGTTCTGTCGAATCCCAAAAAAATGCATCGAGGCCAGTTTTCATGACCGACAAGAATCGTGTTCGTATGTCCAAGCTGACGCTTGGGCTCCTGGCGGCGCTCGCTGCCGCACCTGCGTTCGCGCAGAGCACCTCGGCAGGCGTTGGCGGCCAGGTGGTTGGTGCCGACGGTCAGCCGGTCGCTGGCGCGGAAGTGACGATCGTCCACACCGAGTCCGGTACCGTCAGCCGTACAGTTACGGATGCGAGCGGTCGCTACACGGCGCGTGGCCTCCGTGTGGGTGGTCCCTACACAATTTCCATCACCAAGGCCGGTGCGGGCGCCAACTCCCAGGATGGCGTGTACCTGAACCTGGACAAGGTGAACACCGTCGACATCGGCTTGAACAACGACGTGACCACGGTGGAGTCGATCCAAGCGGTCTACAGCGGCGGGTCCGAGGTTTTCAGCGCTACCAAGATGGGCGCTGGCTCCAACGTGACGCGCGAGCAGATCGAAGCGTTCCCGTCGATCGAGCGCAACCTGCAGGACTACGCGCGTCTCGACCCCCGCGTGACCCAGACCGACAAGTCGCGCAACGAAATCTCTGTCGGCGGCCAGAATCCGCGCTACAACGCGATCCGCGTCGACGGCATCAGCACCAACGATGCGTTCGGCCTCGAGTCCAACGGCCTGCCCACGCCGAAGCAGCCGTTCTCGATGGATACGATCGATGAAATCTCGGTCGACGTCGCCAACTACGACGTCACCATCTCCGGTGGCACCGGTGGTGTGATCAACGCCGTGACCAAGTCGGGTACCAACGAGTTCCATGGCTCGGCCTATGGCCTGTACCGCGACAACTCGATGGTTCGCGAGAACGAGAACGGAACCGACTTCTCTGGATTCGAGGACGACACCACCTACGGCATGACCTTCGGCGGCCCGCTGGTCAAGGACAAGCTGTTCTTCTTCCTCAACTACGAGAAGTCCGAGATGGGCGCGCCGGGCCCGACGTTCGGCCCCGTCGGTTCGGGCGCTTCCAACATCGTCAACGTGACCCAGGCGCAGATCGACGAGATCCGCGCCATCGCCCAGGGCTACGGCTTCGATGCCGGCACCTACGGCGTGTCAGGCGCGGACACGACCAGCGAGGAGTACGGCCTCAAGATCGACTGGAACATCACCGATGCCCAGCGCTTCAGCTTCCGCTATGGCACCTCCGACCAGAGCGTGGCCGTGTCCCCGGGCTTCGGCAGCACCCAGATCGCCCTGAATACCTACGACTACCAGCGCGACTACAAGTTCGACACCTACACGGGGCAGCTCTTCAGCGACTGGACCGACAACTTCTCGACCGAAGCCAAGGTCTCGTTCCGTGACTATTCCGCCGTGCGCACGCCGAAGGGAGACCTGCCGGCGATCGCCGTGCGGGTGGGCAACGCCACGGTGAACTTCGGTACCGAGGAAAACACCCACGCCAACGTGCTGGAGACCGAAACCTGGAATGCGTTCTTCGCCGGCAACCTGTTCCTGGGCGAGCACACGCTCAAGTTCGGTCTCGACTACGAAGACAACGACGTCTACAACTTGTTTGGCCGTCGCATCAACGGCGCCTACACCTTCAACACCATCAACGACTTCCGTAACGGCCGCCCGAGCCGCTACCAGTACTTCCACCCGGCCGATGGCAACACCGACAACATGGCCGCGATCTGGGGCATGAAGAACCTCGGCGTGTTCGTGCAGGACACCTGGGCAGTCAACGCCAACCTGACCTTGACCTTCGGCTTGCGCTACGACCGTCCGATGGTGGACAACGAGCCGACCTTCAACGCCGCCGCGCAGACCGCGTTCGGCTACGACAACAGTGCGACCATCGACGGTAATGACCTGATCCAGCCGCGCTTCGCCTTCAACTACACCTTCGACAGCGATCGCCCGACCCAGCTCCGCGGCGGCATCGGCCTGTTCCAGGGCGCATCCGCGAACGTGTGGCTGTCCAACCCGTTCACCAACACCGGCTTCGGCTACACCGACTACTTCTTCAGCTCCGGCCTGGCCGGCCCGTGCGCGGGCGGTACCGTTGCCGTTCCGAAGTGCTTCGACCCGGATCGTGAGGACCAGTTTGGTCTGATCCCCGCCAGCGCCCGTACCAATACGCAGTCGGTCGACTTCGTCGATCCCGACCTGAGCCAGCCGTCGGTGTGGAAGGCCAACCTGGCATTCGACCACGAGCTGCCGTGGTGGGGCGTCGTCGCCGCCACCGAAGTAGTGCTGACCTCGGTCAAGGAAGGCATCTACTACGAACAGCTCAACCTGGGCACCCCGACGGCGGTGGGCCAGGACGGACGCATGATCTACTGGAACGCCAATGGCCTGCGTCCGACCAGCTGGAACATCCTGGGCGCGGGCTGCCTCAACGAGACCGGCGTGGTGCAGGGTGTCTCCTGCGCCAGCAGCGGCACCGGTTCGCGCGCCAACTCCAACCGGGCGTTCAACGACGCGCTCGTCGCTCGCCCGACCACCAAGGGTGAATCGCAGCAGCTGACCGTGTCGCTGACCAAGCCGTTCAACAACGGCGACTGGTCGTGGATGCTGGCGTACACCTACACCAACGCCACCGAATCCAGCCCGCTCACCAGCTCCACGTCCGGCTCGCAGTGGGGCAACGTCAACACGTTCCATCCGAACGAGGACATCTCGGCGCGCTCGTCGTACGAGATCCGCGATCGCTTCTCCGCCGCGCTCAGTTGGAAGCATGCGTTCTTCGGTGATTACAAGACCTCCGTGTCGATGTTCTACGAAGGTCGTTCGGGTCGTCCGTACAGCTATGTGTTCGACAACGATGCCAATGGCGATGGCCGTTTCGGCAACGACCTTCTGTACATCCCGACCGCCCCCGGCGACGTGGTATTCCGCAATGCGGCGGAAGAGGCCGCGTTCTGGAACTACGTCTACAGCGACGAGTACCTGAACAGCCATCGTGGCCAGGTGGCCACGCGCAACGGGGCGCGCAGTCCATGGGTCAACCAGTTCGACGTGCGCGTCTCGCAGGAGCTGCCGGGCTTCATGTCCGGCCACAAGTCGGAGATCTGGCTGGACATCCTCAACGTAGGCAACTTGATCGACAAGGATTGGGGGCAGATCGAGGAAGTGGCGTTCCCGGGCAGCTTGGGTGTGGTCGAGTACGGCGGCATCTGCGGACTCGGTGGCGGCACCCAGCCGGCCGCGTGCGCCGGCAACGCCGGCAAGTACGTCTACCGTTTCAACACGCCGGATACGACCCGCATCTACGACGACCGCGGCATCTCGCGCTGGTCGCTGCAGGTGGGCTTCCGCTACAAGTTCTGATCGGCACGCCGACAGTTCGTTCCAGGAAAACGGCCGGGTTGATCCCCGGCCGTTTTCTTTTGGCAGGCTGCGTGCGATACATTCAACGCATGAACAACGACAGCCCCATCGCGACCGCGTCCCGCCCCACCGTCCTGCCCACCGAGAGCACCCGCATCTACCCTCGCGGAGCCCTTGACGTGCTCTCCCGCGAGGAGGTCGCCCGCTTCCGCGACGCCTCCACGGGCATGCACGACCTGCTGCGCCGCTGCGCGCTGGCGGTACTCACCACCGGCAGCACCTCCGATGACCCGCGCGCGGCACAGGAGCTGTACCCCGAGTTCAACATCGAGGTGCACCAGCAGGACCGTGGCCTGCGCATCGACCTGCACAACGCCCCCAGCACCGCCTTCGTCGATGGCGAACTGATCCGCGGCGTGGCGGAGCTGCTGTTCGCCGTGGTGCGCGACCTGGCGTACACGGCCATCGAACTGGGCGAGGGCCACGCCCGCGACCTTGAGAGCAGCGTGGGCCTGACCGACGCCGTCTTCGACCTGCTGCGCAATGCCCGCACCCTGTTCCCGACCGACCCCAACCTGGTGGTGTGCTGGGGCGGCCACTCAATCTCCCGCGACGAGTACGTCTACACCAAGCAGGTGGGCTACGAACTGGGGCTGCGCGGCCTGGACATCTGTACCGGCTGCGGCCCGGGCGCCATGAAGGGGCCGATGAAGGGCGCCACCATTGCCCATGCCAAGCAGCGCAAGCGTCGCCCGCGCTACATCGGCATCACCGAGCCGGGCATCATCGCGGCCGAGTCACCCAACCCGATCGTGAACCAGCTGGTGATCATGCCGGACATCGAGAAGCGCCTGGAGGCGTTCGTCCGCATCGGACACGGCATCATCGTGTTCCCGGGCGGCGTGGGTACGGCGGAAGAGATCCTGTACCTACTGGGCATCCTGCTGCGCGAGGAGAACGCGCACATCCCGTTCCCGTTGATCCTGACCGGCCCTACGGCGTCCGCACCGTACTTCGAGCAGATCGACAAGTTCCTGCGGCTGACCTTGGGTGAGGCCGCGACCTCGCGTTACGAGATCATCATCGCAGACCCCGCCGCCGTGGCGAAGCGGATGATGGCCGGCATCCGCAAGGTCCGCGATCACCGCATCGCGCAGAAGGACTCGTTCTTCTTCAACTGGTCACTGGATATCCCGCTGGCGTTCCAGCAGCCGTTCGTGCCCAGCCACGAGGCGATGGCCGGCCTGGACCTGCACCACGGCCGCAAGCCGCATGAGCTTGCCGCGGACCTGCGCCGCGCGTTCTCAGGCATTGTGGCGGGCAACGTGAAGGAAGACGGCATGCGCCGAATCGAGGCGCACGGACCGTTCGAGATCCACGGCGACAAGGACATGATGCAATCGCTGGATGCGCTGCTCCGGGCGTTTGTGGAGCAGCGCAGGATGAAGATTGCTGGGGAGTACCGGCCTTGTTATCGGGTGGTGGCGTAAGCCCAAAAGCGGGGGGGGCGAATGAACCTGGCTGGGCTAATAGTCGCAGCTTGATGTTTCCCAGCTTGGTTTTGCGCCGGCAGTGACTGTGAGTTTTTTGCAGCGGTCAGAAGTCTGGGCTCCCTCCGGCTCTGCGGTGATTGTGTAGGTGGTCCCGTTATTGCCCGTGACAGTAAATTTATAGTGGTTGCTACTAGGCTCCCCGCCGAGATCCGCGAGGCTTCCATAGGTCGGGTTTTCAGCGCGCCAGCGCTCTTGGCGCATCTGCAGGTCGCCGACGCCATTAATAGCCTCGCTCCGACGCCCCTTGCGGACGGACTCCTGATAGCTCGGTACTGCGATGGCCGCAATAATGGCAACAATGGCGACCACAATCATCAGTTCGATCAATGTAAAGCCGTGCGCTCGTATCATGGTGTGCTCCCCAAGCTCTAGGGAAAGCCTACCACCCGAGCGCCTGCCACGTTGGTACCCGTTCGCTCGCTCGTCGCCCTGACGGGGCCGCTTGTCTGGTTTGCCTTGATGGCCCTGCTGGGTCACCTCTAGAGTCGGGATGTGCTTTCAAGGGGCTAGTCATGCGACGCGCGCAAGAAGGGGTCACGCTGATTGAGCTGATGGTCGCCATAGCTGTGCTTGCGATTCTGTTGGCGATGGCGGCCCCCTCGTTCAGTGACTTTTATGACAGGTACCGTTTGCGCGGTGCGGTCGATGACGTGATCAGTTTGATTTCCAATGCGCGCACAGGCGCCGTAAAGCTGAATCGCCAGGTTCGGGTGACGTTTGACGGAAGCGGCGCTGATTGGTGTGCGGGGGCCGTGTCGGCGGAAGCGCCGGCCGCCGGGAAGAGGGCTGGCGTGCTGACACCATGCGATTGCATTGATAGCAGCCCCGTGTGCGAGGTTGAGGGTGAGAGCCAACTGTTGCCTCGCGGCAAGCACAGGGTCGCCATGATTGGCGCTCCCGCGGACCTGACCTTCGATGGGCAACTTGGTCTGGCGACAGGTTCGGGTGGGGCGCTTGGAACGAGCAGTGTCACCTTTACGTCTCCAACGGGTCGATATGACCTGCGTGTGGACGTGTCTCCCTTGGGGCAGGCGACCGTATGCGTTCCCAGTTCGAGCGATGCGGCCGTAATTGGCTATGGCAATTGTTGAGTGAGCCTGGCAATGCGCACAGTTCCTAAATATCAAGTTTCTGGATTCACGCTCGTCGAACTGATGGTTGCATTGGTTGTCGGTCTGATCGTGGTCGGTGCCGTGCTGGCATTGGTAATGGCCTTGATCCGTAGCAACAACCAGACCATCCAGTCGACCCGTTTGACGCAGGAACTGCGCGGTACGGCTGCGGTCATCTCAGCGGAGTTGCAGCGGGCGGGGAGCGCCGAGAATCCGTTCAACATCACGGGCGCCACGGCGCTGGGCACGGTTGGTGGGACCGCAAACTGCCTCACATACCATTACAGCGACATCGCTGGCAATACGGTGGACAGAGCCATCTCGCTGCGGGGCGGGGCTGTCTATCTTGGAACGACGTCGTGTGATTCGGGTGGGGTCAAGCTGAGCACCGGCAACGTGACCATCAGTGCATTGACCTTCTCGCGGTCGGGACGTCGGATCAACGTGACTCTGGCAGGGCAGCTGCAAGGAGATGCAAGTATTACTCGTTCTTTTACGCAGTCCGTGTTTGCCCCTGGCTTAGGTAGCTGATCATTGAGGCGCATACGTATGTACTCACTAGCATCCAATAGAGCCCGGCACCAGCGGGGCTCGGCGCTGGTAATCGCAATTGTTCTGCTTTTGCTGGCGGCGCTCATTTCAGTTCTTACGTTGAACGTCGGTGCGTTCGAGCAACGCAGTAGCGGTAATGACCTGCGGGCGAAGGTCGTGAAGCAGACCGCGGAGGCGGGGCTGACCCAGGGGTTTGAGTACCTCATGCGCGTCAATCCAGGATGGGCGGACGACACATCAATGTGGGAAGCTTGCTTGGCCGCAGACGAAACGTTTCCGTGCGGTGCCGTACCGGCAGCCGTGCGGGCCTCGATGTTTCGGCTCAAGGCCAACGTCGGGGGCTATGTTGACGCACAGGCTGGTGGCCTTGCCGCTGAGTTGACCCGGCATATGTTGAAGACGGACTCGAATTCAACGGTCGGGGCGTTTGATGTCGCCTATGGCGTGGCGCCGGTGCTTTGCAGAGTGGCGCTTCCGGTTACTGCTACCAACATCAACTGTGCCACGGGCATGGCCAACCTGTCGGATCGGCGGGTGGTGACGTTTGTCAGTGTCGCGCAAATACGAGGAGACTCCGGCAGATCGACCCTAGTTCAAACCGTGGCTCGCAACTCGTTGTTGGCACAAGGAGCTGGCGTCCCTTCGCTGATTGCGACTGGTACCGTGACACCTAACGGCAATGGCGATGTGGTGGCCATGCCCAATGCGGCTGGGCCGGGATTGGACATTTCGATCTGGTCGCGACTGAATGTCGATATGAAAAGCGCATTCGGAACATGCGACCGTCAGACATTTCTTAGTTCTTCAGCTGTTTCGCTGAGCGATCCGGATTGGAGAGAAAAGTCGATCGATGGCGGGTGCCCCAAAAAGGGCGATGAGGGCTGGGACATTCTGGATGTCGACTCCGGTGCTGAGGAGGGTGTCAACAAGAATGTCGTCGCCAGCGAATTTCCTTGCGACCTTTTCGAGTACGCCTTCGGCGTCAAGACATGGACGGACACGAATGGCGACAGCTTCTGTGAAACGAGGCTCCCGCGGGCCAGCGTCGAAATCAACGGGCAGATTGTCAGCCTCTACCCCGACGAGGCGTTTCTTTACGCCAATGCTAGCCAGATCATCGGTGATAACCTGGGCTTGGCCCGCGCCGACCAGATCAAGGCCAATCCAAACGGCAGTAGCTCGGGATTGATCTGGTGCAAGAGCGGTTGTGACAAAGGGCCGCCGGGTAAGCCTGCGGCAGTCGGCAGTCCTGCTAATCCGGTCGTGTTCGTGGCCGATGGGGAAATGCAGACCAATGGCACCATTTTTTACGGCATGGTCTTCATGCGGGATCCAAACGCGAGCGCAAGTTCTTCCACCGGCGGTGCAGCGGCGTTCAAACAGAACGGCAGCAAGGCTGCGGTGTTCGGTAGTGTCTTCATCCAGGGCGCGTTCGTGAACGGCAGTGGTAATGGCCCGATTGTCGGTGACCCGGACATTATGATGGCGCTCAGCAACAACCCGAGTCTGGCGGCATTCAACACCCTGCGCGGCGGCTGGACCGACCGCTATTCCTACTGAGGTTTGCCATGGCTATGCATTGTTTCAGTATGCGCAATAGGCGGCCCGCGGGATTCAGCCTGATCGAGGTCATGGTTGCCGTTGTTGTTCTGGCGACCGGCCTGTTGGCACTTGCTGCCTTGCAGGGGGCTCTGGCCCGGAATTCCGCCGATGCCAAGGCGCGCGGCGCCATCATGGCAGCGCTGAATTCACGCATGAATGATATCCGTCAGGCTCCGCCAGCTGCCGGGCAAACATGGACCACGGCTGATGCGTGGGTTGGCGCTGCTGCAATTCAAGCAGGGGCGAGCGATCTGAAGGTCGAGGAGACGGTGGCGACGTACAGGTGGAATGGTACGGGTTATGTCACGACCGCCGTGACCAATCCGCCATCCTCCTTCACCCGGGCGTCGCTTGAGGCAACCTGGAAGGCAGCCAACGGCGACAGCAGGGTGCTGGGTCTGACGTCCGACGTTAGCGGTAGGATTTATGGGGATGGCAGCGGTTATCCCGTTCCAGATCCGACCGGGTCCGCGTCTAAAAGGCCAATCGTTCGTCAGGGGAATCCGTCGAACACGCCTGGCGTTATCCCGATCGTGACCGGCAACCAAGCGACCGCGGCATCGAACCCGCAGCCGATCATAGTGGGTGCATCCGAAGGTGTTCGAGTGGGAACATCCTTTGATGTGCTGAATTACATTCCGGAAGGTAGCACGGCGCAGATTACCAAGCGCTTTGAAACACAGGTCATCAAATGTCGCTGCAGCTATGGTGCGGGTGGCGGCTATACCGTTGCGGGTGCAGCGCAGTGGCCGGCGGTTTGGGATGGCTCAACATATGCGACCTATGAGGGAACGGGAAATCCGGCTGGCGTGGCGGCGAACGCGGGCGAGGATCCGGACTACGTGGGAAAAGGCAAGAAGGGCAGTGGTCGGTTGCAGAGCGAACAATGCACGGAGTGCTGCCGCGACCATCATGACCTCGCCAGCAATACCAACCTTGAATCGCGCTACGATCCGGAGGCAACCGCGGTCGGGAAGTTCAATGAGGCCGGCGGTGTTCTGACGGCGACATCCAGCGGCGCTTATGTCGCGGCCTGTCGGGTGATGAAGCTGGATGGGATCTGGAAAACCACTGCCGACACGTATCAGCGCCACTACGGCTTGCTGGAGACCCTCTCGGTGGGTGGGGTGCAGGCAAAATCGGGTATTCCGACATCTAGTGCGACGAGCGCCTACCAAACGTTCGTCAAGGATTTCCTCAGCCAGTACACGAGTGCTCTGACGCCCCCCGCGATTGATGCTCAGACGATGTTCGATGAGTCCGCACGTGGGTTGAATGCACCGGCGACGGTAACGATTGCGGCTGCGTCCACCTCCGACTATCGCTACCTGCACGGTCGCGGCTTGTACCTTGACTACCTCGGTAGCGCAGCGCGGCAGGCTATTGGAACGTGTTCGGGCAAGACGGGCGTGGCCTACACGGAGTGTGTGCTACCGATCCTTCCGTTCACCACCATCAACTTGACCGAGATGGCCCGGTGGACTGCAAGTGATACTACGGTTCTCAACGTTAACTCGACCAAGGCGTTGAGCTTCAATGTGACCGAGCCGTTTGGCGGCCGCACGGCCGGTATCAAGACAGGCACCGCCAATAACAACAGCGTGATGAGGACGTCGAATTCGGGTGTCGCGGTCAGCGATGACATCATTGGTGCGGTGGACACGAATGGCGATGGCGCGACGTTGTCCGATTCGCAGTCCTTCCAGGTTGGTGCTGGCACTCCTGACCCCGGCCCAGGAACCGGCGACAAGATCCTTGTTGCGATCTCCGGCGGTAGCTCCTCCGCAACGCCGAAATTTGACCTGCTTGATGATGACAATGTCAATTGCACCTTTGACGAGGAGGAAAAGGCTTGGTCCTGCCCGAGTGACAGCACGTTGCCTGTTGAGGGTACCTTGACCCTGTCGGGATATAATCTGGAGACCCTGGCTGACTATACGTTTAACCCGACCTCAACGGCTGGCTGTACGCGGCAGGTCGGCGATAACGGGAGTATCAGCAGTCCGAACGTCACCATCGGTAGGCCTCAGTTCACAAACTACGAGGTTCTGAGCGTCACCGGAGGTGGAACGCCTGAGGATCCATTTATCGTGACGGATGATGGTAAGTCCGCAGAGTCGACTAAGGTCACGCTTTCCGCGATTCCCAAGTATGTTAAGTCGCCGCGTAGTGGGTTGATTCAGGTCACGCTGCAACAGACCGGTAGTCCTACGCAAGCAACCTTGCTGAGTTGTGTTTACAAGAAGAACGGTAGTAATGCGACAATCGTGTCGATCTCGTGGACGAAGCCTTGGCTGTAGCTAGTTGGATCAAGGGGCTTTGGTGACGTAGTGTTGACTGACCCTTTCGCCCGAACAACAACGTCCGCAACTGCGGGCGTTGTTGTTTGATCTGCGCCGCTGCTGAAATCTAGGGCGCAGAAAACGATAAAGGCCGCGATTGCTCGCGGCCTTTATCGTTCAAATCTGGCGCCCGAAGTTGGACTCGAACCAACGACCCCCTGATTAACAGTCAAGTGCTCTAACCGGCTGAGCTATTCGGGCGGGGACGCATATCCTAGGGGGCGCTGGCCGTCAGGTCAATAGCCGTCAGGCGCCATAAACGCACTGCTGCGCCGCTGCGCTGGTCGGCCGCCCCCAGCGCATCCGCCCGTGATTGGCCAGCACAAACGTCACTGCCTTGCCCGGCCCGCGGTCGTCGCACAGCGTGAACGTAACGTTTGAGCCGGCATTGCCGCCATTGGGCTGAAACACCAGGCGGGTGCGGCCGCCCGTGGTCCACAGCTTGACCCCGCCCGTAAGCGCGGCCTGGCGGTGGATGATGGGTTCATTCGCGTCCCGCCGGCGGTTGCCGTTGAGGTCCGCAAACAACGCCCAGCCCTCTGTCCAGTTGGTGGTGGTGGCGCATTGCTCCACCGAATCGTTGACCGGCCGGCACAGCACCACCTCGGTGCCTGCCAGCGCCGAGTGGCGCACGGCCGCCATGATGGTTTCCAACATCTCCGTCCGCGCCTTGCCGGCGTGCACGGTGGCACGGGCGGACTGCCACGACGGAATCGCGATGCCGGCCAGCACGGCCACCACCGCCATTGCAATCAACGCCTCCAGCAGGCTGAAACCGTTTGCTTCCTTGCGCATATCACTCTCCATATGTTCTGCGGAGCGACAGCTTTCCCGTTCGCACACCTGGCGACCATCGGGCGCGACCGTTGCGTGGTGTAGGACTTTTCCGAACGGCACCGCGGAAACCGCCGCGCTACACTGGGCGGTCGCCCCGCGGTAGTCCTGCATGAACCAGCGCAACGCCCACGACGCCACCGAAGGCCAGTTCCAGCTGGTGGCGCCCTACGCCCCGGCCGGCGACCAGCCGCCGGCCATCGCGCGGCTGGTGGAAGGCTTCGAGTCCGGCCTGGCGCACCAGACGCTGCTGGGCGTGACCGGTTCGGGCAAGACGTACACCGTTGCCAACGTCATCCAGCAGGTGCAAAAACCCACCCTGGTGATGGCGCCCAACAAGACCTTGGCGGCGCAGCTGTACGGCGAGTTCAAGGCGTTCTTCCCGCACAACGCGGTGGAGTACTTCGTCAGCTACTACGACTACTACCAGCCCGAGGCCTACGTGCCGTCATCGGACACCTTCATTGAGAAGGACAGTTCGGTGAACGAGCACATCGAGCAGATGCGGCTGTCGGCCACCAAGGCGCTGCTGGAGCGCCGCGACGCCATCATTGTGTGCACGGTGTCCGCCATCTACGGCCTGGGCGACCCCAACGAATACTTCCGCATGGTGCTGCACATGGTGCGCGGCGAGCGCATCGACCAGCGCGAGTTGATTCGCCGCCTGACCGAGATGCAGTACACCCGCAACGACACCGAGTTGCGCCGCGGCACCTACCGCGTGCGCGGTGAGGTGATCGACGTGCATCCGGCCGAAAGTGACAGCGAGGCGGTGCGCATCGAATTGTTCGATGGCGAGATCGAGTCGGTCACCGCCTTCGACCCGCTCACCGGCGAGACGCTGCGCAAGCTGCCGCGTTACACCATCTACCCCAAGTCGCACTACGTGACCACGCGGCGCACGGTGCTGGATGCCATCGAGGCGATCAAGGCGGAACTGCGCGTGCGCCTGGAGCAGCTGTACGCGGCCAACAAGCTGGTGGAGGCGCAGCGCCTGGCGCAGCGCACCCAGTTTGACCTGGAAATGCTGGCCGAGGTGGGCTACTGCAACGGCGTGGAGAACTACAGCCGCCACCTGACCGGGCACATGCCCGGCGAGCCGCCGCCGTGCCTGTTCGACTACCTGCCGCCCGACGCATTGCTGGTGGTGGACGAGTCGCACGTGACCGTGCCGCAGATCGGCGCCATGTACAAGGGCGACCGTTCGCGCAAGGAGACGCTGGTGGAGTTTGGTTTCCGCCTGCCGTCGGCGCTGGACAACCGGCCGTTGAAGTTTGAGGAGTGGGAGGGGCGTTCGCCGCGTGCAATCTTCGTCTCCGCCACGCCGAGCAAGTACGAGTTGGAGAAGTCGCAGGGCGAGGTGGTGGAGCTGGTGGTGCGGCCCACCGGCCTGGTGGACCCGCAGGTGGAGATCCGCCCGGTGGCCACCCAGGTGGATGACGTGCTCGGCGAGATCAATCTGCGGGTGGCGCAGGGCGACCGCGTGCTGATTACCACGCTGACCAAGCGCATGGCCGAGAACCTGACCGAGTACCTGGGCGAGCACGGGGTGAAGGTGCGCTACCTGCACTCGGACGTGGACACGGTGGAGCGGGTGGAGATCATCCGCGACCTGCGCCTGGGCAAGTTCGACGTGCTGGTGGGCATCAACCTGCTGCGCGAGGGGCTGGACATGCCCGAGGTGTCGCTGGTGGCCATCCTGGACGCGGACAAGGAAGGGTTCCTGCGTTCCACCGGCTCGCTGATCCAGACCATTGGCCGCGCGGCGCGCAACGTGCGCGGCAAGGCCATCCTGTATGCCGACCGGATCACCCGCTCCATGCAGGCGGCCATCGACGAGACCGACCGTCGCCGCGAGAAGCAGCTGGAGTACAACCGTGAGCACGGCATCACCCCGCGTTCGGTGCACCGGCCGGTGGTGGACATCATGGAGGGCGCCCGTGCCGAGCCCGATGCCGCCAAGACCCGCGGCCGCGGGCGCAAGGTGGCGGAGGAGGCGGTGGACTACGCCACCCTGCCGCCGGCGCAGATTGCGGCGCGGATCAAGGAGCTGGAGCAGAAGATGTACCAGCACGCCCGCGACCTGGAGTTCGAGCAGGCCGCGGCGGTACGCGATGAACTGCGCAAGCTGAAGGACGCCGAGCTGGGGGCCTGACTGCAAGGCCGTGGCCCCCACGGAGGACAGGTGGAATTCGGTGCCGGCCCTTGCCGGCCCCGCCCGGACGGTTTACACTGCGCGACCTTCGCCGGGTTACATGGCGACGGGCGGTTAGCTCAGCGGTAGAGCACTACCTTGACATGGTAGGGGTCACAGGTTCGAACCCTGTACCGCCCACCAATTTGGTGACGAAACGGCGTGATCCCCAAGGTCGCGCCGTTTTGCTTTGAGGGAAATGCCCTGTTTGACGTTTAACGTTAAACATTATAAAGTGGTCACATGATTCGGAGCTTCCGCTGCAAGGACACGCAGGCGTTGTTCGAGACCGGCAGGAGCCGACGATTCGGTGCCTTGCTCGGAGTCGCCACGCGCAAGCTCACGCTGCTCGACGCGGCCAGCACCCTTGGGTTCCTGCGGTCGCCGTCGGGTAACCGTCTTGAGGCGTTAAGTGGCGACAGGGATGGGCAGCACAGCATCCGCATCAATGACCAGTTCCGGATCTGCTTTCGATGGACCGATGAGGGTCCAGAAGACGTGGAAATCGTCGACTACCATTGAGGTGCCACATGCTGAAGAACGGTATGCGCCCCGTCCATCCGGGTGAAGTCCTCCGCGAGGATTTTCTCGTTCCGCTGGACATGAGTGCCAATGCCCTGGCCAAGGCGCTGCACGTGCCTGCGCCCCGGATCAACGACATCGTGCGGGAGCGGCGCGGAGTCAGTGCTGACACCGCGATGCGCCTTGCCCGCTACTTCGGGGGGGATGCGCGTTCTTGGCTGAACCTGCAGACCGCCTACGATCTGCGTGTTGCGGAGCTGGCCAAGGGGCGGATCATCGAGCGGGAAGTGTCGCCGGCTGCCGCGTGATGTCAGCCAGTTCCCCGGGCGTGCCATCTGCCGCCGGGATTGGATATGATGGCTCCCCAGTCTTCACGGAAATGAGGTGGCCCGCGCCAATGCGCCGGCCTAGCGTGTGACATGAGCACTACCACCGCCCATCGCTGACCCTCGCGAGGCCCCGCATCCCAGCAGGCGCCCTCGTGGCGCTTTTTTATTGCCCAAAGAATTCCCATGATCGCCATTACCCTCCCCGACGGCAGCCGCCGTGAATTCGACAATCCCGTAACGGTCGGCGACGTCGCCGCCTCCATCGGCGCCGGCCTGGCCAAGGCGGCGCTGGCCGGCAAGGTGGACGGCCAGCTGGTCGACACCAGCTACCGCATCGACCGCGACGCCGAACTGGCCATCGTCACCGACAAGTCCCCCGAGGCGCTGGACATCCTGCGCCACTCCACCGCGCACCTGCTGGCGCAGGCCGTGCAGCGCCTGTTCCCTGGCGCGCAGGTCACCATCGGTCCGGTGATCGACAACGGCTTCTACTACGACTTCGCCTACGAGCGTCCGTTCACGCCCGAGGACCTGCCGGCCATCGAGGCCGAGATGCAGAAGATCGTGAAGGAGGCCCTGCCGGTCAGCCGCAGCGTGAAGTCGCGCGATGACGCGGTCGCCTTCTTCAAGGGCATGGGCGAGGCGTACAAGGCCGAGATCATCGAGTCGATCCCGGCCAACGAGGCGCTGTCGTTGTACAGCCAGGGCGAGTTCACCGACCTGTGCCGCGGCCCGCACGTACCCGGCACCGACAAGCTGCGCAGCTTCAAGTTGATGAAGGTCGCGGGCGCCTACTGGCGCGGCGACCACAACAACGCGATGCTCAGCCGCATCTACGGCACCGCCTGGCTGAACGACAAGGACCTCAAGGCCTACCTGCACCAGCTGGAGGAGGCCGAGAAGCGTGACCACCGCAAGATCGGCAAGCAGCAGGAGCTGTTCCACCTGCAGGAAGAAGGCCCGGGCCTGATTTTCTGGCACCCGAAGGGCTGGTCGGTCTGGCAGGTCGTCGAGCAGTACATGCGCAAGGTGTACCGCGACAGCGGTTACCAGGAAGTGCGCTGCCCGCAGATCCTGGACGTGTCGCTGTGGAAGAAGTCCGGCCACTGGGACAACTTCCAGGAGAACATGTTCTTCACCGAATCGGAGAAGCGCACCTACGCGCTCAAGCCGATGAATTGCCCGGGCCACGTGCAGGTGTTCAACCAGGGCCTGCACAGCTACCGCGACCTGCCGATCCGCTACGGCGAGTTCGGCGCGTGCCACCGCAACGAGCCCTCCGGCGCGCTGCACGGCATCCTGCGGGTGCGTGGTTTCACCCAGGACGATGGCCACATCTTCTGCACCGAGGACCAGATCGAGGCCGAGGTCCGCGCCTTCCACCAGCAGGCGCTGGCCGTGTACGAGGCCTTCGGCTTCTCCGACATCCAGATCAAGATCGCGCTGCGTCCGGACTCGCGCCTCGGTGACGACGCCACCTGGGACAGGGCCGAGGGCGCGTTGCGTTCGGCGTTGAGCGCGGCGGGCGTGGAATGGGAGGAACTGCCCGGCGAGGGCGCGTTCTACGGCCCCAAGATCGAGTACCACCTCAAGGACGCGATCGGCCGCACCTGGCAGCTGGGCACCATGCAGGTCGACTTCATGATGCCGGGCCGTTTGGGGGCCGAGTACGTGGACGAGCACAGCCAGCGCCGCCACCCGGTCATGCTGCACCGGGCCATCGTCGGCTCGATGGAGCGTTTCATCGGCATCCTGATCGAGCACCACGCCGGCCAGTTCCCGGCCTGGCTGGCGCCGGTGCAGGCGGTGGTCATGAACATCACCGACGCCCAGGCCGATTATGTGGCCGACGTCCGGAAATCCCTTGCAAATCAAGGCTTCCGGGTCGAGGCGGATTTGCGGAACGAAAAGATCGGCTATAAAATCCGCGAGCACACCCTGCAGCGCGTGCCCTACCTGCTGGTCGTCGGCGACCGCGAGCGGGACAATGGCGAGGTCTCGGTGCGTACGCGGGGAGGGGAAGACCTTGGGACGATGTCCGTCGTCGATTTCGCCTCGCGTTTGCAGGGTGAAGGCGCCCGCTAGGCGCTGCGTGTAACCTAACAGGCCCGTCCCGCCGGAGCGCGGGGCGGCACGATCCATATCGGAGATTGCAACATCAGTACCCCTGAGAAGCCCAACCGCAAGAACCAGGAGATCCGCGTACCCCGCGTGCGCGTGATCGGTAGCGACGGCGAAATGGTCGGCGTGCTTTCGCGCGACGAAGCGCTGCGCATGGCCGAGGACGAGGGTCTGGACCTCGTCGAGATCCAGCCGAATGCTGATCCGCCGGTCTGCAAGGTCATGGACTTTGGCAAGTTCAAGTTCGACCTGCAGAAGAAGGCGAACGAGGCCAAGAAGAAGACCAAGCAGGTCGAGATCAAGGAACTCAAGTTCCGGCCCGTGACCGACGAAGGCGACTACCAGATCAAGCTGCGCAACATGCGCCGCTTCCTGGAGGAAGGCGACAAGGTCAAGGTCAACATCCGCTTCCGTGGCCGCGAGATGAGCCACCAGGAGTTGGGTCGCGAGATGGCGGCGCGGATCGAGGCGGACCTGGGCGAGGACATCGTGGTCGAGTCGCGGCCGCGGCTTGAGGGCCGTCAGATGGTCATGATGATTGCGCCGAAGAAGAAGCAGTAAGGGTTGAGGGGGCGGCTGCCGGGTATCTCGGTCATTCGCTTCCCGATACTCGCTCGGTGACCGAGATACCCGGCAGCCGCCTCCGAACCGTGAGGCGGCTGTTTCTTTTTCTGGACGCCCTTGATTTCAAAGGGAAAGATTGCAATCCCCCGCCACCCCCGCCATAATGTGCGGCCCGGTTCGCCGGGTTAGTTGTATGCAGTAGCACGGACCCGTCGGGGTCTTCCTTGGAAGATCAACGACTTACAGCCGGCAAGGGCAGGAAGGAAAGCGTGGCGCCAGCCACCGCCCAGGCCAGTGACCTAACATCCGAAAGGACATCGCAATGCCCAAGATCAAGAGCAGCCGTGCGGCAGGCAAGCGCTTCCGCAAGACGGCATCCGGCAAGTTCAAGTGCGGCCACGCCAACCGCAGCCACATCCTCACCAAGAAGGCGACCAAGCGTAAGCGCAACCTGCGCCAGACGAACCACGTCCGTGCGGAAGACGCCGGCCGTATCACTCGCATGCTGCCGTACGCCTAAGGGAGGACTGAGAAATGGCACGAGTCAAGCGTGGCGTGCAAGCGCGCCGTCGTCACAAGAAGATCCTGAAGGCCGCGAAGGGCTACTACAACGCCCGTCGCAAGGTTTTCCGCGTCGCCAAGCAGGCGGTCACCAAGGCGCTGCAGTACGCCTACATCGGCCGCAAGCAGAAGAAGCGCAATTTCCGTTCGCTGTGGATCACCCGCATCAACGCGGCCGCCCGCATCAACGGCATGAGCTACAGCCGCTTCATGAACGGCCTGATGAAGGCCGGCATCACCCTGGACCGCAAGGTGCTGGCGGACATCGCCGTGCACGACGCCGACGGCTTTGCCGCGCTGGCGGAGAAGGCGAAGGGCGCGCTCGCGGCGTAATTTGTCGCAGGCCGCGGACGGTGGTGCACCCAGGTGCCGGTCCTGCCGCAGGTCGAAGACAATGAAGTACACGCATGGGGAAGGGCGCAAGTCCTTCCCCATTGCTTTTTGCGGCGCTGGAAATGGCGCCATGCTTTCTTGAGGTTCGATGGGACATGAGTGGAATCGAATCATTGACGCAGCAGGCGCTGGCCGACATCGCCGCCGCGTCCTCGCCCGAGGCAATCGAAGCGCTGCGCGTTTCACTGCTGGGCAAGTCCGGCAGCGTGACCGCGCAGCTCAAGGCGTTGGGGGCATTGCCCGCGGATCAGCGCAAGGCCGCCGGCGAGGCGATCAACAAGGCGCGTGACGTGCTGGGCGATGCGCTGGCGCAGCGCAAGACCGCGCTGGACGATGCCGCGCTCGACGCACGCCTGGCCAGCGAAACCATCGACGTGACGCTGCCCGGCATCAACGGCGCGCGCGGTGGGCTGCATCCGGTCAGTCGCACGCTGGAGCGCATCGTCGACATCTTCGGCCGCCTCGGTTTCGAGCTGTCCACCGGTCCGGAGATCGAGGACGACTGGCACAACTTCGAAGCACTGAACTTCCCGCCGCACCACCCGGCGCGCGCGATGCACGACACGTTCTATTTCGAGGACGGTCGCCTGCTGCGCACGCATACCTCCGGCGTGCAGGTGCGCTACATGCTCGACGCGGTGGCCGCGAAAAGCGGGCCGCCGCTGCGCATGATCGCCGCCGGCAAGGTGTACCGCAGCGACAGCGACCAGACCCACACGCCGATGTTCCACCAGGTCGAAGGCCTGCTGGTGGACGAGCACGCCAGCTTCGCCGACCTCAAGGGCACGCTGGCCGAGTTCGTGCGCGCGTTCTTCGAGCGCGATTTCGAGATGCGCTTCCGCCCGAGTTACTTCCCCTTCACCGAGCCGTCGGCCGAAGTGGACATCGCCTGGCAGCAGGCCGATGGTTCCACGCGCTGGCTGGAGGTGCTGGGCTGCGGCATGGTGCACCCCAACGTGCTGCGCAATGTCGGCATCGACCCGGAGAAGTACACCGGTTATGCCTTCGGCCTGGGCGTGGAGCGCTTCACCATGCTGCGTTACGGCGTGGACGACCTGCGCAGCTTCTTCGAAAGCGATATGCGGTTCCTGAAGCAGTTCGCCTGATCCGACCGGCGTAGGGCGGGCTCGGGCTCGCCATCCCGCGATAGAACGTTGGTGGGCTACCGTCCACCCCACGGACAACAAACGACATGAAATTCTCCGAAAACTGGCTGCGCCACCACGTGCCGACCACCGCCTCGCGCGACGAGCTCGCCGCCACGCTGACCGCGATCGGCCTGGAGGTGGAAGAAGTCACCCCGTTGGGCGAGTCGCTGGATGGCGTGGTCGTGGCGCAGATTGTCAGCGCCGAGAAGCACCCTGAGGCTGATCGCCTGCAGGTGTGCCAGGTAGACACCGGCAATGGAACGGTGCAGATCGTGTGCGGTGCGCCGAATGCGCGCGCCGGGCTGAAGGCGCCGCTGGCACACGTGGGCGCGGTGTTGCCGGGCAACTTCACCATCAAGCCGGCCAAGCTGCGCGGTGTGGAATCCGCCGGCATGCTGTGCTCGGCCAAGGAACTGCAGATCGACGTTGACGCGTCGGGCCTGCTGGAACTGCCGGCCGATGCGCCAGTGGGCACCCCGCTGGCCGGTTACCTCGGCCTGCCGGACGCCAGCATCGAGATCAAGCTCACGCCCAACCGCGCCGACTGCTTTGGCGTGCGCGGCATCGCGTATGACGTGGCGGCGGCGTGCGGCAGCGAAGTGGCGCATTTCGATGCGACGCCGATGCCGGCGCTCAACAACGAAACGTTGGCGATCGAGCTCAATGCCGGTGCGGACGCGCCGCGCTATGTCGCCCGTGTGATCGAAGGCGTGAACGCCGCGGCCACCACGCCGGTGTGGATGGCCGAGCGTCTGCGCCGCAGCGGCATCCGCCCGCTGTCGTTCCTGGTGGACGTGACCCAGTACGTGATGATCGAACTGGGCCAGCCGATGCACGCGTTCGATCGCGACCTGCTGAAGGGGCCGGTCCGCGTCCGCCATTCGCGCAAGGGCGAGACGCTTAAGCTCCTGGACGGCCGCGACGTGACGCTGGATGAGCCGTTCGTGGTCATCACCGACGCCGACCGCGCCGTGGCGCTGGCCGGCATCATGGGTGGCTTCGACACGCGCGTCACCGACGTTACGAAGAACGTGTTCCTGGAGTCGGCGCACTTCGCGCCAGCGGCGATCATAGGCCGCGGCCGCAAGCTGGGCCTGCACACCGATGCCGGCCACCGCTTCGAGCGCGGCGTGGACCCGGAGCTGCCGCGCATCGCGATGGAGTACGCCACCCGCCTGATCGTGGAAGTGGCCGGCGGTGCGCCTGGCCCGGTGGTCGAAGCCACGCTGCCCGAACACCTGCCGCAGCCGCAGCCGATCGTGCTGCGCCGCGCGCGCCTGGCCCGCGTGCTCGGCCTGCAGGTCGCCGATGCCGAGGTCGAGCGCATCCTGCGCGCGCTGGGGCTGGCGGTGGAGCCGTTGGCTTCGGTCGAAGGTGCCGCGGCGATCGCCTGCGGTGTCGGCATTGCCGACAGCGCGGACGACGCGGATGCGACGACCGCGTCCCGGTCCTGCGACGGCGGCACGGCTGCGACCGTGCAGGGCTGGCGAGTGACCGCGCCCAGCCGCCGCTTCGATATCGCCATCGAAGAGGACCTGATCGAAGAGATCGCCCGCATCCACGGCTACGACCGCATCCCGACCACGCTGCCGGCTGGTGCCGCGCGGCTGGTGGCGCCGACCGAGACGCGCGTGGACGAGTTGACCGTGCGCCGGCAGGTGGCCGCGCGCGACTATCTGGAAGCGATCAACTACGCCTTCGTCGATGCCGCGTTGCTGACCCGCTGGGGTCTGGTGGAAGGCGCGGTGCCGCTGGCCAACCCATTGAGCGCGGAGCTGGGTGTGATGCGGCCCTCGCTGCTGCCGGGTCTGGTTGCCGCGCTGGGCCGCAATGCCGCGCGCCAGCAGGGACGCGTGCGGCTGTTCGAACTGGGCAACGTGTTCACCGCCGACGGTGCGAAGCCGTGGGTGGGTGGTCCCGCCGCGCATGGCATCAGTGCTGGCGCCGCCGCCCCGCTGCATACCCTGCGCATCGCCGCGGTGGCATGCGGTGCCGCGGGGGCCGAGCAGTGGGCCGCCAAGGCCCAGCCGGTGGGCTTCCACGACTTGAAGGGTGACCTGGACAGCCTGGCCGCCGTGGCCGGCGCGCGTCTGGAATACCGCGCCTCGCAGCCGGGCTGGGCGCACCCGGGCCGTTCGGCCGACGTCTACCGCATCGGTGACGATGGCGCCGCCATGAAGCTGGGCTGGATCGGCCAGCTGCACCCGCGCTTGCAGCGCGCCCTGGACCTGGACGTGGATGTGGTGGCCTTCGAGCTGGACCTGGCGCCGCTGCTGGCCCGCGCCCTGCCGCGCGCCTGCGGGCAGTCGCGCTTCCCGTCCGTCCGCCGCGACCTCGCGTTCGTCGTGCCGGAGGCCGTGGAATGGGGCGCCATCGCCGCCACCGTGAAGGCCGCCGCAGGCCCGTCGCTGCGTGATCTGGTGCTGTTTGACCGCTACCAGGGCAAGGGCGTGGAAACCGGCTTCAAGAGTCTGGCTATGGGCTTGATTTTGCAGGAAGAAAGTCGCACGCTCACCGATCAGGACGTGGACGCGGTAGTGGCATCGGTGACCCAGGCCATCGATGCCGCCCACGGCGCCAGGATCCGCGGCTGACACTGTCGCACGCAGTTGCAATACCGCTGGTCCGGACGGCGTCCGGGCCAGCGTAAACAGGGGAACGATGTGGCTTTGACCAAGGCTGAAATGGCCGAGCGCCTGTTCGACGAGGTCGGACTCAACAAGCGCGAGGCAAAGGAGTTCGTCGATGCGTTCTTCGACGCGCTCCGCGAGGCGCTGGAGCAGGGCCGGCAGGTGAAACTGTCGGGCTTCGGCAACTTCGACCTGCGCCGCAAGAACCAGCGGCCCGGCCGGAATCCGAAGACCGGCGAGGAGATTCCGATTTCGGCGCGTACGGTGGTGACGTTCCGTCCCGGGCAGAAGCTCAAGGAGCGCGTCGAAGCCTACGCTGGAGGTGTGAATGCTTGATCCCGGCAGCAACCGCGAACTTCCGCCGATCCCGGCCAAGCGCTACTTCACCATCGGTGAGGTCAGCGAGCTGTGCGACGTCAAGCCGCACGTGCTGCGCTACTGGGAGACGGAGTTCCCTTCGCTGAATCCGGTCAAGCGCCGCGGCAACCGCCGCTACTACCAGCGCCACGAGGTGCTGATGGTGCGGCAGATCCGCGGGCTGCTGTACGAGCAGGGCTACACCATCGGCGGCGCCCGCCTGCGGCTGGAGGGCGAGTCGGCGAAGGACGAGTCCGCGCTGAGCTCGCAGATCATCAAGCAGGTGCGGATGGAGCTGGAAGAAGTACTGCAGCTGCTCAAGCGCTGACGAAAAACGGTTATACTTTCCGGCCGCCGCGAGGCGGGACATTGCAGGTTCAGTCGGGGCGTAGCGCAGCCTGGTAGCGCATCTGCCTGGGGGGCAGAGGGTCGTCGGTTCAAATCCGGCCGTCCCGACCAACTTGCACATCGCGAACAGCGGCCTTCGGAGCAATCCGGGTCGCTGTTTTCGTTTTGGGGTGCTTCCTCCCAGGTTTACGGCAGCCGTCCCGCCGGTACGCACGCAGGCGCGATTCGATTGAACTTTCGCATGGCTCGCCATGTCACACCCGGCTTCATGGATGGGAACGGAGTCTGTATGCGGAACGTAGGACGTGCGGCGCTGCTGTGTCTGCTGGTGTCGTCGGGAAGTGCAATGGCGGATGCGCAGCCCGGGCAGCCGGTGCCCCCGCCAGCTGCCAGCGCACCATTGCCCATCGTGGATGCTGCGCCGGTACCGGTGAACGGCCTGAAGGCCGGCCCCGGCTTGTGGCAGGTACGCAAGGGCGACAACACGCTGTGGGTCTTCGGCACCGTGTCGCCGGTTCCCAAGGGACTGGAGTGGTATTCGCCGCAGGCCGAGCGCGTGCTGGCGCGCAGCAGGCAGATCATTGGTGCCCCGCACGTGGCGGTATCCGTCGGAATGGGTGGCATGTTCCGTGCGGCGTTTGCCATGCCGACGCTGCTCAAGGCGCGCAAGAACCCCGACGGCAAGACGTTGCGGGACGTGTTGCCCGCGCCCCTGTATGCGCGCTGGACACAGCTGCGGCAGCAGTACCTGCCCAAGGACGACGACATCGAGGAGCTCCGTCCGTCGTTTGCGGCAAGCAAGTTGTATGGGGCGGCGCTGGAGCGCGCCGGGCTGGTCGGTGCCGGCGCGGTTTACGAGCGCATCGGTGCGGTGGTCAAGCAGCACGACGTCGAACGCGTCAGCACCTCGGTGAAAACCGAAGTGAAGGACGTCAAGGGCGCGGCGAAGACCGTCATCCGTTCGCGGGTGGACGAGACGGGTTGCGTGCGTGAGGTGCTGGACAAGCTGGAGCACGACGTGGCCCAGGCGACGCTGCGTGCGAACGCGTGGGCCGAAGGCGATGTTGCGACGCTCTCGGCGTTGACGCTGGCCAACCGGCGGCGTGAATGCGACGACACCTTCTTCGAAAGCGAACTGGCCGCGGAACTTGGCCTTGCCGATGGCCGCGCGCGCTCGGAAGCCCAATGGCTGAAGGCGGTGGACACGGCGCTTGAGCGCAACCGTGACACCTTCGCGGTGTTGCCGATGGACTCGATGCTGGGTGAAACGGGCTGGCTCGAGCGCCTGCGTGCGCGGGGCTACGAGGTCGTCGCGCCGGAGTGACGGGCAGCGGGGGGGGGGCGCCGCGCATGGGCCCCGCCGGGATCGGGGCGCGCCTCTCAGCCCACGGCGCTGTGGTGTGCCGCCCCTGAAGCGAGTTGCGGCCAGCGCGCCAAAACCGAATGGCGGATGCCGGCGGCGTCCAGGCCGGCCTCCGCGAGCAGCTGCTCACGACTGGCATGGTGCTGGAACGCATCCGGCAGGCCCAGGTGCAGCACGGGCATCGTGATGCCTTCGGCGGCCAGCAGCTCGGCCACGCCGCTGCCGGCGCCGCCGGCCACCACGTTGTCTTCCAGGGTGACGAATCCGTCGTGGGCCTTGGCCAGCGACAGGAGCATGTCGCGGTCCAGCGGCTTGACGAAGCGCATGTTGACCACGGTCAGGCCCAAATCCGCGCCGACCTGTTCGGCGGCCGGCACGATGGCGCCAAACGCCAGCAGCGCAACGCCGTGGCCTTCGCGCCGCAGCTGCGCCTGGCCGATCGGCAGTGGTTGCAGTTCCGCCTGCACCGCCACGCCGGGGCCCGTGCCGCGCGGATAGCGCACCGCCGCCGGGCCCGGGTGCAGGTGGCCGGTGGTGAGCATCTGCCGGCACTCGTTCTCGTCGGCCGGTGCCATCACCAGCATGTTGGGCACGCAGCGCAGGTAGCTCAGGTCGAGGTTGCCGGCGTGGGTGGCGCCGTCCGGGCCGACCACGCCGCCGCGGTCGATCGCGAACAATACGTCGAGGCCCTGGATGGCGACGTCGTGCACCAGCTGGTCGTAACCGCGCTGCAGGAAGGTGGAGTAGATCGCGACGACGGGCTTTACGCCTTCGCAGGCCATGCCCGCGGCCAGGGTCACCGCATGCTGCTCGGCGATGGCCACGTCGAAATAGCGCTGCGGGTACTCCTTGCTGAAGCGCACCAGGCCCGAGCCTTCGCGCATCGCCGGGGTGATGCCCATCAGCTTGGGGTCGGTGGCGGCCATGTCGCACAGCCAGTCGCCGAACACATCGGTGTAGGTGGGCTTCTTCGCGCCGCCCTTGCTGACCATGCCTTGCGCCGGGTCGAACGGGCTGACCGCGTGGTAGCCGATCTGGTCGCCCTCGGCGAGTTCGTAACCCTTGCCCTTGGTGGTGATGATGTGCAGCAGCTGCGGACCCTTCAGGCCCTTGAGCGTCTTCAGCGCGCCGACCAGCGCGTCCATGTCATGGCCATCGATGGGGCCGGTGTAGTGGAAGCCGAGCTCCTCGAAGAACGTGGACGGCAGCACCATGCCCTTCCACTGCTCTTCCCAGCGCTTGACGAAGCGCGCCGGCGCGCCGTGCTTGTCGCCCAGCAGTTTCTTGCCGCCCTCGCGGATGGCGTTGAGCGTGCGGCTGCCGGAGAGCCGGCCGAGCATGCGCGTGACGCCACCGACGTTCTCCGAGATCGACATCTGGTTGTCGTTGAGGATCACCAGCAGGTTGGGCTCCTCGCCGCCGGGCTGGTCACCCATGCCACCGCCGTGGGCGAGCGCTTCGAAGGCCATGCCGCCGGTGATCGCACCGTCGCCGATCACCGCCACGACCTTGCGCTCGTCGCCCATGCGCTGCAGGGCGATCGCCATGCCCAGCGCGGCGGAGATCGAGGTCGACGAATGGCCGACGCCAAAGGTGTCGTACTCGGATTCCTCGCGCTTGGGGAACGGCGCCACGCCATCCTTCTGCTTGACCGTGCTGATCGTGTCGCGGCGGCCGGTGAGGATCTTGTGCGGGTAGCACTGGTGGCCGACGTCCCAGACCAGGCGGTCGGCGGGGGTCTCGTACAGCCAGTGCAGGGCCACGGTGAGTTCGATCACGCCAAGGCCAGCGCCGAAATGCCCACCGACCTTGGCCACCTGTTCGATCAGGTAGGCGCGCAGTTCATCGGCGATCGCCGGCAGCTCCGACTCCGGGAACTGGCGCAGGTCGGCAGGCAGGGCAATGCGCGACAGGCGCGGATAGCGTTGCGGATCGATCATCACATCGCAGTATGACGGTAAGCCGGTCATTGTCCCGCGACGCCGGAGGCCGGGCAAGGCATACCGCCCCGTACGCCGGGGCGGCAAGGCGATGGTTCAGCGGCCGCGAAGGCGCCCGAACAGCCCACCGGATTTACCGGTATCCGGCTCGGGGTCGGGTTCGCGGTAGGGCTCGGCGAAGCCGGTGGCCAGGTTCGCATTGACGAAGTCATTGACCTCTTGCCACGCGACGCCGCTGGCTTCGGTGATATCGGCCAGGGTGGCCGGTCCCTTCATCATCACGGTGGCGATGCGGAAGTGCTTGGGGTATTCGCGCTCGGTCTGCGGCCACTTCAGCAGGCGGAAGCGGTCGTTGGGGTCGTAGCCTGTCGCCAACGTACCGTTGCCGCTGAGCAGGCTGCCGAACCACACCAGGCGGGAGAGCGGCTGCGCGCCTCCCAGCGAGGCGGTGTCGTGGTCCCATGCAGCCTCGTTGACCGGCTCGAAACCCTCGGGATCCATGGCCTGCGCGAAGAGCTCGGTCAGCGGCTTGAGCGAAGTCGGTCCGTGGTATGTCTGCTGGTCGCTGTCGATCAACACCGTCACGTTGCCGCTGCGGATGCGACCACGGCCCTTGAGCCGGCCAGACGCAAGCCACTCGAGCAGCGTCGTGGCGATGGGGGACGGGGGCGCTGCCGCGGCCGGCGGGCTGGTGGGGATCGGCTCTGATTCCGGCTGCCGCTCCGGCTGCTGCTCCCGCTCCGTCTCCGTCTCCGTCTCCCGCTCGGGTTCGGACCCGGATCCCGCCGCAGGGGCCTGCCAGGGCGCGGAGGGGATGGAAGCCGCCAGATCCGTGAAGTATTCCGGCGACAACGGGGATGGCGCAATTGCCTCGATCTGCGCCGCCTCGGGGACAGCGGCCTGGGGCTGGGGCTGGGGTTGGGTAGCCGGCTGGTCGCTGGCACCGGCGATGTCCCGCAGGATGGTCGCCAGGCCCTGGACCGAAATGGGGCGCTCCAGGCGGTAGTCGGTCTGGGTACGCGCGGCGGTCGTCAGGCCGATGACCTTCTTGTCCGCGGCATGCAGCCGCAACCAGCTCATGGGGCCGTACAGGGTATCCATGTCCACGACCACGTAAGTCGCGTCCCCTTCCGGCACCAGCGACCAGGCACCGGCCATGTCCGCGTTGGCTTCGGAGAACGCGCTTTTGAGCGTGGTTTCGGTGGCCGGATCCATGCCGGTCAGGCCAAGCGTCAGGGACATCTGGATTACCCGCTGCGGATTGATTCGGTCGAGTGTTGCGGAGGCACGGGCAATCGTCAACGCGGGCGAAGCGTCGCAAGTGTGTGTGGAGGGGCGGCTTTGCCGGGGGCGCTCAGGCCTGTGAGCGCGCGTTGCGTGGCAACTGGTTCTTCAGGAAGGCCATCTGGTCGGCCAGGATGTTGCGGTTGGAGAGGATCAGGTGCTCGATCCAACTGGGCCGGTAGGGCACTGCCAGCAGCGGCATGTCGGCCTGCTGGGGGGTGCGGTTGCTCTTGCGCGAATTACACGGGAAGCAGGCGGCGACGACGTTTTCCCAGGTGTCGCGCCCGCCTTTCGACACCGGCAGCACGTGGTCGCGGGTGAGGTGGGCGCGACCGAAGCCTCGCCCGCAGTAAAGGCACAGGTAGCCGTCGCGTGCGAACAGCGCCGGGTTGCTCAGTGCCGGCGTGGGCGACAGTGCGCGTGCGTGCGGGCGCCCTCGGGCGGCGACGATCGGGTGCAGGGCGATGAGGCTGCGCTCACCGGTGCGGCGGCAGGTACCGCCATGCACTTCCATGCAGGGATCACCCAAGGTCCAGGCCACGGCCTCGCGCGCGTACAGGCAGGCGGCATCCTGCCAGTTGATCCAGTCCAGGGCGCGGCCGTGCGCGTCCAGGGCCAGCAGGCGGACGGCGTTGAGCTGTTCGATGGGGTTGCGCGGCACGATGCGCGGAGTGAAGCGGGGACCATCCGGATCACGCCACCCGTGGTCGGCGAGCGTTCCGGATTGGACAAGGCGCAGGATCGCTCTGTCTGTCTCCATTGGAGACCAAGGATATACGCCTTTGGTGACGATTTCGCTACCCCCGCGCCATGTCCGGAGGCCACGTTGCGCGAAGCGCGGACGGGCAGTCCCGGTCCGCGCTTCCGGTCCTGCGTTCAGGCGTCGAACGCGTCCGCGTCCAGCGTGGTGAGCGTGCCGGCGCCACTTTCGATGGCCGCGGCATGGGCCAGCGTACGTGGCAGGAGGCGCGCGAAATAGAAGCGGGCGGTCTCGCGCTTGCTCGCCTTGAACGCCTCCGACTGCGACGACGCCTCGCTGGCGGCCACGCTGCGTGCCCACCAGTAGGCCAGCACCACGTATCCCGAATACATCAGGTAGTCGTAGGCGGCGGCGCCCACCTCGTCCGGGTTGGCCGCAGCGCGCTGGCCGATCTGCTGGGTGAGCTGCTGCCACTGGGTGGCCTGCCCGCGCAGCGGGTCGATGAACTCGCTGACGGCCGCGTTGCCGGCGTTTTCCGCACAGAACCGATCGACCATGGCGAGGAACGCGCGCAGCCCGGCGCCCTTGAGCTGCATGATCTTGCGCCCCAGCAGGTCCAGCGCCTGGATGCCGGTGGTGCCCTCGTACAGCGTGGTGATGCGTGCGTCGCGCGCCAGTTGCTCCATGCCGTGCTCGGCGATGTAACCGTGCCCGCCGAAGCACTGCAACGCGTTGTACGTGCATTCCACGCCCCATTCGGTCAGGCAGGCCTTGACGATGGGGGTGAGGAAGCCCGCCAGCGCGTCGGCCTGCTCGCGTTCGGCGGCGTCGGTGGAGGAGCGGGCAATGTCGAGTTGCACGCCGGCGTGGTAGGACATCACGCGGCCGCCTTCGATCAGCGCCTTGCAGGTCAACAGCATGCGGCGCACGTCGGGGTGCACGATGATCGGGTCGGCGGGCTTGTCCGGGAACCTCGGACCGGACAGGGCGCGCATCTGCAGGCGCTCCCGGGCGTAACGCAATGCGTTCTGCTGCGCGCGCTCGGACAGGCCCAGGCCCTGCAGGCCCACGCCCAGGCGCGCGGAGTTCATCATGGCGAACATGCCCACGAGGCCCTTGTTGGGGTCGCCGACCATATAGCCCTCGGCGCCATCGAAGTTCATCACGCAGGTGGCCGAGCCGTGGATGCCCATCTTGTGTTCCAGGCTGCCGCAGCGCACCGCGTTGCGCTCGCCCTGGGTGCCGTGGTGGCCGACTTTGAACTTGGGGACCACGAACAGCGAGATGCCCTTCACTCCGGCGGGGGCGTCAGGCAGGCGTGCCAGGACCAGGTGGACGATGTTGTTGGTCAGCGCGTGCTCGCCGGCCGTGATGAAGATCTTGGTGCCGGTGACGGCGTAAGTGCCATCGGCGCGCGGCTCGGCGCGGGTCTTGAGCAGGCCCAGGTCGCTGCCGCAATGGGGTTCGGTGAGGCACATGGTGCCCGTCCAGCGCCCGTCCACCAGCGGCTTGAGGAACGCTTCGCGCTGCCAGTCGGTGCCGAAGTGCAGCAGGGCCTCGGTCGCGCCATGCGAGAGCAGCGGGAAGTTGCCCCACGCCAGGTTGGCGGAGTTGATCATCTCCTTGAGCGGGAAGCCCAGCGTCTGCGGCATGCCCTGGCCACCGAATTCCGGCGGTGAGTTGAGGCCGGTCCAGCCGCCGTCCACGAACTGGTCGAAGGCCTGCTTGAAACCGGTGGGCACGGTGACGTCGCCGCTGGCCTGGTCCAGCGTGCAGCCCTCGCGGTCGCCCACGGCATTGAGCGGCGCGAGCACCGTTTCGGTGAAGCGCGCGGCTTCGTCGAGGATCGCATCGACCACGTCGCGGGATGCCTCGTCGAAGCCCAGGCGCTCGAACTCCGCGTCGGCGCCGATCACATCGAACAGGGCGAAGCGGATGTCGTTGAGGGGGGCTTTGTAGCTGCTCATGTCAGGCCGATGCCGATGGGAATTGGGGAGGGGATCAGCGGAGCACGCCGGACAGTCCGGGGGCCGGACTCAGCGCGCTGCTGCGGTCGATCTTGAAGGTGCGCTGCTTGGCTTCTTCGGGCGTGGCGTCGATGGTGCCCTTGAGGGTGTAGTCCACGCCGCGACCGGCCGCGAGGGCATCCGCCACGGCGAGCTTGGCGGCGGCGCCTGGGGTGAGGGTCACGGTGATCACGTCGGCCGATTCCTTGCCGATCGATAGTGCCGGCTGCGTGGCAAGGCGCCCGGCGTCCTGGCCAGCCACGCTCAGGGCCAGGTCCACCTGGTCGAATCGCATGGCCATGCTGCTGAAGTTCTCGATCCGCAGCTCGGTGGACCAGCTGCCATCGGCACGGACGGTGAGCTGCTGGATACGCGCCGTTGGCTCGGACACGCGACGCACGGGGCCGCTGGCGCAACTGGCCAGGAGGGCGGCGCCAAGCGCCAGGCCGATCCATCGCATCACCTTCATCCACTCGCTCCAAGGTAGGGACATCCGAGCATACTACGGCGCATGGTGAATGCGCGGACGCGGACGCGCAGGCGACCGGCCGGCAGGCGATCGCTAAGATGGACACCACGAGATTGGGAAAGATGGCGATGCGGATCCTGGTGGTGGGTGCCGGCGGCGTAGGGGGTTACTTTGGCGGGCGGCTTGCCGCGGCGGGCCGCGACGTCACCTTCCTGGTGCGCGAGCGGCGTGCGGAGCTGTTGGCGGACCAGGGCCTGCGCGTGCGCAGCCCGTTTGGCGACATCGACCTGGCCGCGCCGCAGACCGTCACCCGCGAAACGCTCGCCACGCCATTTGAGCTGGTGGTCATTGGTTGCAAGGCCTACGACCTGCCCGGCGTCATCAACGACGTGGTGCCTGCGGTCGGTCCCGAGACCGCCATCCTCCCGCTGCTCAACGGCATGCGCCATCTGGACGAGCTGGACGCGCGCTTCGGCGCCTCGCGCGTGCTGGGCGGCCAGTGCCATATCGCCGCGACGCTCGATGGCGAGGGGGTGGTCCACCACCTCAACCGCACCCACAGCCTGACCTTCGGCGAGCGCGACGGCAGCGTCTCGCCGCGCATGCGGCACATCACCGCGATGCTGTCCGACGCCGGCTTCGACGCGCGCCCCAGCCAGCGCATCGTCCAGGACATGTGGGACAAATGGGTGTTCCTGGCCACGCTGGCCGGCATCACCTGCCTGATGCGTGCTTCCGTGGGCGACATCATGGCTGCCCCGGCGGGGCACGAGATCACCTTGGAACTGCTGGACAACTGCGTCGCGGTGGCCAGCGAAGCCGGTCATGCGCCCGACGAGCCCGCCATCGAGCGAACGAAACGGTCGTTGACGGAGTCCGGTTCAACATTGACCGCATCGATGTTGCGCGACATCCAGCGTGGCGGTCCTATCGAGGCCGACCACATCGTGGGTGACATGATCGCGCGCGCGGGGCGCCACCGTGATGGCATCCCGCTGTTGCGAGTCGCTTATGCGCACTTGAAGGCATACGAGGCCAGCAGGGTGCGCGCCAGCTGATCGCTGCGGTCGTAGATCCGGATTTCCACATCGGTGGCCTGGATCATGGCCATGGCGTTGGCCTCGATCTGGGCGATGCGGGAGGCATCGAGCAGGGTAGGGTAGCGACAGTGGCTGATGCGGTGGTCGATGGCTCGCGACACGGGTAATGTGGCGTGGAACTCGATTCGATACCCCATGGCGTGATCCCCTGTGTGGTGAGCCCGCTGCGCACGGTTGACGCGGCAGGAACAGGACAATGATCACGGTTGGCCGTTGCGATGTCTGTCAGGTGAAGCCACGGCGGGATGTAGGAAAATTCCTACGCCGTGGGCAACGGGATCCCAAGGCCGGGAAAACGAAAAGCCCCGCAGGGCTTATCGCCTTGCAGGGCCTACGTTTCACGCTGTCCACCGAAATGGTGGCCGGGGAGGGAATCGAACCCCCGACACGGGGATTTTCAATCCCCTGCTCTACCAACTGAGCTACCCGGCCAACAACTCGCCGGTAACGCGAGAGGCGGCATCATACGGTTTGGTGGCGCGGCTGGCAAGCCTTACCGCGGCTGAATGCCGGCGCGCCGCATGCGCCGCGCGATGTCACAAGGCGCATCATCAGAGGGCACCCCCCTTCTGCCGCCGCATGCGGCAAGGAGACAACGATGAAACGGATCCTTCTAATGGCCTTCCTGGCCGCAGGGTTGCTGTCGGGCTGTGCGACCAACCGGATCAGCGATGCCGAGCGGCTCGACATCTATCGCGCCCACGCCAGCGCACCCGTACCGAGTTTCCGGTACTTCACCTCGCTGGATGGGTGGACGCCCTTGGGCGATGCGGCGCTTGCGGTCTGGGCGCGGCCCAACGACGTCTACCTGCTGGAGCTCAGCGGATCCTGCCCGGGCCTGGACTTCGCGCCGGCGATCAGCGTGACCAGCCAGATGGGCACCGTATACGCCCGGTTCGACAAGGTGGTGGTACTGGGCAGCAACATGGCCACCATTCCGTGCCAGATCCGCGAGATCCGGCCGGTGGACATCAAGGCCATCCGCCACGCCGAACAGGACCGGCGCGAGTTGGCTCAGCCTCAGCATCAGCCTCAGCCTTCGGGCGGGACGTAACCGGCCGGCTTTTCGGCACAGCCCCCGAAGAGGAACTTCTGCATCTCGCCTTCAAGGAAGGCGCGGTGCTTGGGATCCATGGGCGAAAGGCGGTTCTCGTTGATCAGCATGGTCTGGTGCGCCAGCCACTTGCCCCACGCGGCCTTGCCGACGCCGGCAAACACGCGCTTGCCCAGTTCGCCAGGCCAGGGAATGAAGTCCAGGCCTTCGGTATCGCGCTGTTCGTACTGGCAGAAGACGGTGCGGGGCATGGTGGTTCCGTGGCAGACAGGCATGCGTAAGGGTGTGGCGGTGGGCTTGGTGCGAACTCGACCGGTGTCAGGTGCCTATCAGCAGGCGCCTGATCGGCGCCGGGATACCCAGCGAGTCGAGTTGGTCGCGGGCGACCCAGCGCAGGTCGTCATTGTCGCTCACGCGCGCGCGCAGGGCGACCGGGCGTACGAGCAATGGCTGCAGCTCCAGCTTGTAGTGGCTGAAGGCGTGCGCAATGGGCGCGAGGCTTGTGCCTTCCGCGAAGTCGCCTTCCACGTGGGTGTCGAACCACGCCAGGGCGAGGGTGGGGTCGTCCGCCTGCGGCAACGTCCAGAGCGATGCCCAGATACCGGTCGGCGGGCGGCGCTGAAGCAGGATGCGATCGTCTCCATCCTCCAGCCACAGCACTTGCGCGTGGCGTTGTGGCAGCGGCTTGCCGGGCTTTGGCGTGGGCAGTTCGGCGGTGCGGCCTTCGCGCCGCGCGATGCAGTCGTCCTGCAGCGGGCACAGCACGCAGGCGGGATCGCTGCGCGTGCATAGCGTGGCGCCCAGGTCCATCTGCGCCTGGGTGTAGTCGGCCATGCGCGCGTCGGGCAGCTGCGGGTTGTCCACGTGGGCCTGTGCGAAGGCCCACAGGCGCTTCTCCACCGCGGGTTGCCCGGGCCACCCGTCGACGCCGTGGTAGCGGCTGAGCACGCGTTTCACGTTGCCGTCGAGGATGGCGTGGCGGTCGCACCAGGCTTGGGACAATATCGCCGCGGCGGTGCTGCGGCCGATGCCGGGCAGCGCGGTGAGTGCGTCGATGTCACGCGGCAGTTCGCCACCATGCCCTTCGATGCAACGCCTGGCCGCGGCATGCAGGTTGCGGGCCCGGGCGTAGTAGCCCAGCCCTGACCACAGGGCAAGCACGTCATCCAACGGCGCCGCGGCCAGGTCCCGCAGCGTCGGCAATGCGGCGACGAAGCGCTCGAAGTAGGGTGCGGCGGTCTTGACCTGGGTCTGCTGCAGCATGATCTCCGACAGCCACACGCGGTAGGGCGTGCGTGGGTGCTGCCAGGGCAGGTCATGGCGGCCGCAAACGTCGAACCAGGCCAGCAGGCGGGTGGCGAATGCGTCGGCGGTCATGGGGTCGCACCCGGTGG
This sequence comes from Aerolutibacter ruishenii, assembly GCF_007830115.1. Taxonomy (GTDB): domain Bacteria; phylum Pseudomonadota; class Gammaproteobacteria; order Xanthomonadales; family Xanthomonadaceae; genus Aerolutibacter; species Aerolutibacter ruishenii. Next base: position 179,377 of record NZ_VLKP01000006.1, on the reverse strand, counting down.
GCTGTTGCGTGTCGAAGGGCCGGCCGTTCCTTGCATGGCGGGTGCCGTGGGATTCGACGCCGGCTCGTCGCCTTCGAACTCCACCTCGACCCCTTCCAGTTGCGCGCCGGCGATGTCGAGCCGCGGTGTGCTCAACGTGCCGTCCAGCGGCGGCAGCGGGTTGCCGCTGGAGGCGGCGCTGGACCATTCCAGCACTTGCGGTACGCGGAAACGCGCCGCGAAGCGCGTGGCGTCGCGACGCAGGTTCAATGCGGTGATGTCGGCGAGGTCCGTGCGGCCCTCGTAGGCAAGGCCAAACGGAAGGGGAGAAGTGGACTGGCCGATGGGCGGCGGCAGTGCCGGCCAGCCGGCGGGCCATTGGGCAATGGTGCCGCCCAGGTTCAATGCGAGGCGTTTTCCCAACGCCAAGCGGCCGCGCGCGCGCAGGCTCGGGACGACGGACGATGTTTGTTCGGCGGCCTTGGCAAGTGCGCGGTCGCGCAGCGCCACGCTCGCCGGTGACAGCGTCCATGTCGCTTCGTCGAACAGCAGCGGGCCATGCAGGCCCAGTACGAAGGGGATGCGTTGATCACCGCTCACGTACCGGGTGGCAATGCCGATGCGCGCAGGCATCACGCGGATCGCATCGTGGCCCAGGTCCAGTGGGCCGGATACGGCAATCGACGACGGCATCGACCAGTCGCCGTGGTCAAGGGTCACGTCGCCTCGCGCACTGAAGTCGGCCTGGCGGGCCGGTCGTGACAGCGCGACATCCAGATCGAAGGGAATGGTCAATGGCTCATCGACATAGCGCCCGCGCAGGCGCGCACGCACGGGTTGGCCCGGGTGCAGGGATGGCAGGGTGGCGTCGATGCCGTCGATCGACCAGTCGCTGCTGGTGACATGGCCGTTGTTGACTTGCAGGCCGTCGCTCAGGGTAGGAATCTGCTCCTCGCCCGGTGGGCGCGTGTCCAGCCAATGCTGCAAAGCAGGCAGGTCGAGGTGTGGGCTGTCCAGTTCGATGCGGCGGATGGCAAGCGCCTGTCCGCGGTTGCGAATCGTCGACCAGGGCACGGCTACATGGACGCGGTCGGCACGCAGCAGCGGCGTGGCCGCACCAGGCTCGCGCACCACCACATCGCGTACTACCAGCAGCGGCGTGCCGCGCAGCCGGTATTCGCTGGCACCGCCAACGGTGATTTCCAGGCCGAGCGAACGGCCCAGCGTGCCGGTCACCAGCGAGGCGAACTGCGGAGGCCGGCTGCTCCAGTACAGCAGTGCGGCGACGCCTGCCAGCGCCACCGCCAGCGCCGCGAGCAGGACCAGCCTGCGCCGGGTCGTCATCCAGAGGTAGTCCAGTGGGTGCCGGTCATTCAGGCGTGACGCACAGGCGCTCAGGCGCCCAGCGCCTCGGGCAGCAACGCGTCGACGAAGGCCTCGGCGTCGAACACGCGCAGGTCCTCAGGACGCTCGCCGATGCCGGCGAAGCGGATCGGGATGCCGAACTCGCGGGCCAGCGCGAACACCACGCCACCCTTGGCGGTGCCATCGAGCTTGGTCACCACCAGTCCGGTCACGCCTACGGCGGCATGGAACTGGCGCAGCTGCGACAGCGCGTTCTGGCCGGTGGTGCCGTCGATCACCATCAGCACTTCGTGCGGTGCGGCGGGGTCGAGCTTGGCCAGCACCCGTTTGATCTTGCCGAGCTCCGCCATGAGGCCCTGCTGGGTGTGCAGGCGGCCGGCGGTATCGGCGATCAGTACCTCTGTGCCGCGCGACTTGGCGGCTTGCAGGGCATCGAAAGCCACCGAGGCCGCATCGGCATTCTGGCCCTGGGCCACCACGGGCACGCCGTTGCGATCCCCCCAGGCCTGCAACTGCGCAACCGCCGCGGCGCGGAAGGTGTCGCCTGCGGCCAACATCAGCGGACGGCCCTCGTCCTTGAAGCGCTTGGCCAGCTTGCCGATGGTGGTGGTCTTGCCCACGCCGTTGACGCCCACGGTCAGCAGCACGAAGGGCCTGGCATTGCGGTCGATCTGCAGCGGCACGGCTACCGGGCGCAGCATCGCCAGCAGGTCGTTGCGCAACGCGGCCAGCAGCGCCTGCGCGTCGGCGAACTCGCGGGCCTTCATGCGCTTGCGCAGGCTTTCCACCAGTTGCGTGGTGGCCGCAACGCCCACGTCGGCGGTGAGCAGGGCGGTCTCGATCTCGTCCAGCAGGTCGTCGTCGAGCTTCGGGTTGCGCGAGAACAGGCCGCCGAACGCGCGCGCGAAGGCGCTGCCGCGAAGACGGTCACGCCAGCCTTTCCTGTCTTCGGCGGCGGCGACGGGTTCCGGCGATTCTTCCGGAGCGGTGCGGGCGGAAGGGGCCAAAGCCGCATCCAGCGCGTCGGCGCGGCCCGCTGTACCGCTGGTCGACAACCTGCCGGGTACCGATTCGCTTTCCAGTGCGGCGGCAATGACTTCGGCAGGGACGGGTTCCGCGGGCGCACGGTGCACCGGGGCCGTCGGCGATGGTTGTGCAGGTGGCGTCGGGGCGGCATCAACCGGCCCCGGAGGCGCGGCGGAGGCGTCGCCGGTCAACGCTCCATCAGCCGCCTGGGGAGCGGCCTCGGATTCGGCCGTTCCAGGCGCAGGCGCGTTGGGGAACGCCGCGGCCAGCTCGTCGAGGCTGGGCCGCTTGGCGGTATCGGTGTCAGCCGCATCGGGCTTCTTGCGGCGGAAAAAACTGAGCATCGCGTGGGGACATTCCGTGAATGCGCGAGAATGCGCACATGCTAGCACCGGCCCCCGCGAGCCCTCGATGAACAACTCCCGACCACCTCGGCCGTCCGCCCCACGCCCGCCCGCCAAGGGCGCATCCGGACGCGTGCGCCTGATCGGCGGCAAGTGGCGGGGCACGCGGTTGGACGTGCCCCAGGCGCCGGGTCTGCGGCCGACCGCCGACCGGGTGCGCGAAACCCTGTTCAACTGGTTGATGCCGGTGCTGCCGGGGGCGCGGGTACTGGACCTGTTCGCCGGCAGCGGCGCACTGGGGCTGGAGGCCCTGTCGCGTGGTGCCGCGTCCGCGGTGCTGGTGGAGCGGGATCGTGACCTGGCCACCGCGCTGGCCAGCACCCTGGCCCGGCTGGAAGGGGGCGGGGCGGGGCAGGTGGTCAATGCGGATGCCCTGGCCTGGCTGGCGACGGCCAATGGCGACCGGTTTGGCCTGGCATTCGTGGACCCGCCGTTTGCGGCGGGGCTCTGGGATGCGGTGGTTCCCCGCCTTGTAGGGCGGCTGTCCCCGCACGCCTGGCTGTATGTGGAGTCCCCCGCCGATGTGACTCCGGTGCTGCCGCCAGACTGGGAACTGCACCGGGAGGGCCGCACCCGGGAGGTCCGTTTCGCGCTGTACCGGCGGCTCCCGGCGGGCACTGATACACTGGCATGAACACGGCCGGTCCGTCCGGTACTTTCCGTTGCGCCACTCCAGCCAATGACCCTCGCATGACCGCGGCCCGAAACCGTATCGCCGTCTACCCCGGCACGTTCGACCCGATCACGAATGGCCACGTCGATCTTGTCGACCGTGCCGCGCCGCTGTTCGAGAGGCTGGTCATAGGTGTGGCCGAAAGCCCGGCCAAGGGCCCGGCGTTGCCGCTGGAGCTGCGGGTGGATCTCGCCCGCCAGGCACTGGGCCACCACCCGCACGTGGAGGTGCGCGGCTTCAACTGCCTGCTGGCGCATTTCGTGGCCGAGGTGGGCGGCGGGGTACTGCTGCGCGGCCTGCGCGCGGTCTCCGACTTCGAGTACGAATTCCAGTTGGCCAGCATGAACCGCCACCTCATTCCCGAGGTGGAGACGCTGTTCCTGACGCCAGCCGAGCAGTACGGCTTCATTTCCTCGTCGCTGGTGCGCGAAATCTCGCGCCTGGGTGGCGATGTTTCCGGTTTCGTGCCGCCCGCCGTGGCCGCCGCACTGCAGGCGCAGTGGCGGGGCGCGGCAGGCTGACTCCTTACCAACCGCAGTACCCACCAAGACAGGGGCTCCCCGATGAAGACCACCACCCGCCTGATGCTCACCGCCTGCCTCGCGCTGCCGCTGCTGGCCGCATGCAAGAAGGAAGATGCCGCCAAGCCGGAGGCTGTCGTCCAGGCGCCGCTGGTCGCGCCGACCACCAACGACGAGAACGCCTGGGGCACGTACCTGCAGGATGTCGTCAAGCGCAACCTGGACGGCGTGACCGGCCAGCCCTACCTGTACTTCCTGCCGGCCGAGGAAACCCCGGATTTCCAGGGCTACTATGACCGCTTGCTGGAGCAGGCCTCGACCGACCTGCAGCGCGGCATCCTGGAGGGCAACCTGGTGGCGTACGGCTCGCCGTCGTCGAGCAGGATGGCCGACCTGGTGATCGCCTCGTTTGCAAAGGTGCAGCCGGGCGCCATGAAGGGCGTCAAGATGCTGTTCCTGGGCAATTCCGCGGACAACGAGCGCGTCAAGGCCGCCGTCGCCCCGGCTGGCGTCGACTACAAGTTCATCGAGACCAGGTAACCGGCTCCGTGCCTGCCGCGCCTGCAATGGCGCGGCGGGGACAGCCGGCGTACTGGCGCCCCCACCGCCATGTCGCTGAAGATCAACGAACTCTGCGTCAACTGTGACGTCTGCGAACCCGCCTGCCCCAACCAGGCCATTTCGCAGGGCGAAACGATCTATGTGATCGATCCGGCGCGTTGCACCGAATGCGTCGGGCACTTCGACGAACCCCAGTGCGTGGTCGTCTGTCCGGTCGAGTGCATCGACCCTGATCCCGAATACCCCGAATCCCACGAGCAGTTGCTCGCCAAGCTGGCGAGGCTGCAGCAGGAGTGACTTTGCATGGCCATTGATCTGCGCGCACGGACCGCGTTGCTGTTGCTGACGGTTGGTTTTGTGTTCGCGCCGGTCATGGCCGGTCCGCTGGCACAGGACGGTTCGACGTCCACGGCTGCCACCAGTGCGGCTGCTTCGGCGAAGGTCGACGCCACCGCATCCTCCCGGTCGACGCCGCCGGGCACCGCCATCGCCAGCGCGCATGCGCTGTCCACCGACGCCGGCATGGAGATCATGCGCGCGGGCGGCAACGCGTTCGATGCGGCCATCGCGGTCTCGGCCACGTTGTCGGTGGTGGAGCCGATCAGCTCCGGTATTGGCGGCGGCGGCTTCTTCCTGCTGCACGACGCGCGCAGTGGCCGCGATGTGTTCGTTGACGCGCGCGAGACCGCGCCGGAGTCCGCTACGCCCGAGGCCTACCTTGATGCCAAGGGCGAGCTCAACCGCGACCGCTCGGTCAACGGCCCGTGGTCGGCGGGCATCCCGGGCCTGCCTGCCGCACTGGTGCACCTGGCGGAACGTTATGGCCGCCTGCCGCTGAAGATCTCGCTGGCCCCGGCCATCCGCATCGCGCGCGAAGGCTTTCCCATCTATGCGCGGCTGGAGAAGGGCTACGCCACGCGCCGCGAGGTGATGGAGCGCTACCGCGGTACCCGCGCGGTGTTCCTGGCCGATGGCACGCCGCCGCAGGTGGGCGAGATCCTCAAACAGCCGGACCTGGCGCGCACGCTGGAGCTGCTGGGCGAGAAGGGGTTCGATGGCTTCTACCGCGGCGACGTGGCGAAGAAGCTGCTGGCCTCGGTCAAGCAGGAGGGCGGCAAGTGGCGCGCCGATGAACTGGCCGGTTACCGGGTCAAGGAGCGCGAACCGCTGCGCTTCAAGTACCACGAATGGGACGTGATCACCGCGCCGCCGCCGTCGTCGGGTGGCGTTGCGATGGCGCAGATCCTGCAGATACTGGAAGGCTGGGACCTGTCCAAGCTGGATGCCGCACACCGCACCCACCTCATCACCGAGGCGATGCGTCGCGCGTACCGCGATCGCACCATCTACCTGGGCGATCCGGATTTCGTGCGCGTGCCCGTGGCCCGCCTGACCAGCCCCGAATACGCTGCCGGCCAGCGCGCGTCCATCCATCCCGAGAAGGCGCTGCCGAGCGAGCTGCTGTCCGGCCAGCCAGCGCCGCTGGAAGACGATGAGACCACGCATTTCTCCATCATCGATGCCGAAGGCAACCGCGTCGCGGCCACGCAGACCGTCAACCTGCTCTACGGATCAGGCCTGGTGGCACCGGGTACCGGCGTGCTGCTCAACAACGAGATGGACGATTTCGCACTGCGGCCGGGCACGCCCAACGCTTTCGGCGTGATGGGCTTCGAGGCCAACGCACCCAAGGCGGGCAAGCGCATGCTCAGCTCGATGACGCCCAGCTTCATCGAGTCCAAGGACAAGGTGGCGGTACTGGGTGCACCGGGCGGCAGCCGCATCATCACCGAGGTGCTGCTCGGCATCCTGGCCTACGACGATGGCCTGGACTCGCGGCAGGTGGCGGCGTTGCCGCGCATCCACCACCAGTGGATGCCCGACGTGATCTCCGCTGAAGCCGGTGCGCTGGCACCGGACACGGTGAAGGCGTTGGAGGCGATGGGCCACAAGGTCAACGCCGCCGAGCAGCCTTGGGGCAACCTGCAGACCGTGGCGTGGGACAAGGCCAGCAACACGCTGGATGGCGGCACCGATCCGCGCAATCCGGTGGGCAAGGCCGACGTGCTGCTGGCGCCAGCCAGGTAGTCGCCGGAAGCTGCACGCGGGTGGCTTGCCGTGCGTCCGCGCGGGGCATGGCAGGGCGGTAGCCATGCCCGCGCGACCCTGCCGTGACCGCGACCGAGCGCATCGCGGCACGGTCTTTGCCGTTGCGGCCATGTGCGGGTGACGGCGGTATCATTGGGCGATAATTCACAAGATCGCGCGCGTGAGGTGGTCAACATGAAACTCTGGTCGCTGCTGGGCAACAGCCAGAAGCTCGACGGTGGCGCCATGTTCGGCAACGCACCGCGCGCCATGTGGGCCAAGTGGGCGCCGCCGGACGAGCAGAACCGCATCGACCTGGCGTGCCGCGCGCTGCTGGCCACGCCGCTCAACGGCAAGACCGTGCTGTTCGAAGCCGGCATCGGTGCGTTCTTCGAGCCCAAGCTGCGCGAGCGCTACGGCGTGGTCGAAGAGCGCCACGTGCTGCTCGATTCACTGGCCGCCGCCGGGTTCAAGCCCGAGGACATCGACGTGGTCGTGCTCTCGCACCTGCACTTCGACCACGTCGGCGGCTTGCTGGCGCAATGGCAGGACGGGCAGCCACCGCGGCTGGTGTTCCCGAATGCCAGCTACCTCGTCGGCCGCGAACATTGGGAGCGTGCGTTGCATCCGCACGCGCGCGACCGTGCCAGCTTCATCCCGGAACTGCCCGCACTGATCGAAGCCACCGGCCGGCTGGAGCTGGTTGACGGGCCGCATAGCCTGGCGCTGGGCGACAGCGTGCGTTTCCATTTCAGCAGCGGCCACACGCCGGGACTGATGCTGGCGGAAATCGTCGGCCCCGAAATCGTCGACGGCCAGCCGCACGGCGGCGTGGTGTTCTGCGCCGACCTGATCCCGGGGCGGCCATGGGTGCACGTACCCATCACCATGGGCTACGACCGCAATGCCGAGCTGCTGATCGACGAGAAGAAGAGCTTCCTCGCCGACAAGCTGGCGCGCAACGTGCACCTGTTCTTCACCCACGACCCGGGTTGTGCGCTGGCGCAGGTTACCCGCGATGAGAAGGGCAAGTTCGGCACCGTGCATGAAGTGGCCGAGTTGCATGCAAGGGCGCTGGCGACATGAGGTTTGCTCTGGCAGTGCTTGCGCTGCTGGTGGTGGGGCAGGGCGCTCGGGCGCAGGAAGCGCCGGAACCGCTGCCGCAGGCCGGACGTGTCATCGTCGACCCCGACTTCCGCGTGGAAACCCGCCAGTTCGGGCTCGACCGCCGGGTGGAAATGCTGCAATGGCGTCGCGATGGCGCGGCCTACCAACCGGTGTGGAACGAGGCACCCATCGACTCAGGGAATTTCGACACGGGGTACCGCAACCCCGGCGAACTGCCCATCGAGGGCGAGCGCTGGTGGTCCACCGATGCCACGCTCAACGGCAAGCCACTGGCCCCGGAGGTATTGCGCACGCTGGGTCAATGGCGCCAGTTCCGCCCCGGTTTCCAGCGTCTGCCGGCCAATCTGGCGGCCACGTTCCAGCCTGATGGCGATGGCCTGAGCAGCAGCGAGAATCCGCTCGACCCACAGGTCGGCGACCTGCGCATCACGTGGCGCGAACTGACCCTGCCACCGTTGCTGGGCAAGGTGGAGTTGCGCGATGGTGTCTGGCATCCGGTGCCGGCCGCCGCGGCTCCGGCGACGCCACCGGTCTCCGAGGAGCCGCTGGAGCCGGCGGACGCGAGCGAAACGGTTCCGGGGCACTGGTGGCTGTGGGGCGCCGGCGGGCTGGTAGGGCTCGCGCTGGTAACGCTGGTGACCTTCAGGCGTCGCCGCCGTGGCCCATCGGCGAACGACCGCTAGAACAGGTCGGTGCCGAACAACTTGTCGCCCGCATCGCCCAGCCCGGGCAGGATGTAGCCGACGTCATTGAGCCGCTCGTCGATCGCCGCGGTGTACACCTCGAAGTCGGGATGTGCCGCTTCCACGGCGCGCAGTCCTTCCGGCGCCGCCACCAGGAACACACCCTTGATCCGCAGGCAGCCCTGCGCCTTGAGCTGGTCGATGGCGGCAATGGTGCTACCGCCGGTGGCCAGCATGGGGTCGACGATGATCGCCACCCGTTCTGCCATGCGCGCGGGCAGGTTGAGGTAATACCGGTCCGGGCGCAGCGTCTCCTCGTTGCGCTTGAGCCCCACGACGCCGATACGCGCGGTGGGCAGCGCGGCCAGCACGCCCTGCAGCATGCCCAACCCCGCGCGCAGGATTGGCACCAGGGTGACCTTGCCGGCGAGCCGTCGCACCCGCGTCGGGCCGGCCCAGCCTTCGATGACGGTTTCCTCGGTCTCCAGGTCGCGGGTGGCTTCGAACGCCACCAGCGTGCCGACCTCCGCCACCAGTTCGCGGAATTCCTTGTTGCTGATGTCCTTGCGCCGCATCAGGCCCATCTTGTGCTGGACGAGCGGGTGCTGGACTTCGACGACCCGCATGGATCAGGCCGCCGCGGCCTGCGTCGCGCGCGGACCTTCCTTCAGCGCGCGGCCGACCATCGCCACCAGCAGGTCGATTTCTTCGCTGGTGATGGTGAACGTCGGGGTGAAACGCAACGAATTGGCGCCGCCGTGGATCACGCCGATGCCATGTTCGCGCAGCCACTCCTCGGTGGAGCCGGCGCCGTAGCACTTGTACTCCGGCGACAGCTCGCAGGAGAACAGCAGGCCGGTACCCTGCACCTTGGTGATGGCGCCGCCCAGCTGGGCCTTCAGCGCCTCCAGTTTCTGCAGCGCCTCGACGCCGCGCGCGCGGATGTTGTCGCGCACCGCCGGGGTCACCTGCTTCAGCACCGCACAGGCCACGTCCAGCGCGCGCGGGTTGGTGGTCATGGTGTTGCCGTACAGGCCCTTCTTGTAGGTCTCGGCGGCGTGCTTGTCGACGGCGAGCACCGACAGCGGGTACTGGCCGGCGTTGAGCGCCTTGGAGTAGGTCTCCATGTCCGGCGCTTCGACGCCTTCGAAGCCCGCGTAGTCGACGATCGACAGCACGCCCTGCGCGCGCAGGCCCGCCTGGATCGAGTCCACCAGCAGCATCGCGCCGTGCGCCCTGGTCAGCGCACGGGCGGCATTGTAGAAGTCCACCGGCACGCTGCGGCCCGGGTCGCCTTCGCCCATCACCGGCTCCAGGAACATCGCCTCGATGAACCAGCCGTTGGCGTCGGCATCGGCGAACACCTTCTTCAACGCCTCGATGTCGTAGGGCTCCACCGCCAGCACGCTGTCCTCGCCGCGGAAGCTGGCCAGGTGCTGCAGGTAGGTCTTGCGGGTGGAGTCCGAATACAGCGCCGGGCGCTCGGTGCGGCCGTGGAAGCTGCCCTTCACCACGAGGCGCTTGACGATGCGGCCGGCGTGGCGCGCACCCGGGTCGGTCATCAGCTTGGCGTTTGCATCGACGATGCGCGAGGCCAGCGACACCGATTCCGAGCCGGAGTTCAGGCACAGGAACTTGTCGTACGGGCAACCGCCGCGCGTGGTGCCGATGGCGGCACGCAGCGCGCGCTCGAAGCGCAGGTGCGACAGCGACGGGGTCATGATGTTGGCCATCGCCTGCGGCTTGGCCATCGCCTCGATCACCGCCTTGGGCGCGTGACCCAGGCCGAGCATGCCGTAGCCGCCCGAGTCGTGCAGCACGGCGCCCTTGAGGGTCACGATCCACGGGCCGCGCGCGGTAAGCGCCACGTACGGGTTGACCGCATCGTCTGCGTAGAAGTTGACGTAGCCGGCCTGCAGGGCCTGGATCTGGGTGTCCTCGTCCTTATCGAGCAGGTCGGCGAAGTCGTCCTTGATGCGCGCGTACTCGGCGGCGGCGGCCTCGATGGCCTCGCCCAGCTCCGGATGGTTGGCGGCGAAACGCAGCACGGTGGCATCGTCCAGGCCGGACGTGCGGCGGACACCGCCGTGGGCGCGCAGCGGCGCGAGGGTATCAAGGACGGTCATGGCGCACTCCGGCGGGCAGTTTCAACGTGTATCCGGTCATTATCGGGTTTGATTTCGTCGATAGACAGCGTAAATTTGTGCGAAATAAAGTTCATATTCGTCAAAATGACGATATAAGTTGATCCAAGTGCAAATTTCTTCCGCCGACCAGCAACTGCTCTCCATCCTGCGCGAGAACGCACGGGCGTCCACGGCGGAAATCGCCCGGCGGCTCAAGCTCTCGCGCACGACCGTGCAGAGCCGGATCGAACGGCTGGAGCGGCAGGGCGTGATCGCCGGCTATACGGTCCGGGTGGACGACGAGGCCGAGCGGGGCTGGATCCGCGCGCACATCATGATCACCGTGCTTCCCAAGCAGGCCCCCGCGGTGGTCAAAGCGCTGCACGCGATGGCTGAAGTGCGGACCCTGCACTCGGTCAGTGGCCCGTTTGACCTGGTGGCGCTGGGCGTGGTGCCCAGCGTGGCCGAGATGGACCAGTTGACCGACCGCATCGGCGCCATCGACGGGGTGGAGCGGACCACCTCATCGATCATCCTGTCGGCCAAGTTCGAGCGGTGAGTGCGGGGTGGTAGGCCCTGTTCCGGTGGCTACGCGGGAATAACCCGACCGCGGCCTGGAGAAGGGACCAGGTCCAGGCTTGGCGACGCAGCGGTCATCAGGCTGAAGGGGGCAGCCGCGTTTTGCCAGCCTGCACGGCCCCGTGGGCCACGCCCTATACAATGACCGGTTCCCGACGCCCGCCCCGCCCGCTTGAAGAAGTCCGATTTCCATTACGACCTGCCGCCCGAGCTGATCGCCCAGGCCCCGCTGGCCGAGCGTTCCGCCAGCCGGCTGCTGCTGGTGCCGCCCGCGCCCGCGCCGCTTGAGGACCGCCACTTCCGCGATCTGGTGGACCTGCTCGCGCCCGGTGACCTGCTGGTGTTCAACGACACCCGGGTGATCCCGGCGCGTCTGTTCGGGCAGAAGGCCACCGGTGGCCGGGTGGAAATCCTGATCGAACGCCTGCTGGGCGGCAACCAGGCCCGCGCGCAGTTGGGCGTGAGCAAGTCGCCGAAGACCGGCGCGCGCATCGCGCTGGACGCCGGAGGCGAGGCAGAAGTGCTGGGCCGCGACGGCGAGTTCTACGTGCTGCAGTTCCATGTGCCGGAATCGCTGGAGCAGTGGCTGCTGCACGCCGGCCGCCTGCCGCTGCCGCCATACATCCAGCGTGCGCCTGGGCAGGATGATGCCGAGCGCTACCAGACCGTGTTTGCGCGGGAGGTCGGCGCGGTGGCGGCACCGACCGCGGGCCTGCATTTCGACGAGTCGCTCCTGGCGGCGCTGAAAGCCAAGGGCGTGCAGTTCGGCCACGTGACCCTGCACGTGGGCGCGGGTACGTTCCAGCCGGTGCGCGTGGATGACCTGGGCCAGCACGTGATGCACAGCGAGTGGCTCAACGTGGGTGCTGAACTGGTGGACGCGATCCGCCAGACGCGTGCCGCAGGCGGCCGTGTGATCGGCGTGGGTACCACCGTGGTGCGCGCACTGGAAAGCGCCACGCGTACCAGCGAAACCGGCGAGCGCGAGCTGCAGCCGTATGCCGGCGAAACCCGGTTGTTCATCCTGCCCGGCTACCGCATCACCGCGGTGGATGCGCTGGTCACCAACTTCCACCTGCCCGAAAGCACGCTGCTGATGATGGTGTCTGCGTTTTCCGGTCAGGACCGCATTTTCCAGGCGTATGCGCACGCCATCGCCGAACGCTACCGCTTTTTCTCCTACGGTGACGCCATGCTGCTGTTCCCCTCCGACACCACGCGGGAGGCGCCATGAGTCCTGGACTGCCCCCCGCAACCGACAACGAACACGCGCCCGATGCCAGCGGCGAAGGAAACCCGGCGGTCGGCAATGATGGCTTCCGGTCGGACGTGGCTGATGACAGGGCGACACCCGCCGCCGATTCCCGCATGTCGTTCGAACTGCTGGGTACCGATGGCCAGGCCCGTCGTGGCCGCCTGACTTTCCCGCGCGGCACGGTGGAGACGCCGGCGTTCATGCCGGTGGGCACCTATGGTTCGGTGAAGGGTGTGATGCCCGAACAGGTGCGCGAACTGGGCGCCGAGATCATCCTCGGCAACACCTTCCACCTGTACCTGCGCCCGGGGTTGGACGTGATCGCCGACCACGGCGGGCTGCACGGCTTCGGCCGCTGGAACGGACCGATCCTCACCGATTCCGGCGGTTTCCAGGTGTTCTCGCTGGCGCACAAGCGCAGGATCACCGAGCAGGGCGTGACCTTCGCCGCGCCCACCGATGGTCGCAAGGTGTTCCTCGGACCCGAGGAAAGCATGCACATCCAGAAGGTGCTCGACTCGGACATCGTGATGATCTTCGACGAGTGCACGCCGTACCTCGTGGATGGCCAGCCGGCCAGCGAGCAGGTGGCGTGCAAGTCGATGGAGCTGAGCCTGCGCTGGGCCGAGCGCAGCAGGAAGGCGCACGAAGGCAACGACGCGGCGCTGTTCGGCATCGTGCAGGGCGGCATGTACCCGGAGCTGCGCACGCGCTCGGCCGAGGGGCTGAAGCAGATCGGGTTCGATGGCTATGCCATCGGCGGCCTGGCGGTGGGCGAGCCGGAAGAGGTGCGCAACCACACCCTGGACCACATCGCGCCGCAGTTGCCGGAAGACCGCCCGCGCTACCTGATGGGCGTGGGCCGGCCGGAGGACCTGGTGGAGGCGGTGGCGCGCGGCGTGGACATGTTCGACTGCGTGATGCCCACCCGCAATGCGCGCAATGGGCACTATTTCACCTCGTTCGGCACGGTGCGGGTGCGCAACGCCAGGTACGAGCGCGACCTGCGGCCGATCGAGGAGGGGTGCGACTGCTACGCCTGCTCGCGCGGGTTCAGCCGGTCGTACCTGCGGCATCTGGACCGCTGCAACGAGATGCTGGCGCCGATGCTGGGTACGTTGCACAACCTGCGCTACTACCAGCGGTTGATGGCGCAGATGCGGGCGGCGATCGAGCAGGGGCGGTTTGCGGATTTCCGGGCGGAGTTCTATGCGCTCCGGGCGGGGGGTGGTGACTGACCTTTGCGACCTCGGTCGTTGTGGTCTGGAAGCAAAGCGGGGTGAGCGGGGTTGAGGGCCGGCCGCCGCCTCTCCAACCGCATCGCGGGTGGGGGGGGGGAGTCAAAAGCGAAGCGCGGATCCCGCTTCTCCCGATCGTGCCTCGACGGTTGGGCAGTCAACAGGCGGTGTCCCCAACAGAACGCGCGCTCCACTGGGCGGTTTGCAAGGCGCCGCCTTCCGAAGCCAGGAGCCCAGGCATGCCGAGAGGCTTGTTCCATGGGGGTATTGCGTAAAGCCCGCCATGGATGGCGGGCGGCGGCGACTCGGCGCAGGATGCGCCGACGGAGCCGAGGAGCAATGCCCCCATGGGACAAGCCTCCCTGCCGAAGACCGGCTTTCCGGCATCCCAGCGCCTTGAAACCGGCCCCCACCAATCCCATGGCATAATCCCAAGCTTATTTGGATTGCCGGAAGACCGACATGAACCTGCTCGATCTCGTGATTGCCCCCGCATACGCCCAGAACGCTCCGGCCGCCGGCGGCGGCATGGGTACCCTGCTGTTCCCGATCATCCTGATCGCGATCATGTACTTCCTGATGATCCGCCCGCAGATGAAGCGCGCCAAGGAGCACAAGGGCATGCTGGAAAAGCTGTCCAAGGGCGACGAGGTGCTGACCAATGGCGGCATCGCCGGCCGTGTCACCGACATCGGTGAAAACTTCATCACGGTTGAAATCGCGGACAACGTGCAGATCCGCGTGCAGAAGGGCGCGGTCGCCAACGTCCTGCCCAAGGGCACCTTGAAGTCGGCCTGATCCGGCTCCAACACCTGCTGACGCCAACCTTACGCCGATAGACGGCGGCCACCGGCCGCCGTGGGGTTCAATCGATGCTGACTTACGCACGCTGGAAGTACTTCGTCATCCTGGTCGTACTCGTGCTGAGCACGCTGTATGCGTTGCCCAACATGTACCCGCAGGACAGTTCCGTACAGGTCACCGCCAACCGTGGTTCGGTGGTGGACGAGGCATTGAAGACCCGGGTCTCGGCCGACCTGGCCAAGGCGGGCATCACCCCCAAGGCGGTTGAGCTGGACAAGGGCAACCTGCTGGTTCGCCTGAATGACCCCGACGCGCAGGGCAAGGCGGCCGACGTGCTGCGCCCGGCACTGGGTAACGAGTACACCGTGGCCCTGAGCCTGGCATCCACGGTCCCGGCGTGGCTGGAGAAGATCGGTGCCCGCCCGATGACGCTGGGCCTGGACCTGCAGGGTGGCGTGCACTTCACCATGCAGGTGGACCAGAAGGCGACAATTGAAAAGCGCCTGGACGCCACCGCCGAAGGCATCCGCGCGCAACTGCGCGAAAGCCGCATCCGCTACGAGTCGGTGGAGCGTCGTGCCAACAACAGCGTGGTCGCCACCCTGTCCAACCCGGCAGACGCGGAGAAAGTGCGCGCGCTGCTGGCGACCAGCCAGCAGGGCATGCAGGTCGACACGGTCGGCAACACCGTGACGGTGCTGCTGACGGACGCCGAGATCAAGCGCCTGGCCGTCGAGGCCATCGAACAGAACGTCGGCACGCTGCGCAACCGCATCAACTCGCTGGGCGTGGCCGAGCCGATCATCCAGCGCCAGGGCGAGGATCGCATCGTGGTCCAGCTGCCCGGCGTGCAGGACACCGCACAGGCCAAGCGCGTACTGGGCGCCACGGCCACCCTGGAATACCGCGCCGCGCTGGAAGGCAATGCCTACGACGCGGTGGCCAGCGGCATCATTCCGCCGGACGCCAAGCTCTATTACCGCACCGAGAAAGGCCCGGACGGCAAGCCGATGCCGATCCTGCTCAGCAAGCGCGTGATCGCCACCGGTGACCAGCTGGTGCGCGCCACGTCGATGTTCGATTCGCAGTCGGGCTCGCCGGCGGTGTCGGTCACCCTGAACAGTGCCGGTGGACAGCGCATGTTCGACTTCACCTCCAACAACGTCGGCAAGCCGATGGCGGTGGTGTACATCGAGCGCATCCCCGAGGTGCGCGTCGTGGACGGGCAGGAAATCCGCACCACCCGCATCAGCGAGGAGGTGATCTCGGTCGCCACCATCAATGGTGTGTTCGGCAAGGAATTCCAGACGACTGGCCTGGAGAGCGCGCAGTTCGCCACCGACCTGGCCCGCCAGATCCGCTCCGGTTCGTTGGCCGCGCCGATGGATTTCGTCGAGGAGCGCATCGTCGGCCCAAGCCTGGGCCGGGAGAACGTGGAGCGCGGCATGCGTGCCGTGGCGTTCTCGTTCCTGTTCGCGCTGGGCTTCTTCCTGGTCTACTACCGCATGTTCGGCGTGATCACCTGCCTGGCGCTGCTGATCAACATGCTGGCGCTGATCGCGGTGATGTCGCTGGCCGGGGCCACGCTGACCCTGCCGGGCTTGGCAGGCATCGCGTTGACGGTGGGCATGTCGGTGGACGCCAACGTGCTGATCAACGAGCGCATACGCGAGGAGTTGCGCGCGGGGGTGCCACCACAGGCGGCGATCGCCACCGGTTACGAGAAGGCCTCGGGCACCATTGCGGATGCCAACCTGACCGCGATCCTGGCCGGCGTGGCGCTGTTCGCCTTCGGTACCGGTCCGATCAAGGGCTTCGCGGTATCCACCATCGTCGGCATCCTGACGTCGATGTACACCGCGGTCTCGGTCTCGCGCGGTATCGCCACGTTGATCTACGGCGGCCGCCGCAAGGTCAAGTCCATCGCCATCTGACGGGAAGCGCACGATCATGAAACCGTTCAATGTTTTCCCGTATGGCAGCAACTTCGACTTCATGCGCCTGCGCTGGGTGTCGCTGGGGCTGTCCGTGGCGTTGCTGTTGATCTCGTTTGGATCGATGGCGATCAAGGGCTTCAACTTCGCGCTTGACTTCACCGGCGGTACCGTCACCGAATTGCGTTTCGAGCGCCCGGTGGATATTGACGACGTGCGTTCGCGCCTGGATGCCGCTGGTTTTTCCAATGCACAGGTGCAGACCTTCGGTTCGGGCAACGACCTGCTGATCCGCCTGCAGCCCAAGGAAGGCGGCAGCGAAGGGGCGGGCGAGCAGCACAACACGGCGGTCGAGGTGCAGAAGGCGCTCGCGTTCGAGGGCAATCCTGGCAAGGTGCTGCGCAGCGAGTTCGTCGGCCCGCAGGTTGGCAAGGACCTTGCCCTCAACGGCCTCTGGGCGATGATCTTCGTCGTGGTTGGCTTCCTGCTCTACATCTCGTTCCGCTTCGAGAAGAAGTTCGCGGTTTCGGCGGTGCTGACCACCCTGCACGACGTGGTCGTGGTGCTGGGCTGGTTCTCGATCACCGGCCGGGAGTTCGACCTGACCGTGCTGGCCGGCGTGCTGTCGGTGATGGGCTTCTCGATCAATGACACCATCGTGGTCTTCGACCGCGTGCGCGAGAACTTCCGTACGATGCGCGCCGATCCGGTGGCCATCCTGAACACCTCCATCAACCAGACCCTGTCGCGCACCGTGATCACCTCGGTGGTGGCGCTGCTGACCGTGGTCGCGTTGTACGTCTACGGTGGCGGTTCGCTGAAGGGCATGGCCGAGGCGATGATCATCGGCATCGTGCTGGGCACCATCTCGTCGATCTTCGTGGCGGCGCCGCTGTTGACCATCGGGCCGCTGAGGGTCACCAAGCAGGACCTGATGCCGAAGGCCAAGGACGACGCCGCGCTGGCGCGCCGCCCGTGACCGTCGTGCGGTTCGCTTGACTGGGAGAGGCCGCCTTGTGCGGCCTCTTTCCGTTGGTGTGGTCATGTCCGGATGGAGTGAGCGCGATGTGTCCTTCGAGCCTGTCGAAAGCGCGCTGCCCCCGGGCATGTGCGTGGTTATGCGGGGCGCTCGCTGCACTGGCCGCTCTATCCGCGTCCGCGCAGTCCTACCGGTTCAGCAACGTGGACCGCGTGGTTGCGATTGGCGATGTGCACGGCGCATATCCGGAATTCGTCCAGGTGCTGGAAGGCACCGGTCTGGTTGACGCCAATCTGCACTGGATCGGCGGCCGCACCCACCTGGTGCAGAACGGCGATGTGTTCAGTCGTGGCGACCAGGCGCTGAAGGTGGTCGAGTTGCTGATGCGGTTGCAGGGCGAGGCGGCGGCGGCCGGGGGCGCGGTGCACCCATTGCTCGGCAACCATGAAGTGATGTCGCTGACGGGCGACCTGCGCTACATCAGCCCCGGGGAGTTCGCCACTTACGCCACGGCGGACGGCGCGGCGCGCGATCATGCCATTGGCGCACGCGACGGCTATCTGGAGCGGATGCAGGCATTGGCTCCGGAAGGGCGCATTGGGCGCTGGCTGTTGCAGCGACCGGTCATGATCACGATCAACGATGACCTGTTCGTGCATGGCGGCGTGTCGGACAAGCTGGCCGGGCAAACCCTGGAGCAGGTCAATGCCAATGCCATTCGCGACGTGCGTGCGTTCGCAGCGGGATGGCAGGCCTTGATAAACGGCGGTGCAATCAAGGCGACCGACGATTTCGACCACATCCTGGCAGTGGCCAAGGCGCTTGCGGTCACACCGGCCGATCCCCTCGTACCTCCATCCCCGTTGCAGGGCCATGCGCAGGCGATCACCGCGGCGGTGAAGGGGCTGCCGTTCCAGTCCGACGGACCCGTCTGGTACCGCGGCAGTTCGTTGTGCCACCCCTACACCGAGACGGAAGTCGCCAGGGCGGCGTTGCGCTCTCTGGGGGCCCAGCGGGTGGTGGTTGGCCATACCCCCACGCTGGACCACCATGTCAGTCTGCGCCTGGAGCGCCAGGTGGCGCGTATCGACACGGGCATGAACAGGGCGGTGTACGAAGGCAGGCCCGCTGCTCTGGTGATCGAGCAAGGTCGCATGCGGGCCTTCCATGCAGGCGAAGGCCTGGCAGAGCCCCGCGTTGAAGATCATCGCGAATGGTCCCGCCCGCATGGCATGAGCGATGCACAACTGGAGGAGTTCCTGCTCAATGCGCCGGTGATCCAGGATGAAACGCTGGACCTTGGCGTGACCAAGCCGCGGCGCCTGACCCTGGAGCGCGGTGGAACGCGCCTCCGTGCCGTGTTCAAGCACTTTGACAGTGACCCGGCGATCCGTCCCAGTGGACGTTGGGAGCGTCGCTTCGACCGTGCCGATCGCTACCAGTACGAAATCGCCGCCTACAAACTCGATCGCCTCCTGGGCCTGCAGATGGTGCCGGTGTCGGTACAGCGGCGCGTGGACGGCGTGCAGGGACTGGTGCAGTACTGGGTGGAAGATGCGCACAACGAGACCGATCGCATCCAGCAGAAACTGCAGTACGACAGCGATTGCAGCTTCGTGCGGCAGCATCAGCTGATCAACGTTTTCGATGTCCTGGTGCACAACCTGGACCGCAACACCGGCAATATCCTTTATGACCGCGACTGGCAGGTCTGGATGATCGACCACACCCGTGCCTTCAGCACGGAACAGGGGCGCCCGCCCGAGCTGCGCAAAGTGCCGATCGTGGTCTCGCCGCAGATGCGCGCGGCACTGGAGACAGTGACGGAGGCACGACTGGCACCATTGGCACCGTACCTGCACATCCGCCAGATCCGAGCACTGGTATCGCGGGCGCAGGCACTGCGCGGGGCCCCCTAGCGCTCAGGCCCGGTGCATGCGCGCATGCACACCGGGGCCACGCGTTATGGCATCGGGCACGCGTGAAGGCCTCTCGTTGGCGCGGACTGCGCGTGCATGGTGGTGGCCAATCAGCAGCGACACCACCAGGGCTGCCAGGGCCAAGGACAGGTTGAACAGCATGACCACGCCCATGGGAAGCTCAAGCCACTGCACGGCGACGAAGATCGTCAGCGCATGCAGCAGGTCGCCGAAACGCCAGAAGAAGGTGTCGATGGTGGTCTTGCCCACGTACTTCTGCTCGCGGGTCAGTGGCAGGAACAGCGAGTGGCAGCTGGTGCCATGCAGCGAATAGTTCATCCCGTTCTCCGCGATCATGGTCACCCGGACGAGGGCGAACACCGGCATCCAGGCCATCAGGCCGTAATTGGCCACCATCACCAGGGGCAGCATCACCAGCGCCACGCGCACGCCCAGGTACTTGAGCACCCGCGAAACCACGAACAGCTGCAGGAACAGCTGCAGCAGGGTGATCCACGCGAAGTAATCGCCGTAGAACTGCCCGATGAGTTCGCGCTCGGCCTCCACATCACCCGTCCCCACCTGCTGGGCGGCGTAGTCCTCGACGAAGCTGGCCAGGATGAAGCCACCGGTGGAATTGACCCAGTTGATCAGCGCGACGAACACCGCGATCAGCAGGAGGTAGCGGCTGCGAAGCACCACATCGAAGCTGGATCGCAGTTCGCCAAGCCCATGGTGTGCGTGCAAATGCCGCGCCTCTTCCTCTGGCGAGCGCGAACCCTCGGGAACGCTGCGCTCCACCAGCACGCTCAGGCCAAGCGCCGCCACCAGCAGTGCCGCGGCCACCAGCATCATCGGAAACGGCCCGATGGCGGAGATCAGCCAGGCCGACAGCCGGCTGCCACTCCAGGCGCCAAGGGCGGCGCCCACGGCGATGATGGCGAACAGCCGCTGGCCACTGCGGATGTTGAACAGGTCCGCGGCGAAGGCCCAGAACTGCGCCACCAGCATCACGCTGAACACGCCCACCCAGACGAAGAACGGCACGCCGATGGGCACGCCAGTCGCGCCCAGCGCGCAGAACACCAGCAGGTTGGCGATGAAGAACCCCATCACCCAACGCAGCACGGTGGACTTGCTGCCACGACCGTCCAGGCGGTCGAACAGCAGCTTGTACAGCGGGATCAGGAAGATGAGCGTCACCGCCACCGCACCCACGGCATAGCTGCGCACCACCGAGGTGCCTTCGGCCAGGATCAGCGCCTCACGCAGGGGGCGGATCAGGTAGTAGGCCAGCAGCAACAGGAACACCTGCGCCACCATCAACAGGATGGCACGACCTTCGCCGGGCCGCACGGTGGCCAGCAGCTGCAGGCCACGTTCGATGGGAGACAGTCCGGAGGTGCGCATGGTTCCACCCGTGCAGGCGAGGGCCGCATGGGGACATACAGGAAAAGCCCGCGGCGATGACACCGCGGGCTTCTGGTCAGGCGCTTCCCGCGGACTTCAGGCCGGGCGGGGCAGGGGGGGCGCCGGGTTAACCCGGCACCAGGCGTCAATCGAACGCGGCGGCGTAGCCGGTGTTGACGATGCGCTGCTGCAGGAGTTCGGCCACGCGCACGTTGCCCGCCACCAGCGGGCGCGGGTTGATGCCGCGCACGTCCATCGGGCCGGTGGCGCGGCCGCGGAAGTCGCAGACCTTGCCGCCCGCCTCACGCACCATCAGCGCGCCAGCGGCGATGTCCCACGGCTTTACGCCGGCCTCGAAATAGGCGTCGGCGCGGCCGCAGGCCACGTAGGCCAGGTCCAGCGCGGCCGAACCGGTGCGGCGGATGTCCTCGGCCTCGGTCAGCAGGCTGTCCACGCACTTCAGTTGTGCACTGGTACGCGCGCGCTCGCGCGGCGGGAAGCCGGTGATGAGCATCGCGCCGTTGAGGTCCTTGCGGTCGGCCACGCGCACGCGCTTCTCGTTGAGCACGCAGCCGCTGCCGCGGCTGGCGGTGAACAGTTCGTTGCGCAGCGGGTCGAAGATCACGCCGTGGATCGGCTCGCCGGCTTCCAGCAGCGCGATGGACACGCAGAAGTGCGGGATGCCGTGCAGGTAGTTGCTGGTGCCGTCCAGCGGATCGATGACCCACACGTAACGGGCCTTGCCCTCGGCGCCGTTGAGCGGGCCGCTTTCCTCGCCCAGGATGCCGTAGTCCGGGGTGGAACGGCGGAACTCCTTGATGATCTCCTTCTCGGCCAGGGCATCGACTTCGCTGGCGAAGTCCATGCGGTCCTTTTCCACCACGTTCAGCGCGTCCAGCTTGTACATGTGGCGCAACAGCACGTTGCCGGCGGCGCGGGCGGCCTTGACCATGAGGGTGACGGCGGGTTTCTGCATGGCAACGGGCCTCTCGTGGCTGAGGTTGGGGTCTGGCTGGCGGCGATAAAGAACGATCCGGCTCGAGGCCGGCCGACCAGTTTACCATTACCGCCGATGAACACCGCCCCCCACGCACTCGCCAGCCGCCTGCGCATTGTCCTGGTCGGCACCCAGCACCCCGGCAACATCGGCTCCGCGGCCCGCGCCATCAAGACCATGGGCCTCTCGCGGCTGGTGCTGGTGGCCCCGGAGAAGCCCCCCAACGCGGAGTCCTACTCGCTGGCCGCAGGTGCCGACGACGTGCTCGCCGCCGCGATGACCCATGCCACCCTGGCCGAGGCGGTGGCCGACTGCCACTTCGTGCTGGGCTGCACTGCCCGCAGCCGTCGCGTGGCGCTGGAGGAACTGATGCCCGCCGACGCCGCTGCCCGGGCCGTGGCGCGCGCCGGGCAGGGCGACGAAGTGGCCCTGGTCTTTGGGCGCGAACGCACCGGGTTGGACAACGATGAGCTGCAGCTCTGCCATGCCGCGGTGCATATCCCCGCCAATCCCGAGTACAGCTCGCTCAACCTGGCGATGGCGGTGCAGGTGCTGGCCTACGAGTTGCGGCTGGGCCTGTTGGGTGGCGCTAAGGGGGCGGCGGAGGGTGCGCCGCGACCGCATCCGGTGACCGCCCCATCCGTGGACGAAGATCCGGACAGTCGCACCGATCCGCCCGCCACGCACGCACAACTGGAGGGCTTCTTTGGCCAGATGGCCGAGGTGCTGGACCTGATCGACTTCCACAAGGGGCGGGTGCCCGAATCGGCCATGCGCAAGCTGCGCCGCCTGTTCCTGCGTGCCGATCTGGACGAGCGCGAGGTACGGCTGCTGCGCGGCATCCTGGCCGACGTGGAACGCACCGTCCGCCTGGGTCCCAAGCCGGGGTGAGCGTTGGCAGGCTCTCCCCGGCCATGCCTATACCCGCCAGCGGCGGATTCGTTTAGTCTGCCAAGCGGCCCGGCATCCGGATGTGCTCCTTGATCGTTCAGCTTCGCAGCGTCGCCCTGGTCCTGCTCGGATTCGCCTGCGGCGCGCTGTTTCCGGTCAGGGCTGCCCAGGACGATGGCGTGCTGGTCCTTGGCCGCATCAGTGACAACCCGCAGGACCATTACGAGCAGCTCAAGCCGCTGCTTGATTATGTCGTGCCGCGCATGGCCGATGTCGGCATCCGCGAGGGGCGCGTGCTGATGGCCAAGGACGCGCAGCAGATGGCCAGCTACCTGCGTCGCGGCCGGGTTGACTGGGTCACCGAAACCGCGGCCTCGGCGGCGCTGTTGCGCGAACGCGCAGGTGCGCAGCCCATCCTGCTGACCGAGCGTGACGGCACCAGTTACTACCACAGCATCTTCTTCGCCCGACGCGACAGCGGCATCCGTTCGCTCGACGACCTGCGTGGCCATAACGTGGCGTTCCAGCGCGCCTCGTCGACCAGCGCCTACTACGTCCCGGCGGCGGAACTGCTGGCGCGTGGCATGCGCCTGGAAATCCTGCTGGCGCCGGCGGACGGCGTTGCCGCCGACGAGGTCGGCTATCTGTTCGCGCGTTCCGAACTGAACATCTCGACGTGGGTGCACAAGCGACTGGTTGACGCGGGATCGATGAGCAACCTGGACTGGGACAACCCGCGGCACATGCCGCCCGCGTTCGCGCGCGATTTCGTCATCATCGGCAAGTCGGAACCGTACCCGCGCGCCCTGGAACTGGTGCGCGACGACCTGGAAGCGCGCATCCGCGACCGCCTGGTGCAGGTGCTGGAGGATGCCGCCGCAGACCCCGACGCCAGCGAGGCATTGCTCAAGTTTTTCAAGACCACCCGCTTCCAGCCCCTTGACGAGCGCGCGCGTGACTCGCTCCAGCGGCTTGCCACGGGTATCGATCGCGTGCGCCGGGAGGTCGAATGAGCCTCCGGCACGGGCTGCAGGCCCGCTTCGTTGGGCTGTTGGCGCTGATGCTGTTGTTCTTCCTGTCGGTGCTGGTGGTGCTCTGGCACCGCCAGGAACGGATGCAGGAACAGGTGGAAGCCACCAGCCGCGCGGCCATGCGGGAGATGGCCAACGACACGCTGCGGCGCAACGCGGAAAGCGTCGTGGGCGAGATGGCGTTGGCGATGGCCAACCCGCTCTACTACTTCGACCTGGATGAGATCGGGCGCCTGGGACAGACCACCTTGCGGCAACCCGGTACCCGTTACGTCCAGGTGTTCGATGCGCAGGGGCGCATCGTCCACGACGGCAGCGAGGACATCCCCGGCTACGGCCAGGCCATGGACGACCCGCTGGCGTACGAAGCCGTCGCCGCGCGCCGCGTGCATACGCAGGTGGGTGGCGACATCATGGATGTATCGGCACCCATTTCCATCGGTTCGCAACGCATCGGTGGCGTGCGTGCGGGCTTTGACCTCAACGTCGTCCGCCAGCACCAGGAGCGCGCCAGTTCCGGCCTGCGCAGCCAGTTGCAGGCGCTGGGGCAGCAGCACCTGTTGTGGATCGGGTTGCTCAGCGGCGTGCTGGCGGCGCTGGGCGTGGCGATGGCCTGGCTGATCCAGCGTTTCCTGGTGCAGCCCATCAGTGACCTTGCCGATGCGGCCCGTTCCATCGAGGCGGGTCGCTTCGATACGCCGCTGCCGGCCAGCCAGCGGCGGGACGAGATCGGCGACCTGATGAATGCATTCTCGCGGATGGGGGCCAGCGTCGCGCGGCACGACCGTGAAATCCGCAGGATGGCGTATACCGATGCGTTGACCGGGCTGCACAACCGGCTTGCATTCCGCGAAGCGCTGGACCAGCGGTTGCTGACGCTGCACGGGGCGGGCCGCCAGTTGGCGCTGTTGTTTGCCGACATCGACGACTTCAAGCGCATCAACGATACCCTGGGCCACGAGGCCGGTGATGACGTTCTGGTGCAGTTCGCCAACCGTATCCAGGACGTGGTGCAGCAGCACGGTGGTGACGGCGCCTTGCTGGCGCGGTTTGGTGGCGATGAGTTCGTGATCCTGGTGGAGTCGGGTTCCGGCTACGGCGACGAGATACGATCGGCCGCCACGCGGCTGGCGGAGGCGCTGGTTGAGGTGCTGGGGCAGCCGCTCATGATCGAAGGCCGCCAGGTGTTCCTTGGTACCTCGGTGGGCATCACGCTGTTCCCCGAGGACGCTTCCGGCGCGACGTCGCTGATGAAGAACGGCGACATCGCCATGTACCAGGCCAAGGTCGCCGGCAAGAACTGCTACCGCTTCTACAGCCGCGCCATGGACCAGGCGGTGGAGCGCCGTGTGCAGATGGAGCATGAGCTGCGTGGTGCGTGGGACCGCGGTGAACTGAGCCTGGCCTACCAGCCGGTGTTCGATCTGGCCGAAGGGACCATGGTTGGCGCGGAGGCCCTGCTGCGCTGGCGGCATCCCAAGCATGGGCTGGTCGCACCCTCGGTGTTCATCGAGGTGGCCGAACAGAGTGGCCTGATCGAAGTCCTGGGTCCACGGGTGCTGCGGGCCGCGTGCCGTGATGCGGTGCGCTGGAATACACGCCGGTCCGGGGACAGGCCGCTGTTCGTGTCGGTGAATGTTTCGCCGCGGCAGTTGCGCAGCGGCGACCTGCCGAAGGTGGTGGCCGCGATCCTGGCAGAGACCGGGTTGTCGGCGCGGCAGCTGCACCTGGAACTGACCGAGACGGCGGTGATCGGCGATGAGGTCCACGCGGGCAACCTGCTTTCGCGCTTGCGCCAGACCGGGGTGAAAGTCTGGCTGGACGACTTCGGCACCGGTTTCTCGGGTCTGAGCCACCTGCGCAGGGTGCCCGTGGACGGGGTCAAGATAGATCGCAGTTTCATCGCCGACATCCTGCGCGACCCGGACGACCTGGCGCTCACCACCGCGATCATCGCGATGGCGCATTCGCTGGGCATCACCGTGGTCGCCGAGGGCGTGGAAAAGGAAGGCCAGTATGCGTTGCTGCGCGAACGGGGTTGCGACCTGGCGCAGGGCTACTGGATCGGCCACCCGGTGGCGGTCGACGAGTTCCTGAGCCTGCTGGACTGATTCCCGGCTGGTGCCTGATCAGATGGCCAGGTCGATCCAGCGCGAGGCGGCCCCCGCGAGGCTGCCCGACAACACGCCGAAGACGCCGATGCCGACGATACCGGCGCCCCATGCCACCAGCATCAGCCAGCCGTCGCGCTCCAGCAGGGCCAGCGCAAACAGCAGCAACAGGGCCCCGAACAGGAAGTTGGTGAACGGGATCGGCAGCGACAGCAGCAGGCCCAGCAGCACCAGCAACAGGCCGGTGAAGCAACTGGCCACGCGCAGGTCCAGTACGGCCTCGGCGCGGGGGCGCACCAGGCGCTCCAGCCGATCGAGCCACGGTGCCAGGCGGTCGCGGAAACGAACCAGGGACTGGCGCTGTGGCCCGCGTTCCGCCAGCGCCCGCGGTAGCCAAGGCCGGCGCAGGCCGACCAGCAACTGCAGTCCCACCAGCATCACCAGCGGCCCGCTGACCGCGCCCGCCAACCCTGGGATCGGGATGAAGGCAGGGAGGGTCGCGATGAAAAGCATCATCCCGAAGGAGCGGTTGCCCAGACCGGCCAGTACATCGCCCAGTCGGAGCCTGTCACCCGGGTAGCTGTTGGCGATCAGGTCCAGCAGCGCGCGCGTGCCGACATCGTGCGGCCGCCGGTCAGGCCGCGACGGCATCGTCGCCTGCCTCGTCCGGCACGGACTGGCGTTGCAGCAGCAGCTTGTCGATGCGCGGCCCGTCCAGGTCGACCACCTCGATGCGCCATTGCGCCCATTCAAAGTGTTCGCCCACGTGCGGAATGCGGCCGAAGTAGGCGATCACCATGCCGGCGGCCGTGTGGAAATCATGCTCGTCCTCGCCGGGCAGGCGGCCGCCACCGATCAGTTCGCGCAGGTCTTCCACGGGCAGGGCACCGTCGAGCAGGTACGAGCCGTCGGAACGCTGCACCACCGGTGCCGTCGCCTCTGCGTCGGCTTCCACCGGTTGCAGGCGTCCGATTACCGCGCCCATCAGGTCGTTGATCGTGACCACGCCGGACACGTCGCCGTACTCGTCCACCACCAGCGCCAGCGATTGCTGCTCCTCCCGGAAGATCTCCAGCAGCTTCAGCGCGTGCGTGGACTCGGACACGAACAGCGCCTCGCGCAGGTCGTCGAACAGGTCCACCGGCGCGCCGGGCTGCAGAACGCGCAGCAGCGACTTGGCCTCGAGGATGCCGACCACGTCCTGGTCGCTGTCGCGGTACACCGGGAAGCGCGAGAACGGGCTGTCCTGCATCGTTCCCAGGTTCTCCTCCAGCGAGGCGTTGATGTCCAGCCAGGTGATGCGCATGCGCGGCGTCATCAGGCTTTCCGCGGTGCGGTCGCCCAGGCTCAGCACGCGGTTCATCATCTTGCGTTCGTCGGCGTCGATGACGCCCTGCTCGTGGCTTTCGGTCACCAGCAGGCGTATCTCCTCTTCGCTGATCTCGCTGCGGGCGTCGTTGCCGATGCCCAGAAGGCGCAGCACGCCGCGGTTGATCGCGCCCAACGTGGCGACCACCGGGCGTGCAACGCGCGACAGCCAGTCCAGCGGAATGGCGACCGCCGACGCGATGCCCTCGGGGTTGGTGAGCGCCAGCCGCTTGGGGATCAGCTCACCGAAGATCACGGACGATGCGGTGATCAGGCCGACGGCCGTGCCTACGCCAATCGAGCGGGCGTACTCGCGCGCGGCGGGCACCACGCTGTCGATGGCGTCGGCGATCAGCAGGCCGATCGACTCGCCACCGAACACGCCAGTCAGCACACCGATCAATGTGATGCCCACCTGCACCGTGGACAGCAGGTTGTCCGGGTGCTCGGCCAGTGCGAGTGCGGTGCGGGCGCCGTGGCTGGTTTCGGCCAGTTGCTTGAGCCGCAGTTTGCGCGAAGTCATCAGCGCCATCTCCGACATCGCGAAGAAGGCATTGAGCACGATCAGTGCGAAGACGATCAGCAGCTCCAGCATCGGCTCCACTCCGGGGTGCCCGACGGGCGGGGCGGGGTCAGCGAGGCTGGCGGGGTGGCGCGGGTAGGCGCCGGATCAGGGTCGTCGTCCATGGAGGGGGTAGGCAAACGGCGAGGTGAGCCGCGGGCCGATCTTAGCAGGCAGGGCCTTCACGCCGCCTTGAGGGCAGCGCGGCCGTCGCGAAACCGTCATAATTCCGCCCGCTTACCCCATCCCCGGCTCACGAGCCCCGGCACCCAGAGGCCCCGCATGTTCTCCCTGCAAACCATTTTTGGCCAAGGCAACCAGTTCTACACGCTGCTCGAGGAAGCGGCGGCCGCGGGGCACGAGAGCGCCAAGGCGCTGCACGCCATGCTCAAGGCGGCAGACCGGGAACCGGCACTGAGCGCCTTCAAGCTGGCCCGCCAGCGCGAGCGTACCGCGTCGGAGAAGATCAGCCAGGCGCTGGTCAACAGCTTCATCACCCCGATCGAGCGCGAGGACATCGAGGCGCTGGGCTCGGCGTTGTACAAGATCCCCAAGCAGATCGAGAAGTTCGCCGACCGCTACTCGCTGGCCACCCAGCACCTGGGCCACATCGACTTCGCGCCGCGCGCGGCGATGCTGGAGCAGGCCTCCGGCGTGGTGGTGGAGATGGTCAAGACCCTGCGCAGCATGAAGCTGGAGCCGATGAAGGAGCTCAACGACAAGCTCCGCGCCATCGAGAACGAGGCCGACCGCCTGATGCTGGAGCTGTACCGCGACATCTACTCCGGCAAGCTCGATCACCTGCAGATGTTCCTGCTCAAGGAGTTCTTCGAGATCCTGGAGAAGGCCATCGACCGCTGCCGCGAGGCCGGCGTGGTGGCCTACGAGATCGTGCTGAAGAATTCCTGACGGGAGCGGGACCATGTTGACCCTCGTTCTCGTCGTCGTCGCGACGGCGCTGATCTTCGAGTACATCAACGGTTTCCACGACACCGCGAACTCCATCGCGACGGTCGTGGCAACCAAGGTGCTCTCGCCCATGCAGGCGGTCATGCTGGCCGCCAGTACCAACCTCGTCGGCGCGCTGTGGGGCACCGCGGTGGCCAAGACGGTGGCCTCGGGCATCATCGATGCCGGCGTGGTGGACGTCACCTCGCAGCTGATCCTGTGCGCGCTGCTCGGTGCCATCGTCTGGAACCTGATCACCTGGTGGCTGGGCCTGCCGTCGTCGTCCTCGCATGCGCTGATCGGCGGCCTGTGCGGCGCGGCGTTCGCCGCGGCCATGAACAACTTCGACGCCATCATCTGGTCCGAACCCAAGGAACCGGTCTGGAAGAGCGCGGGCGTGCTGTGGAAGGTGATCGTGCCGATGTTCACATCACCCTTGCTGGGCTTCATGGCCGGCTTCATGGTGATGGGGATATTGTTCGCGATCATCTCCGGCATGGCGGCCAGCGGCGGCGTGCTGGCGCGGCTGGCGCGCCCGCGCTGGGTCAACAGCCTGTTCGGCAAGCTGCAGTTGGCCAGTGCGGCCACCATGGGCTTCGCCCACGGCTCCAACGACGCGCAGAAGACCATGGGCATCATCGCGCTGACCCTGGTGGCGGCGCAGGCCGATGGCACGCTCAACAACCTGCCGTCGTGGCTGGCGTTCCTGCACCCGTCCGAGGGTGCGATCAATGACAACGACATCGACACCTGGATCAAGGTCACCTGCGCGCTGGTGATGGCGGCCGGCACCGCCGCCGGTGGCTGGCGCATCATCAAGACGCTGGGCCACAAGCTGGTGAAGCTGCACCCGATCCACGGCTTCGCGGCCGAGACCAGCGCCGCCTCGGTGATCCTGCTGGCGTCGTCGCTGGGCATCCCGGTGTCGACCACGCACAACATTTCCTCGGCCATCATGGGCGTGGGCGTGGCCAAGCGCTTCAACTCGATCAAGTGGACCGTGGTCGAGAAGATGATCTGGGCGTGGATCCTCACGATCCCCGCAGCCGGCTTCATGGCCTGGCTATCCTACGAGGTGTTCGTGCTGATGGGCTGGGTGTAAACGCCCTCTGCACCGGACAGGAAAAGGCCCGCGCGAGCGGGCCTTTTTCGTTGCGATGGCGGCAGCAGGGGCGGCGACGTGGGCAAACCGCGATCGCCTTCAACGCAGGCGACGGCGACGCCTCAATCGGCTGCCCGCGGTGGCATCGGTGCGAGATGCGCCGACGCAGCCTCTCAGAGCAGGTCACCACCCGCGGAAAGCATCCGCTCCATGCGATCACCCAGTCCGCCGATCTCCAGGATCAGGCGATCAACTTCGGCCGGCTCCAGCCCGTCGTAGGGGCGGTTCTCGCACAACTGCAGGTACGGCACGCCGTCCAGGTCGCCAATGCCGAGGTAGCCGACCCGGCTTTGCCAGTTGAACACCAGCGCCCGCCGCGCATCCAGCCCGGTGGTCGGCGCCACCGCGGTGCTCACGCGCAGGTAGGGGCGGCCGTCATCGTCGTCCAGTTCGGACAGGAAGATGGCCTGGTGGCGCGTGCCCTGTTCCAGCGACAGCTCGATGCAGATGACGTCCTCGTCCTCCATCCGGATGTGGAAACCGGATGCCTTGACGTGGCGGCGGATCGTTTCGAAGTTGCGCACGGGCGGCTCCTTTCGCGGGCGGGCTTGGGGCTATGCTACCGCGATGCGCGCGAAGACCAAGGCCATTCCTGCCGAAGACGCGGCCTGCCGGATCCTGGCAGCAGTCCGGGCCATCCCCAAGGGGCAGGTGGCGGGCTATGGCGAAGTCGCCCGTCGTGCCGGGTTGCCGGGGCGGGCACGTCTGGTGGCCAGGCTGCTTGGCAGCAACGACGACGTCCGCCTGCCTTGGCACCGAGTGTTGCGCTCGGATGGCCGTATCGCGTTCCCGGAAGGCTCGGAAGGTTACCGGGAGCAGAGCGCGCGCCTGCGCGAAGAGGGCGTGGTGGTGGAGCGTGGCCGGGTGCGCGGGCTGCGTGCCACGGCGTCACTCGATGATCAGCTCTGGGGCCCGATGGCTGGCTGAACAGGTGCTGGCGGGTGGGACCACGTAGACTTTTTGACGGCGTATCCCGCGCAGCCAGCGGCTACCATGTCCGGACACGAAGGAGCCTCGATGTTCGCCAACCTGCCGTCCGTCACCCGGGTCCTGCTGATCGCCAATGGACTGGTCTTCCTGCTGCAGATGGTGGTGGGCGATGTGTCATTGGCGCCGTTCATGCTCTGGCCGCTGGACAGCGGCAGCGACCCCTATGCCCAAGGGGGCTTCCTGCCGTGGCAGGTGCTGACCTACGGTTTCATGCATGGCAGCTTCATGCACCTGGCGTTCAACATGCTGGCGCTGGTGATGTTCGGTGCGCCGCTGGAGCACACCTGGGGCGAGAAGCGCTTCCTCACCTACTACCTCACCTGCATCGTGGGCGCGGCGGCATTCCAGCTGGCGGTGGGCTGGTGGACGATGGCGCAGGGCGGCGAGGCGTACCCCACCGTCGGTGCATCGGGCGGCATCTTCGGCCTGCTGCTGGCCTACGGCCTGCTGTTCCCCAACCAGCGGGTGATGCTGCTCATTCCGCCGATCCCGATGAAGGCGCGCACGCTGGTGATCGTCTACGGTGTGATCGAGTTGTTCATGGGCGTCACCAACACGATGCCCGGCGTTGCCCATTTCGCGCATTTGGGCGGCATGGTGTTTGGCTGGTTGCTGATCCGCTACTGGCGCGGCCAGCCGCCGTTTGGGCGCAAGGGGCCGCCGCGGATGCGCATCGTGCGCTGAAGGCCATTGCGGGCCGTCCAGTGTGCCGCCGTGCTGGACCGACCGCTTATTTCCAGAGGATGAGCCGCTCCGCCGGCACCGCCTGCATCGGGGTTCCGGCCTTGCAGGCATACACAGCGCCGAAGGCCGGCAGGTTGGCCAGGGGGGTATTGGTCCGTACCGGGCCAGGCGGATACGCGCTGTTCTGCGCGCGCTCGACCGCCACTTCGGGCCCCACCTGCTCCGCCCAAAGGCCGGCCCAGCCATTGAAGAAGCCCTGCTGGGCTTCACGGCTGGCGTTTGGCTGGGCGCTACGGTAAGCCGCCCACGCCAGCTCCACGCCGGACTGGTCGGCCAGGGCGATGTCACGCACCCTCGGCCCATTGACCAGCGTGCCGCTGGCGCCCGGATAGGGGTGGCGGCCCAGTCGCGATGCAATGCGGTTGCCAACGTCGGACCATGCGCCGGCTTCGGTCGCCGTCCACCAGTCGCGCACGTCGCCCCTGGCGTCGACCATCCGCCCACGGGGACCGATGGCGTG
This sequence comes from Aerolutibacter ruishenii, assembly GCF_007830115.1. Lineage (GTDB taxonomy): Bacteria > Pseudomonadota > Gammaproteobacteria > Xanthomonadales > Xanthomonadaceae > Aerolutibacter > Aerolutibacter ruishenii. The sequence continues at coordinate 147,441 of NZ_VLKP01000006.1, read as the reverse complement.
GCTGATCTCGTGCCCCACCAGTGCGCCCAGGGCGCCGTACTGCACACCGATCTCCGCGTGGGGGTCGAGCACCGGTGGCTGCAGCATGGCCGCGGTGATGATGAGCCGGTTCTGGGCCCCGTCGTAGGTCAGCGCTGGCTGCTGCGGCAATACGTTCCAGCGGCGATCGGCGTTGCCCCGGCCGATGCGTTTCATCTCCTCGCGGTGGTGCCAGGTCGACGCAATCAGCATGTTGGCGCCGAAGCTGCCACGGCCCATTGGCTGCACCGTGTAGTCCAGGTCACGGCGTGGCGCGCCGACCTCGATCTTCAATGCCGCCAGCTTGGCCGTCGCTTCGGCCTTGGCCGCCGGGCCGAAGCGCGTGTCGCGTTCGACCGCCGCCACCAGCGCGGCGCGTACCTGCGTGGCGATCTCGATGGCGCGCTCGCGCGTGGCCGGGGGAAGGTAGGTGGTGACGTACTGCCGGCCGAGCATCGGGCCGGCGGCGAGGTTGATCGCTTCCCGCACACGCTGCGCGCGCGGTGCCGGGGCGTCCTGCCCGGCGAGCAGGCGGCCGCGGAAATCGAAGCTGGCCTGCTGGAATGGCTTCGACAGGTACGGGGCCATGGTGTCCGCCACGCGCCAGCGCAGGTAGGTCTTCCACTGGTCGGGTTTGAGGTTGCCCACCAGGCCATCCAGTTGCGCGAACAGTTCCGGGTTTGCCAGTGACACGCTGTCGTCGTTCACGCCCTGCGCCTTGAGGAACGCATCCAGCTGCAGGCGCGGGTACTGGCCGCCCAGCGTGGCCGTGGCGATGCGTGCGTACTGGCTGCGAGGATCGGCCAGCGAGGCGACGGGCCGGTGCAGGCGGGCGATGCGTGTTTCCAGGTCGATGACCTGCCGGGCTTCCTCGGCCACGCGCTTGGCCGGCGTGCCGGTGAGGGCGAGCAGCGTCTGCACGTACTCGCGATAGCGGGCCATCATCTTTACGGTGCCGGCATCGGTGCGGGTGTAGAAGGCCGGGTCCACCAAGGCGAGGCCCCCCTGGCTGAAATAGCCGATGTGGCGCCCCAGGTCGGCCAGGTCGATGTCGGCCCCGAAGTCGAAGGCGACGGGAATGCCGACCTGGTGCAGGGCCGCGATCGAGGGTGCGATGTCCCGGGTCTTGCGGATCGCGTTGATGCGCGCAAGCAGTGGCTGGATCGGTTTGGCGCCGTCGCGTTCGACCGCGGCCTCGTCCAGTCCGCTGGCCCAGAAGTCACCCAGCAATTTCTGCACGTGGTCCTGCGGCTGGCGCATCGCGGTGTCGAGCAGGTCGATCTGTTGCTGCGTGGCGCGCGCATCGAGTTCACCCAGTGCAGTGATCGCGCCGGCACCGGCGGGCAGCGGATGCGTGGCCAGCCAGCCGGCGTTGGCGTGGGCGTGGAAGTCAGTGCAGGCGGCACTGGTGGCTGCCGTCCTGGGCTTGCTGGTGCGCTTCTTCGCAGCGTCGGCGGGAAGGGCGACGGTGGCGGCCAGGCCGATGGCCAGGGCGCAGGCAAGCGGGCGCAGGGTCATTCGCGGGTCCTTGCAACGGAATGCGCGGAGTCTATCAACGGCGCTTGGCACCACGCTGAACGCCTTCGTCACGGCAGGCGGAGAGGCGCAGCCCTGGCCGCACCACACCCCGGCCGAAGTGCCGGGCTGTGGTGCGCGCACAAAGAAAGAGGCCCGGGTCACCCCGGGCCTCCGCTGTTGGCCGACGAGAAAAGGCCAGACACTTGCGGGCCGGTGACCCGCGTCAGGTCACCAGATCACGACCTGCTTGTCGCCCTCGCGGACCATCGGCTGGCCCGGCTTGCACGAGAACGCGGCCGCGAACGTGGGCAGGTTGGACGGCGCGCCGATGGCGCGGAAGTTCGCGGGCGCATGCGGGTCGGTGGTCAGGCGCACGTTGAGCTCTTCCGGGGTGAAGTTGCGGCGCCACACCGTGGCCCAGTTGGCGAAGAAGCGCTGGTCACGGGTCAGGCCGTCGAGCTTCGGATCAGGCTGGCCGGCGGTGGCGCGCTGCAGGGCATCGTACGCGGTGGCCAGGCCGCCCAGGTCGGCGATGTTCTCGCCCAGGGTCAGCTTGCCGTTGACGAACTTGCCCGGAACGGCCTCGTAACCGTTGAACTGCGCGACCAGCTTGTCGGTACGGCCGCTGAAGCCCTTGGCATCGTCCGGCGTCCACCAGTTCTCGAACTTGCCGGTGGCGTCGAAGCGGCTGCCCTGGTCGTCGTAGCCGTGGATCATTTCGTGGCCGATCACCGCGCCGATGCCGCCGTAGTTGAGCGCGTCGTCGGCGTTGGCGTCGAAGAACGGCGGCTGCAGGATCGCCGCCGGGAACACGATCTCGTTCTGCAGCGGGTTGTAGTAGGCGTTGACCATCTGCGGCGGCATGCCCCACTCGGTCCTGTCGACCGGCTTGCCGATCTTGCCCATCATCCACTTGTAGTTGAACTCGTTGGCGGCCAGCACGTTGCCGATGTAGCTGTCGCGGCCGGTGACCAGGCCTTCCCACGAGCGCCACTTGTCGGGATAGCCGATCTTCGGGGTGAAGCTGGCCCACTTCTCCATGGCCTTCTTCTTGGTCTCGTCGCCCATCCAGGCCAGGTTCTCGATGCGGGTCTTGAGCGCCTCGGACAGGTTCTTGACCAGGGTCTCCATGCGCGCCTTGGACTCCGGCGAGAATGCGACCTTGACGTACATCTGGCCCAGCGCTTCGCCGGTCTCGCTCTCGATGGTGTCGAGCACGCGCTTGCCGCGCTCCTTCATCTCCTTCTGGCCGCGCAGCGCCTTGTTGTAGAAGTTGAAGTGCTCTTCGGCGAAGGCGTCGGCGAGGTACGGCGAGGCGCCGTCGACCGTGTGGAAGCGCAGGTAGCTCTGCCACTGCGCGGCCGGCACGTCGGCCAGCATCCTGCTGACTTCCTGGTGGAAGGCGGGGATGGCCAGCGAGAACATCTTCGGCACCGCCACACCCTGCGACTCGAAGAACTTCGACCATGCGAAGTTCGGGGTCAGCTTGTCGGCATCGGCCGGCGACACCGGGTTGTAGTACAGCCCGACGTCGCGCGACATTTCCTCGCTGGACTTGGACACCTTGGCCAGGCGCGTCTCGAACGCGATGACGTCCTTCGCCTGCGTGCCGGCATCGGCCGCTGGCACGCCGCTCAGTTCCAGTACCTTGGCGATGTGGGCTTCGTACGCGGCCAGTTTGTCCTTCTTGTCGGCGTCGAAGTAGTAGCCCTTGTCCGGCAGGCCCAGGCCGCCCTGCATGGCGTAGGCGATGTTCATCTTCGAGTCCTTGAAATCCGCTTCCGGACCGAAGCCGAACAGGAAATTCTCGCCCTTGGCCGCGCTGCTGCGCACGTAATCGGCGATCTTGTCCTGGCTGTCGAGCGCGGCGATCGCGTCCAGATGGCCCTTAAGCGGTTCCAGGCCCTGCGCGTTGACCTTCGCCGCGTCCATGCCGGTGGACCAGAAGTCACCGACGATCTTCTCGACGCCCTTGGCGTCCTTCATGGCCGCGGCCTGCTCGGCCAGCTGGCGCTGGATGGCCTGCGAACGCTCATCGAGCATCTCGAACGCGCCCCACGAGGTGCGGTCGCCCGGGATGGCGTTGGCGGCCAGCCACTTGCCGTTGACGTAGCCGCCGAAGTCGGTGCACGCGTCCTTGCTGGTATCCAGGTCGGCGAGCTGGAAGCGGTTCACGCCCGGCAGCTTGCTCTCGTCGAGGGTCAGGGTTGCGGCGTCCGCCGGCTTGGCGGCATCAGCGGTGGCAGTGGCCTCTTCCTTCTTCGAACACGCGGCCAGGCCGGTGGCGATGGCGAGGGACAACAGCAGGATTCTGGGTTGGTTCACGGGCGGCTCCGACCGGGCGGCGAATGGAATGTGGCCCCACGGGGCCACCGGAAACACTAGCCGAGATTGCGTGTGTGCACGGGTGTCATTGGTCACGGGGGGGTGTGCTAGCGTGACACGAGGCCATCCAGGAGCAGGGCATGCGGGTACTTTTCCACGGCGCCGCGGGCGAGGTGACGGGTTCGCTGCACGAAGTCGAGGTCGCAGGGCAGCGGGTGCTGCTGGACTGCGGAATGATCCAGGGCAGCTTTGAAGCCGAGCGGCGCAACAGTGAAGCGTTCCCGTTCGAGCCGGTGGGGATGGACGCGCTGGTGCTCAGCCACGCCCACATCGACCACATCGGCCGGGTGCCGTTGCTGGTGCACCGCGGGTTCCGTGGCCCCATTTATGCGCAGGAGGCCACCGCCGACCTGATGCCGGTGATGCTGCTGGATGCGGCCTCGCTGGCCGAGAGCGACGCCGAGCGCGCCAACCGCAACCGTCGCCACGGGGAGCCGAAGGCGGTGCCGCTGTACACCAAGCACGACGTGCACGCCGCGATGAAGCTGGTGCGGCCGCTGCCCTACGGCCGGCGCGAGCAGATCCTGCCGGGGGTGGAGATCTGCTTCCGCGAGGCCGGCCACATCCTCGGTTCGACCTGCGTGGAACTGTGGGGCGACGACCGCAAGCTGGTGTTCTCCGGCGACCTGGGCCCGAAGGGCTCGCCGATCCTGCGCGACCCGGCGGTGATCACCGAGGCCGACCTGGTGCTGATGGAGTCCACCTACGGCGACCGCAACCACCGCGAGCGACTGGCCACGGTCGAGGAGATCGGTGAGATCTTCGAGCGCGCATGGGATGACCGCGGCAACGTGCTGATCCCCGCCTTCGCGGTGGGACGCAGCCAGGAGCTGCTCTACTGGTTCGCAAAGTTCTGGGACCAGTGGGGCCTGTCGCGCTGGAAGATCTTCCTCGACAGCCCGATGGCGGCCAAGGTGGTGGAGGTGTATGGGCGGCACGAAGATCTGTTCGATGCCGAGGCGCAGAAGGTGTGGCGCTCCAAGCCCCATCCGTTCCGCATGCCCAACCTGCGCATCGTCGAATCGGCGGATGACTCGATGGCGATCAACCGGATGGATGGCGGTGCGATCATCATCGCCGGCAGTGGCATGGCCAATGGGGGACGCATCGTCCACCACCTGAAGCAGAACCTGGGAAAGCGCCAGGCGCACGTGCTGTTTGTCGGCTACCAGGCCGAGGGCACGCTGGGGCGAAGGCTGGTGGATGGTGCCAAGTGGGTACGTATCCACGGCAAGGATTACCGGGTGGGGGCGCAGGTGCACACGGTGGGCGGGTTGTCCGCGCACACCGACCAGAAGGGGCTACTGGGCTGGTACGGGCAATTCGCGGCCAAACCGCCGCTGGTGCTGGTGCACGGCGAGGACAGGGCGCGCGAGGCGCTCGCGGGCGAGGTCTGGGAGCGCTTTGGCGTGGACGTGACGCTGGCGCGGCCGGGGATGCACGCCGACGTCTGAGGGGCCACCGGCCCGCTGTACGCGGCCGCGGACCGGCCCATGCAGTGGGCCGCCTGAACGGATCGTGCGGCACCGCCTCGCCAAGCGGGCCCGGTTAGCGTACAGTTCCCCCTGTTCAGCGCACGGCTGCCTCCCCGCAAGGGTACGTTTCCCAGGTATGCCCGCCGCCCTCGCAGGCCTTGTGCCTCATGCGACCGCGGCTTTTATCCCGCACGTCTTTCGTAGCGCAGACACGGCCCGGAGCATCCGGTGCCGTCAAAATCCGATCACCCACGGCGCGGTTCAAGGGAACGCCGGGGTCATCACGCAACCGTTCCCCGGTCCGTTGCCGTGCGCGTGGCGCATGGCCGGTCCGCGCGCTTGCGGCGAAATGGAGTTGTACCGATGTCCTTCGAATCCCTGGGCCTTGCGCCTGCATTGCTGCGCGCGCTTGCCGAGCAGAACTACACCACCCCCACCCAGATCCAGTCCGAGGCGATCCCGCTGGCGCTGGCCGGCCACGACGTGCTGGGCGGCGCCCAGACCGGCACCGGCAAGACCGCCGCGTTCGGCCTGCCGCTGCTCAACCACCTGTCCAAGCAGACCCCGGTCAAGGGCTTCCGTCGCCCGCGCGCGCTGGTCCTGACCCCGACCCGCGAACTGGCGGTGCAGGTCAACGACAGCCTGCGTGGCTACGGCAAGCACCTGCGCATGAACACCATCGCCATCTTCGGCGGCGCCGGCATGGGCCCGCAGGTCGATGCGTTCCGCCGCGGCGTGGACGTGCTGGTGGCCACCCCGGGCCGCCTGATCGACCACCTGGAGCGCGGCAGCGTCAAGCTGGACGAGATCGAGATCCTGGTCATGGACGAAGCCGACCGCATGCTCGACATGGGCTTCCTGCCGGCGATCAAGCGCATCCTCGGCAAGCTGCCGAAGGACCGCCAGACCATGCTGTTCTCGGCGACCTTCGAGGCGCAGATCAAGCAGCTGGCGCTGGAGTTCATGCGCAACCCGCAGCAGGTGCAGGTGGCGGCGCAGAACACCATCGCCGAGACCATCGCGCACCGCGCGCACCCGGTGGACGGCGCCAACAAGCGCGACCTGCTGATCGAGATCCTGGCCAAGCGCCACGGCGAGCAGGCCATCGTGTTCGGCCGCACCAAGCACGGCTGCAACCGCCTGGCCGAGCAGCTGGAAGACGCGGGCCTCAAGGCGTCGGCGATCCACGGCAACAAGAGCCAGGCGCAGCGCCAGAAGGCATTGAACGACTTCAAGGCCAGCCGCGTGCGCATCCTGGTGGCCACCGACGTCGCCGCGCGCGGCCTGGACATCCCCAACCTGCCGCTGGTCATCAACTACGACCTGCCGATGGTGGCCGAGGACTACGTGCACCGCATCGGCCGCACCGGTCGCAACGGCAGCACGGGCGAGGCGCTGTCGCTGGTGTCGCATGACGAAGGCGGCCTGCTGCGGCAGATCCAGCGCCTGCTGAAGGCCGACATCGAACTGGTCGAAGTGGAAGGCTATGCGCCGAGCCGCCCGATCCGCCTCGACACCGCCATCCCCAACCCGCGCCGTGGCAACGGCGGCAACCAGCCGCCGCGCAAGCCGGGCAACCGCCCGCACGGCAAGCCTGCGGCGCGCCATGCGCATGCCGGGCCGAAGCAGCATCGCGGTGGGCAGGGTGGCCGCGGTACGGGCGGTGGCGGCCAGCGCCGCGACTCGCGCGCCTGATGGTGGGGTGGTAGAAGTCTGGAGGGGTCGGCATTGCCGGCCCCTTCTTCTTTGGGGGGGGGCGAAGCGCTTCGCCTGGTCGTTGCCCGCACGGCGCGTGATGTTGCACTGCGGCATGCAATGTCGACGCCCGGCAGTATGCTGACAGCGCTGTCATCCGCGAGTCCTGCGCCAGTCGTGCATGCTCCGGATGACGTGTTCGCTGCCAGCTGACAGCGGACCGGGGGTAGGGGGTCGCCAGTGCGCCCGTCGAGTGCCATCACGCCCGGTCGGGTGTCGGTGGCGCCGATGGAACGGGCACGCGGGGGCACGCGACATCCGGTTCCGCCACCCTCCAACCAGGAGCTCCACGTGGGACTTTCCGCTCTCGACACCACCATCGTGCTGGCCTACCTGGCCGGCATCTTCATCCTCGCGCAGTGGGTGTCGCGCGAGAAGGCCGGCCATCAGAAGTCCGCCAAGGACTACTTCCTCGCCAGCAAGGCATTGCCGTGGTGGGCGGTGGGCGCATCGTTGATCGCGGCCAACATCTCGGCCGAGCAGATCATCGGCATGTCCGGTTCCGGCTACGCCATCGGCCTGGCGATTGCCTCGTACGAGTGGATGGCGGCGCTGACGCTGTTGATCGTCGGCAAGTTCTTCCTGCCGGTGTTCCTGCGCAACGGCATCTACACCATGCCGCAGTTCCTGGAGGAGCGGTACGGCCACCGCATCCGCACGCTGATGGCGGTGTTCTGGCTGGGCCTGTACGTGTTCGTCAACCTGACCTCGATCCTGTGGCTGGGGTCGATCGCGGTGAACCAGGTGACGGGCATGGACCAGATGCTGGCGCTGGCGCTGCTGGGCGCGTTCGCGCTGGCCTACCAGTTGTACGGTGGATTGAAGGCGGTGGCGCTGACCGACATCGTGCAGGTGTCGCTGCTGGTGCTGGGCGGCCTGCTGGTGACGGGCCTGACGCTGTCCAAGATCGGCGATGGCGCAGGCATCGTGGCCGGCTTCCACAAGTTGTGGGAGGCCAACCCCGAGCACTTCCACATGATCCTGTCGAAGGACAACCCGTTCTACAAGGACCTGCCGGGCATCAGCGTGCTGATCGGCGGCATGTGGATCATGAATGTCAGCTACTGGGGCTTCAACCAGTACATCATCCAGCGCGCGCTGGCCGCCAAGGACATCCAGGAAGCGCAGAAGGGCGTGGTGTTCGCGGCGTTCCTCAAGCTGCTGATGCCGGTCATCGTGGTGTTGCCGGGCATTGCCGCGGTGATGCTGACACCGGATCTGGCGCGTCCGGACCAGGCCTATCCGACGATGATGGGGCTGTTGCCCAGTGGCGTGCTCGGCCTGGTGTTCGCGGCGCTGGTCGCGGCGATCGTGGCGTCGCTGGCCTCGAAGATCAATTCGGTCGCGACCATCTTCACCCTCGACTTCTACGCCAAGTGGCGCAAGGACACCGATGAAGTGGGCCTGGTGCGCATCGGTCGCATTGCCGCGGCGGTTGCCATCGTGCTGGCCATTGTCACTGCGCGCCCACTGATCGGCGGCTTCGACCAGGGCTTCCAGTACATCCAGGAATACACCGGCTTCTTCACCCCGGGTATCGTGGTGATCTTCATGCTGGGCCTGTTCTGGAAGCGCGCCAACGAGGCCGGTGCGCTGGCCGCGGCGATCGGTTCGTTCGTGCTGTCGGTCGTGCTCAAGCTGGCGTGGCCGTCGCTGCCGTTCATGGACCGCGTTGGCCTGGTGTTCCTGCTGGCGCTGGCGCTGGCGGTGGTGGTGTCGCTGGCGGGAAAGCCCAGCGGCGAAGGCAACCTCATCCGCGTGGACGACGTGAGCTATCGCACCGACGTGTCGTTCAACATCGCCAGCCTGGCGGTGGTGGCCATCCTGGTGGCGCTGTACGCCGTCTTCTGGTGACGGCCTAGCGGTGGCTGCGGCGAGGTCCGGTCGACTCCCGCAGCTGCAGCGCGTAGCCCATCTTCACCATGTCGCCGGCCTCCGGGTCACGGATGGCCTTGAGCAGCTCCTCGGTGGCAACGCGGCCCATGTCGTTGGTCGGTTGCCGCACGGTGGTGAGCGACGGGAAGATCTGCCGCGACAGCGGCGTGTCGTCGAAGCCGCAGACCGACAGGTCGCGCGGCACCGACAGGCCGCGCTCGCCGGCCACGCGCAACACGCCCGCCGCCATGTCGTCGTTGGCGGCGAAGATGGCCGTCGGCGGATCGGGCAGGTCGAGCAGCTGCCGCGCACCTGCCATGCCGGATTCGAACGTGAACTCGCCCTTGACCACCAGTGCCGGGTCGTAGGGGATATCGGCCTGCTTGAGCGCCTCGCGGTAACCGGAATGACGCCAGGTGCCCGCGCCGTGCTGCGGCGGGCCCTTGATGTGGCCGATGCGACGGTGGCCGAGCTGGATCAGATGCGCCATCAGCTCGCGCACCGCGGCGCGTTCGTCGAGGGTGACGCCGAAGCGCCCCTCCGGCACGCGCGGTGAAATGGACGCGAATGGCAGGCGGCGCTCATGCAGCGCGTCGAGCAGCTTGGCGTCGTCGGTCAGCGGCGGCACCAGCACCAGGCCATCGGCGCGCGAATGGTCGATCAGGTCGATGAGTTCCGGCAGGTAATCGCGATCGTCCGGATCGACCGGTGCCAATGCCAGGGCGAAATGCTGGGCGCGGCAGGCCTCCAGCACGCCGCCCTGGATCTCGGTCAGGTAGTTGCGTGACGGATTGTCGTACACCAGCACGATCACGTAGGCGCGCTGCCCCGCCAGGCTGCGTGCGGACAGGTTGGGCTTGTACTGCAGCCGGGCAACCGCTTCCTCCACGCGCAGGCGGGTTTCCTCGCGGACGTTGGGTTCGTGGTTGAGCACGCGCGACACGGTCTTGATCGACACGCCAGCCGCTTGGGCGACGTCCTCGATGCGTGCGCGCGTTCCGTTGGCTTCCTTGGTCCTGGCCGACATCGGTCCCCGGAGTGTCTGCGGTTGGATTCCCCAGCGCTATCGTACCGTGCCGCGCGGGCGGCAACCGGCCAGGGTCAGCGGCTGCCGACGGTCGCGGCCTCACTCCAGGTGAGGGTGACGAGGCTGCGGGGCGGGGCGGTGTAATGGAACACCTTGCCGCGATGGCCGACCGAGAAGCGCCGTGGTACGTGCGCTGAATTGGTCACGACCATCACCATCGAGTGGTCGTCGGCGTTCTCGAACACCACGTTGTCAATGCCGTCGCTCCCGGGGCTCGAGCCGACGCGCCACGCGCCCTGCCGGACGAAACGGCTGGCGTGCGCGAGCGCATAGTACTCGTCGTTGCGGGTGATGCTGCCATCGGCGGTGTTGATGGTGACCACGCCACGGCAGGTCTGGCAGCCGCCGGCATAGGGTCCCTTGCGTTCGTCCAGCGCGAGGTTCCAGAACAACGCGCCACGCGCCCAATGCCGCGTCGTGCGAATGATCTGTTCGCGGGCGAGGAAGGTCAGGCCACCGCTCTTCACCGGCTCCCAGTCGCCGCCGGAGCATTCGGTCAGGTACACGTCCTTGTCGGGGAACGCGTCGTGCACCCGGCTCTGCACGGCGACATCGCCACCGTAGCAATGCCACGCCACGGCGGACACGTAGCGTGCGGCCACCGGGTCGCGCAGGACTTCCAGCGGGTGTTCGGGTTTGTCCCAGTTGTGGTCCCAGTCGAAGATCTGCGTGCGCGAGCCGCGCGCCTCCAGCAGCGGCCCCAGGTGGCGGCCGATCAGCCGCGCGCGTTGCGCGGCGCCCAGGCGCATGCCGGGGTAATCGGCGGGCTCGTAGTCTGGCTCGTTCTGCACCGTCAGCGCGAATATCGGAATGCCTGCGTCGGCATAGGCCTCGGTGTATCGGACCAGATAGCGCGCGAAGGCCTCGAAATGCGCATCGTCCAGCGTGCCCTGGATGAGGCTGCCGGTGGTTTTCATCCAGCCAGGCGCGCTCCAGGGCGACGCCATCACCTTCAGTTGCGGGTTGATGGCCAGTGCGGCCCGCGCCACCGGGATGACGTCGCCACGGTTGGGCTGTATCGAGAAATGGCGGAGTTCGGGATCGGTCTGGCCGCGCGGTACGTCGTCCAGGCTGTAATGGCTGAGCGAAAAATCCGAAGCGCCGATGGTGAGCCGGGTGAAATCCAGCCCGATGCCCCCGTCGCGACCGAACAGTTCCTGCAGCAGCGCCTCGCGTTGCGTGGCGCTGAGCTTGTGCATCATCAACCAGGCGGACGAGTCGGTCAGGGACGCGCCAAAGCCGACCATGCGCTGGTGTCGGACGCCGTTGACTTCGATGTGGACGGGCAGTTGCGCCAATGCACCGAACGCAGGCGAGTCGCCGGGCGACAGGGTGCGCACATGGTCGTCCGAGGTGACCCAGGACGCCACCACCGGCTGCGACCCGGGGCCGCTGGCATGGGAACGGGGGGCCGCGCCGAGCGCGAGGAGCAGCCCGAGCGTGATGTGGGCCAGCAGGTCGATGCCCCGGCGGTGCGTGTTCATTGCGGCGTGTCCCCCTCGTTCGATTGTCCCGGCCCGGCGCGCAAACCCGATGCTGCACTGCCGCAATGGCGTCGGCGCATGCCTGCCCGGAACGCTATGGATCCGGGCCCGACCAAAAGTTCATTGACAGGCCTATGAGACCGCGGTATGACAGCGCTGTCAAATTTCCTTGGGAGGGGACCTGATGAACCGCAAAACCACTTCGCGCGGCCCATCCGCGCGCATGCAACACCACCGTCCGCAACGTCATGTGCTGGCCGCCGCGTGCTGCTTTGCCCTGATCGCCAGCGCGCAGCTGCACGCCCAGGAAGCGAAGGCGGCCGAGGAGAAGGCGGCAACCCAGGCCCAGCAGGCCGATACCACGGTCGAGACCGTCAAGGTCACGGGCATCCGTTCGGCCATCATCTCGGCCGTCGAGACCAAGGTCGAGTCGACTTCGATCGTCGAAGCAATCTCGGCCGAGGACCTGGGCAAGCTGCCCGACATCAGCATCGCCGACTCGATTTCGCGCCTGCCGGGCCTGACCATGCAGCGCAAGGAAGGACGTGGCGAGGTCATCCATATCCGCGGCATGTCCGAGCAGTTCGCGGGGACGCTGCTCAACGGGCGCGAACAGGCCAGCACCGGCGACAGCCGTGGCGTCGAGTTCGACCAGTACCCGGCGGAACTGATCAACGGCGTGACCGTGTACAAGACGCCTGATGCGTCGCTGGTGGGCCAGGGTCTGTCCGGCACGGTGAACATGCAGACGATCCGGCCGCTTGATTTTGGCGAGCAGCGCATCGTCTTCAGTGGCCAGGGCGAGTACAACTCGCTGGGCGACCTGACCGACGGCGGCAACGAAACGGGCTACCGCGCGTCCGCGTCGTACGTCGACCAGTTCGCCAACGACACCTTCGGCGTGGCGATCGGCGTTGCGCGACTCAACTCGCCGTTCCAGGAAAAGCACTACAAGTCCTGGTGGTGGGCCAATACCTCGCTGTGGGGCGCGCCGCAGGGCGCCAAGCCTGACGACGCGATCGCGCTGCAGGGTGCCGAGGGCTGGGTGAAGTCCCGCGATACCACGCGTGATGGCGTCATGGCGGTGCTGGAGTTCAAACCCAACGACACCTGGCACAGCGTGCTGGACCTGTACCACTCCAAGTTCGAGCAGGAGGAGTGGATGCGTGGCGCGATGTGGACCAACGATCCGTGGTGGAATGGTGGCCAGGTGACATACACCCAGGCCAACACCACGCTGCATGGCGGCGTTCCGGTGGTCACCAGCGGTACCTTGAGCGGCATCGAGCCGGTCATCCGCAACGACAACAACCTGCGCGATGACAAGCTCTCGGCATTTGGCTGGAACAACCAGTTCAAGTGGGACGTCTACACGCTGACCGCGGATGCCGCGTATTCGCGCGCCGAGCGCGAACAGTCCACGCTGGAAACCTACGCCGGAATGCTGGGGGGGGCTGGACGTGGATTTCACCGTGCCGCTGGACGCGCGCTACGCCCGCTACGGGCTTCCGGACCTGGCCGACCCCAACCAGGTCTACCTGCGCGATCCGCAGGGCTGGGGCCACGATGGCCGCATGGAGAACTCCAAGCAGGAGGACAAGATCAAGTCGTTCCGCCTGGACCTCAACCGCGTGGTCGAGTCCTCGGACTTCCTGCGCAGCTACGACGTGGGCTTCAACTACACCAAGCGCACCAAGGAAAAGAGCGCGCAGGTGTACTTCGCCGACCTGCCTGGCCGCGTCCCGACGCTGGTGGATCCCTCCCTGCTGCAGTCGCCCACCAGCCTGGGCTTCGCCGGCATGGGCAACGTGCTGACCTTCGACCCGCGGGAACTGCTGTCGCGTTACTACGATGTCTACCTGAGCGAAAGTAACGACGACTTGCAGAAGGACCAGGCGTTCGAGGAAGAGATCCGCACCTTCTACGCCAAGGCGAACCTCGACATCGACGTGACCGACAGCGTGCGCCTGCGCGGCAACGTCGGCGTGCAATACATCCACACCGACCAGCGTTCGGATGGCGTGGCCATCACGCCGGCAGGCCCGGCCGCAGTCCGCGGCATTGGTGCGTCGTATGGCGACATTCTGCCCAGCCTGAACCTGGTCGCTGATTTCGGCGATGGCTGGAACGTGCGCTTCGGTGCGGCCAAGGAGCTGATGCGTCCGCGCATCAACGAGATGGGTGCCTACGCCGGTGTGTGGGTGAACGTGACGAACGGTGCAGGTGAGTGGGCCGGCTCCGGTGGCAACCCGAAGCTGGAACCGTTCCGTGCCAATGCCATTGACCTGTCGGTCGAGAAGTACTTCGGCGAGGCCAGCTATGTTGCCCTGGCCGCGTTCTACAAGGACCTGGAGTCGTACGTCTACAACCAGACCATTCCCTGGAACTTCGCCGGATACGAGTTCGAGTCCGATACCCCGCCGGCGTCCGACTGGGGCACGTTCTCGGCGCCGGCCAACGGCAGCGGTGGCTACATGCGCGGCGTTGAGTTCAGCCTGGCGGTGGAGGGTGGCCTGCTCCACCCGGCACTGGATGGCTTTGGCACCCTGCTGAACGCGTCGTACACCGAGTCGTCCATCGATCCCGATGGCCCGGGTGGTTCCAGCACCGACACGTTCCCGGGGCTGTCGAAGATCGTGGGCAACGCCACGGTGTACTACGAGAAGCATGGCTTCTCCGCTCGCCTGAGCCAGCGCTTCCGCGACCCGTACCGCGGCGAGTACAGCTACATCTTCGGCCAGCGCAGCTATCGCTACACGCTCAACGAGCGGACCATCGACCTGCAGCTGGGTTACGAATTCCCCGAATCCAGCAGCCTGTCGGGCTTGTCGGTGCTGTTCCAGGTGAACAACCTGAACAATGAACCGTTCCGGACCGAGGTCAGCGACTCCAACGGGATGGGGTTGTTCTTCCCCGAGGAGTACACCGAGTACGGTCGCCAGTACATGCTGGGCTTCCGCTACAGCCTGTAATGCACTGATTGGCCTGGCAAGGCCGGGGAACGCGCGCCGCGTTCCCCGGCCATCCACGGGACATACAAACGACAGCGCCCCTGCGGGCGCCTGTGTCGCACTGCCTTGGAGTGATTGGTGAATCCGATTCGTGTATCGCTGTTGTGCGCCAGTTTGTTGGCATGTGTCGCGTGCGCCACCACGCAAGGGCAGGGCGCCGCCACCCCGACCGCAGCGGGCAGTCGCCCGACGGAACTGGCGGATTGGCCGGCACTGCGCAGCGGCATCGCCCGTGATCCTGCCATCGAGGCGCGCGTGGCCGAGATCCTGGCCAGCATGACGCTGGCGCAGAAGGTCGGCCAGATGACCCAGGCGGAGATCAAGTCGATCACGCCAGACGAGGTCCGCGAGTACTACATCGGTTCAGTACTCAATGGCGGCGGCTCGTGGCCAGACAAGAGCAAGCACACCTCGGTGGCCGACTGGCTGTCGCTGTCGGACCGCTATCACGATGCATCGATGGCCACCAACGCGAAGATTCCGGTCCCGGTCATCTGGGGCACCGACGCGATGCACGGGCACAGCAACATCTACGGTGCCACGCTGTTCCCGCATAACGTCGGCCTGGGCGCGGCGCATGACGTGGCCCTGATCGAGCAGATCGCCGCCGCGACGGCGCGCGGCGTGCGCGCCACCGGCATCCAGTGGGTGTTCGCGCCCGCCGTGGCCGTGGTCAAGGACACGCGATGGGGTCGCTCCTACGAGAGTTTCTCGTCCGACGCGGCGCTGGTGCGCGATTACAGCGTGGCGTACGTGCGCGGTGCGCAGGACCGTTTCCGCGAGGATGGCAACGTGGTGGCGACGGCCAAGCACTTCCTCGGCGATGGCGCCACCGAGAATGGCAAGGACCAGGGACTGGCCCGGATCACCCGCGCCGAGATGCTCAACGAGCACGCGCAGGGCTACTACGGCGCGATCGAGGCCGGCGTGCAGGTAGTGATGGCGTCGTACAACAGCTGGACCGACGCCGATACCGGCGAGGAACACGGCAAGATGCATGGCGCCCGCGATCTGCTGACCGGCGCGCTGAAGGACAAGATGGGCTTCGACGGTTTCGTCGTCGGCGACTGGAATGGCCACGGCCAGTTGCCTGGTTGCACCAATGCCAGCTGCGCACCGGCGATCAACGCCGGCGTGGACATGATCATGGTGCCCGATGACTGGAAGGCGTTCATCGCCAACACCATCCGCCAGGTCGAGGCCGGCGAGATTCCGCAGGCGCGCATCGACGATGCCGTCACCCGGATCCTGCGGGTCAAGCTGCGCTCGGGCCTGTTCGGCAGCAGGCCGTCGGCCAACCGCTTTGCCGGTGATGTCGAGGCGCTGCAGCACCGCGACCTGGCGCGGCGCGCGGTGCGCGAATCGCTGGTGCTGCTGAAGAACGAGGGGGGCGTGCTGCCGCTGCGCCGCGACCAGCGCGTGCTGGTGGTGGGCAA
This sequence comes from Aerolutibacter ruishenii, assembly GCF_007830115.1. Classification (GTDB taxonomy): domain Bacteria; phylum Pseudomonadota; class Gammaproteobacteria; order Xanthomonadales; family Xanthomonadaceae; genus Aerolutibacter; species Aerolutibacter ruishenii. The sequence continues at coordinate 131,397 of NZ_VLKP01000006.1, read as the reverse complement.
GGGCGCCGACAGCGTGCCGCTGCAGGCCGGCGGCTGGTCGCTGACCTGGCAAGGCACGGACACGACCAACGCGGACTTCCCTCATGCCGATACCATCCTGTCCGGCGTCCGTGAAGCCGTGGGTGAGGCCAACGTGGTGTTCAGCGCCGACGGCAGTGCCGCCGCGCAGGGCGGGTTCGACCTGGTGCTGGCCGTGGTGGGCGAGACGCCCTATGCCGAGTACAACGGCGACATCGCCGTGGCGGATACCGTCACCCACAGCCGCCAGTATCCCGAGGACCTTGCGGTGTTGCAGCGCGTGGCATCGGCGGGCAAGCCCGTGGTCACCGTGTTCCTGTCGGGCCGTCCGCGTTACACCAACGACCTGATGAACCTGTCCCAGGTATTCGTGGCCGCCTGGCTGCCGGGGTCGGAGGGCAAGGGCGTGGCCGACGTGCTGTTCGCCAAGCGCGGGAATGGCGTCGCCCACGAGTTCCGGGGTGCACTTGGTTTCCCCTGGCCGGCGGTTGCATGCCCCAACGCGCAGACGGCCCCCTTGTTCGCGGTGGGGCATGGGCTTCGCCATGGCAGCGACGCGCGGCTTGGCATCCTGCCGGTCGACACCACTGCGGCCTGTGCGGAAGCCAGCGTGTTGCCGGTGTTCAAGATGGCCGACATTCCTCCGTTCACGCTGCACGTGGCCGCAGGTGATGCGAGCCGGGCGGTAGGCGCTGATCTCAATCGCAGTTTTGAATTCCCGACGGCGAATCCGGCATTGCGCGTGCAGACCGTGCAGGTGAACACGCAGCAGGACGCCAAGCAGGTGACCTGGCTGGCACCGGGGCGGTTCTACGCGGCAAACCCCGCCCGCAACAACCTGATCGCGATGGCGCGTGCCGACGCCGCGGTGCAGTTCGACGTGGTGGTGCACCAACGGCCCAAGGCCCCGGTGCTGCTGTCGATGGGCTGCGGAACAGGCTGTGGTGCCGACGTTGACCTGGCCGGCACGCTGTCCGCTTATTCGGTGGGTAGCAAGCACACCGTCAAGGTGCCGCTGGCCTGCTTCGCCGATCGAGGGCTGAACCTCGGCGGCGTGGAGGTGCCATTCTCGATATCGGCCTCGGCGCCATTCTCGGCGGCATTCACCGACATCAAGGTAGTGGCCGGTGCGGCCAGGCACGCCGATGCGGTGGCTTGCCGGGCGGCACCCGCAACCCCTTGAAGGCTGCAAGCCAAGGTCCGTCGTCTGGCGGACCTGGGCTTCCACCAGCGTCGCAGTTGTGGCGTCAGAAACGGAAGGCCCCGCCAATGTGCGGGGCCTTTGCTTTTCCAGCCTGGGACCGTGGGAATCAGCCCGGGGTGGGGACGGTTCCGCGACGTGCGAATGCCGCGGCACCCAGCAAACCCGCCTGGGGATGCAGTACCGCGAGCGTGGGAACGTGGGACATCGCTGCCGAAAAGCGACCCTTGTGCTCGAAGCGCTGGCGGAAGCCCGAGTGCTGCAGCGCTGGAAGGATGCGGGGCACCAGGCCGCCGGTCAGGAAGACGCCATCCCACGCCCCCAGGGTCAATACCAGGTCGCCGGCGATCGCGCCGAACACCGCACAGTAGACATCCAGCGTTCGCATGCAGCGCGCGTCGCCCTCCGCGGCGCGCCGGGTCACGTCCGACGGCTGCATCGGCCCCGGATCCTCGCCGGCGATCTCGCTGAGGGCGCGGTGGATGTTGACCAGCCCCGGCCCGCAGATGAGTCGCTCGTTGGACACACGCCCAAATTGCGCCGATAGCCGTTCCAGGATCTGGATTTCCTCGGGCGTGCCCGGCGGGAAGCTGGCGTGGCCACCTTCCGATTCCAGCGGATGCGGCCGGCCTTCGCGGATCATCAGGCCGCCAGCGCCCAGTCCGGTGCCAGGACCGATCACCGCATAGGTCCGCTGTTCGGCTTGGCCCGGTGGCATCCACGGAGCCCCACCGATCACTGCGACATCGCCAGGCGTCAGCAGGGTGATCGCCATCGCCTGGGCGGCAAAATCATTGATCAGCACCAGGTCATCGAAGCCCAGCATGGCGCGGGTGCGCGAACGGGAGATCACCCAGGGATGGTTGGTGATCCGCGCCTCATCCCCGTCCACGCGGCCGGCCACCGCAAACACGCCGCGCGTGGCCTGGCCTTCGACCAACTGCAGGTAATGGCGCGCGGCATCGGCCAGCGACGGGAAGTCGGCCACCGCGAACTCGCGGACGCTGTCCATTGCCAGTGGCGGATCATCGGCGCCTCCGCCCGACAGGGCGAACCGCGCGTTGGTGCCGCCAATGTCTGCCAGCAGGTAGCCTGTGGGATTCATCGCACCTCCGGCCGCGTTACGCCAATCGCCGCGCACCGGCGGCCGTTGAGGGGCGAGGGCAGGGGCGCATACGTGTTGGAGGCCATGGACATGGGCGAATGGCTCGGGCGGTCGCCCGGCGCGGTGGATGTCGCCTGAGTTTGCCCTGTCGCGGGGCAAAATGACAGCGCTGGACAAAAATCGGTCCACGCGCCTGTTCCACCGCGATCCGGAGGCGGATTCCGGCGGCCGCGATGCAGAAGGGCCGGCATCGCCGGCCCTTCGCAGGTCCCCGTTCTTCCCGGGCCTCAGCCCCGTTGCGAGGCGATCCAGCGATCCACCTTGCGCTCCAGGATCGACAGCGGCACCGCGCCATCCTTGAGCACCTCGGCGTGGAAGGCGCGCACGTCGAAGCGGGGGCCGAGCTCACGCTCGGCACGTGCACGCAGCTCCTTGATCTTCAACTCGCCCATCTTGTACGCCAGCGCCTGGCCGGGGATGGCCATGTAGCGTTCGGCCTCCGCGGTCGCCTGCGTTTCGCTTTCGGCCGAGTTGTCCAGCATGTAGCGGATGACCTGCTCACGCGTCCATCCCTTGCTGTGCAGGCCGGTGTCCACCACCAGCCGGATCGCGCGCCACAGCTCGTTCTGCAGGTAGCCGAAATAGTCGTACGGATCCGTGTAGACCCCCAGGTCCTTGCCCAGCGATTCGGCATACAGGCCCCAGCCTTCGGAGAAGGCGGTTTCGCCGCCAAAGCGACGGAACTTGGGCAGGTCGGTCAACTCCTGCTGCAGCGCGATCTGGAAGTGGTGGCCGGGAATGGCCTCGTGCAGGTACAGGTCCTCGGCGTCCCATGTCTTGCGGGTGGGCAGGTCATAGGTGTTGACGTAGAAGATGCCCGGACGCGTGCCGTCCTCGCTCGGGCTCATGTACGAACCACCCGCCGCCGACTGTGCGCGGAAAGGTTCCACCGGCCGGATCTCGAACGGCGCCTTGGGCAGCAGCGAGAACTGCTCCGGGATCCTCGCGTTGATCTTCGCTTCGAGCCCCCGGTAGTGTGCCAGCAGCGCATCCTCGCTCTTGAAGGTGAAACGTTTGTCGGTCTGCATGAACTTGAAGAAGTCCTGCAGGTCGCCCTTGAAGCCCACTTGTGCGATCAGCTTGCGCATCTCGCCGTGGATGCGCGCCACCTCGTCCAGTCCGACCTGGTGGATCCGGGCCGGCGTCAGTTCGGTGGTGGTGGACATGCGCGCATTGAACGCGTACCAGGCGTCGCCGTCGGGCAGGGCGGCCATTCCGGCGGTGGTCCGCGTGCCGGGCATGTACTCGTCCTTGATGAAGCTGCGCAGGCGCTGGTAGGCCGGCATCAGTTCGCCTTCGATCATCTGCCGGTACTCGGCGGTGATGCGCGCCTTGTCCGCATCGGAGAACGAAGCCGGCAGGTTCTTCACCGGCATCCAGAACATCGTGTCATCCGCCTTGGGCTTGATCAGCGCATCCAGCTGCGGAAGCACCTTGACCATCAGCGCGCGCGGCTGCACCACGCCTGCCTTCATGCCCTCGCGGCTGTTGGCGATGGCCTGGTCGAACAGGCCCGGGATCCGTGCACCGCGCTTGCGCCAGTTGTCGTAGTCCTGCACGGTCTTGAACGGCTGCGCGCCGGTACCCGATCCCAATTGCACCGCCATCGCGGCGAAGTTGTAGAACTGGTTGATCGGCTGCTGCCAACCCGGGAAGCGATCGCCTTCCAGCGACAGCTTCGCATCGCGCACGAAGATCTCGTAGCTCAACAGGTCCTGGCCGGTCAGTCCCTCGGGGCCGATCGACTCGACCGACGTCAGCCAGCGTTCGGTGAACGCGCGGGCCTGCGCGCGGTACTCAGGGGAATAGAAGTTGGGCAGCTGGTCGTTGTAGCGGGGATCGCCCTGGAACGTGGCGGCGAGCGGATTGAGCTTGAGCTGTTCTTCCCAGTACTGTTCGTACAGCGCCGTCAGTCGACTGGCCTTGTCCTGAGCGGGGACGGTCTGCGCCGGAATGGTGGCCGTGGAGGCGGGTGACGCGGTGGTGGCGCAGCCGGCCAGTGTGGCGGCCAATGCCAATGTCAGCAGCGAAAGTTGGGGCAGGCGGTGCAGCATGGTGGCTCCGGCTCGGGGTGATTACCCGGAGCCTCGCCTGCCCTGACCGTGAGGGCATGGGCCAAAGGTCATTCACGCCCAGCAGGTGCGACGCCATCAACCCGTTTCCGCCGGTGCCTTGGGTACCGAGAACGGAATCGTCTCCGGCGACACGGCGCCACCGGAGATGATGAAACTCATGGCCTGGTCCACGGTCCAGTCGGTTGGCGTGATCTTCTCCACCGGGACGATCTCCAGGTAGCCGGAGGTGGGGTTGGGTGTGGTGGGCACGTACACGGCGGCAAGTTCGCGCCCGGTACCGTGCTCGCGCAGCACGCGGGTGACGAAGCCGATCGACTTCATTTCCGTATGCGGGAAGTCGATCAGGACCACGCGCTGGGTGCCGTCGGGCTTGGTCTGCAGGATGTCCAGCAGTTGCCGTGCGCTGCCATAGATGATGTTGGCGAACGGGACGCGCTGGATGAGCGACTCAAGCCAGCGCAGCAGGCGCTGCCCGAACACGCGGCGCGCCATCGCGCCGGCCAGCAGGATGACGGCCAGCGTGGCAAGCAGGGCGATGCCGTACTGCACCCAGGGCTCCACCAGCCACCGCAACGTGGCCGGGTGGTCGGCCGCAAGCTGTTCAAGCAGAGGCCCGGTGACGGGGTGGCTGATCTCGGACAGCAGCACGAACACGAACTTGACCACGACCCAGGTGAGCCAGATGGGCAGGAGCGTGAGCAGGCCGGTAATGAACAGCCGTTGCAGGGTGGGTTTGCGCATGGGCGCCATTGTATAGGCGCCCGGAACGACTAGAGTTCGCGCAGCAGCCTGAAACCGACGTCGTCGTAGCCGCGTTCGGCCCCAAGCGTGCGGCTGTCCTGCTTGTTGCGCCACGAAGCGCCCGAGACGACACGGCGCGAACAGCTGCTGCCGCAATCGGCCGACCACAAGGCGATCGGGCGATCACCGGTGCGGGCTTCCAGCGCGCGTGCTTCGTCCGCCGTCGGCAGGCGGTAGCGATGCCCGCTTTGCTCGCTACGCCAGCGGGCATACGCCTCCGCGTCCGTCAGGGACACGCAGACGACAGGATCCCGGTCTCCCTGGCTGAAACCCGGCTCGCGCCACGTCCGCGGCTTGACCACGCGCAGCAACGATGCCCGCTCCCGGCAAAGGGCTTCCTTGCGCCCGGTTTCGCGGGCGAAGCTTTGATAATCACCCACGGTGACAGGGGTGCGCGCCAACGCGGTGCGGCCCTTGCCCACCACGCTGCCCGCGGGGTCGCCGGGCACCTTCTGCCCTTTGCCGGGCAGGGCCTTGGCCCGCGCCACCAGGCTGCTGATCCTGGCGGCGGGCAGGCCCACGTCACGGGCAAGGTCGGCGGTGGCCCGGGCGGCTGCCTGGTCAAGCCGCGCTTCGGCAGCCCGCATGCGCGCGTCGATGGCCTTGGCTGTCTGGTCCATCACCGCCAGCTGTGCCTTGGACGTGGCGGTACCGGTCTGCTCACCCAGTTGCCGTGCGCCTGTCATGTAGTCCCGCGCCTGGGCATCGTTGCCGGTCCGCACGGCGGCCGCGGCGGCGTCACCCAGCGCGCTCGTGACCGCATCCAGTACCTCGCGCACCTGGACGCTGGAGGGGTCGAGGCGCCATGCGGTGACGACGCTTGCCCGGGCATTTTCTCCCACCGGCCTGAGCAGCTTGCGCTCGCCAAGCTGACGGCGCGCGTCCTCCAAGGCCGCCTGCAAGGGTGCTTCGGGCAGGGGGCGGAGCATCGGGGCGACTGCATCGGCCTGTGACAGCGTGGCCGGTTCCACTGGGGTGCCGGGCGTCCGCAGTTGCGGCCGATCCGCTCCGGCCAACATGGCATACGCGGTGCCGATCAGGACCACGGCGGCGAAACCCGCCAGTGCGGCGCGTCGTCCGCGCAGGGAGCGGCCCAATCTGGCCGCTCGGTCACCCAATGATGCAAGCAGCGGCCAGCCACGGTGGCGCTCGATGTCATCCAGGGCCCCGGACATCTCCGCGACATTGGCGAAACGGTCGGTGGGCGCCTTCGCCAGTGCGCGGTTCATGAAACGCTGCCAATGGCGCAATGCCGTCGGCAGTTTCGGGATCGGGTCCTGCGCATGCATGACGGCCATCGACAAAGCGTCGGCGGCCCGGTAAGGCAACAACCCGGTGAGCATTTCCCAGGCGAGCACACCCAGGCTGTAGAGGTCGGCGCGGCCATCCACGTCCTCGCCGCGGGCCTGCTCGGGCGCCATGTACGCCGTGCTGCCCACTGCCAGTCCGGCCGACGTGACGCGTGCACCGAAGCCGCGGCGGAGCGCGATGCCGAAGTCGGCCAGCAGCGGCCGGTCCGCTTCGTCGAACAGCACGTTCTCCGCCTTGACGTCGCGGTGCACCACGCCGCGCGAATGCGCATAGTCCAGTGCCGACAGCAGCGCACGCAGCGTGGCGATGACGCCGGCTTCGTTGCCGGCAAAGCTGCGGCGCCCCAGGTGGCCACGCGCCAGGTGCGGCATGGTGTAGTAGGGCAGGCCCGTGGCGGTGCGCCCCACGTCGTGGATTCGCACCACGTGCGGGTGCTCCAGGCGGGCGATGGTGCGTACTTCGTTCTCGAAGCGGCGGCGGCTGGTTTCGTCGGCCAGCGCGTGCGGCTCCATCACCTTGATGGCCACCTGGCGGCCCAACGTGACCTGCTCGCCCAGGTACACCGACGACATGCCGCCTCGATTGATCAGGCGGATCAGCTTGAAGCCGCGAATTTCCGGCAGCGGCGCTTGCGCGTCGTTATGTCCAAGCGGTGTGGTTGTCATCGCGGCCCCCTGTGGCGGGTCCGAGCATACCGCAGACCCAATGTCACGTGCGGTGACGTGGTGGTCATCCCGCGTCGTTGTCCGGGTCCCCGGGGCGATGTTCCGGTTTGCGGCGCACGTACAGCTGCTTGCGGATGCGCGCCACGACCTCGCCGCGATCATCCACCACGTCGCTGGAGAACCAGCGCAGGCATTTCCCGCCGCCGGCGGTGGCTTGCCGGATCTCGTCCAGCACGTGCGGTGCAAGGTCGAAGTCGGCACGGACCACGCCGCGGCCGGGCTTCACGAACTCGATGGCACCTTCCTTGTCCCACACGTAGTACTCCGGGCCCAGTGCGTTGAGTGCAAGCAGCATCCAGAACGGGTCGGTCATCGCGAACAGGCTGCCACCAAAATGCGAGCCGACGTAGTTGCGGTTCCACGGGCGCATGCGCAGCTCCACGCGCGCATGGCGGAAATCGGCCGCGAGCGCGGTGACGTGGATGCCGGCAAACAGGAAAGGCGGCCACCAGTTCAGGCCATGGCGGAGGAGGCGTGCGTTCATTGAGGTGCAATGCGCGGCGGGGCTGGACAGCCTGCCATACGCATGCGTACCGTCAAGCCCCGGCGGCCCGGATGGGCGGCCCCGGCCGGGTCAGAACAGCAGCGACGCCATCTTGCGGCGATACCGGCCGACGAGGTCCTCGTCCTCGATGACGCGGAAGGCGTCGATCAACGTCCGCCGCGGCAGGCCGTCCTCGAAATTGCGATCGCGGCGCAGCAGTTCCAGGAAGGCTTCCAGCGCCTGCTCGGACTCGCCCGCCACCAGGTGCTGTACACCCAGCAGGTGCCATGCGCGCAGGTCATCCGGGTTGCGGGCCAGGGCCGCACTGAGTGCCGGCAGGGTCGGCGCGTCCTTCAACGCCGTGGCAAAGCCCAGGCGCGCCCGGGCGCGGATCGCCCGGTCGTCGGTCGCCAGGTTGGCGGGCAGTGCGTCCAGCAGTTGTTCGGCCTCGGGTGCCGCGCCGGTCTGCAGCAGAGCGAGCGCAAGTTCCAGCTTGAGCTCGTCCTGGCCGGGGGCGGCGGCCACCTCGTCGCGCAGGCGGGCCACTTCGGCATGGGGGTCCAGGGGCGCGGGCGAGGTGGCATCCTCCTTCTCGACGCTGGCCGCGGCCGGCTCCACGCCATGGTGCTTGAGGAACTCACGCAACTGGCCCTCGGGCAGTGCGCCCGGGAAACCGTCCGCCACCTGGCCGTCCTTGACCAGGAACACGGTGGGAATGGAGCGCACCTGGAACGCGGCCGCCAGTTGCTGCTCCTTGTCCACGTCCACCTTGGCCAGCAGGAACGCGCCGTTGTAGTCGGCGGCCAGCTTCTCCAGGATCGGCCCCAACTGCTTGCAGGGGCCGCACCACTCGGCCCAGAAGTCGATCAGCACCGGCGTCTGCAACGACTTCTGCAGGACCTCGGCTTCAAAAGTCTCGGCCGTGGCGTCGAACACGTAGGGGGCGGGCGCGTTGGCAGTCATTGCGTGGCTCTCGTCAGGTACTGCGGCACAGATGGGGGCGGGAAGGCGCCGCCGCAACCGATGGGCCCCCCCTTGGGACAGGCACGCTAGCATGCGCGAATGAATCGCCTGACCTCTTCCCGTAGCGCTGCCTGGGCCGCATGCCTGGCCGCAGTCCTTTGCCTGCTCAGCCTTGCAGGCTTTGCGCTGCCCCTGCCCGGGTACGTGCACGGCCTGATGCCGGTCGGTCTGTTGGGGGCACAGGGTGTGCCGCGGGCGCAGGCCTTCAACCTGTCCGGCTTCATCGTGCCGGGCATGCTCATGGCGTGGAGTGCGCTGGGGTTGCGTGCTGCGCTTGGCGGGAGGCTGGCGGTATCTGCCCGGGATTTGCCCGGAGGGTGGTGGCCCCGCATCGGCGCCAGCCTGTGGTTGCTGTCGGCAATTGCGTTTGCGGCACAAGGGATCTGGCCGTTGGATCCACGCGATCTGGATGGCGCCACCAGCCAGCGCCACGCCAGCATGTGGACGTTGTGGTGGATCGCCTTCGTTCCGGGCGCGCTGCTGCTTGGGGCTGGGTTTTGGCGTTGGCGGCGCGCGGCATCCGGCTGGGCGCTGGCCACGGGCGCGCTGGTGCTGCTGTTCGCCGCCTTGCCGCCGTGGCTGTTGCCCGGACCGCTCGCACAGCGCGTCGCATTGGCAGCGTGGTTCCTGGGCTACGCGATGGTGGCGCGGTCGCTGCGCTGAGCAGGCCGCGCCCCGCGGTTCCGCGATCTCACGGCTGGCGGTGGACCTTGCCGTCCTTCATCACGAAATCGACCTTGAGCACCGCGCCGATGTCCTGCAGCGGATTGCCCGGCACGGCGACGATATCCGCGCGCTTGCCCGTCTCGATCACGCCCTGGTCCTCCACCCCCAGCACTTCAGCCGCGCGGATCGTGGCCGCCTGCAGGGCCATGGCGGCGGGGATGCCGGCTTCGACCATGTAGACGAACTCGCGCGCGTTGTCGCCGTGCGGGCCTACGCCCATGTCGGTGCCGAAGGCGATCTTCACCCCTGATTTGTAGGCCTTTTCCGCCGTCTGCTGGATCAACGCGCCGATGCGCGCGGCCTTTGGGCGCACCACCTCGGGGAAGTAGCCGTCCTGCTTGGCCTTCTCCGCAACGAAGCGGCCGGCGTAGATGGTGGGGATGTACCACGTGCCCTTCTGCTTCATCAGCGACATGACCTCGTCGGTCATGTAGGTGCCGTGCTCGATGCTGGTCACGCCACCGAGTACCGCACGCTTCATGCCTTCGGTGCCATGTGCGTGGGCGGCCACGCCGTAGCCGTAATCCCTGGCCGTGTCGACGATGGCCTTCACCTCTTCCACCGTGAACTGCGGTGCGTCACCGGACTTGGCGTACGACAGCACGCCGCCGGTGGCGGTGATCTTGATGACGTCACTGCCTTCCTTGTAGCGCTGGCGCACGGCCTGGCGCGCATCATCGATGGAGTTGATGACGCCTTCGGTCGGACCGGGCGGGCCGATCAGGTGGGCGAGCACGCTGTTGACCCCGTTGGTGGGGTCGGCATGGCCGCCAGTGGTGGCGATGGACTTGCCTGCCGCCCAGATGCGCGGGCCATCGACCAGTCCCTGGTTGATGGCGTCGCGCAGGTGCGGTGCCACCTCGCCGCCGAGGTCGCGGACGCTGGTGAATCCGGCCATCAGCGTCTTCTTCGCGTAGTCCACCGATCGGAACGCGAAGTCCACTTCGTCCAGTCGGAATCCCTCCGAATAGCTTTGTGGGCTGGACTGGCTGGCCATGTGTACGTGCAGGTCGGTCCAGCCGGGCGAGCAGGTGTGACCGGCCAGGTCGACGGCGGTGGCGCCCGGAACTGCTGTGCCGCCCGCGAGCACCTCGGCCACCTTGCCGTCGCGTATGACCACGGTGCGGGCACCGACCAGTTTTCCGCTGCGGGCGTCGAACAGGTCGCCACATTGCAGGGCCAGCGGCTGGTCTGCGGCGAACACGGGGGCAGCGGCGCAGGCGATCAGGGCGGCAAGGGCAGTGCGACGCATGGTGGTCTCCGGTGTATGAATGCAGGAAAGCCCGCCGAAGCGGGCCCCCGCTCAGCGACTTGATGGGAACAGCTGTTTGATCTTATGACAACGAGGGCGCTCAGGCGTCCTCGTGTCGGACGAAATTCCACAGGCCTGCGAGCGATACCAGGCTTCCGCCCAGCAGGCTGGCGGTCACGGCAAAGCGCAGGTGCGCGCCATCGTTGGCAAACACCTGCAGCGGCATCGACCAGGGGTAATACATCCCGTATTTGCGCGACTGCATGATCAGGAAACCGGCTACCGTGGCGGCGATACCGACCGAAACGGCTACGGTAAAGTTGCGCCAACGAATGGAAACCCAGGTGTGGATGGCGATGATCAGCGCGCTGGCCGCCAGGCAGGCCGGGATCGCGGTGGCCAACATCTTCCACGGAGGCGGTCCGCCGAGGCCGAGCTCCGGGTGGAGCCGCATGAGCATCCATCCGCCCAACGGCAGCAGCAGGCCAAGTACCAGCAAGGCCAGCGCCGTCAGCGCCAACAACGCGGCCAGCTTGGCCAGGTAGTGGATGCCCTTCGGGACGGGCAGACTCAGCAGATGCTTCCATTGGTGGTTGGCGTGCTCCAGCCCGGCCAGCAGCGCCGATTGCAGAGTGATGAACAGCGGCATCATCAGGAAGGCCCACAACTGCAGGGCCATGCTGGCAAACGCCACCCACGCCTCGGCGGGCGCCATCGGCTCGGGGCGCGTTACATCGCGAATGGTCAACTGCAGCACGATCAGTGCCACCACCAGCGCCGGCGCGATCAAGGACGCCCACAGGGCCAGCGTGCCGCGCAGTTTGAGCGCCTCGGCCGAGAGAGCGCGCATCATCATGTTCATGCGAAGGCCTCCTGCAGCTGGGTGGCGGGCGCGCGCGTGACATCGAAGAAGAATGCCTCCAGCGACACGTGCTCGCGCGCCAGCCTGGACACCTGGACGCCGGCTTCGACAAGCAGGCGGTTGATCTCGGCTTCGTTGCGGGCTTGCAGGCTGATCGAAAGCTGGTCCAGCCCCGAATGGCCCACGGTTTCGCCCGCCGCCATCAGCAGGCCGGCGGCACGCACCGGGTTGTCGCACTGCACGCGCAGGTGCGAGTGGCAGCGCGCACGCATGGCCTCGATCGTGCCTTCGAAGCGGAGCCTTCCTTCGTGCAGCACGCCCACGTGGCTGGCGATCTGTTCCACTTCGCCTAGCTGGTGGCTGGAAACGAACACGGTGATGCCGTGGTCGTTGGCCAGCGCCCGCAGCAGTTGCCGCATGTCCTGGATGCCCGCCGGATCGAGCCCGTTGCCTGGCTCGTCCAGGATCAGCAGTGACGGCTGGCCCAGCAGGGCCAGTGAAATGGCCAGGCGTTGGCGCATGCCCAGCGAATAGTCGCGGACGCGACGGTCGGCGGCATTGCGCATGCCGGTGATGGCCAATGTCTCGTCGATGCGGCCACGCGGCAGGTCAAGCAGGCGACGGGTCACGTCCAGGTTCTGCCGGCCAGTCAGGTGCGGGTACAGCGATGGTGACTCGACCAGCGCACCCACCTTCGCCAGCGATTCACGCCGGTCGCGGGTCAGTGCCTGTCCATGCAGCAGGATCTCTCCGCGCTCGGGCTGCAGCAGGCCCAACAACAGGCGGATGGTGGTGGTCTTGCCGGCCCCGTTGGGGCCCAGAAAACCGTAGACGGCGCCGACGGGCACGCTCAGCTCGAGGTCGGTGACGCCGTACTGGCCGGAAAAATGCCGGGTGAGGGCGTGGGTCTGGATGGCGGGAGACATGGTGCAAATCCGTCTGGCGTGTAGCGACGTTAATCGGCCTGCCTGATTCCGTGGATGTGCTAGTGGTTGGGTGACCAAAGCCACGCCACCCCGTTTGCCGGATCGGCCATCGAGCGGCAGGGGCGATCTCCAGCCGTGTCGGGAGTCACGGTGCACACGGCCGTGGATGCGTGGCCCGAAGGCCGCAGGGTTGGCCGCGGGCAGGGGCCTGCCTTCCGATTGGCGGCCTTTTGTGCGCTGCGGTACCCTGTCCGGTCCCCATACCGCCCAGCACGCCGCCGTGTCCACCGAAGCCACCCAGACCGATTCCAACGCCACCGACCCGCGGGCCTACGACCCGCAGAGCGTCGAGGGCGCCGCCCAGCGCTACTGGAACCAGGTCAAGGCCTTCGAGGTGGACGAGGGCTCGGCCAAGCCCAAGTACTACTGCCTGTCGATGCTGCCGTACCCGTCGGGCGCGCTGCACATGGGTCACGTGCGCAACTACACCATCGGCGACGTGATCAGCCGCTACAAGCGCATGACCGGCCACAACGTGCTGCAGCCGATGGGCTGGGACGCGTTCGGCCTGCCGGCCGAGAACGCCGCGATCAAGAACAACACCGCGCCGGCCAAGTGGACCTATGCCAACATCGCGCACATGAAGGCGCAGCTGCAGCAGATGGGCTACGCGATCGACTGGTCGCGCGAGTTCGCCACCTGCACGCCGGAGTACTACGTGCACGAGCAGCGTATGTTCGTGCGCCTGATGAAGCAGGGCCTGGCCTACCGCAAGAACTCGGTGGTCAACTGGGACCCGGTGGACCAGACCGTGCTGGCCAACGAACAGGTGATCGACGGCCGTGGCTGGCGCACCGGCGCGCTGGTGGAGAAGCGCGAGATCCCGCAGTGGTTCCTCAAGATCACCGACTACGCGCAGGAGCTGCTGGACGGCCTGGACACGCTGCCGGGCTGGCCGGATGCAGTCAAGACCATGCAGCGCAACTGGATCGGCCGCAGCGAAGGCCTTGAGATCCGCTTTGACGTGGTCGATGGCGCGGGCAATGCCGTTGAGCCGTTGACCGTGTTCACCACGCGCCCCGACACGCTGATGGGCGTGACCTTCGTGTCCATCGCCGCCGAGCACCCGCTGGCGCAGCATGCCGCGCGGACCGACACCGACCTGGCCGCGTTCATCGCCGAGCTGCGCCAGGGCGGCGTGTCCGAGGCCGAGCTGGAAACCCAGGTCAAGCGCGGTCGCGACACCGGTCTGCGCGCCATCCACCCGATCACCGGCGAACAGGTGCCGGTGTTCGTGGCCAACTTCGTGTTGATGAACTACGGCACCGGCGCGGTGATGGCCGTACCGGGCCATGACGAGCGCGACTGGGAATTCGCGCAGGCCTACCACCTGCCGATCAGGATGGTGATCGTCTCCACCGCGGTGCGCGATGCGCTGGCCGAGCTGGGCCAGCATGCCGGGCGCCACGTGGACCCGATGTCCAATGCGCTGGCCGGCGCCTCCACTGGTGCCTACGACAACAATGCCGCCGTGCAGGTGGTCGAAGAGTTCCAGCGCTCGATCGCCGAGCAGGGCGCCTATACCGAACGTGGCTGGCTGGTGAATTCCGGCGAGCTGGACGGCATGGACTTCCAGCAGGCGCTCGATGCACTCGCGACCCGTTTCGAACGCGAAGGCCGCGGCCAGCGCCGCGTCAACTTCCGCCTGCGCGACTGGGGCGTGAGCCGCCAGCGCTACTGGGGTTGCCCGATCCCGGTGATCCTGTGCGGCAAGTGCGGCGACGTGCCGGTGCCGGAAGACCAGCTGCCGGTGGTGTTGCCCGAAGACGTCGCCTTCAGTGGCGTCACCTCGCCGATCAAGGCCGATCCGGAGTGGCGCAAGACCACCTGCCCGCAGTGCGGCGGCGCGGCCGAGCGCGAGACCGACACCTTTGACACCTTCATGGAGTCCAGCTGGTACTACGCGCGTTACACCTCGCCGGGCGCCGCGCAGCAGGTGGACGATCGCGCGAAGTACTGGACGCCGGTCGACCAGTACATCGGCGGCATCGAGCACGCGATCCTGCACCTGCTGTACTTCCGCTTCTACCACAAGCTGATGCGCGACCAGGGCCTGGTGGCCAGCGACGAGCCGGCCACCAACCTGCTGACCCAGGGCATGGTCATCGCCGAGACGTTCTACCGCGAGCAGCCCAACGGCGCGAAGGACTGGTTCAACCCGGCCGACGTGGATGTGGTGCGCGACGAGCGCGGCCGCATCACCGGTGCCACGTTGCGCGCGGATGGCCAGCCGGTGGTCATCGGTGGCGTCGAGAAGATGTCCAAGTCCAAGAACAATGGCGTGGACCCGCAGGTCATGGTGGGCCAGTACGGCGCCGACACCGTGCGTTTGTTCTCGATGTTCGCCGCGCCGCCCGAATTGTCGCTGGAGTGGAACGAGGCGGGCGTGGAAGGCATGGCGCGGTTCCTGCGCCGCTTCTGGCGCGAAGTCGTGTCCCATGTGGCTCAGCCGGACCATCCGGAGGTGGCCGCGCTGCTGCAGGCTGGCACCGTGCTGACCCCGGCGCAGAAGACCCTGCGCCGCCAGCTGCATGAGACCATCCAGAAGGTGGGCGACGATTACGGTCGCCGGCACAGTTTCAACACCGCCATCGCGGCACTGATGGAGCTGCTCAACCACCTCGGCAAGTTCGATGACCTGGGCGACGCCGGGCGGGCCGTGCGCCACGAAGCACTGGAGGCGATGGTGCTGCTGCTCAACCCGGTGACGCCGCACGTGTGCCACGCGCTGTGGCAGGCGCTGGGCCACCCGGAAACCGTGCTGGAGGACGTGCCGTTCCCGGTCGCGGATCCGTCCGCGCTGGTGCGCGACGCGGTCACCCTGGCGGTGCAGGTCAACGGCAAGCTGCGCGGCACCATCGAGGTGCCGGTCAACGTGGACAAGGCCGAGGCCGAGCGCCTGGCGCTGGCCGAGCCCAACGTGGCCCAGTACGTGGATGGGCTGACCGTGCGCAAGGTGATCGTGGTGCCGGGCAAGATCGTGAACATCGTGGCCAGTTGAGCCTGCGCCGACCCGCTTGCGCCTTGATGCAGACCGCCACCTCGTACAGACTCCCCGCATGATCCGACGTCCGTTGCGCGCCCTGGCGCCTGTTGTCCTCGTGCTGGCCCTCTCGGCCTGCGGCTTCCAGTTGCGTAATGCCCTGACCCTGCCCCCCGACCTGGGGCCGGTGAAGGTGGTGTCCGTCGATCGCTACAGCCCGCTGGCCGAAACGCTGGCGACGTCGCTGTCGCGCGCCGGCGCGGTTCCCGCCACCGACGCCGCCGCGCCGGCCGCGGTGCTGGACCTGTTCTCCGAGCGGTGGGGTGACCTGCCCATCGCGCTCGACGCCTTTGGTCGCTCCCAGGAATACAGCCTGCGCTATGCGGTGATCTTCGAACTGCGCCGGGCCGACGGCACGGTGCTGGTGCCGCAACAGGCGATCGAGCTGTCGCGTGACTACATCTCCGCGCCCACCAACGCGATCGGCACCGAGGGTGAGCGCGAGGTGCTGGTGCGGGAGTTGCGCCGCGAAATGGCGGCGGCCGTGCTGCGCCGCATCGACGCGGTGGTCAAGCGACAGGAAGGTGGGGCGGCCAGCAGCACCCTGCTCCCGGTGGAAACCGACGCGGCCAGGGCGGCGATGCAGGCGGCGGGCACCGCGCCGCCGGTGGAAGACGCACCGCCGCCGCCGGCCGAAGTCAAGCCCTGAGATGGAGCTGAAGCCCGAGCAGCTGGCGTCCCAGCTCGAATCCGGGCCGCTCAAACCTGCCTACCTCATCGCGGGCCCGGAAACGCTGCGCGTGCTGGAGGCCGCCGACGCCCTGCGCGTGGCGGCCCGCGCCCAGGGCTTCAGCGAGCGCGAGGTCCATGAGCAGGAAGGCAATCGCGAACCCGATTGGGACGCGATGAAGGCCAGCTTCAGCGCACCCAGCCTGTTCGCGTCGCGGCGGCTGATCGAACTGCGCCTGCCGACCGCCAAGCCGGGCAAGGAAGGCGGCCGGCTGATCGAGGAATTCTGTGCCTCACCGCCCGCCGACGTCACCCTGCTGGTGACCGGGGGTGAATGGAGCAAGCAGCACGGCGGCAAGTGGAGCGAGGCGATCGGCCGTGTCGGCCAGGTCGCCATCGCCTGGCAGGTGAAGCCGCATGAACTGCCGGACTGGATCGAGCGCCGCCTCCGCGCGCGTGGTGTCCGCGCCGACCGCGACGCGGTGCAGGTGCTGGTGGAACGCATCGACGGCAACCTGCTGGCCGCCGCGCAGGAGGTCGACAAGCTGGCCCTGCTGGCCGACGGCACCCCGCTGGATGCCGCACGCATGCAGGACCTGGTGGCCGACGCGGCACGCTTTGACGTGTTCCGCCTGCTGGACGCCGCACTCAACGGGCAATCGGCGCAGGTCTCGCGGATGCTGGCGGGCCTGCGCGCCGAGGGCGAGGCGGTACCCGCCGTGCTGGGCATGGTGGTGCGCGAACTGCAGTTGCTGGCCAGGCTGGCCCGTGCACAGGCCAGCGGCGGCAATGCGCTGGTGGGCGAATTCAAGGCGCTGCGCGTATGGGACTCCAAGCAGCCCATCTACAAGCGCGCCCTGCAACGGCATGCCGGGGGGCATTGGGAGCGCTTCGTGGCCGCGGTGGGGCGGGTGGACCGCATGGCCAAGGGGCGCGAGCCGGGCGATGCGTGGGTCGCGCTGGAACGCCTGCTGCTCGCCGTGGCCGAACCCCGCGCCGCGCGGCTGCTGCTGGCCGGCGGATGAACGCCGATGGATGACCTGCTGGTCCTCTACGGCGGCACCTTCGACCCGATCCACAATGGCCACCTTGCCATTGCGCAGTTGGTGCGCAGCACCATGCAGGCCAGCGTGCACCTGATGCCCTCCGCCGATCCGCCGCACCGGTCGCGCCCGGGAGCCACCGCCGCGCAGCGCGCGCGCATGCTGGACCTGGCGGTCGCCGGTGAACCCGGCCTGCACGTGGACCGGCGCGAACTGGCGCGCGATTCCCGCTCGTATACCTTCGAGACGCTGACCGGATTGCGTGAAGGCGAGGGCGAGCGCCGGCCGGTGGCGCTGGTGATCGGGGCCGACAGCTTCCTCGGCCTGCCGACCTGGCACCGGTGGCAGGCGTTGTTCGGCCTATGCCATTTCATTGTCGCCGAACGCCCCGGGCATGACCTGGAGGCGCCGTGGCCACCTGCGCTGGTGTCCGTGGTCGAAGGTCGCCTGACCCGCGACCCCGGCATGCTGCGGCTGGCTGCGGCAGGCAGGATCCTGCGCCTGCGCCACCCACTGCGCCCGGAGTCGGCCACGGCCATCCGCGAAGCCATCGCGCACGGTGACGACATCTGGCGTGGCTGGGTACCGCCCGCGGTGGCCGCCTACATCGAACGGCACGGGCTGTACCGGGGTGAGGATGGCGTGGACCGGGATGCCCCCCCGGCTCCGTTATAATTTGCACCACACGGCCTTTCGCACCATCACGGATGCCGTGCCCTCCCAAGAATCGAGAGTCTCCAACCCTTGTCCAGCCAAGCCCAAGTCATCAAGACCCGCCTGCCCAGCCCGCCGCCGTCGGCCGAGGCCCTGCTCAAGGCGGTGCACGATGCCGTCGAGAACCTCAAAGCCAAGGACGTGGTCGAGATCGACGTACGTGGCAAGAGCACCGTCACCGACCACCTGGTGATCGCCTCCGGCACCTCCACCCGCCACGTCAAATCCATCGCCGACGAGGTGGTGAGGTTCGCCAAGCAACTGGACGTGATGCCGCTGGGCGTGGAAGGCGAGCGCGAGGCCGAGTGGGTGCTGGTGGACCTGGGCGACGTGGTGGTCCACGTCATGCTGCCGCGCGTGCGTGAGTTCTATGCGCTGGAGCGCCTGTGGACGGTGGGTGACCAGCATCCGGACGCCGACGAGACGGTGGGCGGTGCCGAAGGCCGCCGGTGACAGGACGCACGCAGCACGGATGACCTGCTGTCGACGGCGCCCCAGGGCGCCGTTGTTGCGTTGTGGAGGACGCATCCGTGACGTGAGGTGATCCCATGCCGCGGGCCTGTCCCCAGTGCCTGGATACTGGCCGGCAACCGGCAACCGGCAACCGGCAACCGGCAACCGGCAACCGGCAACCGGCAACCGGCAACCGGCAACCGGCAACCGGCAACTGATGCCTGACAACTGACAACTGATGCCTGACGCCCGCGAATCATCGCGGCGCGCCGGTCCGGTGCTGGTTACCATTCGCGCATGAGAGCCAAGTTGATCGCCGTGGGTGAGCGCGCGCCGCGCTGGGTGGCCGAGGGGTTCGGCGAGTACCAGAAGCGCCTGTCGCACTGGCTGCCGCTGGAACTGGTGGAGGTGGAGCCGGGCCTGCGCGGCAAGGGTCGCGATGCCGCGCGCGCGATGCAGGACGAGGGCGCACGGGTCGTGGCGGCGTTGCCCAAGGGGGCCTGCGTGGTGGCGCTGGATGGCCGGGGCCGCACCTGGTCGTCCGAGGACCTGGCGCAGCGGCTGGAGTTCTGGCGCGGGCAGGGGCGCGACCTGGCGTTCCTGATCGGCGGTCCCGAAGGTCACGCGCCCGACGTGCTGGCCCGCGCCGACGAGAAGTGGTCGCTGGGCCCGCTGACCCTGCCGCACATGCTGGTGCGGCTGGTGGCTGCCGAACAGTTGTACCGCGCCGCGGCGCTGCTCGCCAACCATCCGTACCACCGCGCGTAGCCAGGGTTGCGTCTCGGACGAATTCCCCGGCGAACGACCCCTGCGCACGGCCCCTGCGACACTGTGTCGCATCCCTGTTCAGCTGGAGACTTGGTGAAATTTGCCCAGTGATCCAGAGGGCAGATTCCATGCGTTCCCATCCGCTTTTCCTCGCGCTGGCCGGCGTGCTGTTTGCCGTGCCGGCCGTCGCCTTTGCGCAGGCCGGACCATCCGAGGCCGGGGCGTCCCTCGTCGCACAAGCGGCGGTTGCCGGCCCCGGTGCACCATCGGCGTCCGACGGCCCGGGGGCGACACCATCCACGCCAGGCACGGCCGGCGCAGCTGCACAGGACCCCGCTGCCGTCACGCTGCCGACGGTGGTCGTGACTTCGCTGGCGCCTACCGCGCCGCTGACAGTCGCCACCGACCCGCGCCTGCCCCGCCAGCCGGTGCCAGCCAGCGATGGCGCCGACTACCTCAAGACCATCCCCGGCTTCACCACGCTGCGCAACGGCGGCACCAACGGCGACCCGGTGCTGCGCGGCATGTTCGGTTCGCGCCTCAACCTGATCGCCAATGGTGGCGCGCTGCACGGCGCGTGTCCGTCGCGCATGGACAACACCCTGTCGTACGTCGCGCCGGAAACCTACGACCGCCTGACGGTGGTGAAAGGGCCGCAGACCGTGCTGTGGGGCCCCGGTGCGTCGGCAGGCACGGTGTTGTTCGAGCGTGATCCCGAATATTTCGAAGCGCCGGGTGTGCGGTTGCGCGCCAGTGCGCTGGCCGGCAGCCGTTCGCGCAACGACCAGGTGCTGGATGTCGCCGCGGGCAAGCCGTTGGGCTACGCGACCGTGTCGGCCAACCGATCCGAGTCCGGCGATTACGTGGACGGCGATGGCCGCCGGGTGCATTCGGCCTGGAACAAGTGGAACGCCGACGCCGCGCTCGGCTGGACGCCCGATCCCGACACCGTGCTGGAACTCAGCGCCGGCATCGGTGACGGCGAGGCGGCCTACGCCGGCCGCAGCATGGACGGCACCCGCTTCCGCCGCGACAGCCTGGGCCTGCGCTTCGAGCGCGGCGGTTTCGATGGCGCGCTGCAACGCGTGAAGGCCAACGTGTACGACAACCGCGTCGACCACGTGATGGACAACTACACCCTGCGCGATCCCGACCCCAACAGCCGCATGCCGATGGCGATGGCCTCCAACGTGGGCCGCCAGACGCAGGGCGGTCGGTTGGCGTTGTCGTGGGCGTGGACCGGGTTGGAACTGGAAGCCGGCCTGGACCACCAGCGCAACGAACACCGTCGGCGCAACGCGCCGGGCCGCCGCGCCTACCTGCTGCGCCCGTGGCTGGAGGATGCCCGCCTCGAAAACACCGGCGTGTTCGCCGAGGCCACGTTGCCCTTCGGTGAGCGCCAACGCTGGGTGGCCGGCGCGCGCATCGACCGCGCCGAAGCCACCGACCAGCGTCCCGACACCGGTGGCATGATGCCGCGGCCCAACCCGACGTCTGGCATGACCCGCGAGGAGACGCTGCAGGCCGGCTTCGTCCGCTACGAGCGTGAGCTGGCCAACGTGCCGCTGGGCTGGTACGCGGGCATCGGCCGCAGCGAGCGCATGCCCGACTACTGGGAGCTGTTCTCCCCGACCAACGGTCCGTTCGGCAGCGTCAATGCCTTCGTCGGCGTGCAGCCGGAAACCACCACGCAGCTGGATTTCGGCGTGCACTACAAGCACAGGCGCTTCGAGGCATGGGCATCGGCGTACGTGGGCCGCATCGACGATTACATCCTGTTCCGCTACGGCACCGGCACCATGGCCGGCATGACCCGCGCGCTCAACGTGGATGCCGACATCCGTGGCGGCGAAGCAGGCATCGGCTGGCGTCCGGCCGAGGGCTGGAAGCTGGACGGGTCGCTGGCGTACGCCTGGGGCGAGCAGCGCGACACCGGCCGCGCGTTGCCACAGATGCCGCCGTTGGAAGCGCGCCTGTCCGCATCGTATGAAGGCCAGGCCTGGTCGGCCGGTGCGCTGCTGCGCGGCGTGGACGACCAGTCGCGGACCAGCGTCAACGAAGGCAACGTGGTGGGGCGCGACATCGGGCCCAGCAAGGGTTTTGGCGTGTTCTCGGTCAATGCGGCGTATCGCATCGGCACGCGCATGCGCCTGAGCGCGGGTGTCGACAACCTGTTCGACCGCGGCTACGCCGAGCACCTGAACCTGGCCGGCAACAGTGCGTTCGGTTACCCGGGTGACCCGGTGCGGATCAGCGAGCCGGGCCGCACCGCCTGGCTGAAACTCAACGTGGAGTACTGATACCGAGATGATGTGTGCAGCCTGGACCTCCGGCCGCGCAACGCACCCGGTGCCGGAGGATCCGGGGTCCAGTGGCCGCTAGCCGGTGGAGGGCCATGCGCTACTCGTCGCGCGGTGTGCGCTCCGGGCCCGGTCGCTTGGCCAGCTTGCGCTGCAACGAGCGGCGGTGCATTCCCAGCAATCGCGCGGTGGCCGACACGTTGCCTCCGGTGTCGTTGAGCGCTTGCTGGATGTGCTCCCACTCCAGCCGGGAGAGCGGGGTCATGGTGTCCGGCGCGGCACCAGCCTCGTCAACCGCCTCGTCCGCCACTTCGTCGGGTGCCAGCGCCAGCGCGCGCAGGATCGCGGTGAGCGTGGCGGGCTTGGGCAGGTAATCGTCGGCCCCGCGCTTGATCGCCTCCACGGCGGTGGCGACGCTGGCGTAGCCGGTCAGCAGCAGGATGCGCATGTCCGGGCGTAGCGCGCGCAACGGTTCAATCAGCGCCAGGCCCGATTCCTGCGCCAGTTTGAGGTCCAGCACCGCGAAGTCCGGCGGCGCGGCGCGCGCCAGCGCCAGCGCGGAGTCGATGTCGAGGGCGGTGTCGGCCTCGATGCCTCGCCGCGCCAACGAGCGTTGCAGCGTGCGCAGGTACAGCGCGTCGTCGTCTACCAGCAATCCTTTCACGCGGCGCCCCCGGGAACCGGCAACCCCTTCATGTCGGTGGTCCCGGGGGCGAGGGGCACGCGAAAGCGCACGCAGCTGCCTTTCGCGCCGCTCGATTCCACCCACAGGTCGCCGCCCAGGCGTTCAGTCGTGGCGTGCGACAGCGCGAGGCCGACGCCCATGCCGTTCGCCTTGCCACTATGGAACAGCTCCGGCAGGAAGGGCCGGTCGGGATCGAAGCCGGCACCGTGGTCGCGCACGCTGCCTGCCAATGCGTTGCCATCGATGCGCAACGACAGATCGACGTGCGCACTGCCGGTGGCCAGCCCGGCATCGGCCGCGTTGTTGAGCAGCGCCAGCAGCAGGTGGCCCACGCCCGGATCGACCCGCGGAGTCGCGCCCGATGGGCCTTCGCGATGCAGCGTGACCTCGGGCCGCACCAGTTGCCACCGCGCGATCGTCTGTTCCAGGTCGACCGCGTCGTGCTGGGCGTGGTCGGCGGGGCGTGCCAGTTCGCGCACGCGTTCGCGACAGACGTCCAGCAACTGGCGCATGGTCGCTACGTCATCGCGGCTGTCCGCAGGCAACGGACTGTCCAGCAGGTCATCGGCCAGCAAGGTCAGGGTGCCGAGCGGCGTGTTGAGTTCATGGGCCACGGATGCAGCATGCGTGGCCAGGGCGACGATGCCTTCGTTGCGCACGAAACGCTCGCGCAGGTCGGCCAGTTCGCGTTCGCGCTGGCGCAACAGGCCCACCAGACGCATGGAGAAGTACAGCACCACGCCCACCATCACCAGGAAGTTCACCGCCATGCCCCACAGGTGCAGGTTGAAGCCTGCGGCGGGTCCGCCGTGCACGTGCGGCAGATCGTGGCCGAAGGTGGCCACGGCTGCGTAGGCCGCCAAGCATGCCGCGGCGGTGGCGGCCACCCAGCGCTGCGGAAGCGCCAGCGTCGCCAGGGCCAGTGGCATCACCAGCAGCGACGCGAACGGGTTCGCCAGTCCGCCGCTCCATGCCGCCAGCCACGCCAGCGCGGCGATGTCGACCAGCAGGTGGATGAAGGCTTCCACGTTGGATGCCGAGCGCGCGTGCCGCGTGCGCAGCGTCGCGACCAGATTGAAGATGGCCAGTGCGGCGATCCCGCCGTACAGGGGCGCTCGCTCCAGCGCCAGACCCATTGGCCCGGTGACGGCGGCCACGGTCAGCAACTGGCCGGCAATGGCCCACCAGCGCAGGTGGCAGAGGGTGCGCAGGAACGGCAGGGTGGAAGCGCTCATGGACGTCATGCTACCCATCGGCCACCGGCGCGGGTATGCGCTGGATCAAACCCGGCGGCGGTGCTATGACGGATGGGAACCGCGACGGGCCAAACGCAACAGGCCCGCGCGGGGCGGGCCTGTCGTTGCGCGAAACGTCGGGGATCAGCGCCCGAGTTCGAATACCACGTCGAGGTTGACGGACAATGTCGTCTCGCCCGGCTCGACCTGGGTGTCTGCCGCTTTCTCCGCTCGTGCCATCGCCATCATCGGGATCGGCCCGGGGCGCCCGAACCCGCCGCCCTCGCTGATGCTGACAATGCGGCGCACGCGCAGTCCCAGCGTCTTTGCATACATCTCGGCGCGCTGCTGCGCCTTCTTGATGGCATTGCGGCGTGCCTCGTCGTAGGCCGACTCCTTGTCGTCCACGTCGAAGTTGGGGCCGTAGACCTGGTTGGCGCCGGTGGCCACCAGCGCGTCCAGCAACTTGCCCAGCTTGCCGATGTCGCGCGCGGTGATGGTCACCGTGTTGCTGGCCTGGTACCCGGTGATGACCGGCGGCTTGTCGGGGGCGTACTGGTATTGCGGGCCCAGGTTGATGCCACTGGTCTGGATGTCGCGCTCGGCCACGCCGGCGGCCTTGATCGCGGCCACCACCTTGGCCATCTGCTCGGCATTGGCGCGCATGGCGCTGTTGGCGTCGGCGGCCTGGGTGACCACGCCGGTGGACACGGTGGCGATGTCGGGGACGCGCTTGGCTTCGGCCTGCGCCGACACCGAAAGCAGGGTGCCATCGGCGGATATCATGGCCGGCGCGGTCTGGGCGGAGGCGGTCATCGTCGCGGTGGCTCCCAAGGCAAGGGCGGCGGCCAGCGCCAGCGGGCGCAAGGTCGACCGGAACGGGGTTTGGATCATGTTCAACTCCATTTGTGGTGGTGGGAAGGGTCTTGCGTGGACGGTTAACGGTTCGTGAGCCGTCCAGGGGTTGGGGTGACCTTGACGCGTCAAGCGCAGGTTGCCATTTGGCGCGTCGTGCCGCACCGGTAACTGGAACGTCCGTCGCCTTTGGTTCAGGTGCCGAAAGGCTGCCGACGCGGCGGGCAGGCTATCCTTGGGCGATGCTCTATCTTGCCTCCCAATCCCCCCGTCGCCGCGAACTGCTGGGCCGCCTTGGCCTGGACTTCGGCGTGCTTGACCTCGACATTCCCGAGCAGCGCCAGCCCGGGGAGCACGCCGATGACTATGTTCGGCGGGTGGCGCGCGAGAAGGCGGGTGCGGGCCTGCTGAAGGTCGTGGCCACGCCGGGCGCCGTGGTACTGGGGGCCGATACCGAGGTGGTGCTGGACGATGAGGTCTTCGGCAAGCCGCGCGATGCGGAAGACGCGGCGGGCATGCTGCGTCGCTTGTCCGGCCGTACCCACCAGGTCGTGTCGGTGGTCTCGCTGGTCACGGCCGGGCGCGAGGCGCAGGCGGTGTCGGTGTCGGAGGTGACCTTCGCGCCGCTGGCCGAGGCGCACATCGCCGCGTACGTGGCCACCGGCGAGCCATTCGGCAAGGCCGGCGCCTATGCCATCCAGGGCGGTGGTGAAGTCTTCATCAGCCACTTGTCGGGCAGCTACTCCGGGGTGATGGGATTGCCGCTGCACGAGACCGCGCGGTTGTTGCGCGAATTCGGCATCGACTGCCCGCGCGTGCCGGTCGCCGCGGCGGCGCACGGCTGAGGCGCGGGCATGTCGGAAGAAATCCTGGTCAACGTCACCCCGCGCGAAACCCGCGTCGCCGTCGTCGAGAACGGCATGCTGCAGGAACTGCACATCGAGCGCGGCTGGTCGCGCGGCGTGGTGGGCAACATCTACAAGGGAAAGGTTCAGCGGGTCATGCCCGGCATGCAGGCGGCCTTCGTCGACATCGGCCTGGAGCGCGCGGCGTTCCTGCATGCCGGCGACGTGGTCAAGCCGGCGCAGATCGGCAGCGAGGAGGGCGGCGAGGCGCCACTGCCACCCACGCCCACCCGCCCGATCACCGAGCTGCTGCGCGAAGGCCAGGAAATCGTGGTGCAGGTGGTCAAGGACCCGATCGGCACCAAGGGCGCGCGGCTGACCACCCAGCTGAGCATTCCATCGCGCTACCTGGTGCTGCTGCCGCGCACCCGCGTGGTCGGCGTATCGGCGCGCATCGAGGACGAGGCCGAGCGCATACGGCTGAAGTCGCATGTGACCGCGATGGCACCGGCCGATGCCATGCACGGCTACATCGTGCGCACCAATGCCGAAGGCCAGCCCGAGGAGGCCATCGGCGAGGACATCGCCTACCTCAACCGCGCGTGGGCGCTGATCGAGGAAAAGTCGAAGTCATCGCGCGTGGGCGAGCGCGTGTACGAAGACCTCAGCCTGCCGCTTCGCGCCGTGCGCGACCTGATGCGCCGCGACGTGGAGAAGGTGAAGGTGGACTCGCGCGAGACCTGCGAGCGCCTGCGCAGCTTTGCCGCGGCCTACATGCCGGGGCTGGCGGAGAAGATCGAGCACTACACCGGCGAGCGGCCGATCTTCGACCTGTACGGGGTGGAGGATGAAATCCAGCGAGCACTGGAAAAGCAGGTGCCGCTCAAGTCCGGGGGCTACCTGGTGATCGACCAGACCGAGGCGATGACCACGGTGGACATCAATACCGGCTCGTTCCTCGGCCAGCGCAACCTCGAGGAGACGGTGTATCGCACCAACCTGGAGGCCGCGCAGTCGGTCGCGCGCCAGCTGCGCCTGCGCAACCTGGGCGGCATCATCATCATCGACTTCATCGACATGACCGATGCCGAGCACAAGCGCCAGGTGCTGCGACTGCTGGAGAAGGCGCTGGCGCGCGACCACGCCAAGACCACGGTCTACGATTTCTCGCCGCTGGGGCTGGTGGAGATGACGCGCAAGCGCACCACCGAGAGCCTGCAGCGCCAGCTCAGCGAGCCCTGCCACGAGTGCAGTGGCCGCGGCACGCTGAAGACGCCGGAAACGGTGACCTACGAGATCTTCCGCGACATCGTGCGCCAGGTGCGCCAGTTCGATGCGCAGCGCCTGCTCGTCATTGCCTCGCCCAAGGTGGTCGCGCGCATCACCGACGAGGAATCGGCGGCGGTGGCGGAGCTGGAGGAGTTCCTCGGCAAGTCGATCCGCTTCCAGGCCGACGAGCAATATGCACAGGAGCAGTTCGATGTCGTGCTGCTCTGACGCCCCGCGCAGGGCCGGCTGATGCCCACGCCGTTGCGCCGCCGCCTGCGCCTGGCCCGCCGGGGCCTTGGCTACACCATTGCCATCGCGCTGGTGCTGGTGGCGTTGTTGCTGGGCATCGTCAGCCAGGTGCTGCCGATGGCCGAACACAATCCGGAGCGCGTCGCCGCATGGCTGAGCGAGCGTGCCGGGCGACCCATCAGTTTTGACCGGGTGGAAACCGCGTGGACCCGGCGGGGTCCGCTGCTCAAGCTGGCCAACCTGCGGGTGGGCGAGGGCGCGCAGGCGTTCGTGGTGGGCGACACCGAGATGCTGGTGTCCCTGTACGCCGGACTGTTGCCGGGGCGTTCGTTCTCCGAACTGCGCCTGCGCGGCGTGGACCTCACGCTGGAGCGATTGGAGGATGGCCGCTGGCAGGTTCGCGGGCTTCCCGGCCAGCAGAAGCCGGGTGGCGATCCGTTCGCCGCGCTGGAGGGACTGGGTGAATTGCAGGTCATCGGCGGCAAGCTTGCGCTGATCGCACCTGCATACGGGCTGGATGCTCGTATTCCGCGCATCAACCTGCGCCTGCAGGTGAATGGCGAACGCGTGCGCGTGGGCGCGCGCATCTGGCCCAGGCTGGATGCGATGCCGCTCAATGGCATGCTCGATTTCAACCGTCACAGTGGCGACGGCCGCGTGTATGCGGGTGCGCGAAAGGCTGACCTTTCGGCGTGGTCGTCATTGCTGCGGCTGGCTGGCGTGGTGGGCGAAGCCGGCACCGGCCGTGCCGAAGCCTGGGGCGAGTTGCGCGGCGGCCGCATCGTGCTGGTCACGGCGGATGCGCAACTGGAGGGCGTGCGCCTGCGCGGGGCTGAACTGGCCGCGGAGGACGGGACCCGATCCACCCCGCGCGTGGACTTCGACACGGTGCAGGCGAAGGCGCGCTGGCGCGTGGTGCGCGGCGGCTGGCGGCTGGATGCGCCAACGTTGCGGATCGGCTCGGGCGCATCGCAACAGACGCTGGACGGGCTGCTGCTGGCGGGTGGCCAGCAGTTCGCCATCGTGGCGGATCGGCTGGATGGCGCTCCGCTGGTGCAGGTGCTGGCCCTGAGTGAACGCGTCGCGCCGGGGCTGCGGCATTGGCTGCTGGCTGCCAAGCCGCGTGCGGCACTGCAGCGCATCGCGATCATCGGTCGTCGCGGCGGTCCGCTGCATGCGCGCGCGCGCATCGATTCGATCGGCTTCGATCCGGTAGGCAATTCGCCCGGACTGGATGGGCTGGCCGGCGCCTTCAATGGCGATGCCGATGGCTTCGACCTGCAGCTGGATCCCGGTGCGGCGCTGCACTTCGACTGGCCACGTGGTTTCGGCGTGGTGCACGACGTCAAGCTCGACGGCCGCATCGGTGGCTGGCGGGAAGGCAAGGGCTGGCGTTTCGCCACGCCTGCGCTGCGCGTGGCGGGCAAGGGCTATGCCGCGACAGCGCGCGGCGGGCTATGGTGGCAGGGCGACGGTACCCGCCCCTGGATCGACATCGCCGCGAACATCGAAGAGGCGACGCTGCCGGCGGCCAAGGGTTTCTGGATCCATTACCTGATGCCCAAGCCGGTCGTGGAGTGGCTGGACATGGCACTGGTTTCCGGCCACCTGAGCAATGGCCGTGCCATTGTCTCCGGCGACCTGGATGACTGGCCGTTCGAGAAGCGCAACGGCCGTTTCGAAGCCAACGCCCACATCGGCAACGGCGTGCTGAAGTTCCAGCCCGACTGGCCGGCCGCGGAAGGCGTGGAGGCCGAGGCCAGCTTCATCGGCAATGGATTCACCGTCGATGGCACCGGCCGCGTCGGTGGCGTGGCTATCCAGCGGTTGCACGCCGGCATCGACAGCTACCGCGATGGTCGCCTGTCCGTCCGCGCCAGCGGCTCCGGTGACGCCGGCAGCATGCTGGACGTGCTTCGCCAGAGTCCGCTGCAGAAGCTGGACCCGGACACGTTCGCCAAGGTGTCCGCCCGCGGACCCGCCGAGGTCGACTTCAACCTGCTGATGCCGCTGGGCGACGCGCACCAGACACGGGTGGAGGGCGCCGTGCGCCTCAAGAACGCGCACCTGGCCGACTCGCGCTGGAACCTCGCGTTTGACCAGGTCAACGGCGCGGCAACGTACTCGCTGAAGGGCTTCGAGGCCGATCGGCTGGCGGTGCGACACGAAGGCTTGCCGGGTCGGCTGTCGCTGCGCGTGGGCGAGGCCTACATGCATGACCGGGCCAACGTATTCGAGGCCGCACTCGATGCCACGCTCAGCGCGGGCGCATTGCTGGACCAGGCGCCCGACCTGGGGTGGCTGAAGCCGTACCTGCACGGTCGGTCTCCCTGGACCATCTCGGTGGGCGTGCAGCCCGCGCGATCGGGACGGCCCGCCGTGACCCGGCTGCAACTGGCGTCACAGCTGCAGGGCACCGCGATCTCGTTGCCCGAGCCCTTGCGCAAGCCTGCCCATGAAGCGCTGGCGACCACCATCGACACGCCGTTGCCGCTGGGTGCGGGTGAAGTGCGTGTGGCGCTGGGCACGCGCGCGGCGCTGCGTGCCCGCGCGCAGGGCAACCAGACGGGGGTGCGTGTGCAATTGGGTGGTGGCCTGCCCAGTACGCCGCCCCCCGCCAGTGGACTGGTGGTAGGAGGCCGGAGCGATCGCCTGGATGCCATTGACTGGGTGGCCATCGCGCGCGGCGGCACCGGCAGCGGTGGCGGCTTCCCATTGCAGCGCATCGACGTCAGAGCCGCGCGCCTGCAGTTGCTCGGCGGCGTGTTTCCCGACACCCGTGTCGTGGTCGTTCCGGCGGCGGAAGGAGCCATCGCGGTGCGGGCCGAGGGTCCGTCGTTGGAAGGTGCCCTGCTGGTTCCCTCCAGCAGCAGTGCGGCGATCGCGGGACGCTTCGAGCGCGCGCATTGGCGGCCGGCCACGGAGGCCCCTGCCGCGGAGGGTGCGGTGCCGCCGGCCCAGACCCACGGAACGGTGGCGGGCAATGCGGGCGTATCCGGGCGTGCGACAGTGCAGGCTGTCGCAGGCGACCCGATCAATCCCGCCAACATTCCCCCGCTGGCGTTCGACATCGATGACCTGCGCGTTGCCGCCGCGAGGCTGGGCAAGGCCACGGTGCGCACGCGGCCCACGGGCAGGGGCATGCGCTTCGAGCAGGTGCAGACGCAGGCTCCCGGCCAGCGCATCGACGTGGGCGGCGAATGGTCCGGGACGGGTGGCGCCGAACGGACGCAGATGGATATCCGCATCGACAGCGACGACGTGGAAGCGCTGCTTGAGGGGTTTGGCATGCGCGGGCAACTGTCCGGCGGCAAGGGCAGCGCGCATTTCGATGCGGTGTGGCCGGGCAGCCCGGCCGGGTTTTCGCTGTCGAACCTGGAGGGACGGCTGACCCTGGACGTGCGCGACGGCCAGTTGCTGGAAGTCGAACCCGGCGCCGGTCGTGTACTGGGACTGCTCAGCATCGCGCAGCTGCCGCGGCGCCTGACCCTGGATTTCCGCGACTTCTTCTCCAAGGGGTTTGCCTTCGACCGCGCTGGTGGCACGGTGCAGTTCGCCAATGGCATTGCCCGCAGCGATGATCTGGGCATCCGCGGCCCGGCTGCGGACATCGATATCCGCGGCACCACCCACCTGCGCGCGCAAACCTTCAACCAGACCATCGAAGTGCACCCCAAGGCCGGTAACCTGCTGACCGCCGTCGGCGCCATCGCGGGTGGCCCGGTGGGCGCGGCGATTGGCGCGGCGGCCAATGCCGTGCTGCAGAAGCCGCTGGGCGAAATGACGGCCAGGACCTACCGGGTGACCGGACCGTGGAAGGAGCCCAAGGTGGACGTTGTCCGCGAGCCGGCACGCAAGCCGGCTGGCGAAAACACCACGGCCGAGGGCGATTAGGGCGCCAAGGCCGGCTGCAGGCCTCGAATCCCCGGCGGCTGGCACTCTCCCGTTGAAGTGGCCGGCCGGGGCCCGCATATAGTGCGTTCAACGAACGCCGTGCGTTTACATGGCGCTGTCGGCCACCCATGACGCTGCACCGGGCGCGGCCGGCAACCAGGCAGCCGGTTCAGCTCGAAGCCCGGGCCCCACGGCACCCACAACCGGATCCCACCATGACCCAGTCGCTCCAGCTTGCCGAATCCCGTCTCCTCCTGCCCGCCGGCCTTGACGCGGGCGGCCTCGAACGCGCCTTCGGCACGTTGCTGGGCCCGGGCGTGGACTTCGGTGACCTGTATTTCCAGCACGCGCGCCGCGAGAGCTGGACGGTGGAGGACGGCATCGTCAAGGACGGCGCCCACTCCATCGAACAGGGCGTGGGTGTGCGCGCCATCAGCGGCGAGAAGACCGGATTTGCCTATTCCGACGAGATCAAT
Organism: Aerolutibacter ruishenii; assembly: GCF_007830115.1. Lineage (GTDB taxonomy): Bacteria > Pseudomonadota > Gammaproteobacteria > Xanthomonadales > Xanthomonadaceae > Aerolutibacter > Aerolutibacter ruishenii. The sequence continues at coordinate 100,270 of NZ_VLKP01000006.1, read as the reverse complement.
GGCGAGGCGCTGATTGCCGCGTCGAAGTCGGCGCGGGCGATCGCGCGTGACGGCCGCAGCCAGGCGCCGCATGCGCTGGTGCGCGGCGGCGGGCGTTCGCTGTACCCCGGCGTCGACCCGGTGGATTCGTTGGGCAACGAGGACAAGGTCGAGGCGCTGCGCCGTATCGACCGCATGCTGCGCGCGGCCGACCCGCGCGTGCAGCAGGTGGTGGTGAGCCTGTCGGGCGGCGTGGACACGGTGCTGGTGGCGCGCAGCGATGGCGTGCTGGCCGCCGACGTGCGCCCGCTGGTGCGACTGAACGTGCAGGTGATCGTGGAGCAGGACGGGCGCCGTGAGATGGGCTATACCGGTGGCGGTGGGCGCTACACCTACGCTGAACTGCTCGGCGGCGGCAAACCGGAAGCCTGGGCGCGCGAGGCGCTGCGCCAGGCGTTGGTCAACCTCGAAGCCGTCGATGCCCCGGCCGGCGTGATGCCGGTCGTGCTGGGCAGTGGCTGGCCGGGCGTGCTGCTGCACGAGGCGGTGGGCCACGGTCTTGAGGGCGACTTCAACCGCAAGGGCACGTCAACGTACGCGGGCCGGATCGGCCAACGCGTGGCCGCACCCGGCGTCACCATCGTCGACGATGGCACGCTGGAGGGCCGCCGCGGCTCACTCAATATCGACGACGAAGGCACGCCCACGCAGTGCACCACGCTGATCGAGGACGGCATCCTGGTCGGCTACATGCAGGACACGCTCAACGCGCGCCTGATGGGCATGGCGCCCACCGGCAACGGCCGCCGCGAGTCATTCGCGCACCTGACCATGCCACGCATGACCAACACCTACATGCTGGCCGGCACCCATGACCCGGAGGAAATGATCCGCTCGGTGAAGAAGGGCCTGTACGCGGTCAACTTCGGCGGCGGCCAGGTGGACATCACCAGCGGCAAGTACGTGTTCTCCGCGACCGAGGCTTACCTCATCGAGGACGGAAAAATCACCGCACCGGTGAAGGGCGCCACGCTGATCGGCAACGGCCCGGAAACCATGCAGAAGGTGCGCATGATCGGCCACGACCTCGCGCTGGACGAGGGCGTGGGCGTGTGCGGCAAGGACGGACAGAGCGTGCCGGTGGGCGTGGGCCAGCCGTCGTTGCTGATCGATGGGCTGACCGTGGGCGGCACGCAGGCGTGAGCGTTTTGGTGGCTGGCTTCGGGTGGGGCCGCCGGCATGCATGGGTATTGCTGCGCGGCTCCGTCCGCGCATCCATGCGCGGAGTCGCCGCCGTGCGCCATCCATGGCGCACTCTCCGCAATACCCATGCATGCCGACGGCCTGCCGGCCGCCAGGCAACCCGGTTTCGGAGAGGTAGAAAGACGTCAGTCTTCTTCGGGCGGGATGTCGTACAGCGGCGTCTCGCCGGAGTCGGCGTCGCCCGCGTGGCCTTCGACGATCAGTTCGCGCAGTTCACGGTACAGCTCACGGAACGCGCGCGGGGGCTTGTTGCGCTTGCGCTCTTCCAGGGCGTTGCGGGTCAGTTGCCGCAGCGACTGGCGATTGGCACCCGGGTATTCGTCCAGCAGCTGCGCCAACGCGGCGTCGCCCTCGTCGAGCAGGCGTTCGCGCCACTTCTCCACGCGGTGCATCGCCGCCACTTCGCGGCGGGCCGCCTCGCCGTCTTCGTCAAGGGCGTCGCGGATCGCCTCCAGTACCTCGTCGTCCTCGCGGCGCATCTGCTTGGCCAGGAACGCCAATTGGCGCTTGTGCGCGATATGCGAGGTGATGCGCCTGCACTCGCGGATGTGCGGCAGCAGCGAGTCGGGCACCGGCAGCCTGGCCAGTTGGGCGTCGGTCAGCGCCGCCAGCTTCTCGCCCAGCGCGAGCACTTCCAGCGCGTCGCGCCGGTTCGCGCTGCGGCTGGCGCTCAGGTATTCGCCGGTTTCGGGGTCAATGCCGCGCATCGTGTTCGTTCCTCTTTCTCCGGCCTGCGCGGTGGTTGGCGCGGCCGTTTCCGTCATTCCAGTTCCGCCGGCGCTGCCCGCGGAATCAACGTTGCAAGGATAAGCCATTGAACGCCCTGATCCCCGAACCGGCCATTCATGTCGACAGCCAGGCGCGCCTGGATACGCTGGCCGACCTGTCCCAACGCCTGTTGGCCAGTGCGAGGCGTCGCGGCGCCAGCCAGGCCGAAGTCTCGTGCTCGGAAGATGCAGGCCTCAGCGTCAACGTGCGCATGGGCGAGGTGGAAACGGTGGAGTCCACCCGCGACCGCGGCATTGCCGTGACGGTGTACTTCGGCAAGCGCAAGGGCAGTGCCAGCACCGCCGACCTGCGCGAGGACAGCCTGGAGGCCACCGTCGAGCAGGCCTGCGCCATCGCCCGCCACACCGAGGACGATGATGCGGCCGGCCTGGCCGAGCCCGAGCTGATGGCCACCGACCTGCGCGAGTTCGACAGCTGGCACCCGTGGGCCATCGACGCCGACCGCGCGATCGACCTGGCGCTGGCCTGCGAGCAGGCCGGGCGCGATACGGACCCGCGCATCGGCAACTCCGATGGCGCCTCGCTGGGCACGGGCACCAGCGTGAGCGTGTACGCCAATTCCCATGGCTTCGTCGGGCGCGAGCGCAGCACCCAGCACAGCATCGGTTGCGCGCTGATCGCGGGCGAAGGTGAGGCGATGCAGCGCGATGGCTGGTACAGCATCGCGCTGGCGGCTTCGGACCTGGAGGACGTCACCGACATCGGCCGCAAGGCAGCCGAACGGGCCGCCGCACGCCTGGCGCCGCGCCAGGTCGCCACCGGCGAATACCCGGTGCTGTTCAGCGCCGAGGTGGCGCGCTCGCTGATCGGCCATCTGCTCGGTGCGGTGTCGGGCGGCGCGCTGTACCGGAAGGCCAGCTTCCTGCTCGACAGCGTGGGCACGCAGCTGTTCCCCGACTGGTTCTCGATCGACGAGCGGCCGTTCCTGTTGCGCGGGTTCCGCTCCGCATCCTTTGACGCCGACGGTGTGGCCACGCGTGAATCGCCGCTGGTCACGGCCGGTGTGCTGCAGCGTTACATCCTCGGCACCTATTCGGCGCGCAAGCTGGGCCTGCCGACCACCGGCAATGCCGGCGGCGTGCACAACCTGCAGGTGGCGAGCAACGCCGACGACTTCGACTCGCTCGTGCGCGGCATGGGTCGCGGCCTGCTGGTCACCGAGTTGATGGGGCAGGGCGTGAACAGCATCACCGGCGACTACTCGCGCGGCGCGTCGGGCTTCTGGGTGGAGGACGGCAAGCTGCAGTACCCGGTCGATGGCGTGACCGTGGCGGGCAACCTCAAGCGCATGTTCAACGCCATCGAGGCGGTGGGCAGCGACGTGGACTTGCGGTCGCACATCCGCACCGGCTCGATCCTGGTGGGGCGGATGACGGTGGCGGGTGAGGGCTGAGCGGCCCCGCTACAGCGGAATGCGTCATCGGTTCGCGCTATGCTTCGGACCGCGGCAATTGATGCCGTCTTGACCTGACTGGGGAAATTCATGGATCAGAACGAAACCGTTGCCACGCCGCCACCGTTGCCTATGTCCGGCCAGCCTTCCAAGGAAGAGCGCCAGTGGGCCATGTTCGCCCACCTGTCGGCGCTGGCCGGCGGCTTGCTGACCTCGGCGCTGGGCGGCTGGGGCATGTTTCTCGGGCCGTTGGTGATCTGGCTGATGAAGAAGGACGAAATGCCGTTCGTGGCCGACCAGGCCAAGGAAGCGTTGAACTTCAACATCACGGTCGCTGCAGTCCTGTTGATCCTGACCGTGCTGGGCTTCGTGACACTGATGATCGGATTCATCCTGATCCTGCCGATCATGGTCCTGATCGGTCTGGCCGCGTTGGTTTTCATCATTCTGGCGGCCGTCAAGGCCAATGAAGGCGTTGCCTACCGCTACCCGCTGACAATCCGCCTGATCAAGTAAGCGCTGGCGACAGCAAGGCAGGACTGCGAGCCCGGGCGTGCCCGGGCTCGTTCCTTTCCAGGGCCCGTTCGTTTCCGCGCCACGGGCCTCCGTAGCCATCCGGGCCGTGGCAAGGGGCGGACTGCATCACAGGACCAGCTTCCTGCTCGCCAGCGCCGGCACACGGCCGTACCACATCGCCGCTGGTCATGGTCGGCAAGCTGCAGTACGCGGTCGATGGCGTGCCGTGGCCGGCAACCTCAAGCGCACATTCAACGGTATCGAGGCGATGGGCAGCGATGTGGATTCGCAGTCGTACATCCAAGCTGGCTTGACCCTGGTGGGCGGGATGATGGGCGGTGACGGCGGAGTGACATGCACTGCATGGCGCTGGCGCGGGGGGGTGCCGTAAGTTGGCTTGCGTCCCGCAGGCGATGTCTCAATATCAGGGTTGAGGCCGGAGTGTTTCCGGAAGGAGGCCGTCATGACCGAGGCTTATACCAACCCGCCCCCCGTCAACCTGACCGAGAACGAGCGCCTGTGGGCGGCCGGCGCGCACTTGGCCGCACTGGCGCTGGCCCTGCTGACCAGCTGGATGGCCGGCATCGCCGGTGGGCTGGGCGCGCTGGGCATCTGGATCCTCAAACGTGACGAGTCGGCGTTCGTGGCCGAGCACGCCAAGGAGGCCGTCAACTTCAACCTGAGCATGTTCATCTACGCCTGTGCGGCAGGCCTGATCGGTTTCCTGCTGGTCGGTGCCACGATCCTGACGCTAGGCGTGGGCATCATCCTGACCGCGCCGGCAGGGATCGTGCTGCTGTTGGCCATGGGTGCGATCGCGGTGATGTGGCTGGTGTGCAGCGTGATCGCCACCTTCAAGGCGTACAACGGCGAGAGCTATCGCTATCCGCTGACGATCCGCTTGCTGAAGTAACGCTTTCCCGCCAGATGTGTTGATACGGAAACGGCCGCGTCGCGCGGCCGTTTCCATTTGGAGCTCCGAGTTGGCGCTTCGAGTTGCCGTTGCCGGCCAGGCCAGGTTCACCCCACCACCAGGTTGGTGCTGAAATCGTCGGTGAGGCGCCGGGAGTCGTTGGGCGAAACGCAAATCGTCGGAAGGGTCAGCCCTCAGTGCTTGCGCTCGATGGCCAACCTGCCAAGTCCGGCCAGCGCATCCGCCTTCGCGCCGAACGGTGCCAAGGCGTCCTGCATCTCCGCAGCCAACTGCTGCAATCGCGCCTTCGACGCCTCCAACCCGATCAACGCGGGAAAGGTGGCTTTGTCCTGCGCGGCGTCCTTGCCCGCGGTCTTGCCGAGGGTGGCACTGTCGCCTTCGACATCGAGGATGTCGTCGCGGACCTGGAAGGCCAGGCCGAGCGCAGTGGCGAAGCGGTCCAGCGCTACGAGTTCGGCGTCGGTGGCGCCGCCGCACAGCGCGCCCATGCGCACGGCGGCGCGGATCAACGCGCCAGTCTTGAGCGCGTGCAGGCGCTCAAGACTGGCGACGTCGAGTGTGGTGCCATTGCCGGTGGCGTCCAGGTCCAGCGCCTGGCCGCCGCACATGCCGGCGGCGCCGGCGGCTTCGGCCAGCGTGCGCAGCAGGGCCACGCGCACCGCATCGGTGGCAGGCGCGTCAGCGATCACGGCGAACGCCAACGACTGCAGCGCGTCGCCGGCAAGGATGGCGGTAGCTTCGTCGAAAGCGACGTGCACGGTGGGCTGGCCGCGGCGCAGGGCGTCGTCGTCCATCGCCGGCAGGTCGTCGTGCACCAGCGAATAGGCGTGGATCAGTTCCACCGCGGCGGCGGGCGCGTCCAGCAGCGTTTCGTCGGCGCCGAACAGCGCACCGCTGGCATGCACCAGCAACGGGCGCATGCGCTTGCCGCCCAGCAGCACGGCGTGGCGCATGGCGGCGTGCAGGCGCCGGGGCGATTGTTCGGGGTCGGGCAGCACGCGCGCGAGCGCAACGTCGGCGCGGTGGCGCCAACCGATGAGGCGGTCTTCAAGCATCGGGCGCGGCGGCGAAGGGTTCTGCGCTGGCCGGGTCCTGCGGGTCGCTGAGCAGCTTCACGCGCAGCTCGGCCTGTTCCAACGCGGTCTGGCAACGGCGGTAGAGGCCCACGCCGCGCTCGTAGGCGGCCAGGGAGTCTTCCAGGCTCATGTCGCCGTGTTCCATCTTCTCGACGAGCTGTTCCAGCTCGTCCAGCGAGGCTTCGAAGTCGGCGACCGGCGATGGTTCGGATGCGGATTTGCGGGCCATGGGTGAAGTGTGCGGCGCAGCTTGCGGGCGGTCAATCGCGCGGCGTGCCGGTCGGCGGTCGCCAGTGCAGGCGGGCGCCGTGCTGGCGCAGCCACGCATCGAAAACCGACGAGTACGTCAGGTCGCCGGCCGCCAGTACGTCGCCTTCCGCAGACCGCAGCACCGGCAGGTGTTCGCGCTCCCACGGCGGCACGCCGAGGTCCTGCAGCACGTGCTTGAGTGCGTGCGAATGGGTGCGGCCCGGCAGGGTGATGCGCTCGCCGCCGTCGCGCAGGCCGACGATGGCCGGTTGCGGGAACTGTGCGGCGCCCTCCAGATGCAGGGAGCCACCGCCCGGAATGGCCAGCGGTGCATCGCCCGCCCAGAGGGTGTGCCAGCCAGCGGGTGGCGGCGGGGACAGTGGAGCCGCGTGCAGCAGATCGCGCCAGCTGCGCACCGCAGCACCCTCCCACGCGAACATCGCGCGCGCATCGGCCCGCGCGGGCAGTACCTCGTGTTCGATCTGGGCGACACCTTCCGCCGGCAGCGGCGGCAGTCCCAGACTTGCGATCCACAAACGCAGCACGCGGGCGCGACGCGTGGGGGGCAGTCCCCGCAGCACCGTGCGCGAGAGGGTCGCGGGGTCGGCGGTGGCCGCTTCGGCAAGGTGGCGTTCGTCTTCGTCGTGCAGCAGTGCCGTTGCGTCCTCGCAATGACCGGCGGCCTGCGCGAACGCGGCGCCGGCGGCCGGCCAGCGATCGCGCAGCAGTGGCATCACCCGGTTGCGCAGGAAGTTGCGGTCGAACGCGGTGTCGGCGTTGCTGGGGTCCTCGAGCCAGTGCAGTCCCCGCGTGTGGGCGTGGGCGAGCAATGCATGGCGTGGCGTTGCCAGCAGCGGGCGCCAGATGCGGTGGTCGCCCAGCGCGCTCCAGCGTCGCATGGCGGCCAGCCCATCGGGGCCGGAGCCGCGCAGCGCGCGCAGCAGGAAGGTTTCCGCCTGGTCGTCCTGGTGGTGGGCCAGTACCAATACCTCGCCGCGGCCCAGGTGCCGGGCATAGGCGGCGCGGCGCGCATGGCGTGCAGCGGCCTCCGGGCCTTCGCCGGAGGCGGCAGGCACCTGCACGCGATCCACCAGCAGCGGCACGTCGAGTGCGGCACACACCTCCACGCAATGCGCCGTCCATTGGTCGGCGTCGGCATGCAGCCCGTGGTGCACATGGAGGGCGCGCAGACCGCTTGCACGTACACCGGGCAGCGCGGCCAGCGCATGCAGCAGCACCGTGGAGTCCAGCCCGCCGCTGTACCCGACGCACAGGGGTGCCGCGGGCAGGTCGCGGAACGTTGGCGCGGGCAGCGGGGCGGTGGGAGCGGGCATCCGCGGATGGTGCCAGACATCGCGGGCGTCGGCGTTGTTGCCGGAATTGGAAAACAGCGGGCCATGGCCGTAACTTCCCTTTACCGCACCCGTCCCCATGTCGTCATTCCCAACCCGGTGAGCCATCCCGTGTCCAAACTGTTCGAGCCGCTGGCGCAGCGGTCGCTGCAGCTGCGCAACCGCATCGTCGTCTCGCCCATGTGCCAGTACTCGGCCGAAGACGGTGTTCCCAATGATTGGCACCTCGTGCACCTGGGCAGCCGTGCGGTGGGCGGCGCAGCCGTGGTGGTCGCGGAGGCCACGGCAGTGTCGCCGGAAGGGCGGATTTCCCCGCATGACACCGGCCTGTGGAACGAGGCGCAGGTGGTGGCGTGGGCGCGGATCAATGCTTTCATCGCGGAGCATGGGGCCATCCCGGCCGTGCAGCTTGCACATGCCGGACGCAAGGCCAGCACCGATGCGCCCTGGCACGGGCATGGTCCGGTGCCCGCCGCGTTGGGGGGCTGGACGCCGGTGGCGCCTTCGCCGCTGGCGTTCGATCCCCAGTCACCGGTGCCGCTCGCGCTGGACGAGGCGGGTCTGCGCAAGGTGGTCGATGATTTCGTCATGGCAGCGGGTCGCGCGTACGCGGCGGGCTTCCGTATCGTGGAGGTGCATGCCGCGCATGGCTACCTGCTGCACGAGTTTCTGTCGCCGCTGGCCAACCAGCGCGAAGACCATTACGGCGGCAGCTTCGACAACCGCGTGCGCCTGCTTCTGGAGGTGGTCGACGCGGTGCGTGCCGCGTGGCCGGCGGAACTGCCGCTGTGGGTACGGATCTCCGCCACTGATTGGGCCGAAGGCGGCTGGGATCTGCCACAGAGTGTCGAACTGGCGCGACGCCTGCGTGAGCGCGGGGTGGATCTCATCGATGTGTCCAGCGGCGGCCTGGTGCCCAACGCCCGCATCCCGTTGGAGCCGGGTTACCAGGCCCCGTTCGCGCAGCGCATCCGCGAGGAGGCGGGTATACCCACCGGAGCGGTGGGGCTGATCACCGAACCGACCCATGCCGAAGCGCTGGTTGCCGATGGCGTTGCCGACGTGGTGCTGATGGGCCGTGAGTTGCTGCGCGATCCGTATTTCCCGCGCCGCGCGGCACATGCGCTGGGAGCGGACCTGCCGCCGCCGCCGCAGTACCAGCGCGCCTGGTAACGAAAAACCGCGCCTTGGGGCGCGGTTTTCCTGGTTCGCTTCAAGCTTCGCGGTCAGGCGGGTTCAGGCCGCCTCGTATGCCCCATAACCGCGCAGGCGCTGATACCGTCGCTGCAGCAGCTCCGGTACCGGCACGTCGTCCAGCGCGTCCAGTTCGTTGAGCAGCACGGCCTTCAGGCGCTTGGCCATCTGCTTCGGGTTGCGGTGCGCACCGCCGGTCGGTTCGCGCACCACCTTGTCCACCAGCCCCAGCGAGTGCAGGCGGCGGGCAGTCATGCCCAGCTGCTCGGCGGCGTCCTTGGCCTTGTCGGCGGTCTTCCACAGGATCGAGGCGCAGCCTTCCGGGGTGATCACCGAATAGGTGCTGTATTCCAGCATGACCGTGCGGTCGCCCACGCCAATGGCCAGTGCGCCGCCGGAACCGCCTTCGCCAATCACGGTGCAGATCACCGGGATCTTCAGCTCGGCCATTTCCATCAGGTTGCGGGCGATGGCCTCGGACTGGCCGCGCTCCTCGGCATCGATGCCCGGCCATGCGCCCGCGGTGTCGATGAAGGTCAGCAGCGGCAGTTCGAAGCGCTCGGCCAGCTTCATCAGGCGCAGCGCCTTGCGGTAACCCTCGGGCTTGGGCATGCCGAAGTTGCGCTTGATCTTGGTCTTGGTGTCGCGGCCCTTCTCATGGCCGATCACCACCACGCTGCGCCCGTTGATGCGGGCCAGGCCGCCGACGATGGCGTTGTCGTTGGCGAAGGCGCGGTCACCGGCGAGCTCCTGGAACTCGTCGCAGATCTCGCGCAGGTAATCCAGGGTGTACGGCCGCGCGGGGTGGCGCGACAACTGCGACACCTGCCACGGGCTCAGGTCGCGGAAGATCTGCGCGGTGCGCTTGCGCAGCTTTTCCTGCAGGGCGTGGACTTCGGCGTCCACGTTGACCGAGGCACCGTTGTGGGCGGAATCGCGCAGTTCCTTGATCTTGGATTCAAGGTCGGCGATGGGCTGCTCGAAATCGAGGTAGTTCGGATTCATGCGGTGGGCCGTGCTTTTGGCAGGCCGGCTGCCGGGAAGGCCGACAGTCTAGCCGAAGGGGGGGCAACGTACCGAGGCGTGTGGTGTGATGCGCGGCTCAATGCGCCCAGGGCTTGGCCAGCTGCACCTTCACCGTGCGCACGCCCGGCGTCGCGCGCAGGGTGCCGGCCAGGTCCGCATCCACGCGGATCGAGTGGGTGCCGTTGATGTCCACCATGCCCGCCGCGCCGGGCACCAGCAGATCCAGCCGCAGCGGCGTCTGCCCGGGGCGCTGTTTGTCCAGCACGGCGTTGACCCGCTGCCACGTGCCCGGCACGCGCAGATCCAAACGCAGGGCCACGCGTTGCGCATGCCGCGCGCACACCTGGGCAAAATCCCAGCACCGGTTGGCCTTGAGCGCGAAGCCGCCACTGAAACTGTCCTCGCGCAGGCCACCCTGGACCACCAGCAGGCGGTCGCGCACCAGCATCTGCGCGAACTCGGAATAGGTCTCGCCGAAGAACGCGCACTCGATGCGGCCGCGGCCGTCCTCGATCTGCACGAACATCTGGCTGTCGCCCTTCTTGCGCAGGCCCACGACTTGGCCGGCGACCACGGTTTCCACTTCCTGGCGCCAGCTGCCGCGTGCCGGCTCCGGGCGGTTGGCCCAGATGGTCTCCAGCCCAGCGAGGTCGTGGCCGACCAGCCCGCGCACTTCCTCGCGGTACGGGTCGAAGGGGTGGCCGCTGAGGTACTGGCCCAGCGTGGCGTGCTCGCCGGCCAGCAACTGGCCCAGCGGCATCTCGTCGGTTTCCGGCAGGTCCAGGTGCAGGGCGGGCGCGGCCGCTTCCATGCCGCCGAACAGCGACACTTGGCCGGCGGCCTTTTCCTTGGCGATCTGGTCGGTGGCCTTGAGCACCTCGGGCAGCTGCAGCATCAGGCTGGCGCGGTTCTTCGCGAGGCCATCCAGCGCGCCGGCGTTGACCAGCGCCTCCAGCGCGCGGCGATTGAGTTTGGTGCTGTCCACGCGCTTGCAGAAATCGAGCAGGTCGTTGAACGGGCCGCCAGCGCGGCGTGCATCGACGATGGCCTCGCACACGCCGCGGCCCACGCCCTTCACGCCGCCGATGCCGTAGCGGATCACCCGCGGCTCAACGGCTTCGAACATGTACTCGGAGGCGTTGACATGCGGCGGCAGCACGTCCAGCCCCATCACCCGCGCCTCGTCGAGGAAGTTCACCACCTTGTCGGTGTTGTCCATGTCGGACGAGCACGTGGCGGCCATGAACTCGGCGGGGTAGTAGTTCTTCAGCCACGCGGTCTGGTACGCGACCAGCGCGTACGCGGCCGAGTGCGACTTGTTGAAGCCGTACTCGGCGAACTTCTCCATCAGGTCGAAGATGGGCGTGGCCTGGCTGGCCGGGATGCCGCGTTCGGCGCAACCGCTCTCGAACTTGGCGCGCTCCTTCGCCATCTCTTCGGGCTTTTTCTTGCCCATCGCGCGACGCAGCATGTCGGCGCCGCCCAGCGAGTAGCCGGCCAGCACCTGCGCGATCTGCATCACCTGTTCCTGGTACACGATGACGCCGTAGGTCGGGCCCAGCACCGGCTCCAGCGACTCGTGCGGGTAGGTGACCTCGGTATGGCCGTGCTTGCGGTCGCACCATTCCTTGTCCATCCCCGAGCCCAGCGGACCCGGGCGGAACAGCGCGGCCAGCGCGATGATGTCCTCGAACACGTCGGGCATCGCGCGCTTGAGCAGCTCGCGCATGCCGCGCGATTCGAACTGGAAGACCGCGACGGTGTCGCCGCGCGCGAACAGCTTGTAGGTGTCCGCGTCGTCCAGCGGCAGCGCGGTGATGTCCAGCGCGTCTTCGCCGGCGGCCATGCGGCGCTTGTTGATCGCCTTCACCGCCCAGTCGATGATCGTGAGCGTGCGCAGGCCGAGGAAGTCGAACTTGACCAGGCCGACCGACTCGACGTCGTCCTTGTCGAACTGCGTGACCGGACTCTTGCCGCGGCCCTCGCCGTCGTGTTCGGCGAACAGCGGGCAGAAGTCGCTCAGCGGCGAGGGCGCGATCACCACGCCACCGGCGTGCTTGCCGGCGTTGCGGGTCAGGTCTTCCAGGCTGCGCGCCAGGTCGAGCAGGTCGCGCACGTCGTCTTCGGTGCGGTAACGCTCGATCAGGTCGGATGAAGCGAGGTCCGGATTCTTCTTCGCCGCCTCGCTTTCGCCCAGCGCATCGTCCAGGCTGATGCCCAGCGTGTTGGGGATCAGCTTGGCGATGCCGTCGACCATGCCGTACGGGTGGCCCAGCACGCGGCCGCTGTCGCGCACCACCGCCTTCGCCGCCATGGTGCCGTAGGTGATGATCTGGCTGACGCGGTCGCGGCCGTATTTGCGCGCGACGTAGTCGATGACCTCGTCGCGGCGGTCCATGCAGAAGTCGATGTCGAAGTCGGGCATCGACACGCGTTCGGGGTTGAGGAAGCGCTCGAACAGCAGGTCGTACGGCAGCGGGTCCAGGTCGGTGATGCCCAGCGCCCACGCCACCAGAGAGCCTGCGCCCGAACCGCGGCCGGGGCCGACCGGGATGTCGTGCTGCTTACCCCAGTTGATGAAGTCCGCCACGATCAGGAAGTAGCCGGGGAACCCCATCTTGATGATGACGTCCAGCTCGGTTTCCAGGCGCGCATCGTAGTCCTCGCGGGTCTTGCCGGGCGCGAGCGGAGCCTTTTTCAGCCGGGCGGCCAAGCCGTCGCGCGACTGGCTGCGCAGCCACGACTCGATGGTGTGGTCGTCCGGCACCGGGAACGCGGGCAGGTAGTAGGTGCCCAGGTGCATCTCGACATTGCAGCGGGTGGCCAGTGCGATGGCGTTGTCGATCGCGTCGGGCACGTCGGCGAACAGCTCGGCCATCTCCTCGGATGACTTGAGGTACTGCTCGGCGCTGTAGTCCTTGGGGCGCTTGGGGTCGTCCAGCACGCGGCCCGAGGCAATGCACACGCGCGCCTCGTGCGCCTCGAAGCCGTCGCGGTCGAGGAAGCGCGCATCATTGCTCGCCACCACCGGGATGCCGCGCGTGGTGGAGGCATGTAGCGCGAAGTTGTTGAACGCCTCTTCGCCCTCGCGGCCGGTGCGGGTCAGTTCCAGGTGCAGGCGGTCGCCCAGCTCGCCCTTCCAGTCGGCCAGCCAGGCTTCGGCCAGTTCGTGGCGGTTGCCGGTGGCCAGGCGACCGGCCAGGCTGCCGCGGCCGACCAGTGCGAACAGGCCTTCGTTGTCCTCGCGCAGCCATTCCGGGCGCATCGCCACGCCGTCGGTGCGGTGGCCTTCCATCCACATCCGCGTGAGCAGGCGCGACAGGGTGAGGTAGCCACCGTGGTCGCGGCACAGCAGGGTCATGCGCGACGGGGCCTCGTTGCCGTCGGCCAGGCCGATGTCGGCACCGAGGATCGGCTTGATGCCGGCGCCTTCGCACGCCTTGACGAACTTCACCGCGGCGAAGAGGTTGTTGATGTCGGTCAGCGCCACGGCGGGCTGGCGCAGCATCGCGCAGCGTTTCACCAGCTCGCCGATGCGGATCGTCGAGTCGGCGAGCGAGTACTCGCTGTGCAGGTGCAGGTGGGCGAAACGTGCGGGCATGCGGCAACCGGAGGTGCAACCCGCAGGGTATCAGGCCCAGCCGCGCGGGCAAGGCCTTGACAGGGCGGGCACGTGTTCATTCCTGGCACTGGTCCAGCTGCGGTCCGCAACGCATCGGCCCCGTCGCATGCGGGGTATCCCAGCTCCGCGGCAGTGGTCTCGATCAGACCACCTTGAACGGATCTTCTGGATGGCCCCGGTGCACGTAGTGGCTTTCGTTGACCCGCAGCTTGTGACGCCACAGGGCGATTTCAGCCAGCCGGTCGCGAATCCACGCGGCCCGCTGGTCGTCGCCACTGCCCGTGGGGTGCTCCTCGGCGCGATACGCGCTGAAATCCAGGTACTCCTCGGCTTCATCGGCGAATGCGGGCCACGCCAGTTCGATCAGCAACACGTCATCCAGCAGGCCCAGCAGCGGCTCGTGGTCGGCGATGAGGTCGTCGTCGCGGTCGATGTAGTCGAGCAGCTTGCGCAGGCGCGCGGACAGCGCAGGATGGGCATCCCAGTCGGGGTCGAGCAGCATCATCCGCAATTCATCGATGCGCTGCAGCCGGCGTTCGAGCACGTCGCGCGCGGTTTCATCGGGCAGCGTGAGCAGCCAGTTGACCAGCCGGTACAGACGGTCGGGCTCAACGCGCGCGGCGTCGGGGTGAAGTTCGTGCAGCAGGGCATCGAACCCGGCGATGGCGGTTGGGCTCAACTGCAGCTTGGCCCGCAAATCGTTACTCGCACCGGTCCAGGTGTCGTAGGGCAGCGGATCCGGGGTCGGAGTAGGGGCGGAAAGGCGCATGGCACACCTCCTCGATCCGGCCTGGGGGCTAGGTCGCGTGGCGGCCGGCATGTCGCGCGACCGCGGCCGGCCCCGGGGGCCGGTCGCTGCACCGACACTATGCGCTGTCGTGGGCGGTTTGTCGTGTCCCGGGCCCGGGTTGGCGGGCGACTACCCCATGGGCCACGGTCCGGCAGCGCATTCAGAACACCCTGAACCGAGTCGGCTGCGCCGACAGGTAGCTGTGTTCACGGACGTCCCGCAGCTGCGCGGCGAGCGCGTGGGAGGCCTGCTGTTCCTCCAGCAGGCGACGGCGCTCCATCCGCGGGACCTGCACCTGGATCCGGCGCTCACGGCGGGCCTGGGTGTAGCTGCGGGCAGTGGCGGGAGTGTGGGCGGCAATGGCGGTCATCGTGTTCATGTTGGGTCTCTCTTCGGCGGCGGCACGGGGGATCCGGCGTGCTGACAGTGTCCGGCTGCCGCCGCGTTAGGGTCATGATGGCTGGCCGTGGCTTCTCTCAGCGTTCCAGTCGGTTGATGAGTGCCTCATGAGGTTTTCGTGATGGAGACGCCCGATCCTCCGCCAGGCAAGGTTTTCCGCGACGAGCGCTACCATTTCGCCGACATCGTTGTGGATGCCGCCGGTCATACCCTCACCCGGGGCGGCCAGCCCGTGTCAGTGGAGCCCAAGGTCTTCACGGTACTGCTCACGTTGCTGCGGCAACCGGGGACGCTGGTACCCCGTGACGAGTTGCTGGACGTTGTCTGGGGCCACCGCCATGTCACCCCCGGGGTACTGACGCGGGCCATCGCACAACTGCGTGCGGCCCTTGGGGATGACGCACAGCACCCCCGTTTCATCCAGACCCGGCACGCGCTGGGCTACCGGTTCATCGGGACGCTGGAACCAGGGTCCACGCCGGAGGCACCCCCATCGGCGGAACCGGCCGGCCTCCCGGGAGCGCGCGGCGCGGTCCCGGTCGAGGCTGATGTCCCCACGCCGCCGGCGGTGCCTGCCACCGCGTCTCCCGGACTCCTGATGGCGGACTCCGACCGCGGGGAACCGCGGCGATGGAGCCCGCATGGCACGACTCCGTCCACGAGCGGTCCCGATCCGCCGGTGGGCACACAGCGTTGGGAGGCAGGTCCGGAAGCCGGGATCGACGGGATGCCCGAGCCCCGCTGGCGCTGGTTTACGGTGATCGCCATCGCCGGCCTGCTGGGCGTGCTCGGCTGGTTGTGGCTGGGACGGGGCGGACCGCCGGGGCCGCGCGCGGATGCATCCGTGGCCGTGCTGCCATTCACCAGCCTGGGCAGCACGCAGGAGGACCGCTACTTCGCCGAGGGCCTCGCGGTGGAGATGCACGATGCACTGGCGGGCATCCCCGGGGTGAAGGTGGCCGCCCACCTCGGGCCGGACGCGCGCGGGCGCGCCGAGTCGGACCCGGTCGCGCTCGGCCGCGCGCTGGGGGTGGCCACCGTGCTGGATGCCACGGTGCGGCGCGAAGGCGAGCGCATCCGCATCAGCGCACGACTCACCGACGTCGGCACCGGCTACACCCTTTGGGCCCACAGTTACGAGCGCGAAGCCGCCGGCGTGTTCGAGGTGCAAAGCGAAATTGCCGGCAAGGTGGTGGAGTCGTTGGTCGGCGTGCTGCCTACTTCCCGCCCGCAACTGTCGCGTCGGCTCAAGCCCACGGTCAGTACTGCTGCCTACGATGCCTATCTGAAAGGCGTGCAGCAGTTGCTCGTGCCGCGCAGTGAGCAGGCGCTGGGGCGTGCGGTAGCCTTCTTCAAGCAAGCCCTGAAGGAGGACGCCGGCTTCGCGCGCGCCCAGGCCGGCATCTGCCGCGTCGAGATCCGCCGCTTCGAGTCCTCGCGCGACGCACCGGCCTTGAACCGCGCCCGTACCGCCTGCGACCGGGCGGCCCACATGGACCCGAACCTGCTGCTGGTGAGCCTGGCGATGGGCGACCTTGACCGGGTGCGCGGGGACTACCCCCAGGCCATCGAGCACTACACACGCGCCTTGCAGGACCAGGCCCTGCGGCCGGATGCCTATATCGGACTGGCGGCGACACAGGCCGCCCTCGGCAACAATCCCGTGGCACTGGACTACTACGAACGCGCGCACCAGTTGCGCCCTGGCGATGCCAACCTGCATAGCGAGCTGGGATACCACCACTATCTCAATGGTGATCTCGAGAAGGCCATTGCCTCCTATCGAATCGCAACCACGCTCCAGCCCGACAGCGCCAAGCTGTGGAGCAGCCTGGGCGGCGTGTACCACGTGGCCGGCCGCCGCACGCAAGCCGCCGACGCGTACAGCCGCTCACTGGCGCTCGAACCCACGTATGGCGCCTTGAGCAATTTCGCCAGTCTGCGCTTCGAGGACCGGGCCTATACCGAGGCCGCGGAACTGTATCGCCGTGCAGCCCAGTTGGAGCCCGACGATTACCGCCTCTGGGGCAACATCGGCGATGCCCTGGCCGCGGACCCGTCGACCGCGGCGCAGGCCCGCTCGCCCTATGCACGCGCCGCGACGATGGCCGAGGCCTACATGAAGCTCAAGGGCGATGACGCCATGGCACCGGCGCAGCTCGCGTGGTACCGGGCCAACCTTGACCAGGTCGATGGCGTGCGCGAGCTGTTGGCACGCGCCGACGCGATGGGCACCGAGACGGCCGAAGTGGAATTCATCGCCGCGCAGACCCTGGCCCGGATGGGTGACCGCGGCGGGGCGATCGAACGGGTGCGGCAGGCGTTGAGGGCCGGTGTCCCCTTGGAGCGCATTCGTACGTCACCCCTGCTGCGGGGCATGGATGCCGAGGCGGCGTCCGGCAGCCCGGCGCCCGCGGCATCCTCCCCGCCCCCGAAGGCCTGACAGAGGAGCACGTGATGGGTAGCGAAGACCAGGCAAAGGACGCATTCGTCATCATCCGGTACGACGCCGAGGGTAATCCGATGGCCGAACCGGCCGAGTTGCGCGTCAAGCAGGGCGCGCGCATCACCTGGCAGAACGCGTCCGGGCATGATCCGCTGTTCGTGCTTGATTTCGCGCGCCACGTGCCGCAGCCGGGCCCGCCGCACAGGCGCCTGGAGGCACACAAGAAGGATGGTCGGTACCGTGCCTCCATCATCGCCACGCCGGGCCCCGCAGCGTCCGCCGCAGCGCAGGCCGGTTCGGCGGAAGAGCGCTTCTCCTATGAAGTGCAGTCCGGCGACAAGGGCGTCGACCCGGTCATCATCATCGAGAAGTAAGCGCGAACCCGGGCACGCGGTCGTCGCCCGTCCCCAGGCATGCACGCACCGGCGCAAAGCTGCGGCGGTGCTGGGCACAAGGGCCATGCTGCCGCAGCGCCGCCAGGTGCGCCGGGGTCGGGTAACCCTTGTGCGCGTCAAAGCCGTACTGCGGCCACGTCGCATGCAGGGTATGCATGATCCGGTCGCGGGCCACCTTGGCGAGGATCGACGCGGCCATGATCGCCGGGTCGATGCGGTCGCCGCCCACCAGCGCCTCGGCGGCGCAGGGCAAGTGGCGGGGCAGGCGGTTGCCATCGATGCGCGCCAGCGACGGTGCCACGTGCAGGCCGCGCAGCGCACGTGCCATGCCTGCCATGGTGGCCTGGAAGATGTTGATGCGGTCTATCTCGTCGGCTTCGACCAGTTCGATGTGCCACGCGACCGCCTGCGCCTGGATCTGCGGGAACAGGTGCTCGCGCCGCGCTTCGGTCAGGCGCTTGGAGTCATCCAGCCCGGTGATGGGCCGTGCCGGGTCCAGGATGACCGCAGCCACGGCCACGGGGCCGGCAAGCGGCCCGCGTCCGGCTTCGTCCACGCCGGCGATCCAGCCATCGGCGGCACTGCTCACGGCGCGGCTCCCGTTCGCGCTTCGATCAATGCGGCGACAGAATCGGCAGCGCGCGCGGAGGCATCCTGCCGCAGCTGCTCATGCAGGCCAAGGAACCGCTTGGCCAGTGCGGCTTCCGCCGTCGGATCGCGCAATAGGGCCAGCGTCGCCGCCGCGAGCTTGTCCGGGGTGCAGTCGTCCTGCATCAGTTCCGGCACCACGCGTTCGCCCGCCAGCACGTTGGGCAGGGAATAGTGTTCGACCTTCAACATGCCCAGCCCCTTCACCAGCGCATGGGTCAGGGGCGAGATCCTGTACGCCACGACCATCGGCCGCTTCGCGAGCATGGCTTCCAGCGTGGCCGTGCCGGAGGCCAGCAGGATCACGTCGCTGGCCTGCATCAGCGTGCGGGCCTGGCCGTCGACCAGCTTCAACACTGGGGCCAGGGTTGCGGCGTCGGCATGCCGCGCCAGCACCTGTTCGAAGGCGTGGCGCGCGTGCGCGTTCGCCATGGGCACCACGACCTGCAGACGGGGTTCAGCGGCCAGCACGCGCGCGGCGGCGGCCAGGAAGTCATCCGCCAGCCGGTTGATCTCGCCCACGCGCGAACCCGGCAGCAACGCCAGCAATGGCCGGTCCACCGCCAGCGACAGCGCAGCGCGGGCCGCGCCGCGGTCGGGCTCCAGCGGCATTTCATCCGCCAGCGGGTGCCCGACGAAACGTGCGTCGACGCCATGCCGGGCGTAGATCGGTGGCTCCATGGGGAACAGGCACAGCACACGGTCGGCAGATAACCCGATCTTCTCGGCGCGCTTCTCGCGCCACGCCCATACGGACGGGCTCACATAGTGCACCGTGCGGACGCCGCGCTGCTTCAGCCATCGCTCCACGCCCAGGTTGAAATCCGGCGCATCGATGCCGATGAAGACATCCGGCTGCCATGCCAGCAGCCGCTCGCGCAGATGGCGACGCAGGCGCAGCAGGCGCGGCAGGTGGCGCAATACCTCGGCAAGGCCCATGACCGCCAGTTCGTTCGCGTCCCACCATGCGTCCAGGCCGGCTGCGCGCATGCCATCGCCGCCAATGCCCGCGAACTCGGCATCGGGGAAATGGCGACGAAGCTCGGTGATCAGGCCGGCCCCGAGGATGTCGCCGGACGCCTCGCCCGCCACCAGCGCGATGCGTCTACGGCGCGGCGGGCAGGCGGCGTCCGTGGTGGTCACGGCGGTGCGCTCAGCGCAGCAACGGACGTTCGGCGCTGTCGATGAACTCGATCAGGTCCTGCACGTCCTGGCTACCGGTGGTGTCGGCCAATTCGGCCAACGCGAGGCGCGCATCGGCCAGCGGCGCACCGGACACGTACAGCGCGCGGTAGGCGCGCTTGATCACGGCGATGCGCTCGGCGTCGAACCCGCGGCGCTTGAGGCCTTCGCTGTTGATGCCGCGCGGTCGACCGTAGCCGTCCTGCGCCACCATGGTGAACGGCGGCACGTCGCCGTTGACGAACGCGCCCATGCCGATGAACGCGTGCGCGCCGATCCGGCAGAACTGGTGGATGCCGGCGAAGCCGCTGAGGATCACGTGGTCGCCCACGGCCACGTGTCCGGCCAGCGTGGCGTTGTTGGAGAACACGCAGTGGTCGCCCACGATGCAATCGTGGGCTACGTGGGTGTACGCCAGCAGCCAGTTGCCGTTGCCGATGCGGGTGATGCCGCCACCGCTGCCGGTGCCGCGGTTGACGGTGCAGAACTCACGGAACATGTTGCGGTCGCCAATGACGAGTTCGACGCGTTCGCCTCCGAACTTCTTGTCCTGCGGCTCGCCGCCAATCGCGCAGTGGCCGATGAACCGGTTGTCGCGCCCGATGGTGGTGGGGCCGTGTACGCTGCAATGCGGACCAAAGGTGGTGCCGTCGCCGACCACCACCTCGACACCGATGTAACAGAACGCGCCGACCCGAACGCCTGCGCCCAGGCGTGCGCCGGGCTCGACCACGGCGGAAGGATGGATGGCCGGCGTGCCGTCCATGTTCAGGCCTTTGCCTCGGCGCACAGGATTTCGGCGCAAGCGGCCTGTTCGCCATCCACGCGCGCCACGCCCGAGTACACCGCCATGTTGCGGATGGTCCGCGTCAGCGTCACCTCCAGCTCCAGCCGGTCGCCTGGCACCACCATGCGCGAGAACTTCGCACCGTCCACTTTCACCAGGTAGAACAGCTTGTCCGTGCTGGGACGGCCTTCGGTGGCGATGGCCGAAAGCTGGGTGAGCAGGCCGCCGGCCTGGGCCATGGCCTCCACCACCAGCACGCCCGGCATCACCGGGTGCCCGGGGAAGTGCCCCTGGAAGAACGGCTCGTTGGCGCTCACGTTCTTGTACGCCAGCACGCGCTTGTTGGGTTCCAGCTCGACCACCCGGTCGACCAGCAGGAACGGGTAACGGTGCGGCAGCAGTTGCTGGATCATCGGCACGTCGATCGGCAGCTTCAACGCGGGGGCTTCAGTCTGGCTCATCATCAATCCTCTGGGCGGTCCATTGCGTGCATCCATGCGTCCGTGCATGGATGTTCCTTGTCCGTTCCGACCTCAGTCGTGGTCCTGTCCCGCATTGCCGACGCGCCGGGCAATCCGGTCGAGTTGCTTGAAGCGGGCGGCATTCTTGCGCCAGCTGCGATTGTCCATCAAGGGCGTGCCCGAGGAATACTCCCCGGGTTCGCGGATCGAGCTGGTGACCAGGCTCATGGCGGTGACCACCACCCTGTCGCAGATTTCCAGGTGGCCCACCACGCCCGCCGCACCGCCGATCAGGCAGTAGCGGCCGATCCTCGCGCTGCCGGCCACCGCGGCGCAGCCGGCCATCGCCGTGTGCGCGCCGACATGGACGTTGTGGCCGATCTGGATCTGGTTGTCCAGCCGCACGTCCTCCTCAAGCACGGTGTCCTCGATGGCGCCCCGGTCGATGGTGGTGTTGGCGCCGATCTCGCAATCGTCGCCGACGCGGACGCCACCCAGTTGCGGCACGTTGAGCCAGCGTCCGGCGTCCATCGCCAAGCCGAAGCCCGCGGCGCCCAAAACCGCGCCCGGATGGATGCGCACCCGCTGGCCGATCACCACCCGCGTGACCAGCGTGACCCGCGCGATCAGTTCGCTGCCGGCGCCGACCACGCAATCGTCGCCGATCACGCAACCGGGGCCGACCATCGCCCCAGACTCGACGCGGCTGCGCGCACCTATGCTCACGAATGGGCCGACATGGGCATTCGGTGCCACATGGGCGGTGGCATCCACCACGGCCGACGGGTGCATGCCCGGTTCGCGCACCGGCAACGGCTCGAACAACGCGGCGATGCGCGCAAAAGCCGCATACGGATCGCGGGCCACCAGCGCGGTGCCGGCGAACCCCTCGGCGTCGCCTTCGCGCATCACCACCACACCGGCGCGTGTGGCCACGAGCTGGCTGCGGTACTTGGGGTTGGCGAGGAATGCGAGCTGCCGGGGACCCGCGCCCGCGAGGGTGCCGACGCCACTGACGCTCGCCTCGACGTCGCCACGCACCTCCAGATTGAACCGCGCCGCCAGGTCGGCGGCGCGGAACACTGTGCTCCCGATGGTGCCTGCCGCGATCACGGCGTTAGAAATTGCCGCCGAAGGTGAACTGCAGGCGTTCCAGTTCGTCGTCGTCTTCCTTGCGGATCGGCATTGCATAGCTGATCGAGATCGGCCCCATTGGCGAGCGCCACATCAGCGCCACGCCGGAGGATGCCCGCAGTTCGCCCGCATCGAAGGCATCGAGGTCGCGGAACACGTTGCCGAAATCGACGAAGGCCGAGACGCGGGCCGCCGGGGTATCAAGCAGGGTGGGGAAGAACATTTCCACCGAGCCCACGGTCTTGAGCGAACCGCCGATCGGCTGCGTATAGGCGCTGCCGGCGAAGGCCGCCTCGCGCGGGCCCAGGGTGTTGTCGCGGAAACCGCGCACCGAGCGCGTGCCGCCCGCGTAGAAGTTCTCGAAGAACGGCAGGCCGTCGGCGGTCAGGGTCCGCACGTAGTCCGGGGACGTGCCCGGGATGCAAGGGTCGCTGGGCGGCGGCGGTGGCGGCGCGGGCACCATCGGGGTGGTGGGATCATTGTCGTGGTCGACCGGCGCACCCTGTGGGGTGAAGCAGACGTCACGGACGAACGAGTCGCCGTAGCTGTCGCCGTAGCCCAGTTCGGCCCGGGTGTTCAGCACCAGGTGGCGTGAAAGCGGCCAGAACTTGGAGACGTTGTAGTTGATCTTGAAGTACTCGACCGTCGAGCCTGGCAGGGTCGCTTCAAGCCATACGCGCTGCGACATGCCGGCGGTGGGCGTCAGGCCATGGTTGAGCGAGTTGCGGCCCCAGCCGATCTCGCCACGCCATGCATGGAACGTACGCTGGCCCAACGCATCGATGTAGTTGATGATGCTTGGCGGCGTGGCGCCCTGGAACGTCAGTACCTCGTTGCTGTCGACGCCGAACAGCGCCGTGATCGTATCGGTCTCGGAGATCGGAATGCCCAGCACCGTCTGCGCCGCGCCACTGGTGGTCGAGAACTGCGCAGTGTTGAAATCGGAGCTGTCGTACTCCTTCCACCACAGGTTGTAGCCCAGCGACACGCCATTGTCGGTGAAGTACGGGTTGACGTACGAGAAGTCGTAGCGCTGCAGGTAGTCGTTGCGCTGGGCATTGACCGACATGCGGTTGCCGCTGCCCAGGAAGTTGTTCTGCGCCAGTTGGATCGACGTGGTCAGGCCGGTCAGCTGCGAGAAGCCCAAGCCGAACATGAAGCTGCCCGACTGGGTTTCCTTGACGTTGTAGACCACGTCCACCTGGTCGTTGCTTCCCGGCACCGGTTGCGATTCGACGTCCACCGTCTCGAAGTAGCCCAGGCCCTGCAGGCGGATCTTCGAGCGGTCGATGGCGGCCTGCGAATACCAGCTGCCCTCGAACTGGCGCAACTCGCGGCGCAACACCTCGTCGCTGGTGCGCGAGTTGCCCTTGAACACCACGCGGCGCACGTTGACGCGCGGTCCCGGAACCACCTGCATGTTGATGCCGACGGTTTTGTCATCGCGGTTCACGTCCGGGATCGGATTGACCTGCGCGAAGGCGTAGCCGATGTTGCCCAGCGAGGCGATGATGGCGTCCGAACTGATTTCCAGCAGGCGGCGGGAGAAGATCTGGTCCTTCTGCACCAGGACCATCTTCTCGACCTGGTCCTTGGGCAGCACCGTGTCGCCGGTAACCTCGACGCTGGATACCTTGTACTGGTTGCCTTCGGTGACGCCGGCGCTGATGAACATGTCGCGGCGGTCCGGGCTGATCGACACCTGCGTCGAGTCGATGGACACGTCCACGTAGCCACGGTCGAGGTAATAGTTGTTCAGCTTTTCCAGGTCGCCCGAGAGCTTCTCGCGCGAGTACTGGTCATCGCGCCGGTACCAGCTGAGCCAATTGTGCTCCTGCGACTCCCACGTGTCCCGGATGACTTCTTCGGAGAACTTCTCGTTGCCGACCAGGTTGATGTGGCGGATCTTCGCGGCCTTGCCTTCCTTGACGTTGATCGTCAGGTCGACGCGGTTGCGGTCCAGCCTGGACACCGTCGGGGTGATCTCGACGTTGTACTTGCCGCGGTTGTTGTACTGGCGCGTCAATTCCTGGGTGACGCGGTCCAGCGCCAGGCGGTCGAAGGTGCCGCCCTCGGTCAGCCCGATGTCATTGAGGCCCTTGGTCAGGTCCTCGGTCTTGATGTCCTTGTTGCCGGTCAGCGTCAGCTTGTTGATGGCCGGCCGCTCGCTGACGGCCACCACCAGGATGTCGCCCTGGCGCCCGATGGTCACGTCCTCGAAAAAGCCCGTCTTGTAAAGCGCCCGGATGGCGTCGCCGATGCGCGCGGCATCGACCGTGTCGCCACGCTCGATCGGCAGGTAGGTGAAGACGGTGCCGGCCGCGATGCGCTGCAGGCCGTCCACGCGGATGTCGCTCACGGTGAAGCTGCCGGCGGTCGGAATATCCGGCTGCACGCCACCCAGCGAGAACGGTGTCCCGGACTGGGCCAGCACTGGCATGGCGGGCGCCATGGCAGCGGCAAGGGCGAGGGCAAGCAGGCGGCGATTGGGGGTTCGCGTCATCATCACGTCCGGTTGGGGGCGTTGCCGTTCAGGAGCAGGGCAGGGCAGGCTGGTCTGCATCAGCGGACCAGGTTGTTCAGGATGTCGTTGTAGAACGCCAGCCCCATCAGGCCGGCGATCAGCGCCAGTCCGATGTACTGGCCGACCGCCATGGTGCGATCGCTCACCGGGCTGCCCTTGACCAGCTCGATAAGGTAATACAGCAAGTGACCGCCGTCCAAGACGGGGATCGGCAGCAGGTTGAGGATGCCCAGGCTCAGCGACAGCATCGCGAGCATCGACAGGTACCAGGCCGCGCCGTGGTTGGCATACGCGTTGGCGGCCCTGGCGATCGTGATCGGACCGGCCACGGTGTTTTCCACCGAGACCCGGCCGGTGAGCGCGCGGCCAATCATCGCGAACATCTCCCTGGCCTGGTGCAAGGCCTCGCTCGCCGCGGCGGGGACCGCTGCCAGCGGGCCGTACTGGAGCGTGGCGTCCTTGGCCGGCTCGGCCGGCCGCGCTGCCGCCACGCCCAGTGCCCAGTAGGCATCGCCTGTCGCCGGCGTGACGCGGGCAGGCGTCATTTCCAGCGCCAGACGCTCGTCGCCACGGCGCACCTCCACCATCGCCGGGCCGCCGCGTTCTCCCAACTGCTGCACCAGCGGGCCGATGTCGGTCCAGTCGGCAACCGGGTTCCCGTCGACCGCCATGATGTGGTCGCCTTCGGCCAGCACGCCCCAGGCGGGCATGCCCTCGGCCACGGTGCCGACCACCGGCGGGACCATCAGGTGCCGCGGCAACAGGCCGATGGCATCGACCGCACGGCGCTCGTCGAACGCGGCTGGAAGCCTGGACAGCCCGAGGGTGCGCGTGCGCTCCGCGCCTCCCGGGGTACGGATGCGGACGGCAACGTCCGCGTGGTCCAGCGCCGCCGGGATCAACGCAAGCTGGGCCTCGCTCCAGGTGGGCGTTTCGCGGTCGCCGACGGCAAGCAGCACGTCGCCACGCTGCAGTCCGGCCTGTGCGGCGATGCCCTCCGCCTGCCCCACCACGGGCGCGTAGTCTGGCCGTCCCAGCACGAACATCAGCCAGAACAACGCGACGCACAGCAGCAGGTTGGCCACTGGACCCGCCGCGACGATGGCGATGCGCTTCCAGACCGACTGCCGGTTGAACGCCCGTGCGACATCGGCGGGGGCCACGTCGCCCTCGCGCTCGTCCATCATCTTCACGTAGCCACCCAAGGGGATGGCGGCCACGGCGTAAACCGTGCCATCCGCACCGCGCCGCTCCCACAGCGGTTTGCCGAACCCGACCGAGAAGCGCAGCACCTTGACCCCGGCGCGGCGGGCCACCCAGTAATGGCCGAACTCGTGGAACGTGACCAGCACCCCGAGGCTGACGATCAGCCACCAGACCGAGCCGATGAACTCAGACATCGAACGCCTCCTTTCGAAGCGTGGCGGGCACGGCGATGGCGCGGAGGGTGGTCATGCAGGGACGGCCATGCGTTGGATCGACTGCCCGGCAAGGTGGCGTGCCTCCCGGTCGGCCTCGTGCAGCACCTCCAGCGACGTGGCCGGGGTGGCGGGAAGCGCGTCCAGGGTCTGCTCCACCAGTGCGGGTATGGCAAGGAAACCGATCCGGCGCTGAAGAAACGCTGAAACCGCGATTTCGTTGGCGGCGTTGAGCACCGCCGGGGCGGTGCCACCGGCCGCCAATGCCTCGAAAGCCAGGCGCAGACAGGGAAATGCCTCCAGGTCCGGGGCCTCGAAATCCAGGCGCCCGCCCTGGGCCAGCAGGTCCAGCCCGGACACGCCGGAACTGATGCGTTCGGGCCAGCCGAATCCCACCGCCAGCGCGGTGCGCATGTCCGGCAGGCCGAGTTGGGCCAGGGTCGACCCGTCGACGAATTCCACCAAAGAGTGCACCAGGCTCTGCGGGTGCACCCAGACGCCGATGCGGTCGCCGTCCACGCCGAACAGGTGGTGGGCCTCGATGACCTCCAGCCCCTTGTTCATCAGCGTGGCCGAATCGACGGAGATCTTCGGGCCCATCGACCACTTCGGGTGGGCCACGGCCTGCTCGGGCGTCACCGTGGCCAGTTCGGCGCGGGCGCGTCCTCGGAACGGTCCGCCGGACGCCGTCAACACGATGCGGCTCAGGCCGGCATGCGCGTGCGCGTCGGGCAGGCACTGGAAGATGGCATTGTGCTCGCTGTCCACGGGCACGATGGTGGCGCCGTTGTCGTGGGCGGCCTGCATCAGCAGTTCACCGGCCAGCACCAGCGATTCCTTGTTGGCGAGCAGGATGCGCTTGCCGGCACGCGCGGCCGCCAGGGTGGATGGCAGCCCGGCGGCACCGACGATGGCGGCGACCACGGTATCGCATGCGTCGGAGGCGACGAGTGCGTCCAGGATGCCGTCCCCGGCATGGGCCTGGGTCGCCAGCCCGGCGGCACGCAGGCCGGCTTCCAGCGCGGGAAGCCCGGTCGGGTCGGCAATGACGGCGTGCAACGGGTGGTGCACCGTGCACAGTGCGACCAGCGCCTCCACGTTGCGTCCCGCGGCCAGCACGGTGGCCCGCAGCCGGTCAGGATGGCGCGCGATCACGTCCAGCGCCGATGCACCGATCGATCCCGTGGCTCCGAGGACGGCAACGTTGCGCATGCTCAGAAGCCCAGCAGCGCCTTGCCCAGCGCGAACACCGGTAGTGCGGCGATGACGCCGTCGACGCGGTCGAGGATGCCGCCGTGACCGGGGATGAGGTTGCTGGAATCCTTGGCGCCAACGTGGCGCTTGAGCAGGCTTTCGAACAGGTCGCCGACCACCGAGAGCAGCACAGCCACCAGCGCAACCAATGCCACGGCCGGCAACTGCGCGGCGCTCGCGCCCGCGAACAGAGCGAAGCCGATGCCTGCAAGCACGCCGCAGACCACGCCGCCGATCAGGCCTTCGATGGTCTTGTTGGGGCTGATCCGCGGCGCCAGCTTGTGCTTGCCCAGCTTGCGGCCGACGAAATACGCGCCCGAATCCGCCGCCCAGACGATGGCCAGCGCGGTCAGCAGCCAGCGGTGGCCGTTGGGTTCGGTAGCATGGATCCACACCAGTGCACACCAGGCCGGGATCATGGACAGTGCGGCCGCCGCCAGCTTGAACGCGCGCGCGTAGCCGTCGTGGTTGCTGGCAAATTCGTAGCGGCCCAGCCACGCCAGCGCCAGCAGCCACCAGATCACGCCAATCACCGAGGCCAGCTGGTACAGCGCGAGGGTGGTGCCGGCATTGGTGCGCGACGCCCACACGATGGCGGCAATCATGGCCACGTGCACCGCAAGCAACACGGTGCGCGCCAGCGTGTCCTCGATTTCGGCCAGGTCGAACCATTCCCACAGGCCGGCCAGGAAGATCACCGCCGACAGTGCGGCGACCCACGGCGTGGGCAGCAACAGGATCGCGGCGATCGCAGCCGGTGCCATCACAAGTGCGGCAAGCAGACGGGTTCGGGTCATCAGGAAATCTCGTTTTGCCATCCGGCAACCTGCGCGCCGGTCAGCCCGAATCGGCGTTCGCGGTTCGCATAGTCGTCCAGCGCCTGCTGCAGGACGATGGCGTTCATGTCAGGCCACAGCGTATCGGTGAACCACAACTCGGTATAGGCCAGCTGCCACAGCAGGAAATTGCTGATGCGCAGGTCGCCACCGGTGCGGATGAAGAGGTCCGGCATGGGCAGGTCGGCCAGTGCGATGCGCGCGCCGACGGCGTCCTCGTCGATGTCCTCCGGGCGCAGGCGCCCTTCGGCCACGTCACGGGCCAGCGAACGCGCCGCCTGGGCGATGTCCCAGCGGCCGCCGTAGCTGGCGGCGATGCCCAGGTGAAGCGCCGTGTTGGCCTCGGTCAGCGTCTCCGCCACATGCATGCGCGCGCGGATCGCCTCGTTGAAGCGCTCGCGCTCGCCGATGAAGCGAACCCGGACGCCGCGGCGGTGCAGTTCCTGCACCTCGCTCTCGAGCGCATTGAGGAACAGCTTCATCAGCGCGCCGACCTCGTCCTCCGGCCGCCCCCAGTTCTCGCTGGAAAAAGCGAACAGGGTCAGCGCCTGGACGCCACGGTCCAGGCAGAAGTCGATGCACGCGTTGACCGCCCGCGCGCCGGCGCGGTGGCCGATCATGCGCGGGCGACGTCGGCGTTCGGCCCAGCGGCCATTGCCGTCCATGATGATGGCAAGGTGGCGCGGGACCCGGACGGTGGCCGGTGCGGGCGGGGTGGCTTCGGAGCTCATGCGAGACGGTTCAGACCCGTCAGACCGCCATGAGTTCCTGTTCCTTGGCCTTGATCACTTCGTCCACGTCCTTGATGGCACTGTCGGTGATCTTCTGGATCTCGTCCTCCGCACGGCGCACGTCGTCCTCGGTCACCAGCTTCTCCTTGAGCAGCTCCTTGACCTGGTGGTTGGCGTCGCGGCGGATGTTGCGGATGGCGATCTTGGCGTCCTCGCCGTTGGCGTGCACGACCTTGGTCAGGTCCTTGCGGCGCTCCTCGGTCAGCGGGGGCAGGTTGATGCGGATGACCGTGCCGGCGGTGGTCGGGGTCAGGCCCAGGTCGGAGTTGATGATCGCCTTCTCCACGGCGGCCACCATCTGCTTTTCCCACGGGGTGATGACCAGCGAGCGGGCGTCGCTGATGGCGATCGAGGCCACCTGGGTCAGCGGCATGTCCGAGCCGTAGTAGTTGACCTTCAGGTGGTCGACGATGGCGGGGGATGCGCGGCCGGTGCGCAGCTTGGTCAGGTCGTGGCGAAATGCTTCCACGCTCTTGGCCATGCGGGTCTGGGCGTCTTTCTTGATGTCGTTGAGCATCGCCGGCTCCGATCCTGTAGCGGTAATCGCGGGATTATAGGGGGAGCGGAGGGGTGCGGGCCATGAAAGCGGCGCGGGGAGCGTCCGCGGGGGGCGGTCGCAGGGGCGTCACATGGCGGTCGACGCATGGACGCAGGGCAGGTTTCAGTGCCTGTGGCCCGGCCCGTGGTCGTGGTCGTGGTCGTGCCCGTCGGGGTGGCCGAGGCCGTCGTCGTCGTGGCCGTGCGCGCCCTCGAGTTGTCCGTGCGGCGCCCGCTCGTGCAGGTCGTGCCTGCACGACTTCCCGTGTTCCACCTGCAACGTCGGGTGGTTGATGCCGAAACGCTCGTCCAACGCCTGGTTGAGTGCGTCGATGAAGTGGTCGTGGTGCTCGTCGTAGGGGCGCACCAGGTGCGCGGTCATGGCTACTTCGCCCGCGCCCAGCGACCAGATGTGCACGTGGTGCACCGCAATAACGCCGGGCTGGTCCCTGAGGAACGCGGCCACCGCCTCCTGGTTGATGTTCTTGGGTACGGCATCCATTGCCGCGTCAAAACTCTCGCGCAGCAGCAGGAAAGCGCTCACGGCCACCACCAGGCCCACCAGCAGCGCGGTGGCGGGGTCCAGCCACGCCCAGCCCCGCCACCAGATGCCCAGTCCTGCCACCACAGCCGCCAGCGACACGGCCGCATCGGCCATCAGGTGCAGGAAGGCGCCGCGCCGGTTCAGGTCGTGGGCGTGGCCATCGCGCACGAACCAGGCGGCACCGAGGTTGACCGCGATGCCGATGGAGGCCACGACCATGACCGGCATGCCGGGCACGTCCGGCGGGGCGGTGAAACGGCGGATGGCCTCCCAGGCCAGCGCGCCGGAAAACGCCACCAGCAGCGTGGCATTGGCCAGTGGCGAGAGCAGCGTGGCGCGGCGCCAGCCATACGTGTGGCGGCCCGTGGGCGGGCGTCGGGCGATGACCGCCGCGCCCCAGGCCAGGGCCAGCCCCAGCACGTCGCCGAAGTTATGCAGCGCATCCGACAGCAGGGCCAGCGAATTGGTCGCGAAGCCGTAGCCAGCCTCGAGGACGGTGTATAGCAGGTTGATCAGCGTGACCGCGGCGAACGCGCGGGTGCCGTCGTGCCCGTGTCCGTGCCCGTCGTGGCCGTGGTGGTGGAGCGACATGGCCTGCCCGGGGTGCAGCGTCAGGCCGCCGCGCCGTTGCGGCCCTGCACCAGCGTGCCGATCTTCTCGCCGCGCAGGATCCGCAGCAGCACGCCCGGCTGGCTCATGTCGAAGATGCGCAGCGGCAGGTCACTGTCGCGGCACAGGGCGAAGGCCGCGGTATCCATCACCTGCAGGTCGCGGGCAATGACCTCGTCGTAGGTCAGCTGGTCGTAACGGACCGCATCCGCATGCTTTTTCGGGTCCTTGTCGTACACCCCGTCGACCTTGGTGGCCTTGAGCAGCAGGTCCGCGCCGATCTCGACCGCGCGCAGGGCGGCGCCGGAATCGGTGGTGAAGAACGGGGCCCCGACGCCCGCGGCGAAGATCACCAGCCGTCCCTTCTCCAGGTGGCGGATGGCACGGCGGCGGATGTAGTCCTCGCACACGTCGTTGATCTTGATGGCGCTCATGACCCGCGCCTTGCCGCCCAGCTTTTCCAGCGCGTCCTGCATGGCCAGCGCATTGATGACGGTGGCCAGCATGCCCATCTGGTCGCCGGTGACCCGATCCATGCCGCCGGCGGCCAGGCCCGCACCGCGGAAGATGTTGCCGCCGCCGATGACCAGGGCAATTTCCGCCCCGGCCTCGCGCGCCTCCATGACCTCCTGGGCCAGGCGGCCGATCACCTTGGGATCGATGCCGTAGTCCTCGTCGCCCATCAGCGCCTCGCCGGAGAGTTTCAGGAGGACGCGGCGGTAGGCGAGTTGGGACATGGGGGCCTCGGTGGTCAATGGGCAGCGGAATTGTAACTGACGCACCCGGTCCTGCACCCATCATGGTGGCGGTGAGCGGGCGACGCGGCCCGCGCGCCATGCGCGGCAATTCCTGTCCGGCAAAAAAAGAAAGGTCGCGCAGTGCGCGACCTCTCCAGGTGCAGCGATGTCGCGACTGGGCAGGTCAGACCTGCATAGCCTTGGCGACCTCGGCGGCGTAGTCTTCCACCACCTTCTCGATGCCTTCGCCCACGACCAGGCGCTGGAAGCCGATGACTTCGGCACCGGCGGCCTTGACGGCCTGCTCGACGGTCTGGTCGCCGTTCAGCACATACGGCTGGCCGTACAGGGTGACCTCGTTGACGATCTTGTTGATCTTGCCGCTGATGATCTTCTCCAGGATGTCGGCCGGCTTGGCCTTGTCCTTGTCGCTCATCTTGGCCAGCTCGATTTCCTTTTCCTTCTCGACGAAGGCGGCCGGGACGTCGGCAGCCTTGACGTACGGCGGGTTCATCGCCGCGACGTGCATCGCGATGCCACGGGCCAGCTCGGCGTCGCCGCCCTTGAGCTCGACCAGCACGCCGATCTTGCCGCCGTGCACGTAGGCCGCGACGTTGTTGTCGGTGTTGACCACGGCCAGGCGACGGACCTGGATGTTCTCGCCGAGCTTGGCGATGGCGGCGGCGCGGGACTCTTCCACGGTCTCGCCGGACGCGACCTTGGCGGCCTTCACCGCTTCGGCGTCGGCGGCGCCGGCAGCCAGGGCGGCCTGGGCGACGGCGTTGGTGAAGGCGATGAAGTTCTCGTCCTTCGCCACGAAGTCGGTCTCGGAGTTGATCTCGACCAGCACGGCCTTGCCGCCGTCCTGGGCCAGCGCGATGCGGCCTTCGGCGGCCACGCGGTCAGCCTTCTTGTCGGCCTTGGCCAGGCCCGACTTGCGCAGCCACTCGGCCGCGGCGTCGATGTCGCCGTTGTTCTCGGTCAGGGCCTTCTTGCACTCCATCATGCCGGCGCCGGTGCGCTCGCGGAGTTCCTTGACCAGGGAGGCGGTGATTTCTGCCATGGGAATTTACCTCGATGTGTGGCCGGACCGGGCGCAGCGGGCAGGCTGCGATGGGCCGGATGGGGCGGGGCACAGGCTCCCCGCTGCGTCCGGACCGGCAAAAGTGGGCGATGGCGTGAAGCCACCGCGGTGAACGCCGCCGGCCAGTCTGGCGCGGCGGCGTTACGGCACGCTTACTCGGCCGAGTCGGCCTTGGCCTTCTTGGCCGGAGCACGACGGGCCTTCGGGGCCTCGGCGGCCTCCTCGCCCTCGGCGGCAGCGGCGAACTCTTCCTCGCGCACGCCGGCCTGCGGAGCAGCGGCCTTGCCTTCCAGCACCGCGTCGGCGGCGGCGCGGGCGTACAGCTGCACGGCGCGGATGGCGTCGTCGTTGCCCGGGATCGCGTAGTCAACCAGCTCCGGGTTGTAGTTGGTGTCGACCACCGCGATGACCGGGATGCCGAGCTTCTTGGCTTCCTTGATCGCGATGTCTTCGTGGCCGATGTCGATCACGAAGATGGCGTCGGGCAGGCGGTTCATTTCCTTGATGCCGCCCAGCGAGGCTTCCAGCTTGTCGCGCTCGCGGCGCAGGCCCAGCACTTCGTGCTTGACCAGCTTCTGGAAGGTGCCGTCGGTCTCGGCGGCTTCCAGTTCCTTCAGACGGGCGACCGACTGCTTCACGGTGCGGAAGTTGGTCAGGGTGCCGCCCAGCCAGCGCTGGTTCATGAACGGCATGCCGCAGCGCTCGGCCTCTTCCTTGATGGCATCACGCGCCGAGCGCTTGGTGCCGAGGAACAGGATCATGCCGCGCTTCTGGGCGACGCCCGAGATGAAGTTCATCGCGTCGTTGAACAGCGGAACGGTCTTCTCGAGGTTGATGATGTGGATCTTGCCGCGGGCGCCGAAGATGTACGGGCCCATCTTCGGGTTCCAGTAGCGGGTCTGGTGGCCGAAGTGGACGCCGGCTTCCAGCATCTGGCGCATGGTGATCTGGGGCATTGCTTGTAACTCCAGGCAGTGGAACCGGCCGCGGAAAGGTGTGCGGCTGCCCGCGCACGGGGCGGGGGCAAGGGTTCCGGGGTTGGGCCTCCCTGTCGCTTCCGTCTCCGAACCCCACGGCCCTTAAGGAATTGATCCATAAGGACTTGAGGGCACCCCGGGACGGGCTGTGGCGGCAGGTGTGTATTCGCCTGGGACTGAGGTTGAACCCCGTCACTGACGCCCGGCGTGGGCGGCATGTGGCCGGACAATCCGGGCACATAGCCGCGAAAGTTTAGCTTGAGTGGCAACCCGGGGCAACTTACCCAGGTGGCTTGGGCCCAGGGAGGTTGTCAGGGCTGTGGAGCTCGGGGCAATGGGGCGGCCAGACACCCGGACAACCGGGCAACGGCCCAGTGGAGGGCAGGTCGGCAGTGAGCTGTGGGTACCTGGGAGCGCCGGGGAGGGACAGCGGGCAGGAGAAGGCGGGTGGAGGAGGGAGTGGGCGATGGGCTTGGGTTGTGGAAAAGCGGGCCATGGATGACCCGCGGCCCGACTCGCGGCAGGATGCCGCGTTGGAGGGCTGGAACAACCCGAGCCCATCGCCCGCTCCCGTTCGGCAGCCAGCCCAGGCGCACTTCCCCCAGCAACCATCAGGCAACCCCAGTGCGGATCAGGGATAATGTGCGAATGGCAATCACCCTCAAGACCCCCGAAGACATCGAGAAGATGCGCGTCGCCGGCCGCCTGGCCGCCGAAGTGCTGCAGATCGTCGCCCCGCACGTGAAGCCGGGCGTGACCACCGAGGAACTGGACCGCATCTGCCACGACCACATCGTGAACGTGCAGCAGGCCATCCCGGCCAACGTCGGCTACAAGGGATTCCCCAAGACCGTCTGCACCTCGGTCAACAACGTCATCTGCCACGGCATCCCCGGCCCCGGCAAGGTGCTGAAGGAGGGTGACATCGTCAACATCGATGTCACCGTCATCAAGGACGGCTGGCACGGCGACACCAGCCGCATGTACTACGTCGGCACCCCGTCGGTCATGGCCAAGCGCCTGGTCGAGGTGACCCGCGAGGCGATGTTCCGCGGCATCCGCATGGTCAAGCCGGGGGCCACGCTGGGCGATATCGGCGCGGCCATCCAGGCATACGCCGAGGCCGAGCGCTTCAGCGTCGTGCGCGAGTACTGCGGCCACGGGATCGGCAAGGTCTACCACGAGGACCCGCAGGTGCTGCATTACGGCCATGCCGGTGAGGGCGTGGTGCTCAAGCCGGGCATGACCTTCACCATCGAGCCGATGATCAACGAAGGTACGCGCCATACGCGCCTGCTGCCGGATGGCTGGACCGTGGTGACCAAGGACCGCAAGCTCTCGGCACAGTGGGAGCACACCGTGGCAGTCACCGACGACGGCGTGGAGATCCTGACCCGCCTGCCGGGCGACGACAACGACCTATGAGCGGCGAGGGCGCCGGCGACGCCCCTGCACCGGAGCCGGTGGCCGGCCTCTCCGATCCGGGTACGTCCCCGCTGGATGACGCGACATGGGCCGCGGCCGCACGCGCGGCGGTGGCGCGACTCGACGCCACGTTGGCGACATCGTTCAAGGCCGATTGCGACATCGATCGCCTGCTGAAGGCGCGGACCGCTGGCGTGGACACGCAGGTCGTGGCCGCATGGCGGCGCTGCGTGGACACCGACGAAGGCCTGGCGCTGTTCGCCGTGGGGGGTTACGGCCGTGGCGAGCTGTTCCCGCAGTCGGACATCGACCTGCTGGTGCTGGCCGAGCCGTCGGCCCAGGTCGCCCACGCCGACGCGTTGGCGCGCTTCATCGCCCTGTTGTGGGATGCAGGGTTGCAGGCGGGGCATGCCGTGCGTTCGGCGATGCAATGCACCGAGGCGGCCGCCGACCTCACCGTCATGACCGCGCTGCTGGAATCCAGGCCCCTGGTGGCGGAAGACGCGGCCACCGTTGCCCTGCAGGACGCGGTCAGCCCTTCGCTGGTGTGGCCGGCACGCGACTTCTTTGCCGCCAAGCGCGAGGAACTGCGGCTGCGCCACGCACGGTACGGTGACACCGCCGACAATCTGGAGCCCAACCTGAAGGAAGGGCCGGGTGGCCTGCGTGACGTGCATACCCTGCGCTGGATGGCGCTGCGCATCCTCGGGACGGGCGACATGGATTCGCTGGTCGCCATCGGCCTGATGGGAGCGGATGAGGTTGCCACCATCCGACGCGAACGACAGGCGCTGTCGCGGCTGCGTTGGGGGCTGCATCTGGTGGCCGGAAAACGCGAGGAGCGCCTGCGTTTTGATTACCAGAAGCTGCTGGCGGCGCGGTTGGGGCACGAGGACAGCGCCGGCAATCTCGGCGTCGAGCAGATGATGCAGGGCTTCTATCGCAGCGCCGCGCTGGTGCTGCGGATCGGCGACCGGTTGCTGCAGCGTTTCGAGGAGCAACTCGAAGGCGAGGCCGAGCCGGAACCGATCGATGACCTGTTCGAACTGCGCCGGGGGTACCTGGCCGCGCGTGATCCGGTCTGGCCGCGCACGCCCGATGCGATGCTGGCGCTGTTCGCGGTGTGGGCCCAGCGCACCGACGTGCGCGGCCTGCATTCGCGCACGGCCCGCGCGTTGGCCGAGACGCTGCCGATGCTGCCGTCGTACGAAGAGGCAGCGCCCGCGCTGCGGCATCGCTTCATGCAGTTGTTGCGCGGGCCGAATCCGGTGGGCACGTTGTCGCGCATGGCGCGGCTGGGCCTGTTGGGCCGCTGGATCCCCGCGTTTTCCAACGTATCCGGTCGCATGCAGTTCGACCTGTTCCACGTGTACACGGTGGACCAGCACACGCTGGCCGTACTGAAGAACCTCGCCTCGTTCGCGTCCGGGCAGGCAGACGAACGCTTCGTACTGGCCCACGAGGTCTGGCCACGCCTGCACAAGCCGGAATTGTTGCTGCTCGCCGGGCTGTTCCATGACATCGCCAAGGGGCGCGGGGGCGACCATTCCGAACTCGGCGCGGTGGATGCGCGCGCGTTCTGCGAAACGATGGGCCTGTCCGAAGGCGCCACCGCGCTGGTGGAGTGGCTGGTCCGCCAGCACCTGTTGATGTCCTTGACCGCCCAGAAACAGGACATCGCCGACCCGGACGTGATCCACCGCTTTGCCACGGTGGTGGCCGATCGCGAGCGGCTGGACCACCTGTACCTGCTGACCTGCGCCGACATCGCGGGCACGTCGCCCAAGCTGTGGAATGCGTGGAAAGACCGCCTGCTCGCCGATCTGTACACGGCCACGCGACTGGCGTTGCGTCGCGGGCTGGAGAATCCGGTGGCCGCCGCCGAGCGGAGTGCCGAGACGCGCGCCGGTGCCAAGGCCATGCTCGGCGCCTTCGGCGTGCGCGACGAGGAAGTGGATGCGCTGTTCGCACGCATGCCCGATGTCGGCTTCCAGCGCGGGCGCCCCGACCAGTTGGCCTGGCAGGCGGCATCGCTGCGGGGCGTGGCGACCGGCGAGACGCGCGTGCGTGCCCGTCCCGTGTCGGCGCATGCCGGCGCGTTGGAAGTGTTCGTGCACTCGCCCGACCGGGATGGGCTGTTCGCCGCGATTGTCGCCACGCTCGACCGCTGTGGTCTGGCCATCCAGCAGGCGCGCGTGCTGGATGGCCCGCATGGCACCATCTTCGACAGCTTCGAGGTGGTGCCCGCCGATCCGCGCACCACGCCTTCGGCCGAGGACATCGAACGCCGGCTCGCCATGGCGCTTGCCGGCTCGCTGGAGGCCATTCGCCCCGCGCGTCGCGCGCAGCCGCGCCACCTGCGCCACTTCCGCATCGTGCCGCAGGTGGGCTTCTACACCCTCGACGCGAGTGGCCAGCCGCGCACCATGCTCAGCCTGGTGTGCAACGACCGCCCGGGCCTGTTGGCCGACGTGGCGTGCGCGCTGCGTGACCAGGGCCTGCGCGTGCACGATGCCCGTATTGCCACCTTCGGCGAACGCGCCGAAGACGTGTTCCAGATCACCGACGAGCGCGACCTGCCGCTCGACGACCCCGCACAGCAGGCGCTCCGTGAAGCGCTGCTGGCCTGCCTAGATGGAGAAAGCCGATGAGTCCCGCCAAGAAGACCGCCCGCAAGACCGCACGCAAGAAGGCCGCGCCGAAGGGCCCCGGAGTGGATGAGCTGAAGTTCATGGTCGACAGCGCCTGGGAACGGCGCACGATGCTCACCCTGGACGAAATCGAGGGTTCACTGCGCGAGACGGTGGAAAGCGTGATCTCGGGGCTGGAAGACGGCCGGTTCCGCGTCGCGGAGCCCGACGGCGACGGCGGCTGGAAGGTCAACGAGTGGTTGAAGAAGGCGGTGCTGCTGTACTTCCGCGTCAACGACATGCAGGTGGTCGAGGGCGCGCCAGCGCCGTTCTGGGACAAGGTCCCGGCCCGGTTCGGCGGCTACGGCGAAACCGAGTTCCGCAAGCTGGGCGCGCGCGTGGTGCCGGGCGCGATCGCCCGCCGTGGCGCCTTCATCGGCAAGGACGTGGTGCTGATGCCGAGCTTCGTCAACATCGGCGCGCACGTGGGCGAAGGCACGATGGTCGATACCTGGGCGACGGTGGGTTCCTGCGCGCAGGTGGGCAAGCACTGCCACCTGTCCGGAGGCGCCGGGATCGGTGGCGTGCTGGAGCCGCTGCAGGCCACCCCGACGATCATCGAGGACCACTGCTTCATCGGCGCGCGCTCGGAAGTGGTCGAGGGCTTCGTCGTTGGCCACCACAGCGTCATCGGCATGGGCGTGTTCCTGGGCCAGAGCACCCGCATCTACAACCGCATGACCGGCGAGATCAGCTACGGCCATGTCCCGCCGTACAGCGTGGTCGTGTCCGGCCAGTTGCCGGCCAAGGACGGCTCGCATTCGCTGTATTGCGCGGTGATCGTCAAGCAGGTCGATGCGAAGACCATCGGCAAGACCAGCATCAACGACCTGCTGCGCGGCCTGGCGGACTGACCGGCATGACCACGCTGTACGGATTGAAGAACTGCGATACGTGCCGGAAGGCCACCCGATGGCTGGACCGCTTCGGTGTCGCGCATGCCTTCGTCGATTACCGTGACGAGCGGCAGGCGCCGGACACGCTGGTGGCATGGAAGGAACAACTGGGCGGCTGGGAGGCGATGCTCAACAAGTCGTCCACCACGTGGCGCACGTTGCCGGAGGCGCGAAAGTCGCCCGGATCGGATGCCGAGTGGAAGCTGCTGCTGAAGGAATATCCGCAACTGATCCGTCGTCCGGTGGTGGTGACCGACGATGGCGTGGTCACCCAGGGCTTCAGCGACAACGGCTTCAAGAAGCGGTTTGGCGTCGGCGCTTGAGGTGCGGCATGCGGGAGCATGGTGATGGGTGAGGCGGACAGGGTGCACGGGAGCGGCGTGGCGGCGGACGATCGGCGGGCAAAGGACATGGGCGGGCAGGCGCTGGCGCTGGCCTGCGAACTGATCGCGCGCGCGTCGGTGACGCCGGACGATGCCGGTTGCCAGCCGCTGCTGGCGCAACGCCTGGAACAGGCCGGTTTCCGCTGCGAGCATCTGCGCTTCGGCGAGGTCGACAACCTGTGGGCGGTGCATGGCGATGACGGCCCCACCCTCGTGTTGCTGGGCCACACCGACGTGGTCCCGCCCGGTCCGCGCGAGGCGTGGGCCAGCGATCCGTTCGTGCCCGAGGTGCGTGATGGCGTGCTGTACGGCCGCGGCGCGGCGGACATGAAGGGCAGCGTCGCAGCGTTCGTGGTGGCCGCCGAACAGTTTGCCCATGCGCACCCTGCACATCCCGGGCGCATCGCCATCCTGTTGACCTCCGACGAGGAGGGCGATGCAATCGATGGTGTGCGCAAGGTGGCCGAAGCGTTCCACGCGCGCGGCGAGCGCATGGACTGGTGCGTGACCGGTGAGCCGTCGTCGAAGGCCGTGCTTGGCGACCTGTTGCGCGTGGGTCGCCGCGGCAGCCTGTCGGCCACGCTCACGGTGCGTGGCGTGCAGGGCCATGTGGCGTACCCGGAGAAGGCGCGCAATCCGATCCACCTTGCCTTGCCCGCGCTGGCGGCGCTGACCGCACGGCGCTGGGACGAGGGTTACGAGACCTT
Source organism: Aerolutibacter ruishenii (assembly GCF_007830115.1). Classification (GTDB taxonomy): domain Bacteria; phylum Pseudomonadota; class Gammaproteobacteria; order Xanthomonadales; family Xanthomonadaceae; genus Aerolutibacter; species Aerolutibacter ruishenii. The sequence goes on along the minus strand of NZ_VLKP01000006.1, from coordinate 61,223 downwards.
CCCCCCGACCAGCCTGCAGGTGAGCAACATCCACGCCGGCACCGGCGCGAACAATGTCATCCCCGGTGAGCTGCAGGTGCTGTTCAACCTGCGCTACAACCCGACCTGGACGGCCTCGCAGCTGGAGCACGAGTGCGAGGCCATCCTGCAGGCCCATGCGCTGGACTATTCGGTGCACTGGCATCGCAGCGGCGAGCCCTTCTACACGCCTGAAGGCCCGTTGCGGGCCGCGGCGCGCGAGGTGCTGGCCGGGTTTGCCGGCGCGATGCCGGAGGAAAGCACCGGTGGCGGCACCTCCGATGCGCGCTTCATCGCGCCGCTGGGGACGCAGTGCATCGAGATCGGCCCGGTCAATGCCAGCATCCACAAGGTGGATGAGCATGTGCGCGTGGCCGATCTGCAGGCGCTGCCGTCGCTGTACCTCGCGTTGATCGAGCGGATGTTGCTGGCCCGCAGCGTGTAATCAGCGGGCAGGGACTGCGGCGTCAGCGCTGGGTAGGCACCATGCGCAGCGTGTGCCGGGCCGCCCCGGGCAGGAACGGCGTGGGACGGCCGTGCACCCAGTCGTCGTGGCCGGCTCCCCAGAAGGGCGACAGCGGGTGTCCGCTCTGCCCGCCGGGCATGTGCGCGATGCCTTCGGCCTCATGGCCGGGCGCCACGACCATGCGCTGCGACGCACCCTTGTCGGGCGTCTGCACGCGCGGCACGGCCGTATCGCCCGGCAGCGGTTCAAACGGCATGCACAGCCACGGTTTGGCGAAGGCGGGCAGCGCGCCGGCCAGCGGATGGCAGATGTTGGCCGTGTTCTGCTCGCCCCAGGTGCGCTGTTCCAGCGGCCCCTGGCGCATGAGCGCATCGCGGGTTTCGATGGCAGCATCCTCCAGCAAAGCGTCCCACGAGGCGTAGCCCGTCGGCAGCAAATGCGCGGGCCGCGCGGTGACCATCGGCCACGCCACGCCTTCCAGCTGCGGCAACGAGGGCAGCGCCGCATTGTCACCCAGTGCGGCGCGGGCCGGCGCCAGCAGGCCGGCTTCGATGCGGCGGTTGACCGCCAGTCGCCAGGTGCGCACCAGCCGGTAACTCACCGCATCCGCCGCGGCGCGGCCTTCCCAATGCTTGGCCGCCGTGGCCAGGGCCGTCAGCGCTGGACGCCGGGTGCGTGCGGCGCTGTCACGCAACAGGTGCCACCACGGGGTCAGCAGCCCGGCCCGGTCATCGAGCTGGATGGCGAGCAGGGTGCGCTCGTCGAATTGCTCGTGCGTGAACAGCGCATCGCGGATCTGCCGGGCCCGTGTCCCGAGCACGTAGCCTCCGTCGCCGATGCGGTCGAGCGCGTGGCCGTCCACCACGCGGCTGTTGGCGGTCCACAGCCGGCCGGCGGGCGGGTCGATCACGGCCGGCGCCCCGGCAGTTGAAACCGGCCACGGCCGGCAGGCATCGCCTTCCTCCACCAGATGGTGGATCGAGCAGCCCGCACCGCGCAGTGGCATGGGCCCGAGCATGCGCCACGCGATGCGACCGGTGCGGTCGCCGATCACGAGGTTCTGGCCGGGTACGGCGGCGGTGTCGGCGAAGGCGAGCGCCTGGTCGAGCGATCCTGCGCGGGCGAAATGGCTCAGCCCGAAGTTCAGCGCGCCCGGCAAGTGCGCGGTCCAGCGCAGGGCCAGGGCGGTGCCGTCCGGTTCGCGATGCAGGATCGGGCCCCAGGCCGATTCCTCCACCGTGAAGGGTTCGGGACGGCCGCCCGCAACGGCGATGGGCTCATCATGCCGCACCGTCGGTTCACAACCCGTGGACACATTGCGTGTCGGGCACGGGCGCTCGCGGCGCCAGTCCAGCCAGTCGCCATAGCCGTTGGTGAAACCCCAAGCCACGTGGCCGTTGCTTCCCACCACCACCGTGGGAAGACCGGGCAGGGTGAACCCGGTGACGTCCACGCGGCCGCCCGCGGCCATCGCGTCCGCATAGCGCAAGCGGGCGCGGAACCAGATGTTGGGCGCGCGCAGGCCCAGGTGCATGTCGTCGGCGACGATGGCGCGGCCATCGCGCGTGAGCGCGCCGGCCACCGCGAAGTTGTTGCTGCCGGTGGCGGCGATGTCGTCCAGGCGGCGGGTGCTGGCCGACCGTGCGCCGGCAAGCGTGCGCAGGTCCAGTTCGGTCGCGGAAGGCAGGGGCGCATCGCCGCGGGCGCGTCCGGCGATCGGTGCGTCCCATTGGCTGCCGTCGTAGGCCAGCAGGTTGAACAGGGGCGCGGGCAAACGCGGCTGCAGGCGCCACAACGCCAGTTCGCGCGCATTCCCGGGGTCGTGCAGGTCGAAGTACATCGCGAAGCCGGTGAGCGCGCTGTCCTCCGCACGCCATGGTTCGGGGCGGGTGCGCAGCAGGAGATACGGCCAGGGACGCGTGCGCAGCGCGGCCAGGCCGGCATTGACGCCTTCGACATAGGCATCCAGCACGGCGCGCTTGTCACCGGCAATGCGTGCCAGGTCACGCGTCACCCGTGCGCGGATGCGGTGCACGCGCCGGGACTTGTCCAGCTCGACCGCCCGTTCGCCAAACAGGCCCGCGAGTTCGCCAGCGGCGGTGCGGCGCATCAGGTCCATCTCGAAGTAGCGTTCCTGCGCATGCACATACCCCAGCGCGCGCATGGCATCGGCTTCGCTGACGGCGTCCACCGTGACGATGCCCAGTTCGTCGCGCTGCACGGTCACAGGCGCGGACAGTCCCGGCGTCGCGAGCTGGCCATCGAGCTGCGGCAGGCTGCCGCGCAGCAACCACCACCCGAGCAGCGCCGCCACCGCGGCCACCCCCACGATCAGCACGAACCCCCGGCGAATCCACTTCATGGCCTGCACCTCCTGCGATCAGCATATCGGATGAACGGGGTGGGACTGCTGCGCTTCGTTTCAGCGGAAAGCATCGCTTGCGCAGGCCAGGGGGATGCTGCAGGATGAATCCATGAGTTCTGTTGCCTCTCCCTCCAGTACCTGCACCGCCCGCCTCGGACGCGGTTGCGCCCTGGTGCGCGGCAATAACGTGAATAACAACGCCAGCCTCCCGCAGGCCGGCGACTAGCACTTGTAAACGCTACTCGCTCTCTCCAAGGCCTGCACTGCGAAGTGCGGGCCTTTTTGTTTCATCTCCCTCTCCCAAGGAAACCCCCGCCATGTGTTCCATCCTCGGTGTCTTCGATCTCCGGCCCGGCGTAGACCTCTCGCCGCTCAGGCCTCTGGCCCTGTCGTTGTCAGCGCGGCAACGCCACCGCGGCCCTGACTGGAGCGGCGTGCACGTGGACGCCGCCGCCATCCTCGTGCACGAGCGCCTGGCCATCGTGGACCCGTCCGGTGGCGCACAGCCCATCCGCTCGGCCGATGGCGCACTGGTGCTGGCCGTCAACGGCGAGATCTACAACCACCGCGACCTCGAACGTCGCCTGGCCCGTCCTTACGCGTTCCAGACCGGCTCGGACTGCGAGGTGGTCAACGCGCTGTACCGTGACGGCCGCGACGTCGGCACGTGGCTGGGACAGTTGAACGGCATTTTCGCCTTCACCCTGTGGGATCGCGAAACCCGACGCGTGGTGGTCGCCCGCGATCACATGGGCATCTGTCCGTTGTACTGGGGCCATGACGCCGACGGCCGGTTGTGGGTGGCCTCGGAGATGAAGGCGCTGGTGCGGGTGTGCGATGACGTTGCGCCATTCCCGCCCGGCCACTACTACGACAGTGCCGACCCGCGCTGCGCGGATGGCGCCCCGATCCGCTACTACGAGCGCGCCTGGCGCGACTACGCCACGGTGGAAGGCGTGGCCGCCGACAGGACCGAGCTGCGCGAGGCGTTCGAGCGCGCGGTGCACCGGCAGATGATGAGCGACGTGCCCTATGGCGTGTTGCTGTCGGGCGGGCTGGACTCGTCGCTGGTGGCGGCGTGCGCGGCGCGCTTCGCCCGCCGTCGGGTGGAGGAGGACGACCAGTCGGAGGCGTGGTGGCCGCGCCTGCATTCGTTCGCGATCGGCCTGGAGGGATCGCCCGACCTCAAGGCCGCGCGGATCGCCGCCGATGCGCTGGGCACCGTGCACCATGGCTTCACCTACACCTTCGAGGAAGGCCTGGACGCGCTGCCCGAGGTGATCCGCCACATCGAGACCTACGACGTCACCACCATCCGCGCCTCCACGCCGATGTACCTGCTGGCCCGCCGGATCAAGGCGATGGGGGTGAAGATGGTGCTGTCGGGCGAGGGCAGCGACGAGATCTTCGGCGGCTACCTGTACTTCCACAAGGCGCCCAACGCGCGCGAGTTCCACGAGGAGCTGGTGCGCAAGCTCGACGCGCTGCACAGCTACGACTGCCTGCGCGCCAACAAGTCGATGATGGCCTGGGGTGTGGAACCGCGCGTGCCGTTCCTTGACGTGGAGTTCCTGGACGTGGCCATGCGCATGGACGCCGCGCACAAGATGGCCGGCGCGCGCGCGGACGGCAGCGTGCGCATCGAGAAGGCGATCCTGCGCGAGGCCTTCGAGGGTTACCTGCCCGCGGAAATCCTGTGGCGGCAGAAGGAGCAGTTCAGTGACGGCGTCGGTTACGGCTGGATCGATGGACTGAAGGCGCACGCCGAGGCGCAGGTCAGCGACGCCGAATTCGCCACGGCGGAACAGCGTTTCCCGATCAATCCGCCGCAGACCAGGGAAGCGTACTTCTACCGTCGGATCTTCGAGCAGTTGTTCCCGGGCGACGCCTGTGCGGAAACCGTGCCGGGTGGCAAGTCGATCGCCTGCTCCTCGCCAGCCGCGATCGCGTGGGACGCGGCGTTCGCCAGCATGGCCGATCCGTCGGGCCGGGCAGTCGCGGGGGTGCACCAGGCCGCGTTGGCCTGACTACCCGTGGCTGGAGGGGCGGGGGCAGGGGCGGGAAGCTCCGTGGCCGACGGACGGCCGCTTCCCGCAGGTCGCCGCGTTCCCTTCTCAGGCAATGGCCAGCACGTTCCATGGCAAGTCCCAGCGTGGTGAGTCCGGGGTCGCGGCCGGAGGTGGTGCCGCGCGTGCCGGGGTTGTGCACGCGCCTGAGAGCGCGAGCGAGTTGGACGACATGGTGCTCCGCCTGGCCGGGATGTTGTTCGGCTGCGAGGAAGGCCGGCTGGTTTGGGTGTCGGGTCTGTCTCCTGATGGGGAACCCGTGCGCCACCAGTGGCCAACCACACCGCTGTCGCGTGCGGAGTGGACGCTGATCGCGGAGGCCAGACGGCTGCGCGCGTGCGTTGTGCGCCCCGCGGGACGGCAGGGTTGGCTCTTGGCCGCGCATCCTTTCGAGCACGCGCAGGCCGTCATGCTTGCGGAATGGCCCGAAGACAGCGGGCTGCCCGACACGCCACCGGCTGGCCTGACGGAGTTCCTGTCGCTGTTGGCCCTGCGGATGCGCGTGGAGGTTGAGCTGGGCGCGGCGCGGCGCGCAGCCGGCCGGATGGAAAAGGCCGCCAAGTTGCAGAGCGCGTTCTACCTGATCGCCGACCTGGCCAGCAGCGAACTGGACATGCAGGAAATGCTCCGGCGCGTCCAGGCGGTCGTCAAGGGGTTGCTGTACGCGGACAATTTCTCGATCTCGCTCTACAACCCCGAACGCGACACCTTGCGCTTCATGTACTTCTCTGACGGGAAGTCGCCCACGGCATTCAACGTGGGCACGGAGATTCCCGGTTCCCGCCTGGCCAACAGCCTGACGATGGCCGTGATCCGGCAAGGCCGGTCGTTGCAGGGACCTTCGCGATGCCTGCGCGAATTACTGGGTCTGGAGGGTGCGGGCGAGTTCGGGCCCGAGAGCGTGGACTGGCTGGGCGTGCCGATGATCGCCGAAGGCCGCGTGCAAGGCGCGGTGGTGGTGCAGTCATACGACCCCGGCCAGCGGTACACGGACGCGGACCAGGCCCTGCTGGCCTTCGTCGCACAGCACATCCTCACGGCTCTTGAGCGCAGGCAGGCGCATGATGAGCTTGAACGGCGGGTGGAAGAGCGCACACAGGCGCTGACCCAGGAAGTGCGCGAGCGCCAACGCGGCGAGCGGTTGCAGACGGCGCTGTTCCAGATCGCGGACCTTGCCAGTTCCGAGCTGGACATGGCCGAGATGTTGCGTTGCATCCATGACGTGGTGCGCGGGCTCATGTATGCGCGCAACCTGCTGATCGTGCTGCATAACGACGAACGGGACACGCTTCGCTTCATCTACCACGCTGATGAGATGGACCCCGACCTGGTGGCCATCGACGTCGACGTGCCGGCGGAGACGATGCGTGACACCATGACCCTGGGCCTGGTGCGCCACGGGCGACCCGTCATGGGTCCGCCCGCCCGCGTCACCGCGCAACTGGGCATTCCCGAAGGGGTGTACGTCGGCGCCATGGCGGAGGACGTGCTGGGCGTGCCGATGGTGTCGGAAGGCATCGTGCGCGGGGCGATCCTGGTCCAGAGCTACGACCCGGCAGTCCATTTCGAAGCCGACGACCGGGCGCTGCTCACGTACGTGTCACAGCACATCCTGACGGCGCTGGACCGCAAGCAGGCGCAGGCCGATCTGGAACGCCGCGTGGAAAGCCGCACCCGGGAACTGGCGGCGGTGGTAGGGGAGTTGCGCGCGCAGATCCGGGAGCGCGAGCGGGTCGAGCAGCAGCTGATGCACGAAACGCGCCACGACTCACTCACCGGACTACCGAACCGTGGCTTCCTCTACGACGCGCTCGATCGTGCCATCGCGCGGCGGCAGCGCAATCCCGACCACAGTTTCGCGGTCCTGTTCCTGGACCTGGACCGGTTCAAGGTGATCAACGACAGTGTCGGCCACCATGCGGGCGACAAGGTCTTGAAACAGGCGGGTACGCGACTGGCCGCCTGCGTGCGTCCCTTCGACGTGGTGGCGCGTCTGGGCGGGGACGAGTTCGCGATGCTGCTGGAGGACGTCAACCTGCCCGAAGAGGCGTGTCATCTCGCACAGCGGGTGATCCAGTCCCTGGGCGCGCCCATGTACATCGACGGCAAGGAGCTGTTCACCTCGGCCAGCATCGGCATCGCGCTTGGGCACGAGCGCTACCAGCGGGCCGAGGAGATGTTGCGCGACGCGGATGTTGCCATGTACCGCGCCAAGGCGCACGGAAGACGGCGGTTCGAGATCTTCGACGAGCGGCTCCACGGTGAGGCGCTGGAGCTGCTGGAGCTGGAAAGCGACCTGCGCCGCGCAATCCGCCGCTCGGAGTTCGTGCCGTACTTCCAACCCATCGTGAGATTGCGGGACCGGCACGTTGTCGGTTACGAGGCGTTGCTGCGCTGGCGTCATCCCAGTCGGGGCGTGCTGACCCCAGGGGCGTTCCTGGAGGTGGCGGAGGAAAGCGGAAGCGTCGAGCAGATCGATTGGCAGATGTTCGAGAAGACCTGTCGCATGGTCCAGCGGCAGCATGAGGACGTGGGCTACGTCACGATCAACGTGTCGCCACGGCACTTCCGTTCCCCGGTGCTGGCCGACCAGGTGCTGCGGATGCTCGACGCGCATGACCTACCCCACGATCGGATCCGGCTTGAGCTCACCGAGGGGGCGCTGCTGGACAACCCCGACCAGGTGCTGACCACGCTGGAAGTCCTGCGCGATGCGGGTGTGGTGGCGGCGCTGGACGACTTCGGTACCGGCTACTCGTCCCTGAGTTACCTGCATCGCTTCCCGTTGCACTCGCTCAAGATCGACCGCTCGTTCGTCACCGCGCTGCGTCGCGGGGAGGAAGCTGGCAGCGAGGCGGTGGTGCGCGCCGTCGTGGTCATGGCCGAAACCCTGGGCATGGACGTGATCGCCGAGGGCATCGAGACCGGCGAACAGTGTGACTATCTGCTGGAGATCGGCTGTGAGCTGGGCCAGGGCTTCCTGTTCTCGCCGGCCCGGCCGGCCTCGGAGTGGGCGGCCTGGCGCGCCCACTGAGCCCGACTCAGCGTTGGCGATCCAACTGGTACACGACCGTGTTGAGCGCGGTCACGCCGGCCTGGACGAACGCGGGGTCCTGCGCGAGGATGTCCCTGCGCTCCAGCAACTGGACGCCCCAGCGGTCGCCAAACAGCAACCGTACCTCGTCCTCGTGTACCGCGAACGGCGGGCCTTCCTTTTCCGCTTGCGGGTACTCCAGCGTGATCAGCATGCCCTGGCAGCGTCCCGGGAGGCGTGCGTACAGCTCGTCCGCATAGCGCCTGCGCATCTGAGGTGGCAATGCGATCAGGGCCGCACGGTCGTACACGGCATCGCATTCGCCAAGCAGGGCGGCGGGGAGTTCGAATGCGTCGCCGCAGACCAGTTCGATGTCGCCGGAGCGGTAGTGGCGGCCATAGGGGGATTGGGTGAGGGTGTAGGGCAGGTCGTTCTCGGTGAAGAACTGCTCCACCGCCAACTGCGACAGTTCCACGCCCAGCACGCGGTAGCCCTGCGATGCGAGCCAGAGCATGTCCCGCGATTTGCCGGCCAGGGGCACGAACACGCGGCTGCCAGGCGATACGCCGAGCGACGGCCAATGCTTGAGCATCAGCGGCGTCGCCTTGTCCTGGTGGAAGCCGATGCGGTTTTCCTGCCAGCGCTGGTGCCAGAAATCGGGTTCCATCATTCAATCCTCGTTTGCGGTGCGAGGCGGGTACGTCAGTTGACGTCCAGGCCTTTCACGTTCCGCCGTGCCGCCCTGCAGTGGGCGCGTGGTGGATTCGAGCCCGCCGCAGCGCATGCCGCGGCTTCGCAATCAGACATCCAGACCATCGACCTTCTGCCAGCCCCGCGGCAACAATCCACCACGCGTCGCCCGTGCGCCGACGTATGCCTCGAGGTCCTTCCACGACAGCGACATCGTGCGCGCGCCGGACTTCACCGTCAGCGCGCCACCGGCCGGCACCACCGCCACCGCCACCACGCGCTCGGTGCCCAGCTTGGCCTTCGGGATGTCGATCAGCTTGTTGCCCTTGCCCTTGTCCAGCTCAGGCAACTCACTCACCGGGAACGCCAGCAGGTGGCCGACGTTGGTCACCGCGACCACGCGGTCCTGGTCCACCGCGCCTACCGCCGCCGGCTGCAGCACCTTGGCGCCCGGCGTGAGCGACAGCATCGCCTTGCCGGCCTTGTTGCGTCCGGTCAGGTTCTCGAAGCGGGTGACGAAGCCGTAGCCGTGCGAGGACGCCAGTACGAAGCGGGTGTCGTTCTCGCCGCTGGCCAGCGCCTGGAACGCCGCACCCGCCGCGGGCGAGAAGCGGCCGGTCAGCGGTTCGCCGTTGCCGCGCGCCGAGGGCAGCGAATGCACCACGGTCGAATAGGCGCGGCCCGTCGAGTCCAGAAAGGCCACCTGCTGCGTGCTGCGTGCCTTCGCCGCGCCCAGCAGCGCGTCGCCCTCGCGATAGCTCAGGCCAGCGGCATCGATGTCGTGACCCTTGGCCGCACGCACCCAACCCTTTTCGCTGAGCACCACGGTCATCGGCTCGCTGGGCACCAGCTCGGTCTCGGAGATGGCCTGCGCAGCGCCACGTGCCACCAGCGGTGAACGGCGTGCATCGCCAAACTTCTTCGCGTCCGCCAGCAGTTCGTCCTTCACCAGCTTCTTCAGTTTGGCCTTGCTCTCCAGCGTGGCGACGATGCGGTCGCGCTCGGCCAGCAGCTCGGCTTCTTCGCCGCGGATCTTCATCTCCTCCAGGCGCGCCAGCTGGCGCAGCCTGGTCTCGAGGATGTAGTCGGTCTGCTCCTCGCTCAGGTTGAAACGCGCCATCAACACCTGCTTGGGCTCGTCCTCGGTGCGGATGATGCGGATCACTTCATCCAGGTTGAGGAACGCGACCAGCAAGCCGGCCAACAGGTGCAGGCGGCGCTCGACCTTGTCGAGGCGGTGCTTGAGCCGGCGCGTCACCGTGTCGGTGCGGAAGTGCAGCCACTCGGTCAGGAACTGCTTCAGGCCCTTCACCTGCGGGCGGCCGTCCAGGCCGATCACGTTGAAGTTGACCCGGAAGCTCTTCTCCAGGTCGGTGGTGGCGAACAGGTGGCCCATCAGCTGGTCGGTGTCCACGCGGTTGCTGCGCGTGACCAGCACGATGCGGGTCGGGTTGGCGTGGTCGGACTCGTCGCGCAGGTCCTCCAGCCACGGCAGCTTCTTGGCGCGCATCTGCGCGGCGATCTGCTCGATCACCTTGCCCGGCGAGGCCTGGTACGGCAGCGCGGTGACGACGATGTTGTTGCCGTCCTTCTCGTACACGGCGCGGGCGCGAACGCTGCCCAGGCCGGTCTCGTACATCTGCAGCAGGTCGGCGCGCGGGGTGATGATCTCCGCGGTGGTCGGGTAATCCGGGCCCAGCACGTGCTCGCAAAGGTCGCGGGTGGTCGCGTCCGGATCGTCGAGCAGGCGCACGCAGGCGCTGACCACTTCGTTGAGGTTGTGCGGCGGCACGTCGGTGGCCATGCCCACCGCAATGCCGGTGGTGCCGTTGAGCAGCAGGTGCGGCAGGCGCGCCGGCATCCACGACGGCTCTTCCAGCGTGCCGTCGAAGTTGGGCGTCCAGTCCACCGTGCCCTGGCCCAGCTCGCCCAGCAGCACTTCGGCGATGGGGGTCAGCTTGGATTCGGTGTAGCGCATCGCCGCGAACGACTTGGGGTCGTCGGTGGAGCCGAAGTTGCCCTGGCCCTCCACCAGCGGGTAGCGGTACGAGAACGGCTGCGCCATCAGCACCATCGCCTCGTAGCAGGCGCTGTCGCCGTGCGGGTGGTACTTGCCGATCACGTCGCCGACGGTGCGCGCCGACTTCTTCGGCTTGGAGGCGGCATTGAGCCCCAGCTCGCTCATCGAATAGATGATGCGGCGCTGCACCGGCTTGAGCCCGTCACCGAGGAACGGCAGGGCGCGGTCGAGCACCACGTACATCGAGTAGTCGAGGTAGGCGCGTTCGGCGTACTCGCGCAGGGGGATCTGCTCGAAGCCGTGGAAAGCCGGTCTTACGGAATCATTCATGGCGGACTTCATGGGCGGACTTCAATGGCGAAAGCGTCATGCGCGGATGCGCGCGCGTTCGGGTGTCCGGTCGATTCTAACCGCCGGCCCGACCGTGGGGCCGGGACCGGGACGATAGGCGGCGGCGGTCGCAAATGCCGCGACGCAGGGCCGTGCCGGATGCGGTGTGGCGTGCGTGGCCGGGCCGTTCAGGCTGCGGCCCGACCTGGTCAACGGGTGTAGTCCCCGGCTGCTTCGGGCTGGTACTGGATGGACAGCACGCGCAGGCTGATGGTGCGGCCGCCCGGGATGGGCCACTGGATGCTGTCGCCGATGCGCAGGCCCAGCAGCGCGCTGCCGACCGGGGCGAGGATGGACACCTTGTCGGCGCTGCCATCGGCATCGCGCGGGAACACCAGGGTCATCGCGCGCTCTTCGCCGCTGTTCTCGTCGAGGAAGCGGGCGGTCGAGTTCATGGTGATGACGTCGGCGGGCATCTTGGCCGGCTCGACGATCTCGGCGCGCTCCAGTTCGGCCTGCAGGGCCTGGGTGTCGAGGCCGCGTGCGATGGGGGTTTCCAGCAGCGCTTCCAGGCGCTCGCAGTCGAAACGGGAGATCATCAGGGGCGGTGGGGCGGACTTGGTCACGGTCTTCTCCAAAAGTAGAAGCGGGCGACGCGCCATGCGCACCGCCCGCAGGTTCACTGGTTTTGCCAAACCCTAGCCCCGAACGGATCCTTCTTCAAGCCGGCAGAAAAGAGTTGACAGGGTGAAGGCGTAGTCCCAGAATACGCGGCTCGCAAGGCAGCAACATCGCCGAACGAAATGCCCAGGTGGCGGAATTGGTAGACGCACTAGTTTCAGGTACTAGCGGGTAAAACCGTGGAGGTTCGAGTCCTCTCCTGGGCACCAGATTCAAAGGGTAATCCCTTTCGCAAACCCCGCCAACGTGCGGGGTTTCGTGTTTCTACGCCGCGGCTAATCCGGATCCGCCGCCAGCGCTTCCAGCACCAGCGACACCATCGCCGACAGGCCCTGCTCGCGCTGCTCCGGCGCCATGTGTTCATCCCGCTGCAGGTGGTCACTGACCGCCAGCACGGACAAGGCACGGAGACCCTCGCGCATGGCCAGCCCGTACAGCCCGGCCGACTCCATCTCGACCCCGACGATGCGATGGCGTATCAGTCGCTCCATCAGGTGCGGGTCGCCGTCATAAAAGCAGTCGGTGCTGAAGATGGCGGCCACCCGGGCGGGAATGCCCAGCGCCGTCGCGGCATCCGCGGCCGCGCGAAGGAGTTCGAAGTCGGCGCAGGCTGCAAGGTCATGGCCGCCGAACTGCAACCGGTTGAACCGCGAGTCCGTGCTGGCCGACTGGGCCAGCAGGATGTCGCCCAGCGCGACATCGCCCACGCCGCCGCATGTGCCCACGCGCACGATGCGTCGCACCCCGTGGAAGCGCACCAGTTCGGTGGCGTAGATCGCGCAGGAGGGAATGCCCATGCCGCTGCCCAGCACCGAGATGCGTTGGCCGCGGTAGGTGCCGGTGTAGCCCAGCATGTTGCGGCGGGTGTTCGCCTCCGTCGCGTCGCTGAGGAATTCGCGCGCGATGTGGCGGGCGCGCAGCGGGTCGCCCGGCAGCAGCACGGTGGGGGCGATCTGGCCGGGTGCGGCGTCGAGGTGGGGCGTGCTCATGCGCGGTCGTGTCCGTGGAGGGCGTCCAGCAGCGCGGTGAACAGCGCGCTGGCACCGACGCGGAAATGGTCGGGGGTGGTCCAGCCAGGGCCCATCCGCGCATCCACCAGCGCCAGGTAGGGCGCCGCATCGTCAAGCGTGCGCAGGCCGCCGGATATCTTGAGGCCGCAGCGCCCACCGGACGCCTCGATGGCGTCCAGCATGGCGGCCGCCGCAGGCAGCGTGGCGCTCACCGCCGTCTTGCCGGTGGAGGTTTTGAGGAAATCGACACCGGCGTCGATGCCGATCTGGCTGGCCTGGCGGATCAACGCCGCGTCAGACAACGCACCCGTTTCCAGGATCAGCTTCAGGACGGTGCCGCTGCCACACGCCTCGCGGCAGGCGACCACGCCGTCGCGGGCGCGCGCCACATCGCCGCGCAGCAGCGCGTGGTAGTCCAGCACCATGTCGATTTCGTCCGCGCCGGCCGCGATGGCGCGACGGGCCTCGCGCTGGATGCGGGCAGGGCTGCCTTCGGCGTCCGGAAAGTTCACCACGGTGGCGACACGGATGCCGGCTTCGCCCAGCGCGCGGCGGGCGGTGGTGACGTGTTCCGGGTAGATGCACACGGCGGCCGGAGCAGGATCGGCCGACCGCGCCGCCGCGCACAGCGCTTCGATCTGCTGCGCTGTGTCGTCGTCGCCCAGCCGGGTGAGGTCCAGCAGTGGAAGCAGCTGCCGGGCGAGGTCGTGGGCGGGGTCTTGGTTCGAAGGCATGGCAGGCACCACTGGGTGGACTTGGGCAGGCTAGGGCGGTGCGCTCGCGCAGTCCTTGATTTGCGGCAACTCCGGTGGCCGACCGTTCGTGGCGACGTCGGTCGAACCAGGACATGCCGCGACGCCGCGTTCATGGCGATGTGAGACCATTCGTGCCATGACGAAAAAATCCACGGGACGTGGCAAGGGTGGCGCAGGCAAGGCCGGCGCTGGTTTCAGCGGTACCGGCAAGCCGACCGGGGCGGGTGGCAAGCGCCAGGGAGATCGCGGCGCGGGCGCCGGCAAGGCGACCTCGGCCAAGCCGGCGGCCAAGCGACCGGGTTGGATGCCGGAGCCGGTGTCCAGCGGCATCAAGCCGCGCACAGCCGCCACGACGCCCGCACGGGCCTCGCGTGCCGGGGGTCCGGGGCAACGTGACCCGTTTGCCGACCGCGAGGCCGCGCGCTATGAGCGCCCCATCGCCAGCCGCGAGATGATCCTGCAGCTCATCACCGCCGCCGATGGTCCCATGGACGCCGCCACGCTGGCCGAACGCCTGGGCCTGACAGATGCGGACCGCTTCGAAGCACTGAGCAACCGCCTGCGGGCCATGTTGCGCGACGGCCAGCTGCTGCAGAACCGCCGCGGCGGCTTCGTGCCCGCGCAGCGGCTGGACCTGATTCCCGGCATCGTCATCGCCAATCCGGACGGTTTCGGTTTCCTGCGTCCGGATGCGGGCGGTGGCGACGACCTGTTCCTGCCGCCGTTCGAGATGCGCAAGGCGATGCACGGCGACCGCGTGCTGGCCAGCGTGACCGGCGTGGACCGTCGCGGCCGCCGCGAGGGTTCCATCGTCGAGGTGCTGGAGCGCCGCCTCAACCGCCTGATCGGCCGCTTCACCGTCGAGGCGGGCATCAGCTATGTGGTGCCCGACGACCGTCGCATCCAGCGCAACGTGATGATTCCGGCCGATGCGCGGATGGACGCGCAGAACGGCCAGCTGGTGGTATGCGAACTGGTACAGGCGCCCGATACCAACCGCCCGCCGATCGGCCGCGTGCTGACCGTGCTGGGGGACCGCCTGACCGCCTCGCTGGCGGTGCAGGCCGCGATCCATGGCCATGAACTGCCGCACGAATTCCCCGCCGCGGTATTGGCCGAAGCGGCCGCGGTACCGGTGGACGTGCAGCCGGCCGAGATCGCCGGCCGGGTCGACATCCGACAGCTGCCGCTGGTGACCATCGACGGCGAGGATGCCAAGGACTTCGATGACGCCGTGTATTGCGAGCCCACCCGCAACGGATTCCGCCTGGTGGTGGCCATCGCCGACGTCTCGCACTACGTGCGGCCCGGCATGCCGCTGGACGACGAGGCGCAGAAGCGGGCCACGTCGGTGTATTTCCCCGGCTTCGTGGTGCCGATGCTGCCGGAGACGCTGTCCAATGGCATCTGCTCGCTCAAACCCAAGGTGGACCGCCTGTGCTTTGTCTGCGACATGCAGGTCAACCGCAAGGGCGAGGTCACGGAGTCGAAGTTCTACGAAGCGGTGATGCACTCACACGCGCGCCTGACCTATACCCAGGTCTGGAACGCGGTGGGCGACGGCATCCCGGAGGATGCGCATGAGGACGCGCTGGGCGTGATCGGCTCGCTCCTGCCCCAGGTCCAGCGCCTGCACCAGCTTTACCAGGTGCTGTCGAAGGCGCGCGAACGCCGCGGCGCGATCGAGTTCGAGTCCAGTGAGGTGCGCTTCGTGCTCGGGCCCAAGGGCGAGGTGGTGCAGGCCGGCATGCTGCAGCGGAACGACGCGCACAAGCTGATCGAGGAGTGCATGATCGCGGCCAACGTGGAGGCGGCGAAGTTCGTGATCGACGCCGACGTGCCAGCGCCATTCCGTATCCACGAACGCCCGCCGGAGCAGAAATACGCCGACTTGCAGGAATTCCTGAAGGAGTTCGGCCTGCGCATGCCGGCGTGGGGGCAGGTGGAGCCGCGCGATTTCACCCAGTTGCTGAAGAAGATCCGCGAGCGCGCCGACGCCGCCCTGCTGGAATCGGTGCTGCTGCGCAGCCAGAGCCTGGCGGTGTACGCCACCGGCAACGTCGGCCATTTCGGCCTGGCCTTGGAGGCGTACGCGCACTTCACCTCGCCGATCCGCCGCTATCCCGACCTGCTCCTGCACCGTGCGATCAAGCACGCACTGAGCGGGGTGCGCCCGGAGAAGTTCAAGTATTCGCCCAGTGAGATGGCGCAGCTGGCGCTGCAGTCCTCCGAGCGCGAACGCCGTGCCGACGAGGCCGAGCGCGAGGTGGACGAGCGTTATCGCGCCGCGTGGATGGAACGCCACGTGGGCGGCGAGTTCTCCGGTGTGATCAGCGGCGTGACCAGTTTCGGCCTGTTCGTGGAGCTCGACGATTCCAAGGTCAACGGGTTGATCCACGTGACCCAGCTGCCGTACGACTACTACCACTTCGACCCGATCCGCCGCACGCTCACGGGTGAGCGCATGGGCCGCGAGTTCCGTCTCGGCGACCGGGTGGACATCGTGGTGCTCAAGGCCAGCGTGGAGGACCGTCGCATCGACTTCCGCCTGGTGGAGGAACGGGGCGTCAAACCCCTGCCGCCGCGAGGACAGCCGGCCAAGCGGGTGAAGCAGAAGTACTGACTCCCGGCGGCGGCCGATTGTCCGCAGGAGGGCTGCGGACGGGACAGGGTAGTTGGCAGTCCGTGAAGCAGTCGGGGGCGGTCGTTGCCTGGGGCGCTGCGGCGTGTGGGCGCAGGTGGCCGGGTATCGGTCACCCCTCGGGAGAATGTGGGAAAATGGCCGGCCCGGCCGCCACTGGCGGCCCCCACGCATCGCCGCAGTTCCCTGTAGCGGCCCGTCCCCCGGAACCCGAATGAGCCAGAAACAGTGGATTGCCGGCATCAATGCCGTCTCGGCCGCGCTTGAGCACGACGCCGAGCACGTGCGCGAGGTGCTGATCGAAGCCGGCGCCAAGAACCCGCGCCTGGCCGAGATCGAGAACCGCGCGCAGCGCCTGGACATTGCCGTGCGCAAGGTCGCGACGCAGGCGCTGGACGGTGTGGTGGGCAATCTGCGCCACCAGGGCGTGGTCGCGCGCTATGCCGCGGCCAAGACCTACGGCGAGAACGACCTGGAAGGGCTGGTCGAAGCCGCCGACGGGCGTGCGCTGCTGCTGGTGCTGGACGGCGTGCAGGACCCGCACAACCTCGGTGCCTGCCTGCGCAGTGCCGCCGCGGCGGGTGCCACGGCGGTGATCATCCCCAAGGACAAGTCGGTGCAGGTCAACGCCACCGTGCGCAAGACGTCCGCCGGCGCGGCCGACAGCATCCCGGTGGTCCCGGTCACCAACCTGGCGCGCACCCTGCGCGACCTGCAGAAGCAGGGCGTGTGGCTGTACGGCCTGGCGGGCGAAGCCGAAGCCTCGCTCTACGCGGTTGACCTGCGCGGCAACGTGGCGCTGGTGCTGGGCGGCGAATCCGATGGCCTGCGCCGCCTGACCCGGGAGAATTGCGACCAGCTGGTCAAGATCCCGATGCCCGGCGGCAGCGAGGTGGAAAGCCTCAACGTGTCGGTGGCCGCCGGCGTGACCCTGTTCGAGGCGGTGCGCCAGCGCGTCGCGGGTTGATGGCGCCGGCCGCGCGGTGCGCGGACGTTCATGCGCACGTGGCCATGCTGTCGCCACCCAAGTCGGGAAGCGGGGACGACCCCGCCGCTCCATGCTCATCCGGGGACGGCCCCAGCCACTACGGAGGTGCGTCATGGCTTGGTTCCTGCTGATTGTGGCCGGTCTGTTCGAAGTCGGTTGGGCCATTGGCCTGAAGTACACCGAAGGCTTCACCCGCCTCTGGCCGTCCCTGGGCACCGCCGCGGCCATGCTGGTCAGTCTGGGGTTGCTGGGGCTGGCGATGAAGTCACTGCCGGTGGGCACCGCCTACGCCGTTTGGGTAGGTGTGGGGGCGGTTGGCACGGTCATCCTGGGGGTGCTGTTGTTCAATGAACCGATGAATGCGTTGCGCATGGTCAGCGTGCTGCTGATCGTGGCCGGTCTCGTCGGCTTGAAACTGGCGTCATGACTCCATTCCAGCAACGTCTGGCTTCGCATTGGCGGCAGGCCGTCTTCGTCCTGTTGGGGTTGGCGCTGCTGACCGGATTGCTGTCGATGGACAGCACCAATGCGGCGCTGCATCGGTTGCTGTCGGCGGCCGAGCCGGTGATCGCTGCGCATCCTGTGACCGGCGGGCTGTTGTTCGTGGCGCTCTCGGCGGCGTCGGCGATGCTCGCGTTCTTCTCCAGCGCACTGCTGGTGCCGGTGGCTGTATACACGTGGGGCGTGCCCGTCACCGTCGGCCTGCTGTGGCTGGGCTGGCTGCTGGGCGGTATCAGTGCGTACTGGATGGGGCGTTTGTTCCGTCGCCCGCTGGTGCACTCCGCACGCGCCGCCAAGCTGGTCGATTTCTACGCCGACAAAGTGCCGCGCGAGGCGCATTTCCCGGTCGTCCTGCTGCTGCAGTTCGCGCTGCCCTCGGAAGTGCCAGGCTACCTGTGCGGCCTGTTGGGCGTGCGTTTCCCGGTGTACCTGTCGGCCTTGGCCATCGCCGAACTGCCCTATGCGGTCGGCACCGTGCTGGCGGGGGAAGGCCTGGTCCGCCGCGAGGGCTGGTGGCTGGTGGTACTGGGCATCCTGGCCCTGACGTTCAGCATCTACGCGGCGTGGTTGCTGCGCCGCAGCTTACGTCGATGAGCCGGCGGCCGCGGCGCCCCAGGCATTGACGATGCGGCAGAACAACTGCGCGGTGCGCTCGGTGTCGTACACCGCGGAGTGGGCGTAGGAGCCATCCCAGTCCAACCCGGCGGCCTGCGCCGCGCGGGCCAGCACCGTCTGCCCGTACGCCACGCCCGCCAGCGTGACCGTGTCAAACACGCTGAACGGGTGGAAGGGGTTGCGCTTGTGCCCGCAGCGCGCCACCGCCGCGTTGAGGAAGTTCAGGTCGAAGTGCGCGTTGTGGCCCACCAGGATCGCGCGCTGGCAGCCATGCTTCTTCATCGCCTCGCGCACCGGGGTGAACACCAGGTCCAGCGCGGCACGCTCGTGCAATGCGCCGCGCAACGGGTTGTTGATGTCGATGCCGGTGACTTCCAGCGATTTCGGATCGATCTCCGTCCCGGTGGCCGGGATCACGTGGCTGCTGGTGACCTCGTCGACGACCAGTTGGCCGTTTGCATCGAGGTCGATGGGCGCCACCGCGATTTCCAGCAATGCGTGCCGGTTCCAGTCGAAGCCGCCGGTTTCCACGTCCACCACCACCGGCAGGAACCCGCGGAAACGCGAGGCCATGCTGGGAAAGGGAACGGCGACGGGGGCGTTGCTGGCGTCATTCATCGGGAATAGCGTAGCAGAGGCACCGCGGCAGCCGATCCGTGCCGGGTGGGTCAGGCGCGTTGGGTGCCGACCAGCACGCCATCGCGGCCCAGCTGGGCCAGCATCGTGGCACCCTGGCGGACGAAGGCCTCCACGTCATCGGTGCCGGCTTCAGCGCCCAACGCTTCAAGTTGCTCCCGCCCGCTCAGTTGCGGGAAAGCTTCCAGGCGCTCCAGCAGCCGGTAGGTCAGCGGGCTCAGGGCCTGGAAGTCGATCTGGCCATCGTCACGGCGCAGCAGGAGCAGCAGTGTCGGCGCCGCAGGGGGCGCATCGGGCAGGTAATCGGGGGCCAACTGGTGCACCGGCCAGTGGTAGGCCAGCGGCCAGGCCAGCGGCGAGATCAAAGGCTGGCCGCCGAGCAGGTCGCCGGTGGGGTCGTGGGGCACGTCCGCCGGTGTGGTTTCGTGCAATTGCAGGGCCAGTTCCACCCATTCGTAGTGCGCCAGTTCGCGCAGCCACGCGGGGTCGGAGCGGCCCTGATCGGCACGGGTGTCGAGGTAATGCAGGAACTCGCGCGGCAGTTCGGGGAACAGCGGCGTGCGCGCCGGATGCTCGCGGTAGAAGTCGCGCAGCAGCGCCATCCACGTGGCGTCATCGAGGATGCGCCGGATGACCGGGAAGTTGCCGGCGAGCAGGCCCTGCACGTTGTTGAAGAACAGCTCCCGGTACACCTGCAGGCGGCGTACCTCGATGCCCTCGGGTGCGGGCGCATGGTCTGGGTCGCGGATGTGCCCGGCGAGCGTGCGCAGCGCGGCCAGAGGGTCGGTGGCCGCGTGCGGTGGCGCGTGCCTGGTGGGCATGGCATCGGTCGTCGCCATGGGGTCGCGCGACTCAGGCCGCATGGCGTTGGACAGTGCGATGGGCGGCCGCCAGGTGGCCGCGCACGGTGGCCAGCTCGCCCAGCAATTCATCCAGCGGCGGCAGGTTGAAGTCGCGCTCCAGCAATGTCGGGCGCGGGCCGAAGTGGCGGTAGGTTTCCGCCAGCAGGTCCCACACGGGGTGGCTGACCGGCGCGCCGTGGGTGTCGATCTTCAGGTCCTCGGCCTCGTCGTAATGGCCGGCCACGTGCAGGTAGGTGATGCGATCGCCGGGCATCGCATGCAGGAAGTCCAGCGGGTCGTACCGGTGGTTGGTGGCGTTGACGACGATGTTGTTGACGTCCAGCAACAGGTCGCAATCCGCGCGCGACACCACCTCGTTGATGAAGTCGCTTTCTCGCAGCGCGCCGGGACCACCCTCGGGCAGCAGCGCGGCGTAGTACGAGATGTTCTCCACCGCGATGCGCCGGCCCAGCGCGTCCTGCACCTGGCGAATGCGTGCGACGACGTGCTCGACCGCACCGCGGTTGAACGGCAGGGGCATCAGGTCGTACAGCTGCCCCTGGTCATCGCTGCAGGCGCTGAGGTGTTCGCTGTAGAGCACGCAGCCAATGCGGTCGAGGAACTGTCGCAGGCGTGCGAGGAGCGTGTCGTCCAGTGGTGTCGTGCCCCCCAGCGAGAGCGACAGGCCATGGCAGACGATGGGGTGGCGGACGGCGAGGTCAGCGAAGGCCTCGCCCAGGCGGCCACCCACGCCCATCCAGTTTTCCGGGGCTGCTTCGAGGAAGTCGAAGCTGCCCGGAGGGGCGGCGCGCATCGGGCCCAGCAACGCGCGCCGCAGGCCAAGGCCTGCGGCGTCCGGTGCAAGCCCGTGCATCGCCGCCATGGTTACGCCAACAACCCGCGGCTTACATCGAGCCGCACTTGCCCTCGCCACACTTGCCTTCACCGGCCTTGGCGCCGCCCATCATGCTCTGCTGGTGGGCCTTCATCTCTGCGGCGTCGATGGTGCCGTCCTTGTTGGTGTCCATCCTGGCGAACATCGCGGCATGGCCCGCGTCGAACTCGGCGCGCGTCACCTTGCCATCCTTGTTGGCGTCCATCATGGCCATGCCGTGGCCACGCATCATGCCGCCGCAGTTGCCCGCGGCGTGCTTGGCGCCACACGCCGCCTCGCCCGACTTTTCGGCCTTTCCGGCGGTGGGGGAGCTCTGGGTACCCAGCATGTAGCCCTGCGCCAGCGGGGTGGCGGCAAAGGCGGAGCCAGCGAGGATCAGGCCGCCGGCCAGGGCGGTGGCGGACAGCATCGGCTTCTTGCTGCGGGACATGGTTGGCTCTCCATTGATGCGGCATATGCCGCGTGGGAAGCCAATCCTACTCTGCTTGCGCGACGCTTGGCAGCGTGCAGGGGAGGCGATTCCGCCCCCCGGTCAGGTGACGCCCGCCCAGCGCGTTGCACGCCGGGCGGACCGGGACTTCAGGTGACCGTGTTGCTCAGGTCGCGCTTTTCGCGCGGCGGCAGCGTTTCCTCGCCACGCACCAGGAACCAGACGTTCTCGGCGATGTTGGTGGCGTGGTCGCCGATGCGCTCCAGGTTCTTGGCGATGAACAGCAGGTGGGTGCAGGGCGTGATGTTGCGCGGGTCTTCCATCATGTAGGTCAGCAGCTCGCGGAACAGCGCCGTGTAGGCCGCATCGACGGTGGCATCGCCGGCGCGCACCGACTGGGCCAGGTCGACGTCGTTGGTCCGGTAGGCTTCCAGCACTGCGCGCAGCTGCTTGACCGCCAGCACGCCCAATGCCTGCAGGCCCACGATCTGCGGCAGCGGCGGCAGCAGGTTCAGCGCGGTGGAGCGCTTGGCCGCATTGGCGGCGTAGTCGCCAATGCGCTCGATGTCCGAGGCGATGCGGATCGCGGCCAGGATCTCGCGCAGGTCGCGGGCCATCGGGCCACGCAGCGCCAGCTTCATCACGTCGTGGCTGATCTCGTTCTCAAGCGCGTCGATAGCCTCGTCGTTGGCGATGATGCGCTCAGCGGCCTTGTCGTCGCGGCGGGCCAGTACGTCCAGCGCGGATTCCAGCTGCGCGGCAGCCATCTCGCCCATGCGCAGGGTTTCGTTGAGCAGGCGGCGCTGTTCTTCGTCGTAGCTCTTGACGATATGCTCGTTCATTGGATTGGTGCCCATGGAGTGTGCTCGATCAACCGAAGCGGCCGGTGATGTAATCCTCGGTCTGCTGCTTGGTCGGGTTGGAGAAGATCACTTCGGTCGCGCCATGCTCGACCAGGTCACCGAGGTACATGAACGCGGTGTAGTCCGATACACGGGCCGCCTGCTGCATGTTGTGGGTGACGATCGCGATGGTGTAGTCGTGCTTGAGCTCTTCGATCAGCTGTTCGATGCGGCTGGTGGAAATCGGGTCCAGCGCCGAGGTCGGCTCGTCCAGCAGCAGCACGTCCGGACGCAGGGCCACGGCGCGCGCGATGCACAGGCGCTGTTGCTGGCCGCCCGACAGGCCGAGCGCGCTCTGGCCAAGCTTGTCCTTGACTTCGTCCCACAGCGCGGCCTGGTTCAGCGCCTGCTCCACGCGCACGGCCATCTCCGCCTTCGACAGGCGCTCATGGTGGCGGATGGCGTAGGCCACGTTCTCGAAGATGGTCATCGGGAACGGCACCGGTTTCTGGAACACCATGCCCACCTTGCTGCGCAGGCGGTTCATCGGGTACTTGGCGTCCAGCACGTTCTGTCCGTCCAGCAGCACTTCGCCCTTGGCTTCCATCTTCGGATACAGCGCGTAGATGCGGTTGAACACGCGCAGCAGGGTCGACTTGCCGCAGCCGGACGGACCGATCAGCGCCGTGACGCGCTTCTCGGGGATATCCAGGTTGATGCCCTTCAGCGCGCGGAACTGGTCGTAGTAGAAGTCCAGGTTGCGCGCGGCCAGCTTGACCGGCGCGGTATCGGCCACCGGCGCGTGGTGGGCCGTGGCAAGGTGGATGCGGGCGTCGTTCATGTCCGGGGTCCGGGAATTGGAATAGGCAAATTCAGTCATGGGCCACCTTGTTGCGCGCGACGATGGCGCGCGCGACCAGGCTCACCAGCAGCACGAACAGGGTCAGGACGAAGGCGCCCGCCCAGGCCAGCGTGTGCCAGCTGTCGTATGGGCTCATCGCGTACTGGAAGATCACTACCGGCACGTTGGCCATCGGCGACAGAATGTCGGTGGTCCAGTACTGGTTGTTGAGCGCGGTGAACAGCAGCGGCGCGGTTTCGCCGCTGATGCGCGCCAGCGCCAGCAGGATGCCGGTGACGATGCCCGGCATGGCCGAGCGGTACAGTACCTGCAGGGTCACCTTCCACTGCGGAATGCCGAGCGAGAGCGCCGCCTCGCGCATCTGCGCCGGGATAAGCTGCAGCATTTCGTCGGTGGTGCGCACCACCACCGGCAACACGATGAAGGCCAGCGCGATGGCGCCCGCCAGGCCGGAGAAGTGCCCCATCTGGGCCACCACCAGCGCATAGACGAACAAGCCCAGCACGATGGATGGCGCCGACAGCAGGATGTCGTTGACGAAGCGCACGGTCTCGCCGACCCAGCTCTTGCCCGAGTACTCGGCGAGGAACGTGCCGGCCAGCACGCCGATCGGCGCGCCCAGCACGATGCCGAGCAGGCTCATCACCACGCTGCCGAAGAACGCATTGAGCATGCCGCCCGTGTCGCCGGGCGGAGGGGTCATCTTGGTGAACAGGTCGAGGTTGATCGAAGCCAGGCCCTTGGTCAGCGTGGTCCACACGATCCACACCAGCCAGAACAGGCCAAAGATCGTTGCGGCGATCGCCAGTGCCTGCGCAGCGATGTTCTTCATGCGGCGATAGCCATACAGCGACGCGGTGTTCGACAGCAGGGACATCAGTTGCCCTCCTTCTTGGCCAGCCGGCGGAGCATGAGCCGGGCGATCGAAAGCACGACGAAGGTCACCAGGAACAGCACGGCGCCGAGCAGGATCAGGGCGGAGCGGTACATCTCCGAATCGGCTTCGGCGAATTCGTTGGCGATGGTGGCGGCGATGGAGTTGCCCGGCATCAGCAGTGACGCAGTCAGCTCATGCGCGTTGCCCAGGACGAAGGTCACCGCCATCGTCTCGCCCAAGGCGCGGCCCAGGCCCAGGAAGATGCCGCCGATCACCGCCGAGCGGGTGTAGGGCAACACCACGTCCCACACCACTTCCCAACGGGTGGATCCCAGCGCGTACGCCGACTCCTTCAGCCGGCCGGGCACGGTGAGGAACACTTCTCGCATCACCGACGAAATGAACGGAATCACCATGATTGCCAGCACGATGCCGGCAGTCAGCATGCCCAGGCCGATCGGCGGGCCTGAAAACAGCGGGCCGACGATGGGCCACTGGCCCATGTTGGCATCGATCCACGGGTAGATGTGTTCGCTCAGCACCGGGACGAGCACGAACAGGCCCCACATGCCGTAGATGATCGACGGGATGCCCGCCAGCAGTTCGATCGCCGCGCCCACCGTCCCGCGCATCCACTTGGGTGCGATCTCGGTCAGGAACATCGCGATGCCAAAGCTGACTGGCACGGCGATCATCATTGCGATGAGCGCGGTGACGATCGTGCCGTAGATCGGCACCAGAGCGCCGAACTCCAGCTCCACCGGGTTCCACGCCTTGGAGAACAGGAATCCAAGGCCGAATTTCTGCAGCGCCTCGCGGCCGCCCCACAGCATCGAGAATGCAACGGCGATCAGTGCAACCAGGACAAATATGCCGGCTGCGGTAACCAGCCAGCGGAATCCGCGATCGGCGCGCGCATCCTTGGCGTCGCGATCGCTCAATGCTGCGGCAGGGAGGGTGGTGGCATTCATCGGTCAGGTGAATCCATGCGGAGCAGGGTGGGGATGAAAAGCGCTGCCGGCCACGCCCGGGGAGAGGACGGGCGAGACCAGCAGGCGCGGTGGATCAACGCTTGATTTCGGCCGCCCAGTACGCTTCGACCTGCTTGACCAGATCCGCGGGCAGCGGCACGTAGTGCAGTTCCTGCGCCTGCGGCTGGCCGCTCTCAAGCGCCCACTTGAAGAAGTCCAGCGCGGCCTGGCTGCGCATGGCGTCCTTGGGCTGCTTGTACATCAGGATGAAGTTGGTGGCGGTCAGCGGCCAGGCATCGGCGCCCGGGGCATTGGTGATCACCAGGCTGAAATCCTTGGCGCTGGCCCAGTCGGCGGTCGCGGCCGCTGCCTGGAACGATTCGACGCTGGGCTGTACCCAGTTGCCGGACGCGTTCTGCATGGCGGTGTAGGCCATGTTGTTCTCGGTGGCATAGGCCAGTTCGACGTAGCCGATCGAGCCCTTGATCTGCTTCACGTACGCGGCCACGCCTTCATTGCCCTTGCCGCCGATACCGGTCGGCCAGGTGACGGAGGTGCCTTCGCCCACCTTGGCCTTCCACTCCGGACTGACCTTGGACAGGTAGTTGACGAAGTTGAAGGTGGTGCCCGAACCGTCGGAGCGCTTGACCACGTTGATCTTGGTGGCCGGCAGGGTCACGCCCGGATTGACGGCGGCGATGGCCGCATCGTTCCAGGTGGTGATCTTGCCCAGGTAGATGTCGGCGATCAGCGCGCCGGTCAGGCGCAGCTGGCCCGCCGTGATGCCTTCCACGTTGACCACCGGCACCACGCCGCCGATCGCGGACGGGAACTGGCCCAGGCCCGCGGCGGCCAGTTCCTCGCTGGACAGCGGCTTGTCGGACGAGCCGAAGTCCACCGTGCCAGCCTTGATCTGGGCGATGCCGCCACCCGAGCCGATGGACTGGTAGTTGATCTTGGCGCCAGTGGACTTGTTGTACACGTCCGACCACTTGGACAGCAGCGGATAGATGAACGTGGCGCCTGCCCCGGTGATCTCCACGGACACCCGGTCGCCCGCGGGCGCAGCAGCGCTGGCCGTCGGCGTGGCAGCACCCGAGGCCGGTGCCTGGGAGTCGGCGGCCGGCTTGCAGGCGGCCACGGTGAAAGCGATGGCGAGGGACAGGGCGGCAAGGCGGGCCGTGCTGTTCATGGCGTCTCCGGGACGATGCTGGCGGGTCGCCAGCGGGTGACGCTATGAAATGATGTTTTTGTTACAGCCGAATGACATATATCGGTAATCTTTCTGTAGTGTTCACCCGTCCGGAACGCAGAAGCGGGCCCGAAGGCCCGCTCCCAGGTACGTCCCGGTTCGCAACCGGATCAGAACTTCATTTCCTTGGACCAGTAGGTCTGGACCTGGTTGACCAGGCTGTCCGGCAGCGGCACGTAGTGCAGCGCCTCGGCCTGGGCATCGCCGTTGGCATAGGCCCACTTGAAGAAGTCGCGGGCGTTGCGCGAGCGCTGCGCGTCCTTGGCCTGCTTGTACATCAGGATGAAGTTGGTCGCCGCGATCGGCCAGGCGTTCTCGCCCGGGGCGTTGGTCATGACCAGGTGGAAGTCCTTGGAGGCGCCCCAGTTGGCGCTGGCCGCAGCGGCCTGGAACGTGTCGGCGCTCGGGTTCACGAAGTTGCCCGCCGCGTTCTTCAGGCGCGAGTAGGCCATCTTGTTCTGCAGCGCGTACGACAGTTCAACGTAGCCGATGCCGCCCTTGATCTGCTTCACGTAGGCGGCCACGCCTTCGTTACCCTTGCCGCCGATGCCCGCAGGCCAGTTGACCGCGGTGCCTTCGCCGACCTTGGACTTCCACTCGGGGCTGACCTTGGACAGGTAGTTGACGAAGTTGAAGGTGGTGCCCGAACCATCGGAGCGGTGCACGATGGTGATCTTCATGTCCGGCAACTGCACGCCACCGTTGAGTGCGACGATGCGCGGATCGTTCCACTTGGTGATCTTGCCCAGGAAGATGTCGGCCAGCAGCGGGCCGTCCAGCTTCATCGCGCCGGCCTTCAGGCCCGGGACGTTCATCACCGGCACCACGCCGCCGATGGCCGAGGGGAACTGGGCCAGGCCGTACTTGGCCAGTTCTTCCGGCTTCAGCGGGGCGTCGGAGGAGCCGAAGTCCACCGTGCGCGCCTTGATCTGGGCGATACCGCCGCCCGAACCGATCGACTGGTAGTTGATCTTGTTGCCGGTGGCGGCGTTGTAGTCGGCCGACCACTTCGACAGCAGCGGGTAAATGAAGGTCGCGCCAGCGCCGGTGATGTCGGCTGCCTGGGCATTGGCGGTGACGACTGACGCAAGGGCGACAGCGGCGACGCGGAGTTTGAGGGACTTGAACACGTAAGGCTCCTGGAAAAGTCGATACGGGCGAAGCCCGCCCAGAGCGCATTCCATAACGGTTTGGTTTCAGTGCTGCGTCGGTAATGTGACCAAACGGAGACAATCCTCCCGGGTTGGATGCGACGGGGCGGCACTGTTTGGCTGTACGCGCGCACGCGCACGCGCACGAGAGCCGGAAGTGTGTGGGCCGGCGGATCGCGAATCCACGCGGCGGGGCGCATCGCCGCCAGCCGTGCCGGGTGGTTTAATCCGCGTCGCAATCCATTTGTCACATAAGTCACATGTGACTGTCAGATTTCAGCGGCAACCTTTGCGTCGTTTTACGGGGCCTTAACCTCGCGCCCTCCAGCGCCCCTTGGCCCGCCAACGCCATCCAAACCTTTGAAGGGAGTTTGACCCATGCGTTCTTCCATCCTTACCGCCGCCATCGCGGTTGCCATTGGTGGCGCCAGCTTTGGTGCGGTTGCCGCTCCCAGCGACGCCGAGCTCGCCCAGCTGAAGGCGCAGATCGAGGCCCTGCAGGCCAAGATCACCGAACTGGAAGAGCGCACCGACGCCCAGTCGGACGTCAACGTCGATACCGCCACCCAGCTGGACAAGCTGGCCACCGGTGCTCCCAAGATCGAGACCAAGGGCGGCATCAAGGTCACTTCGGCCGACAAGAAGTTCGAGGCCTCCATCGGTGGCCGCATCCACTTCGATGCGTATGCCTTTGATCGCGACGTGGCCGACACCACCGGCACCACCGAATTCCGCCGCACCCGCCTCACCCTGGCCGGCAAGGCCATGGGCTGGGAATACAAGCTGGAGAATGATTTCTCCGACAGCTCGCCCACCGGCGGCTTCCGCGACGTGTTCATCGCGAAGAACGCGCTGGGCGGCAAGATCACCATCGGTCAGTTCAAGCCGTACCGCTCGATGGAGGAGCTGACCAGCTCCAACGAAATCACCATGATGGAGCGTCCGTTCGCGTCCGCCACCGGCATCTACAGCGGCCGCCAGTTCAACCAGGGTATCGGTTACCTGCGCGCCGGCGACAACTACACCTTTGGTGCGACGGTCTTCAACCTGCGCAATGCCGCCGGTGGGCGCAACGAGGGCACGGGCGCCGCTGCCCGCGTGACCTTCGCGCCGATCAACAACGACAACAGCACGCTGCACTTCGGCCTGTCGGGCAGCACCGAGAACCTCAACAAGGGTTCGGCCAACGTCAGCGCCGTGGCCAACTACGCCGGCCGTCGCGGTCCGTCGCAGACCATCGCCACCACCACCGGCGCCAGCGGTGACTCGATCGACACCTTCGGCCTGGAAGCCGCCGCGTCCTTCGGCCCGATGTTCCTGCAGTCCGAGTACGCCAAGGCCAAGTACGGCGCACCGCTCGGCCGCGACCAGGACGTCGAGACCTTCTACGTGATGGGCAGCTGGATGCTCACCGGCCACCACAAGCCGTACAAGTCGGCCACCGGCGTGTTCGGCTCGCCCAAGCTGACCGACAAGGGTGCCTGGGAGCTGACGGCCCGCTACGACACCATCGAGAACAAGGACGTGGCCAACCGCGAAGCCACCTCCACCACGCTGGGCCTGAACTACTACATCAATTCCAACGTGCGCCTGATGTTCAACTACACGCGCGGCGAAAACGAAGTTACTGGCGATGAGACCGGTCAGTACGCAGTGCGTACGCAGTTCAGCTTCTAACGGACCGCGCTCTCTCCCGCGGGCTTGAAGCAGGCACCCCCGGCCGTGGACGGCCGGGGGTGTTTTTGTGTGGGGAAGGCGGCAAAGTCGAAGCGCGCACGCGGTGCCGTTGCGTGGCGCCCGCCGCAGTTGGGTCAGGCGGATGCGGCGCCGATTACGCGGTCGCCGGAACCGGCTCGCCCGGAGTCTTGTCCTTGTAGCGGCACAGGTCGCGGATCGCGCAGTGCGGGCAATCAGGCCGACGCGCCTTGCACACGTAGCGCCCATGCAGGATCAGCCAGTGGTGCGCGTCCTGCAGGTAGTGCCCGGGGACCGTTCGCAACAGTGCGTCCTCCACCGCGCGGACCGTCTTGCCCGGGGCCAGCCCCGTGCGGTTGGCCACGCGGAAGATGTGGGTGTCGACGGCCATCGTGGGCTCGCCGAAGGCGGTGTTGAGGACCACGTTGGCGGTCTTTCGGCCTACACCGGGCAAGGCCTCCAGCGCGGCCCGATCGCGAGGAACCTCGCCACCGTGGCGTTCCAGCAGCAACCGCGCCATCGCCACCACGTTTTCCGCCTTGGTATTGAACAGGCCAATCGTGGCGATGTAGGGCTTCAGCCCGTCCACGCCCAGCGCCGCGATCGCGGCGGGCGTGTTGGCGACCGGGAACAGTTTGCGCGTGGCCTTGTTCACGCCGACATCGGTGGCTTGCGCGGACAACGTCACGGCCACCAGCAATTCGTACGGCGTGGTGTACTCCAGTTCGGTCTCGGGTGTCGGGTTCAGCCCCTTGAGCCGGGCGAACATCTCCTCGACCTCCGCCTTGCCCATCCGGGGTGTCGGCGAGGCCTTGCGGCCCGATGCCTTCTTTGGCGAAGTCGATGGCTTGGCCTTGGCCTTTCCAGCGCCGACTTCCGCTGCCCGAGGCCTGCGTGGAGGGCTGGCCGGTTGGTTTGGACTCATGGCTTGTGCCGTTCCGCCGCGCGAGCCTTGGCGCGGGCCAGGGCGGCCGCGGCGGCAGTGGGCAACGCCGAGCGCTGCGGCGTCACCGCGACCGATTCCGAATGCACCGCGGGCATGCGCTTGGCTGCGCGTTCCGCCGCCCGGCGCTCCAGGCGCGACGCGCGGGCGCGAAAACGTTCGCGGGCGGCCAGCGCGCGCAGGCGTTCGTCGCGCGCGGCGACCAGTACCCCGGCTACGGGGAGGCCTGCGGCGCAGGCGCGGGTGCATGCCCCGCAGCCCGTGCAATCGAGCAGGCCCAAGGCCAACGCCCGGTCCAGGTCGTCGGCGTGCAGCGCCTCCAGCAGGGCCGAGGTCGCGAGGCCGACCGGGCACGCGCTCGCGCACGTGCATGCCGGGCAGGGCGAAGGTGCGGACATGCGCGGCTGATCAGGTGCCCTGGAACGCGGGCTTGCGTCGTTCCAGGAAGGCGGCGGTCCCCTCGCGCATGTCCTGTGTGGCGAACATCAGGCCGAACTGCGCGGCCTCGTACTCCAGGCCCTCCTCGATGCCGCACTCGCCACCGACGTTGATGCAATCCAGCGCGCCACGCAGTGCCAGCGGCGCGGCATTGGCCAACTGACCGGCCAGCTTCATCGTCTCGGTCTCCAGTTCGGCAGCCGGCACGACCTGGTTGACGATGCCCAGCGAGTGGGCGCGCCCCGCGTCGATCGGCGCGCCCACCAGGCACAATTCGAGGGTGGCGGCGCGGCCCGCCAGCCGCAGCAGGCGCTGGGTGCCGCCAAAGCCGGGAATCAGCCCCAGGTTGATCTCGGGCTGGCCGACCTTTGCGGTGTCGGCGGCCACGCGCAGGTGGCAGCACATCGCCAGTTCCAGGCCGCCGCCCAGCGCGAAACCGTTGACCATGGCGATCACCGGCTTGGGCATCCGTTCGACGAAGCGCATCATCCGCTGGCCGCGCAGCGCGAAGTCGCGGCCCTGCACCGGGGTGAGCGAATTCATCTCGGCGATGTCCGCGCCGGCTACGAACGCCTTGGGCCCAGCGCCGCTGAGCACCACCACGCGCACCGTATCGTCCGTGGCCGCGGCCCGGAAGGCTTCGTGCAACGCGTCCAGGGTTGCAGCGTTCAGTGCGTTCAGCTTGTCGGGACGGTTGACGGTGATGCGGCGGATGGCGCCTTCGTCGGCAATCAGCAAGGGGGTGTCGGTCATGTGGGGCATCGGGTTGGAAATAACGGAATTTGAAGACTCGCCGGAACTCCGCGCCGCCCCTGTTGTCACAGGGGTTGGCGTCAGTGGCGGTTAAGCCGGCGCGCCGTTATCCTAGCGCGTCCGTACGGGTCCCTGTGGCCGGCGGGCGTCACCAACCGGGGCGGTCCGCCGCCTCGAGCCATATATCCGGAGATTCCACCGAATGAAGTTGCGTTTGATTGCTGCCGCCGTTGCAGCCTTGGCTCTGACCGCCGGCAACGCCGTCGCGCAGGACACTTCGACCGAGAAGGGCAAGCTCAGCTATGCGCTCGGTTACGACCTCGGTCGCAACGCCATCGAGAGCGGCGAGGCGGTGGACGTCAATGCCATCATCAAGGGCCTGCAGGACGGCTATGCGAAGAAGCAGCCGGCCGTACCGGTCGAGCAGTTGCGCACCGCCGTGCAGAACATGCAGCAGCGGCAGGCCGAGAAGGCCAAGGCCGAGTGGGAAAAGGCGGCTGCCGCCAACAAGACCCGGAGCGACGGTTACATCGCGGCCAACAAGGCCAAGGCCGGCGTGAAGTCGCTGCCCAGCGGCGTGCAGTACCGCGTGATCGAAGCCGGAAATGGTGCCAAGCCGACCCAGGCCAGCTCGGTCGAGCTGCAGGTCGCCGGCCCGTTCCCGTGGGGCGAGCGTCCGGCGCAGCCGCGTCCTGCCCAGTCCATCCCGGGCGTAAAGGTCAGCGAAGTGGAAATGGCCGCCATGCGCGAAGTCCTGCTGCAGATGCCCAGCGGTTCCAAGTGGGAAGTGACCCTGCCGGCGGACAAGGCCTATGGCGCCGACCCGCGCACCGGCTTCCCGCCCAACGTCGCCGTCCAGTTCGAACTGAAGCTGGTCAGCGTCAAGTAAGCTGTCCCCGCCGCACATGGCTGGGTGTTGACGATTGCGCCGGCCTGTCCGGCGCAATCTGTTTCCGGGGCGCGAATGCCTGCCCGCCCAGCATTGGAGTCGTTTCGCCATGAGTTCCTTCCGCGCCGTCCTGAGTCCCTGCATCGGCGTGTGCGCGCTGGACGCCGATGGGTTGTGCGAAGGCTGCCACCGCACCAGCGCGGAAATCGCGCGTTGGGTGCACATGGGTGACGACGAGCGCCTGCGCATGATGGAAGTGGTGCTCCCCGAGCGCGAAGCCATCCGCGGGTGAGCCTGCAGGTGCCCACGCTCGTGCGACTGCCTCGCGCGCTGCATGCGCTGCAGTCGCCGCCGCAGCCGCTGGCGTGGAACCTGGATGAGATGCATGGGCTGTTGGATCCGACCGCCGCACTGAAGGAGGCCGCCGTGCTGGTCGGCCTGGTCGACCGGGCCGAAGGTACGCAGGTGCTGCTGACCCGTCGCACGGACATCCTGCGCCACCACGCAGGGCAAGTGAGCTTCCCGGGCGGGCGTCTTGAACCCGGGGACGAAGGCCCCGTCGGTGCAGCCCTGCGCGAAACGCAGGAGGAGATCGGGGTGGGACCTGAGCTGGTCACGCCGTTGGGTTTCCTGGACCCGCTTGCCACCATCACCGGCTTCCGCGTGGTGCCGGTCGTGGCGCGCGTGGCGCCGACCTACGTGGCCCTGCCGGAACCGGGAGAAGTGGCCGACGTGTTCGAGGTGCCCTTGGGGTTCCTCATGGCGCCCGATAATCTCATCACCCGTGATGTCGAGGTACAGGGGCGCCCCAGGCGCATACTCGAATTCGTGGAGGACAGCCAGGACCGCCGACGCCGCATCTGGGGCGTGACGGCTTCGATCCTGTACAACCTTCGCGAGCGCTTGGTTACAGTGTCGGATTAGGGTGCCGGTCGCCGGTCACTCCATCACGACGGAGGATGCGCCATGCCAGGTTGGACCACGATCGTGCCACCAGAAACGCTGGCCATTGCGCTGGGGCGCGAAGACCTTGTGATCGTCGATTGCCGCCACTCGCTTGCCAATCCCGGCGCGGGCGAGGTGATGTACCAGCAATCGCACATCCCCGGCGCCGTGTTCGCCCACATGGACCGCGACCTGTCCGACATGGGCAAGGCCGGCATCGGGCGCCACCCCTGGCCGGATGCCGCGTCATTCACCGCCCGGCTGGGCGAATGGGGTATCAGCCCGCAACACCAGGTCGTGGTCTACGATGACGGTGAGGGCGCACAGGCCGCGCGCCTGTGGTTCCTGTTGCGAGCCCTCGGCCACGAGAAGGTGGCGGTACTGGATGGTGGCTGGCGCCGATGGGCCGCCAACAGCCTGCTGCCGGTGGACTCGCACCCGCCCAGGTCGGCGCCCACCCGCTATGTCGGCGAGTTCCAGAGGGACCGGCTGCTGGATGCCGGGCAGGTGCAGCAGCGCCTGGCGGCCGGCGACCTGCTGGTCGACGCACGGGCGGCCGAACGCTTCCGTGGCGAGAACGAAACCATCGATCGGGTGGCCGGCCATGTGCCCGGTGCGCGCAACCGGCCGTGGACGGATAACACCGTGGATGGCCACCTGAAATCGCCCGTGCAACTGGCCGAGGAGTTCCGCACGCTGCTCGGCGCGCATTCGCCTGACCAGGTCATCGTGATGTGCGGATCCGGCGTGACCGCGTGCCACCACCTCCTGGCGATGGAGCGTGCGGGCCTAAAGGGAGCGCGGTTGTTCACCGGTTCCTGGAGCGGGTGGATCGCGGACCCAGGGCGGCCGGTGGCCACCGGCGAGGCGTGACCGGGTTCTCGTTGTAATCACTGCGTAACAGCGCGGAAAGAAACTCCCCACGTTTTTTGGGGAGCAGGTCGATGTCGATGCAGTTGCTGCGCGCCGTGGTCGCGGTGTGTATGTTGTTGATTCCGCTGTCCGCCACCGCACAATACGGCGACGCGGAGCGCTTGCGCATCCACGGGTCCAACACCGTGGGCGCGCACATAGTGCCCGCTTTGGTGCGGACGTGGATGACGTCGCTCGGGTACGACGACATCGAACGCATCGACCGCAGCGTCTCCGTTACCGAGTTTCGCGGCGTACGCGATGGCGAGCCGCTGGTGGTCGAGATCGCCAAGCCAGGTTCGGGCGCGGGCCTGATGGCGCTGGTGGCCGGTAACGCCGAGGTCGCGATGATGGCGCGGCGGCCCAACGCCGCCGAACTCGATGCGGCGTGGCAGCTGGGAGAGTTGCACTCGCCCGACCAGGAGTTCGTGATCGCGCTCGACGGCTTGGCGGTCATGGTGCACCGGGACAATCCCGTGCGCGCCTTGGGCATGGCGCAGCTGCGCGACGTACTGGCCGGGCGCGTCGTGGACTGGCGTGAGCTGGGAGGCATCGCCGGCCCGATCCGCGTGTTCGCCCCGTCGCATGGCGGCGAAGCCGAATTCCTGCAGGAGCGGGTCATGGGCGACGCCGCGCTCACCGCGGCCCGGCGGTCGCTGCCGATCGGCCAGATCTCTGCGGCGGTGGCGGGCGATCGCAACGCCATCGGCATCATCGGTCTTCGCAGTCCGGTGGCGCCGCTGTCCCGGCCGTTGGCGATCAGTGCAGGCGGGGAATCACTGCTGCCGACGCGCATCAACGTACAGAGCGAGGACTACCCGCTGGTCCAGCGCTACAGCCTGTATGGCGGGCAGATGATGTCGGCGCTGGGCCGCAGCTTCGCCCTGTTCGCGGTGGGGCGCCGCGCGCAGCAGGCCGTTGCGGCGTCCGGCCACCTGGCGGTGACGCTGCGTCCCGCCCGCCCGCAACCGTTGCCGGCCGGCCTGCAGGAATACCGCAGCATGGTCGCCGGGGCGCAACGCCTGCCCGTCAGCCTGCGTTTCAACGTCGGTAGCTTGCAGTCGATGTACGACAGCAGGGCCCAGCGTGACCTGGAACGCATCGTCGCGTTCATGCGCCTGCCGGGCAATGCCAACCGCCAGGCAACCGTGCTGGCCTTCGGTACGGCCGATCCCGCGGGCAGCCTGGTGTCTACGTTCGTCAGCAGTGATCGCGCCAACGTGGTGGCCGATTACCTGCAGGCGCAGGGCGTGGTCGTGCGGCGCGCGGCGGGCCTTGGCATGCTGCGGCCGCTGGTGGGCCGGACGCACTCACAGGCGGCGTACATCAATGACCGGGTGGAAGTCTGGGTCAACTGACCCGGGTCATCGCCTGCGCTTACTTGCCCAACTTGTCCAGTAGCGCGCGCAGTGCCGCCTGCGTGCCGTCGGCGTACCAGGAATCGACGAAGCGGTCCAGCCGGATGTTGTGCGGCTGCAACGCATCCGCCACGTCCGCGCGGGCAATGGCACGCGTCGACAGCATGGCCTCCCGGGGCAGGGCCAGCAGTTGCTCCAGCCAGACCCGGGACCGCGTCGAGACACTGTCGATATCGACCAGTTCGTCCACCAGCCCGTACGCCAGCGCCTGCTCGGCTTCCACCAACTCGCCCGCCACCAGCAGGCGTTCGGCGCGGTGGGGGCCCACGATCCGCCGCATCAGGCGCTGGATGCCGTCCGGCGCCACCAGTCCGACCTGGGTCTCGTTGAGCCCGATGCGGAACGGGCCCGAGGCCATTACCCGGTAGTCGCAGCACAACGCCCACACGCAACCGCCAGCGGGTGCGTGGCCATTGAGCGCGGCCACCACCGGTACCGGTGCGTTGGCCAGCGCCAGCGCGGTGTCGAAGAACTCCTGCCAGGCGGCGCGCAGCGCGTCCCTGTCCTGCCCCAGTGACACCAGGTACGGCACGTCCAGGCCGGCGGAAAAGACCTTGGCGGTGCTCCCGAGGATGACGCCCTTCGCGCCGGTTCCGATGGCCTCGCCCAGCGCGTGGCGGACTTCCGCGCACAACGACGGGTTCATGGCGTTGACCGGAAGCCGCGCGAGGCGGATCTCCGCGATGCCATCCTGGAAAGTCGTCTCGACGAGGTTCATGGCGTGGGGCTCCCTTGGGTATGGCCGCCGATCAGGCGCGCCCGGGTATCATAGGCGCATGAACACGCTACGTCCCTTGCTCGCCGCCTGCCTGTGCTTCGTTGCGACGGTGCTGTCGCCCGCGCAGGCGCGCGAATGCACGGCCAAGGTCAAGGACGGCTGGATCCGGATGCCCCCGGTGTCGATGCCGATGATGGCCGGTTTCGGCCGCATCGAGAATCCGTGTTCCACGCCTGTCACGATCACCGGTGCCAGCAGCCCCGCCTTTGCTGATGTGTCCCTGCATGAGACGCGGGTGGTGGATGGCGTGAGCCGCATGCGCCACCTGCCCGAGCTGCGCATCGCGCCGGATGGCAGCGCCACGCTCAAGCCCGGCGGATTGCACCTGATGCTGATGCAGCCCCACGCCCCCCTGAAGGAGGGCAGCAAGGTGGTGATCGAATTCACCTTGAAGGACGGTGGCGTCCTTCGCGGCGAATTCCCGGTGCGCAAGCCGACGGGCTGAGGTTCAGCCGCAGGCCGCGCGTACTTCGGCCGGCAGGGGGGCGGCGGCGCCGGTGCCGCGGTCGATCCACACCATCACGACGTTGCCATCGCAATACAGCACGCTGGCGTCATCGCGGGCGAGGATGCGGTGTCCGATCGACACGCTGGTGGTGCCCAGCCGCTCGACGAACAGTTCGACCATCACCTCGTTCGGCCACTCGATGGGACGGCGGTAGTTGAGGTTGGCCGCGGCCACCACGGGCGCGACATGGTCGTCCAGCCCCTGCCCGGGCATGGTCAGCATCCACTGCAGGCGCGCTTCCTCCAGGTAGCTGAGGTACTTGGAGTTGTTGACGTGGTTGAAGGCGTCCAGGTCACGCCAGCGCACGTTCAACGGCGTGCGGATCAGCACGCGGGGCGATGGGGCGGAGGTACCGGCCGTGGGCGTGGGGCCCGCCTTCGCCGGGATCGCGGCGGGCGCCGCGACCACCGGCTCGTTGACCGGCGCATCGGCCTTGGCCGTGGGTTTACGACGCCGAGGCGCGGACTTGCGCGGTTTACTGGCCGGCTTGCCGGTGTCGGGTGGGGTGTTGTCGCTCATTGTGGGGACTTCTTCTTGTTGGTCTTGCGCCCGTTGCCCGCCGTACCGGCGGACCCGGCCTTGGCGGCCTTGGGTCCTGCGTTGGATGCGGGCTTGCCCAGCATCGGCGCCAGGAACCGGCCGGTATGCGAGTGCGGCAGCGCCGCGATGTCCTCCGGCGTGCCGGTGGCGAGGATGGTGCCGCCGCGGTGGCCGCCCTCCGGTCCAAGGTCGATCACCCAGTCGGCGGTCTTGATCACGTCGAGGTTGTGCTCGATCACCACCACCGTGTTGCCGTCGTCGCGCAGGCGATGCAGCACGGTGAGCAGGTGTTCGATGTCATGGAAATGCAGGCCCGTGGTGGGCTCGTCCAGGATGTACAGCGTGCGGCCGGTATCGCGCCGCGACAGCTCCTTCGACAGCTTCACGCGCTGTGCCTCGCCACCCGACAGCGTGGTCGCGCTCTGGCCCAGCTTGATGTAGCTCAGGCCCACGTCGATCAGCGTTTCCAGCTTGCGTGCAATCGAAGGGACGGCTTCGAACAGGGTCAGCGCATCCTCGACGGTCATCTCCAGCACGTCGTTGATGTTGTAGCCCTTGTACAGGACCTCCAGCGTCTCGCGGTTGTAGCGCTTGCCGCCGCAGACGTCGCAGGGCACGTACACGTCCGGCAGGAAGTGCATCTCGACCTTGATCAGGCCGTCGCCCTGGCAGGCCTCGCAACGGCCGCCGCGCACGTTGAAGCTGAAGCGGCCCGCCGCGTAACCGCGCGCGCGCGCCTCCGGCACCTGCGCGTACAGTTCGCGCAGCGGGGTGAACAGGCCCGTATACGTCGCGGGATTGGAACGCGGCGTGCGCCCGATCGGCGACTGGTCGATGTCCACGACCTTGTCGAACAGGTCCATGTTCTCCACCGAGCGGTGCGGCGCCACGGTGTGCGCGGCGCCGTTGAGCTCGTTGGCGGCCAGGGTGAACAGCGTGTCGTTGATCAGCGTCGACTTGCCCGAGCCGGATACCCCGGTGACGCAGGTCAGCAGGCCCGACGGGATGTCGAGGTCGACGTCCTTGAGGTTGTTGCCGCTGGCGCCGCGCAGATGCAACATCGCCTTCGGGTTGGGCTTGTGGCGCTTGGCCGGGATCTCGATCTGCTTGACGCCACTGAGGTATTGCCCGGTGAGCGAACGCGGCGCCTTCAGCACGTCCTCGTACGAACCCTGCGCCACCACCTCGCCACCGTGCACGCCCGCACCCGGACCGATGTCGACGATGTAGTCCGCCAGGCGGATCGCATCCTCGTCGTGCTCCACCACGATCACGGTGTTGCCGAGGTCACGCAGGCGGGTGAGGGTGCCCAGCAGGCGTTCGTTGTCGCGCTGGTGCAGGCCGATGGAGGGTTCGTCCAGCACATACATCACGCCGACCAGGCCGGCGCCGATCTGGCTGGCCAGGCGGATGCGCTGCGCCTCGCCGCCGGACAGCGAGTCCGCCTTGCGCTCCAGCGTGAGGTAATCGAGGCCCACGTCCACCAGGAAGCGCAGGCGGTCACCGATCTCCTTGACGATCTTGGCGGCGACCTCGCCGCGCCATCCCGGCAGGTTGAGCGAACGGAAGAACGCCAGGGCCTCGTCCACCGGCATCACCACGATGTCCGGCAGTGGGCGATCGGCGACGAACACGTTGCGCGCGGCCCGGTTCAGGCGCGCGCCGCCGCAGTCGGTGCACGCGCGCTCGCTGATGTATTTGGCCAGCTCCTCGCGCACCGCCGACGATTCGGTCTCGCGGTAGCGCCGCTCCAGGTTGGGCACGATGCCCTCGAAACGGTGTTTGCGCTGGTGCTTGCTGCCGCCTTCGGTAAGGTAGGTGAACTGGATCTGTTCCTCGCCGCTGCCGAACAGCACGGCCTGGCGCACGTCCTCCGGCAGGTCCTGCCAGTGCGTGTCCACCTTGAAGTCGTAGTGCTTGGCCAGCGACTGGATCAGCTGGAAGTAGTAGGCATTGCGCCGGTCCCAGCCGCGCACCGCGCCCGCGGCCAGCGATAGTTCCGGGTGCACCACCACCCGCGCGGGGTCGAAGAACTCCGCCACGCCGATACCATCGCAGGTGGGGCAAGCGCCGACTGGCGCGTTGAACGAGAACAGCCGCGGTTCGAGTTCCGGCAGCGCGTACTCGCACACCGGGCAGCTGTACTTGGAGGAGAACAGCAGCGGCGCCGCATCCGGCACATCCATCGACATCACCGAGGCCATGCCGTCGCCCAGCTTCAGCGCGGTCTCGAACGATTCGGCCAGGCGCTGCTTCATGTCCTCGCGCGGGCGGAAGCGATCCACCACCGCCTCGATGGTGTGCTTGACCCGCAGCGCCAACGGCGGCACCGCGTCGATCTCGTGCAGCGTGCCGTCCACGCGCACGCGCACGAAGCCCTGCGCACGCAACTGGTCGAACACCTGCGCATGCTCGCCCTTGCGCTCACGCACCACCGGCGCCAGCAGCATGTAGCGCTGCTCGGCGGTGTCGGGCTTGTCGGCCAGCGCCACCACCTGGTCCACCATCTGGCTGACGGTCTGTGCTTCCAGCGGGTAGCCATGGTCGGGGCAGCGCGGCAGGCCCACGCGCGCGTACAGCAGGCGCAGGTAGTCGTAGATCTCGGTGATGGTGCCCACGGTCGAGCGCGGGTTGTGCGACGTCGACTTCTGCTCGATCGAGATGGCCGGGCTCAGGCCTTCGATGTGGTCGACGTCCGGCTTCTCCATCACGCTGAGGAACTGCCGCGCGTAGGCCGACAGCGACTCGACGTAGCGGCGCTGGCCTTCGGCATAGATGGTGTCGAACGCCAGCGACGACTTGCCGGAGCCGGACAGGCCGGTGATCACGATCAGCTTGTCGCGCGGCAGGTCGAGGTCGATGTTCTTGAGGTTGTGCGTCCGCGCGCCGCGGATGCGGATGTAGTCCAGCGCCATCGGGTCTCTGCCTGGGGGAGGGCGGCCGTCAACCGACGGCGAACCAATGAGCGTATCGACTGGGGCTGGCACTAGCAAATGCGGCGCACGCGACGTCGTGCACGGTGACCGGGGCGTGCCACCCCATCGCCAACGCCCATTGCGCGGCAGCGGTCCGGGTCAGTCCTTGCGCGACGGGGGATCCTTGCGGGATCGGTCGATGTTGGCGAGGTCCTCGCTCAGCTCGCTGAACCAGTCATGGATGCGTTCCCGGCGGCTTCTGTGCCGGACCTCCGCCTCGGGCGGCGGCATCGGATGCTCATGGCGCAGGCGACGCTGGATCTGCTCGATGATGTGCGGTTTCATGGCAGGCCTCCAGAGGGAGGAAGGCGCTCAGGCGCCCACGCCAGTGAAGCACAGGGCGCGTTAAGCCCACGATATCCGGCGGTTGCCCGTGGCTACATCCCGCCCCGGCGCCAGCGTTCGATGTGGCCCCAGCCTTCGCCCATGTCACCAAACCATTCGCGCAGCTTGTCCAGCACGCTCATCGCGGGCAGCACGCCCTGCTCGCTGAGGGCGTCAACGGCCTCGGGGAGCATTGCCGCCGCCATGTTGCCCACGGTCTGCGGGGGCAGGCTCACGCGCCGCGCGATATCCTCGATCGTCCCCAGGCCCAGTGCGGTCTCCAACTCGTGCGCGGTGATGGGGCGGTTCTCGGCCTGGGACAGCCAGGAGCTGACGAGGTCACCCAGGCCGACGTCCCGGAAGGCCTGCAGGAATCCCTCCGGGCCGCCACGCCGGGGGTTGAAGGCCAGTCCGATCAGTTCCCCAAGCACCTTCTTGACCGCGTGGGGGTCGGCGCCGAAGTCCGCGGCAGCCCACTGGACAATCTGCTCGTACATGCCGCAAGTCCTTGGTTATAAATGGGTTTAGTGCGGCTGGAAGCGGTTTGCACCGATGCCGGGCCGCCTGTTCGGGACAACGTGGCCCCGGGCGTCAGGCGGCCAGGGCGTATTCGATCCTGGCAGTTGCCGTAAGCCGCTGAAACCCCTACAATTCCGCTTCTGTCCGCCCTTGATGGCGGCGCAGGCGACCAAAATAACTACAGAGGAATCTGGTCAATGTATGCAGTAATCGTCACTGGCGGTAAGCAGTACCGCGTGATGCAGGGTGAGACCCTGCGCGTCGAGCTGCTCGATGCCGAAGTCGGCAGCGAGCTGAAGCTCGACAACGTCCTGATGCTGGGCGGCAGCGATGGCGTGAAGGTCGGCGACGCCCTGAACGGCGCCGTTGTCTCCGCCAAGGTGGTTGGCCACGGCCGCGCCGACAAGGTGCGCATCGTGAAGTTCCGCCGCCGCAAGCACCATCGCAAGCAGATGGGCCACCGTCAGCATTTCACCGAAATCGAGATCACCGGCATCGCCGGTGGCAACAAGTAAGGAGAAGCCGCCATGGCACAGAAAAAGGCTGGTGGTTCTACCCGCAACGGCCGCGATTCCAA
Source organism: Aerolutibacter ruishenii (assembly GCF_007830115.1). GTDB lineage: Bacteria > Pseudomonadota > Gammaproteobacteria > Xanthomonadales > Xanthomonadaceae > Aerolutibacter > Aerolutibacter ruishenii. The sequence continues at coordinate 20,071 of NZ_VLKP01000006.1, read as the reverse complement.
CCCGAAGTACCTGGGCGTCAAGATCTACGGCGGCCAGGCCATCGAGGCCGGCAACATCATCGTGCGTCAGCGCGGCACCCAGTTCCATCCGGGCGCCGGCGTTGGCCTCGGCCGTGACCACACCCTGTTCGCGCTGGTCGACGGCAAGGTGGAGTTCTCGGTCAAGGGCCTGAAGAAGCGCCGCACCGTCAGCGTCGTCAGCGAGTAATCGCGGCGCGTTGGTTGCGAAGGGCCCCGCTCGCCGCGGGGCCTTTTGCTTTCTGGAATACAGATTCGAGGTTTGCATGAAGCTGGTCGATGAGGCCGAAATCCTGGTCACCGCGGGCGATGGCGGCAACGGCTGCATCGGTTTCCGTCGCGAGAAGTTCATTCCCCTCGGCGGCCCCGATGGCGGCGACGGCGGCGATGGCGGCAGCGTGTGGCTGGTCGCCGACGAGAACCTCAACACCCTGGTCGACTTCCGCCACCAGACCAGGTTCAAGGCCCAGCGCGGCGAGAACGGCATGGGCCGGCAGGCCTATGGCAAGGGTGGCAGCGACCTGACCATCACCGTGCCCGTGGGCACCGTGGTCATCAACGTCGAGACCGACGAAGTCATCGGCGACCTGACCCGCAATGGCGAGCGCCTGCTGGTGGCCAAGGGCGGCAAGGGCGGCCTGGGCAACATGCACTTCAAGAGCTCGATCAACCGCTCGCCGCGCAAGGCGTTGCCGGGCCTGCCGGGCGAGGAGCGCACGCTCAAGCTGGAGCTCAAGCTGCTGGCCGACGTGGGCCTGCTCGGCTTCCCCAACGCGGGCAAGAGCACGCTGATCCGCGCCGTGTCCGCCGCCACCCCCAAGGTGGCCGACTATCCGTTCACCACGCTGTACCCCAACCTGGGCGTGGTCAGCGTGGAGCCGCACCGCAGTTTCGTCATCGCCGACATCCCGGGCCTGATCGAAGGCGCGGCCGAAGGCGCGGGGCTCGGTACCCAGTTCCTCAAGCATCTGCAGCGCACCCGGTTGCTGCTGCACCTGGTCGACATCGTGCCGATGGAGGGCGGGGTGGAGATGGGGCCGGCGGACCAGGTACGCGCGATTGAACGCGAACTGGAGCGCCACGACCCCGAGTTGCTGAAGAAGCCGCGCTGGCTGGTGCTGAACAAGGCCGACCTGCTGCTGGAGGACGAGCAGAAGGAAGTCGCCGAAGCGATCGTCGCCGAACTGGGCTGGACCGACCGCTGGTACCTGGTGTCGGCCATTGGCCGCGAGGGTACCTGGCCGATCATGAAGGACATCATGGCCTTCTTCGACCGGCAGCGTGAGGATGAGCTGGAGGCGCAAGCCAACGGCGGTCCGCTGGAGTGACCGCCGGCGCCACGGCGCAGCAGTCAACAGAAGGGAGGGGCGGCGAAAGCTGCCCCTTTCCGTTTGTGCCCGGCAGGCAGGCACAAAAAAACCCGGCCGCGGCCGGGTTTTTTCGCGTCACACAAGCGACCGTGCGATCAGGCAGCCTTGAGGGCCTTGATGCGGGCGGTCAGGCGGCTCTTGTGGCGAGCGGCCTTGTTCTTGTGGATCAGGCCACGAGCGCTCAGGCGGTCCAGGACCGGCTGGGCCACGGCGAAGGCGGCTTCGGCGCCGGCGGCGTCGTTCTCGCCCAGGGCCTTCAGCACCTTCTTGACGGAGGTGCGCAGCATCGAACGCTGGCTGGCGTTACGGGCATTGCGCACGACAGCCTGCTTGGCGCGCTTCTTGGCGGACTTGATGTTTGCCACGGCGAATTCCTGAAATTTTATGGTTGAAGCTGGGTAAAATGGGGAAACGGAAAATCAGACGGGAAAGTATGGCCGTTTCAGTAGCTTGCGTCAACTCTGGCGGGTCCATGGAGCGTTGTCGGCCTGCCGGGGGCGCGCGATGACCGATTCCCGGGAGACCGAAGCCCGGCCGGCCCCAACGACCGACTCGTCCCGGGGTTCGCCGGTCCCGCAGTCGCCGGGACCGGGTCGGCAGTCGGGCATGTTGCGCTCGACGGCGGTTTTCAGCGCCATGACCCTGGTTTCCAGGGTGGCAGGCTACCTGCGCGACTGGCTCCAGGCCAGCATGTTCGGCGCCGGCCCCGCAGTCAGCGCCTTCGTCGTGGCCTACCGGATCCCCAATTACCTGCGTCGCATCTTCGCGGAGGGTTCGTTTTCCTCGGCGTTCGTGCCGGTGCTCTCCGAGCTCAAGCAGAAGGGCGACAAAGAGGCACTGCAGGACTTCCTGGACCATGTCGCCGGCGCGCTGCTGGCCGTGGTGGTGATGATCAGTGGCCTGGGCATGCTGCTGGCTCCGTGGATCGCGAAGCTGTTCCTGGCGTTTGCCAGCGACGAGGCGGGCACCGTGCCACTGGCCGCCGAAATGCTGAGGATCACCTTCCCCTACCTGGTGTTCATTTCGATGACCGCGCTGGCCGGCGCGGTGCTGAACACTTTCAAGCAGTTCGGGCTGCCGGCGCTGGCGCCGGTGCTGCACAACCTGATGGTGATCGCCGCCATGCTGGGGCTGGCCGGCTACCTGGAGGTTCCCGAGAAGGCGTTGGCCTGGGGCGTGCTGGCCGCGGGCATCGCCCAATTGCTCGTGCTGTGGCCGGCCATGGGGCGGCTGGGGTTGCGCCCCCGGTTCCGCCTCAACTTCCGCCACGAAGGGGTGCGACGGGTCTTCAAGCTGATGCTGCCGACGATCTTCTCCTCCTCCGTGGCGCAGGTGAACCTGCTGGTCGGCACGGTCTTCGCCTCGCTGCTGGTGCCGGCGGCACAGGCGTGGCTGTACTACTCCGACCGCCTGACCGAGCTGCCCCTGGGGCTGTTTGGCGTGGCCATCGGCACCGTGATCCTGCCCCAGCTGTCGCGGCACCACGCCGACGCCGATACCGAGGGCTACTCGCGCTCGCTGGACTGGGGCCTGCGCGTGGTGATGCTGGTGGGCACGCCCGCCGCGCTGGGGCTGGCGCTGCTGGCGGAACCGCTGACGGCTTCCTTGTTCCGCTACGGCGAGTTCACTGTGGAGGACACCCGCATGGTGGGCTACGCATTGACCGCGATGAGCGTGGGCATCCCCACCTTCATGCTCAGCAAGGTGCTGTTGCCGGCGTTCTACGCGCGCCAGGACACGCGTACGCCCATGCGCGCGGCGGTGATCACCGTGGTGGTCAACGTGGTGCTTACGGTTGCGCTGGTGACGCCGCTGTGGGCCGCTGACGTGCCCTATGCCCACGTGGGCATTGCCGCCGCGACCGCACTGGCGGGCGTGTTGAACGCCGCACTGCTGTGGCGCTACCTGCGCCGCCAGGGCCTGTATGTCGCCGGCCCGGGCTGGGGCACCTGGCTGCTGCGCATCGCCGTGGGACTGGTGGTGATGGCGGTGGCGGTGCTCGCGGTGCGCGAGTGGGTGGGTGAATGGACCCGGCTGGCCATCCTGTGGCGTTGGATCTGGTTGCTGGTCGCGGTGGGCGCCGGTGCGCTGGCCTACGGTGCCACGCTGCTGGCCATGGGCCTGCGGCCCCGGCACCTGCGACATTGAGCCGGTGCGCGGCGGCTATACTTGAGAAAATGAGCAGGCTGTTTCGTGACGTCGAGGGCGGGCCAAGGTGCCCGCACGGCAGTGTGGTCTGCATCGGCGCATTCGACGGCCTCCATCTGGGGCATCAGGCGCTGGTGCGCCACGCTGTGGCCCGCGCACGCCTGCGGGGCGTACCTGCGGTGGCCCTGACCTTCGAGCCGCTGCCCCGCGAATTCTTCTCCCGCGGCACCCCGCCGCCGCGGCTGCTGTTGCCGCACGCCAAGGTGGAAGGCCTGTGCCGGCTGGGCGTGGACCAGGTGGGCCTGCTGCGCTTCAACGCCGCGCTGACCGCACTGCCGGGCGCGGAATTCATCCGCAAGGTGCTGGTGGAGCGCGTCGGTGCGCGCGAGGTCTGGGTCGGGCCGGAGTTCGGTTTCGGCAAGGGCCGCGATGGCAATCTGGCACTGCTGCAGGCGCTGGGCGCCGAGCACGGTTTCACCGCGGGCGAAATCGCGCCGGTGATGGTGGAAGGTGAGCGCGTGTCCGCCTCGCGCATCCGGGCGCTGCTGGTGGAAGGCGACTTCGGAGGCGTTTCGCGCCTGCTCGGCCGCCGCTACGCCATCGGCGGACGCGTGGTGCACGGCAAGCAACTCGGCCGCACGCTGGGCTTCCCCACCGCCAACCTGCGTTTCGCCGGCAAGGTGCCCGCGCTGCAGGGCATCTACGCCACCCGCGTGCATGGGCTGGAAGGCCTGCCGGGCGTGGATGCGGCCAAGGCCGCTGCGGGCTGGCCGTCGGTGTCCAGCTTCGGCACCCGGCCCACGGTGGATGGCGTGGAGCCGCTGCTGGAAGCCCACCTGTTCGACTTCGCGGGCGACCTGTACGGGCGCCGCATCGAAGTCGAATTCGTCGCCAAGCTGCGCGACGAGGAAAAGTTTTCCGATCTGGCGGCGCTGACCGCGCAGATGCAACACGACGCCGTGCAGGCGCGTGCCCTTCTCGCACAAGACCAACAACGAGCCTACGCGTGACCGCTGACGCCAACCCCTACAAGAGCACGCTGCACCTGCCGGCGACCGACTTCCCGATGCGCGGCGACCTGCCCAGGCGCGAGCCGATCGCGCTGGCGCAGTGGGAGCAGGAAGGCCTGTACCAGCGCGTCCGCGAGAAGACCAAGGGCCGCGACCGCAGCTTCGTGCTGCACGACGGCCCGCCGTACGCCAACGGCGCGATCCACATCGGCCACGCGGTCAACAAGGTGCTCAAGGACATCATCGTCAAATCGCGCCTGATGGACGGCTACGACGCGCCGTACGTGCCGGGCTGGGATTGCCACGGCCTGCCGATCGAGATCGCCATCGAGAAGAAGTTCGGCAAGGTGGGCGAGAAGCTCAACGCAGCCGAATTCCGGCAGAAGTGCCGCGAGTACGCCGCCGAGCAGATCGACCTGCAACGCAAGGACTTCAAGCGCCTGGGCGTGCTGGGCGACTGGGACAACCCCTATCGCACCATGGATTTCCGCTTCGAGGCGGACATGCTGCGCTCGCTGGCGAAGATCGTGGAGCGCGGGCACCTGGCGCGCGGCGCCAAGCCTGTGTACTGGTGCTTCGACTGCGGCTCGGCGCTGGCCGAGGCCGAGATCGAATACGCCGACAAGCTCTCCCCGGCCGTGGACGTGGCCTACAGCGCGCAGGATCCGGCCAAGCTGGCCGCGATGTTCGGCGTGGCGCTGGACGAAGGCGTGGAAGTGGCGGTGCCGATCTGGACCACCACGCCGTGGACGCTGCCGGCCAGCCTGGCGGTGAGCATCGGCCCGGAACTGGAATACGCACTGGTCGAAGGCCCGAAGCGTGTCGATGGCGGCCGTCGCCTGCTGGTGCTGGCAGAGGCGCTGGCGATCAAGTCGCTGGCGCGTTATGGCGTCGAGGACGTCGTGGTGCACGGCACCGCGATGGGCAGCGGGCTGGAGGGCGAACTGCTTCGCCACCCGTTCTACGCCGAGCGCGACATCCCGCTGATCCTGGGCGACCACGTGTCGGCCGAGGACGGCACCGGCGCCGTGCACACCGCGCCGGGCCACGGTCAGGAAGACTTCGTGGTCAGCCAGAAGTACCACATCATCGAGCGCTACACCGCCGCGCAGATGAACCCGGTCGATGGCCGCGGCGTGTACCTGCCCAACACGCCCGCCGCCGAGGGCGTGGAGCTGGCCGGCCTGCACATCTGGAAGGCCAACGACGCCATCGTCGAGCTGCTGCGTGGCAACGGCCACCTGCTGGCGCTGGCCAAACTCAACCACAGCTACCCGCACTGCTGGCGCCACAAGACGCCGGTGGTGTTCCGCGCCACGCCGCAGTGGTTCATCTCCATGGACCAGGCCAACCTGCGCCGCGACGCGCTGGCCGCCATCGGCAAGGTCGGCTGGGTGCCGGAGTGGGGCGAGGCGCGCATCTACGGCATGATCGAAGGGCGCCCGGACTGGACCATCTCGCGCCAGCGCACCTGGGGCGTGCCGATTGCGTTGTTCATCCACCGCGAGACCGGCCTGCCGCATCCGCGTTCGCCCGAACTGATGCGCCAGGTGGCCGAACGCGTGGAGCAGGCCGGCGTGGACGCGTGGTACGACCTCGACGCCGCCCAACTGCTGGGCGACGAGGCCGCGCAGTACGACAAGGTCACCGACATCCTCGACGTCTGGTTCGACTCCGGCGTGACCCACGAATGCGTGCTGGCGCAGCGTCCGCAGGACGGTCTGCACAAGCCCGCCGAGTTGTACCTGGAAGGCTCCGACCAGCACCGCGGCTGGTTCCACAGCTCGCTGTTGACCGCGGTGGCGATGGACGGCGTGGCGCCGTACCGCCAGGTGCTGACGCACGGCTTCACCGTGGATGCCGACGGCCGCAAGATGTCCAAGTCGCTGGGCAACGTCATCGCGCCGCAGAAGGTGGTGGATGCGATGGGCGCCGACGTGCTGCGCCTTTGGATCGCCTCCACCGACTACCGCTACGAGATGGCGGTGAGCGACGAGATCCTCAAGCGCAGCGGCGACGTGTACCGCCGTCTGCGCAACACCGCACGCTTCCTGCTGGCCAACCTGCACGGCTTCGACCCCACGCAGCACCTGCTGCCGCTGGAGGACATGGTCGCGCTGGACCGCTGGATCGTGCACCGCGCCTTCGAGCTGCAGGAGAAGATCAAGGCGGCCTACGAGCGCTACGATTTCGCCGAAATCGTGCAGTCGCTGGCCAACTTCTGCAGCGTGGACCTGGGCTCGCTGTACCTGGACGTGACCAAGGACCGCCTGTACACCATGCAGGAAGACTCGCGCGGCCGCCGTTCGGCGCAGGGCGCGATGTACCGCATCGCCGAGGCGATGGTGCGCTGGGTGGCGCCGATCCTGACCTTCACCGCGCAGGAGATGTGGGCCTACCTGCCGGGCCAGCGCGACGAGCACGTGCTGTTCGCCACGTGGTACGAGGGCCTGGCGCCGCTGACCGGCGATGCCGAACTGTCGGCCGAGGAATTCGAGCGCCTGCTCGCACTGCGTGAGCAGGTCAGCAAGACGCTGGAACCGATGCGCGCCGCGGGCACCATTGGCGCCGCACTGGAGGCCGAGATCGGGCTGCGTTGCGGTGTCGCCGACCAGAACTGGCTGGCGCCCCTGGTGGGCGAGCTGCGCTTCCTGTTCATCAGCGGTGACGTGCGCCTGGTCGCCGACGACGCCGCCAAGGACATCGTGGTCGAAGCCACCGCCACGACCAAGCCCAAGTGCGTGCGCTGCTGGCACCATCGCAGCGACGTGGGCAGCGTCGCCGCGCACCCGCAGCTGTGCGGCCGCTGCGTGGACAACGTGGACGGCGAGGGCGAGGACCGTCGATGGTTCTGAGCCGCCGCCACTTCCCCCGACCAACCGGAATGACCCCTTGACCGCTTCCCGTCCCAAGCCCAACGCCCTGGTGTGGCTCGCGCTGTCCGCGCTGGTCATCGTTCTGGACCAGGCCACCAAGGCCTGGGTGCTGGCCGACCTGCCGGAATACACCGCCATCCCGGTGATCGAAGGCTTCTGGAACTGGTATCGCACCTACAACACCGGCGCCGCGTTCAGCTTCCTGAGCGACGCGGGCGGCTGGCAGAAGTACTTCTTCACGGCGCTGGCCATCGGCATCAGCGGCATGCTGGGCTGGTGGCTGAGCCGCACCGCGCGCGGCGACTGGAAGTCGGCGCTGCCGTACTCGCTGGTGATCGGCGGGGCCATCGGCAACGTCATCGATCGCCTGGTGCACGGCCACGTGGTCGACTTCATCCAGTGGCATTACCAGGACCATTACTGGCCGGCGTTCAACGTGGCCGACATGGCGATTGTCGGCGGTGCCATCGGCATCGCCCTGTTCGGCCTGCTGGGCGGGCAGGGCGGCAAGACCGACCCGGGCCGCAGGGGGTAAAATCATCCCATGGATGTCCTGCTCGCCAATCCCCGCGGTTTCTGCGCCGGCGTCGACCGCGCCATCGAGATCGTCAAGCGTGCCATCGAGACGCTCGGCGCGCCGATCTACGTGCGCCACGAGGTGGTGCACAACCGCTTCGTGGTGGACGATCTCAAGCACCGCGGCGCGATCTTCATCGAGGAGCTGGACGAGGTGCCCGATGGCGCCACCGTCATCTTCAGCGCGCATGGCGTGTCCAAGGCGGTGCGCGCCGAGGCCGACCGCCGCGGCCTGAAGGTGTTCGACGCCACCTGCCCGCTGGTGACCAAGGTGCACCTGGAGGTCTCGCGCCACTGCCGCGCCGGCCGCGACGTGATCCTGATCGGTCACGAAGGCCATCCCGAGGTGGAAGGCACCATGGGCCAGTGGCAGCGCGAACAGGGCCGTGGCCAGATCTACCTGGTGGAAGACGTGGCCGACGTGCAGGCGCTGGTGGTCGACCAGCCGGAGAACATCGCCTTCACCACCCAGACCACGCTGTCGGTGGACGACACCAAGGCGGTGATCGAGGCGATGCGCGCCAAGTTCCCGGCGATTGTCGGGCCACGCCACGACGATATCTGCTACGCCACCCAGAACCGCCAGGATGCCGTGCGCGAGCTGGCCAAGACCTGCGACCTGGTGCTGGTGGTGGGCTCGGTCAACAGCTCCAACTCCAACCGCCTGCGCGAACTGGCCGAGCGCGAGGGCGTGGAGGCGCACCTGATCGACGGCGCGCCCGAGATCAATCCGGCTTGGGTGGAAGGCAAGCGCCACGTCGGCATCACCGCGGGCGCGTCGGCACCGGAGGTGCTGGTGCGCGGCGTCATCGAGCGCCTGCACGAGCTGGGCGCCAAGCAGGTGCGCGACCTGGACGGCGAGCCCGAGGACATGGTCTTCGCGCTGCCCAAGGAGCTGCGGCTGCAGCTGCTCGATTGACCCCCGCGGGGCCGATCCCTACAATTGCCGGTCTTCGCCGGAATAGCTCAGTTGGTAGAGCGGCGCATTCGTAATGCGTAGGTCGCAGGTTCGACTCCTGTTTCCGGCACCAGATATATATCAAGCACTTAGGCCGCCTTCGGGCGGCCTAAGTGTTTTTCAGGGATATGGTCGAACACGGTTCGAGCACGGATCGTCAGCGCCCGTGAGACTTTTTGCCTTTGCGCGATTTCGCCGATGAGGTGCTGCCGCGCCGCTCCAGGTAGTCCGTGAGCAGCCCGAGAGGCGGTACGCCGAGCGCCTCGGCAAACTCGACCAACTCCACAGCGTCGATGCGCCGCTCCCCACGCTCGCACTTGGACACGAACGTCTGGGTGTTGCCCAGCCGCTCGGCCAGATCAACCTGCGACACGCCAGCACGCTTGCGGGCCGCCTTCAGGACGGTCAGCAGTAGCTGGTAGTCGGGGTTGTGGGTCGATTGGGCCATCGCACGCTGACAGGCTGGTCAACGCACGCTAGAGTCCGTATTGGAGTAGTCCAAAAAGGACTACTTACTGACACTGGCTCAGGGGGAAGCATGAGGCGGATAGGGGTTCTTCTGGTCGTCCTGGTGGCGCTGGCCTGGATCGGGTCGAGGCTGGCGCCGCGTAGTGAGCCCGCTGTCGCCGCCGCACCTACAGCAGTGGCCGAGGCGCCGCGGAAGCAGGTCCAGCAGCCAGAGGCGTCGAGGTCCGAGCCGGAGCGGCCCATGTCAGCAGCGGAGAAGAAGGCACAGCAGGAGAGGTGGTTCGGCGCCGAGACCATCGTGGCGGCCGAGCGCGCGGTACGGGGCGAGCTTAAGGACCCGGACGCGGCGCAGTTCCAAGGCGTGCGCGCCAACTATACCGAGGAGTTCGGCGTGGTCGCCTGCGGCCGGGTCAACGCCAAGAACGAGTTCGGCGGATACACGGGATTCCGGCGCTTCGTGTCGGGTGGAAAGAGCGTAATCCTCGAGGGACGGGACAACATCGCCGACGCATGGTCCGGCGCATGTCTGTAGGCATCTTTTCCTTCGTGAAGTGTAAAAAGAAGGGCGCCAAGTGGCGCCCTTACCTCAATCACCTGACTGCACGCTCCTGCTGATCTTTCTTAGCTGAAGCTCCATCCAATCCTTCAGGTCCTCAAAACTGGTCTTGCTCAACTGAGCGGGCCATTGAAGAACCACTAGGCCCTCATCAAGCGAGAATGTGTCTTGGCGCACATTTGCCGCCGGAATAGGAACTGCAGGAGTCAGTGAGATCGCCGGCGTGCCGGGTTGAGACCCAAGTGGGCGTGCCGTAACACCAGCTGTCACGACTCCAGTCTGGGATGCTTCCCCTGGCTCTAGTTCCTCCTGCCTCTCCTCAAGAGAATCGGACTCGGGAGATGAGGCAGCGTATATGCCGGCAAAATCCGCGGTTGAGCGAAGCTCCTTGATGAAGTCCTCGACGCTATTCTCATTGAACTTCTTGTCGATGAGCAGGTAGTGCCGCAGGTTGGGATCTGACGGAAGAGACTCGCTCCACTTCGTGAACAGCTCAGAGTGGATCTTGGGCATGAAAGCGGCGCGCTGAAGGGCTTCGCGGCGCTCCAAAGACCCAGGGCGCTCATCGAGAAGAATCCGTAGCGCCAAGTCGGTCAGCTTGACCTGGCGCTGGTCGCCACTCCCCTTATCCTCCATAAGGCCAAAGGCCAACAGGGCGGCCAGAACCAGCCTGCCGCCGCTACTTTGGGGAGAGTAACCCCAGTGCTTGGCAGCGACCGCCACGTTGGCAGGGAGGCGTTTTTCATGCTGGTAGAAGGTGCGCGCCCGTTCGATCGCAGCCTTCAGGTCAATGGAAGGGAATGACGGGCTGCGGTGGACCGGGCCGCGCTTCCCCTTGCTGCTCGCATCGGTGTCGTTCATGGCCGATCTCCTTATGTGGGACGGAGCCAGTCTAGCATCGATTCTTTCATTTGTCAGATTTCCAGTCTCCTTAAGTCTTGATCGGCCGGAGGACTGGTGGTATCGTACGCCCCAAGTTGGGTGACAGAGCTCTTTTGGGCGCGAGAGCGGCCAAAGAAAAACCCCGGCGCCAACCCTCCTGCCAGAGGGGTGACCCGGGGTTCATATGGCGAAGGTGAACGAGGGCGACCCCGCCACCTACGACTGTCTTGTGAGGACAACTCGACATTCTACCGTCGAGGGTCGTGGGCAACAACTGCCCTCCAATTCTCAAATTGGAGGTGCGCCTATGGGCAGGCTTTCCGAGGTGAGGTCCGTCTTCGTGCGGGCATACACGCGATTCCGGTTCGGCCGGACTGAGCACGTGTGCCAGCACTGGCGGTCGCATCCCGGTCAGTTGAACTTGTTCGACTGATGCGGGGCAGGGCGTGGGGCATTCGTGCCCCACGTCATCTCCGGCCAGCCCAATGAAGCAGCGTTTCAGATGTGCAGATTGACCATTAGCCCATAACTCACGAGGTAGCCCGCAATGAGCAAGAACGAAAAGTCGTCCAAGGAGCTGTCCAGCCTGGCTGGCAAGGTTCTCCAGCAGAAGTCCTCCACCACGGCCGCGAAGAAGCTGGCCGGGTCCGTTCTGACGCAGGCTCCCGATAGGAAGCCCACTGGTGGCAAGAAGAAGTAATGTTGCCGGTGGATGCGCCCCACGCATGGGGCGCATCCACAACTCCCCGGACGGCCCAGGTCGCGTCCGGGGCAGCGCGGCCTGATACCGAGCACTCCGGGCCGAACCGGACGACACGGGCTCACTGGGGAGCCCAGACAAAGTGTTGGTATAAGCGCGAGAAGACCTCGGGCATTATTTGACTCGTCGGCGCCACCAGTCGCCGATGCCAGGCTTTCGGTGGCCTACATGAGCCGAGACCCGCCCCGCCGACTGAGGGGAGCAAACGGGCCCATCTCTGCGACGCACAGCAGGCAGTCCCCGCACGGCATGTCGCCGCGTGGGGATCGCACCTGCACGGAGTCCAGAAGATGGCCTACGAACCCAAGAAGTTCTCTCCCGCGGAGCTTGCCGAGCTCCACGCACTCCCCGACGACTCGCTGCTGACGGCCCAAGAGGCAGCGGCCTTCCTGCGCCTGCGGTACGGCACCTTGGCGTGGTACCGCTGCCAGGGCGGCGGCCCGGCGTTCACCCGCGTCGGGCCGAAGCTGATCCGCTACAGGATGGGCGACCTGCGCGACTACGCGAGGGGCCAGCCGATGGGCGAAGGCGTCCGGCGCGCCGCTACCGCGATGCTGGCGGCCCGTTCCGCCAACGCGGAGGGCTGACCATGGCCGAAAACGAGAACGCCCACGGCGTGCGAGACCGTGGGCGCAAGGGTACAACCAACCGGGAGACGGAGCCTGCCAGAGCTCACGGGGTCAATGATGCCGAGCCGCGCCCCGCCGATACGCCATCGTTTGAGGCAGCGGCCGACTACCGCCGCGTTCGCCTCGACCTGATCCCCCTACGCCGCCGCGACAAGATGCCCGCCGACAGGCGCTGGCAGGAACGGGTCTACGAGCAGGGCGAGGTACTGGAGCGCGCGCGGCGCGATGGCCTAAACCTGGGTGTGCGACTGCCCGCAGACGTGGTCGTCGTGGACGTGGACCCGCGCAACTTCCCCGCGGGGCGCGACAGCCTGGCCGAGTTGGCGGCCGCCTTCGACCTGCCGCTCGCGTCGGCGCCACACGTCCTGACCGGCAATCTGTCCCATCCCGGCCACCACTTCTACTTCCGCAAGCCTGCGGGCGCAGTGCTACTGGACAGCGTAGAGGGCTTCGAGGGCGTCGAGTTCAAGTCGCTCGGTCGCCAGGTTGTCGCGCCCGGCTCGGTGCACCCGAGCGGCGGCACCTACAGGTGGGCGCCCGACTCGCCCCCGCTGCCCGACATGCCAGAGCTGCCCGCGCCGCTAATCGAAGCCGCGCGCAGGCCGGAGAGGAAGAGCGTGACGGGCGCAGGTGAGATCACCGCCGAGCAGCTCGCCGCGTCGCTGGAGCACCTAGACCCGACGGACTTCCGCGAGCACGACGCGTGGCGCGAGCTAATGATGGCATGCCACCACGCCACCGACGGCGCGGGCCGTCAGGAGTTCATCGACTGGTCCACCTCCGACCCGAAGTTCTCGGACCACGAGTGGATCGTCGGTCGCCGCTGGGATTCGCTGCACACCGACCGCGACGCCGCAGTGACCATCGCGACGCTGCGCAGGCGCCTGAGCGAGGTCGGGGCCGACATCGCGCAGCCCGACGCGGCAGAGGACTTCGACGTGTGGGACGAGGTCGAGCCGGGCGAGGAGCGCCGCCGCTGGAACTTCCTTTCGCTGGACGAAGTGGAGTCACTGCCGCCGCCGAGGTGGCTGGTGCCCGGTGTGCTGACCGAGGGCAGCCTCGCCGCCATCTACGGCGCGCCCGAGTCGGGCAAGTCGTTCCTCGCCGTGGACATGTCGATGGCGATCGCGGGCGGCGTGAACTGGCACGGACGGCAGGTCGAGCGCGGCGGCGTCCTGTACATCGCCGCGGAGGGCGCGCCCGGCCTGGGCAAGCGCTTCCGCGCCTGGAAGGTGGACAGGTGCGCCCAGGGCCGCAGGTTCGACCTGCACCTCATGCGCGACGACCTGAACCTCGCGGCCGAGAAGGACGGCGGTGTGCGCGCGTTTGTCCAAGCCGTGACCGACGAGCTGGGGCCGCTGAGCCTGATCGTCATAGATACCCTCAACCAGACGGCAGCGGGGGCCGACGAGAACTCGGCGAAGGACATGGGGCGCTATATCGCGAGCATGAAGCTCCTGCGCAACGCCACAGGCGCCGCGGTGGTCGTGGTGCACCACTCGGGCAAGGACCTGGGAAAAGGCATGCGCGGCAGCTCGGCGCTACTTGGCGCGATGGACACCACGGTCGAGGTGGAGCGCGCGACCGATGGGCGCTCGATCAAGGTCGAGGTGAAGAAGCAGAAGGACGCGGAGCGGGGGTCTCCGATGCGCTTCAACATGGAGAAGGTCGGCGACTCCCTGGTGCTGCGCCCCACCGTGATGGAGGTTATGGAGGGTGAGTTCGCCGGGGGCATGGATCCAATCCTGGAGCTGGCTCGCCAGGAGGCGAACGAGCGCGGCGGCAGCATCCCGCTGAAGGAGCTGGCAGCGATCGTCTGCGAGCGGGACAGCGTCTCGGACAAGACGGCGAGGCGCAAGATCGAGCAGGCCGTGCCCGACGGACGCAGCAACGCCAGGGCGACGATCGACGGTTTCATGGTGTGGCTTGAGCCGATGGACGCGCGCAACCCGAGGCTCGGAATCCTGGTCAGGACGGAGGGGTGAACGCGCGTTTTCGATTGTCACGGGGCGCGACTTTCGGAGCTCGATTGTCGCGCCCCGCGACAATCAGATTGTCGCCGAAAGTCAGTTTCGATCGTCAGCGCGACAATCTAAGCACGGCAAGGACTTAGGTCACTTTCGACCACCCGATTGTCAAAGCGAAAGTCACTAGCGGATTCGATTGTCACGGCGTTCGTCAGTCTATAGACGACGAACGTGACAATCAGGCCGACAATCGAAAACCGAACCCATCTACATCATCGAAAGCGCGTGGGCGGATGCGCCCAACCGTGCGTGCCGTGTCCTTCGCGCGCGAGGCGAACAGGCAAAGCGATCCCACCGACGCGCGCCATCTAATCGAGCATCAGATGGCCGACGCCATCCAAGCCGTTGATCCGACTGATTGAACGATGGCGTGCCTGCGCGCGTAAGCACGACACCATCACAACGTATGCCACTTTTTCATGGAGACGGCGACGTGCAGTCCATCCCGAACACCTTCACGCCCGAGCGGCGCGAGCTGTTCTTCCAGGTGCTGGAGGACACATGCTCGCCCAAGCAGGCCGCGGCCGCGGCTGGCATCAGCCGGCAGACCGCCTTCTACCACAAGGCAAACGACATCGAGTTCCGCACCCGGTGGGAGAAGGCGGTCGAGGTAGCCCTCGACTCGCTCCTGGACGAGGCCTACAGGCGCGCGGCAATCGGCTATGAGGAGCCCGTGATCCACCAGGGACGCCTCGCCACCACCGCAGACCCTAAGACCGGCGAGGAGAGGCCGCTCACGGTGCGCAAGCACAGCGACCGCCTCCTGGAGGTCCTCCTGAAGTTCCGCTACGGCGAGCAGATGGCGGACAGGCTGCGCGTAAAGGTCGAGGACACGGGCTTGTCGGCCGACGCCCTGCTGGCGATGCCCGCCGACGAGCGCACCCAGCTCGTGGCGCTGCTCTCCAAGTACAACGCGGCGCGGCCGCAGGAGGAAGACGATGAGTGAGAAGCTGACTGTCGCCGAGGCGCTCGCCAAGGCCGAGCAGATCGAGGTGATGCTGGGCGCGATCCAATCGACTGCGCCAGACACGGTCGCGGCGATGGGTGGGCGCGACACCTTGGCCCGGCGCAGCGAGATGACCTGCCTCGGCCCGGTGCCGCGGCTGGACGTTGCGGAGTGGGAGCGCATGTCACTGGAGTACGAGGACAGGCGCGAGCATGGCAGCGTCAACCGCGGGCACTAACTCCTGCGGTTGAGCCAAATTGAGCCTTAGGCTCTCGCTTTCTTGGGTGCGGCGACCTTGGCAGCCTTCTTGGCGCCCTTCTTCGCCGCCTTTTTCTCAACCTTCTTCGCTGCGACGTCGTCGAAGAACGCGAGAAGCTCCTTCCAATTCACCTGGATGCCGTTGCCGGACTTGGTCTTGCCCTTGCACCACTCGACCTTGCCCCGACCTAGGCGCAAGTCACCCAGGAACGTTTCGTCGTTGTCGTACACGTCAAACGTGACGCCGTTATTGCCAAGCTCCATGTTGACGCTCAGATCCTTGATTTTGACCTTCATTCCATCGCCCCCTGTGATTGTTCAGGAAGGCTAACACGGTGTTCGAGGGCGGGGCGAGCCCAAGCCCATGAACCGCAAGCCGCAGCGAAGGAGGCAGCTCCGAGGGAAACACGTCCGGAGAACGATGGCATTCGCGCCCAGCGCACCCCGACACATTGCAGGCATCCGGTCAGCGCATTGGCGCGCAGACCACCCCACGGCTGGGGATGCGCTCGTGACAGGCGACCGGAGGACCACAACCCACCGGAGCACACGAGCAATGAAGATCGAACTCAGCGACACCCCCCTCCTCAGCACCCAGCAGATCGGCGAGCTGGCCTCGACCCTGGACCTGCTGCACAAGCGCACCCTCGCCGCGATCGAGCGGCTGAACAAGGACATCGCGGCCCGCAAGCAGCAGATCGCCGCGCGCTGGAAGAATGCCCCCGGCATCGGCATGGCCGACGTGGCGCGCTTCGCCGAGCACGAGACTCTCGCCAGCGTCCGCGAGATCAAGGACAACTCCAAGGCCGAGCTGGACAAGATCATGAAGGAGGCCGGCGCGCCGCACGCGCAACTGGTCGGCCAGCGCCAGTTCTACGACTCCCCGGCGAAGGTCCTGGCCCGCGCGGCCCTGGGCGACCCGAAGCGCACCGAGTACCTCCAGCAGCTCCAGCACGCCGGCCCCGCCGAGCTCGGCCACATGGCCCAATTCGCCGTTGGCACGCGCAACGTGGCCCTGGCCTCCGCCGTGCTGTCCCTTATCGACCGCCTGCCCACCAAGGACCGCCCGGTCGGCCCGGCCGAGCTGGCGACCGCGATGCGGCAGGACGACTTCCTGAAGGTGCGGGAGTACATCAAGCTTGGCGACGCGCGCCTCCAGGGCATCCTTGTCGCCATCCGCGCCTGGAACTCCGGCAAGTCGAATCCCCTCGGCTCGCTCCAGCTCGCCATGCGCGAGCAGGACATCGACCACGACCTGATCGGGGACTACGGCGATGACTGACCGACTCGCCCACTACCCGCCGAGCCACCCGGCGATGCTGGCACTAGCCGCCCTGGTCGCGGCGATCCAGCACAGGTGCGATCCGTTCCCCGAACTGGAGGCCGCCGCCGCTCGCAACGACGTGGCCGTCGGCTCCGAGGAGTTCGACGAGGCCGCAGCCCTGGCCGGGCAGCCCTACTGCCGCGCGCTGGACCTGTACGTCGACCGCGAGACCAAGCGCAGGGCGGATGCACTGGGGTCGGGGATGGCGCACTTGGCCTTCCTCCCTGCCTGACCCGAGCAAACCCGGCCGGGTTGGTTAGGTGCGCAGAGGGCAACGGGTGGCCCGGCCGTGTTTCGGAGGGGATGTCTTCACGGCATCCCCTTCTTTTTCATGCGCTTGCGGACCCTCGCGCGCCTACAGCAAGTTAGGGTGCTGTTGCGAACCCGCCGTCACCCAAGTGCGCGACTGCGACTCTGCTATCCGAGATCGTCTCGTCGTACCGCTCCACGAACTTGGCGAACTTGCCTCGGTCATCGTTGTAGCTCTCGATCCAGCGAGCCTGGGCCTGAGCGAAAGCGTGCACGAGCCCGAGGAAGTCAAAGTAGTAGACGCCTCCAACATCGCGCGGGATTTCCGGGGAATCTCCAACCCGGAAAGATATTCGGCGGACTTGGCCCTTCAGCACACTTGAGGAATTGAGGTTCGTCATGTGAAGTATGCCGTTGCGTAGTCCCCAGAGCTCTGCGGCCGTTATGCCCAGCGGTGCTAGATCGCAATAAGCCTCCATCCATTTCACGAAGGCTCCCCGGTCGTCTCCGTACTCGATGTACGCCAAGCTGTCGATGCAGCAGACAAGAAGTTTCATCGCAGATACATATAGGCCTGCGTTGAAGGTCAACTTGATCGCCAAGAAGTAGTCATCGTGGATGAGCTGGGAGAAGTTGATTCCATCGTCACTGGCGTACTTTCGCAGCCAATCCACCATGACGCCGGGTTCCCCCAACTTCTCTGAAGCCTCGTTCACATCCAGATCCCCGTGCTCGGAGCTGTAATTGAAGTGGGTCTTCCCGTCTAGAACAGGCGTCGACACGAAAAGTGGGGCCGCGCCAGCACCCGTTTGCACAAACAACTCATCGTAAAGATGGTGGCCCTCTCCAATTCGACACCTCGCGTTGTACTCGGACCTTGTGAATGGTCTTGAGAGTGGAACCTTTTGGGCAAGGGCGAGGTCCGCGTCGACTCGCTGCCGTAAGAAGTCGATCCTTTCCTGGTCTGAGCCTTCGTGTAGGTGGGTGGCATAGCCCGCCACGGAGCATAGGTCCTTGGCGTCAAAGAAGAGAAAGACGTTGTATATCTGCTCAGCCATAAGGGCACCGGATCGTCGTCCAAAGGTCCGTAAAGGGGGGGGGGCTCCCGAACCCAGCGTATCGCGACCTAATGCCTATGTGTCCACCCACATGTAGGAGAGCGCCATGAAGCTGGAAGAGATGCCCACAAAGGAACTGCTCGCGCTGCACAACCGCATCGCCGACAAGCCCGCAGGACCCAAGACCTTTGCGACGCGGGCAAAGCTTGTTGCGCGGATCGAGCAGATCGCGGCCGAAAAGAACAACGACCTGAGCGCCCCCGGGCAGCCGAAGAAGCCGAAGGCGGCCGCGAAGCGCGCAGAGCCGAAGGCCGAGGTCACCGAGGCGTCCGAAGCCGCCGAGAAGAAGCCGCGCGGACTTGGCGTCGGGGCGCTTGCCCGCGCGATCCTGGTGGACCCTGCGGGCCACCCGCACGCGCTCATCGCGGAGATGGTCAACGCGCAGATCGAGGGCGCCGCCGCCACCGCAAAGTCGGTGCGCTGGTACGCCAACGACATGCGCAAGAAGGGCGTCGAGGTACCGCCCCGTCAGAAGCACCACCCGGCCGATATGGATGAGGAGCAATCGGCCGAAGCCCTGCGCACCGTGCGGGTGGTCGAGCCCGCGCCGTCCGACGACTGACGCCGTTCTCCTGCCGTGTATGAAAAAGGGCCACCGTCACGGTGGCCCTTTCTTTTGGTTCTTCACCCAAGTCCGGGGAAGGCGGCCCGTATCTTCAGGAAGAAGTAGGCGTCATCGCGGTAGCCGTAGGCCATGCGCTTGATGACCTTGATCTTGTTGTTGATGCCTTCGACCAGGTTGGTACCCAACGGCCAGCGGCAATGGGCCAGGATGCCGGGCAAGTAGGGTTCCAGGCGTCGGACGAACACCTTCAACGGTTCCAATCCGCTGCGCAGGGCCCTGCGTTTCCAGCTCGTCCAGAACTTCCGTGCCCACGCCTCGCTGCGGTATCGCCACAGCTGTTTCAGGTCGTCCTTCAGCAGGTACACGGTCAGCAGGGCGCGGTTCGCCGCCAGCAGCTCGTCCAGCTTCACCATCTGGTCGGGGGGCACGTTCTCGCGGTTGCGCAGCAGCAGCCAACGTGACGTCTTCACCACCCGGCGGGCCGGTTTGTCGTCCCTCAGACGGTTGGCCTCGTCCACCCGCACCCGGTCGATGACCTCGCGGCCGTACTTGGCCACGACGTGGAACAGGTCGTAGACCACCTCGGCGTTGGGGCAATGCTGCTTCACCTCCAGGTCGTAGGCGGTGTTCATGTCCATCGCCACGGCGCGCAGCCGTTGGCAGCCTTCCGGACCCAACAGTTCAAAGAACGGCCGCACCTCCGCGCGGGAACGGCCACGGCCGACCCACAGCACCCGTTTGCGCTCGGGCTCGACCACCACCGTCGCATAGCAATGGCCCTTCTGGATCGCGAACTCATCCATGGCGATCACGGAGACGCCACTCAGCTCGACCGGCCCAAGCGTCCGCTCCAGGTGCCGGAAGTCGATCTGCTTCACCGTCTTCCAGTTCAGGCCGAACCAGCGCGCCGCGTGCAGGATCGAGGCCACCGTGCACAGTCGCGCCACATTCTCGGCCAGCCGCCGGGTCACGCGTGCATGCGGGTCCAGCCAGTCCAAGCGCTCCAGGCGGGGTCCGCAGCTCGTACACGCCAGCCGCAGCCGCGGCACCCACAGCTCCACCGAATCGTTGAAAACCGGCAGATCACGGATCCGACGTACGCTGCGGTCATGGATCGTGGCCGCCGACTCGCCACAGCCCGAGCAATGGCGCACCACGCCGTCCAGCGGAGCCAGTTCCACGACCAGCCAACGCTGCTGGCCACGCTGCTCATGCCGCCATCGCGACACCCCATCCCCCCCCCAGCCACCCAGCTGGGCCATACAATCCTCTTCGGCCACGGCCGACCCCAGTTTGTAGTCTCGACAACCACAAATTAGCCGGGTCGGCCGTG
>NZ_VLKP01000005.1 GCF_007830115.1 Aerolutibacter ruishenii | reverse complement strand
CTTACCCCTTGGCAAAGTACGCGGCGGCTTTTTTTAGGATGTCGCGCTCCTCGGTCACACGCCGCAGCTCGGCCTTGAGCCGGCGGATCTCGGCCGAGTCGCTCGGCGCTGCTGAAGCGCCCGATGCCGGCGCCATTTTCCTCGCCACCTGCACCCAGCCATACAGGGTGTGCTTGGGGATCCCGATCCGGGCGGCGACGTCCACCACCGTGAAGCCGCGCTCGATCACCTGCTTCACCGCCTCGGCCCGGAACTCATCCGTGTACTGCTTGCTGTTGCCCATAAACACCTCGGTCATTGCCATGAATTATGGCGTCCGGATGTCTACGAAAGGCTGGTCGGTCCACCAGGGTGAGCGCGAACAGCACCGCGGTGATCTTGAACAACGTGGGATAGCGCAGCTTGCGTGCCCAGTTGAGCAACGGCAGGAGCAACGGATTGGCCATGGGGGCTGTGCCTGCGGCAGCGATGGTCTGTGCGCACGCTAACACGCCATCCGTGCCCCGTTCACAGTTGCGACAGCCTGGGGGCTCTGGCTATGTACTCATTCAGGTTGGGGGTGCTGCAATGCGGCCAACAGAACCGCGGGACCGTCCCGCTGCAGGAGGCACCATGAACAAGAACATGCTTGCAGTTGCACTTGCGTCCCTCGTGGTCGGTGGCGTGGCGGTGGCGGCCTACAACAGCTTCCGCGGCGATGCGCCGCAGGATGCGCAGTTCACCACCGAAACGACCGGTCAGCCCGCGCCGTCGATCGGGATGGACGCGGGTAGCGACGCCGCCATCAATCCGAACCCGCTTGAATATGCGGACGTGGTGGGCGTCAAGCCGATCAACGAGAAGCAGGCGCAGTACGCCACGGTCCTCGGCACCGAGGCGATCCGCGAAACCAGCACCACCAACACGCCGCGTGAGGTATGCAACGACGTGGTCGTGCAGGACCGCGCACCGGAACGCGATGGCAACGTCGGCGGTACCGTGGCCGGCGCGCTGATCGGGGCGGTGGTGGGCAACCAGGTCGGCGGCGGCGATGGCCGCAAGGCCGCCACGGCTGCCGGTGCGGTCGCGGGTGGCTATATCGGCAACCGCGTGGACCGCAACCACGTCGGCGGCAAGGTGACCTCGCGCACGGAACGCCAGTGCCACACCGTGACCGACACGTCGCAGTCATCCAAGGTGGTGGCCTACAACGTGACCTACCGCAACCCGGATGGCACCACCGGCACCATGCGCACCAGCAGCAAGCCCGGTAACCGCATCTCGCTGGGCAGCGAAAACACCGTGGTCGGTTACGACGTGACCTACCGCTACCAGGGCCAGGAGCACACCGTGCGCATGGATGAGCGCCCGGTCGGCGAACGCCTGCCGGTGGTGGATGGCGAAGTCGTCACCCAGACGGCGGCGGCTGCCGGTCCCAGCAGCAACGGCTGAGGCGGCCCAGCGGACGGCCGGGGTTGGCCCGGCGGCGTCCCGCTGCGAAAACCCCTTCGAACGGGGCCGGACCATCCGGCCCCGTTCTGTTTCTGCGCGGCGGGACGGGCCGCCGGGTGCCGCCGACGGGGTGCCCCGCGCCTTCACGCACCGTTACAATGGCAACTTTCCCTTGTCCGTTGCCGAGTGCGTCCATGGCCCTGAACCCGTTTGACCTGTTCGACGTCCGCTCCCTGCTCACCGAAGAAGAGCGTGCCGTGCAGGACACCGTGGCGCGCTTCACCAACGAGCGCGTGTTGCCGATCATCGGCGACGCCTTCGACCAGGGCCGCTTCCCGAAGGAGCTGGTGCCGGAAATCGCCGAGCTGGGCCTGCTGGGCAGCTCGCTGCCGGAGAAGTACGGTTGCGCGGGCCTCAACGGCGTCAGCTACGGCCTGATCTGCCAGGAACTGGAGCGCGGCGACAGCGGCATCCGCAGCTTCGTCAGCGTGCAGAGCTCGCTGTGCATGTACCCGATCTATGCGTATGGCTCGGAAGAACAGCGCATGCGCTGGCTGCCGGACATGGCCGCGGGCAGGGTCATCGGCTGCTTCGGCCTGACCGAGCCGCACGGCGGCTCCGACCCGGCCAACATGAAGACCAACGCCAAGCGTGATGGCGCGGACTGGGTGCTCAACGGCTCCAAGATGTGGATCACCAACGGCAACCTCGCCGACATCGCCATCGTGTGGGCGCAGACCGACGACGGCATCCAGGGCTTCGTGGTGGAGAAGGGCATGCCCGGCTTCACCGCGCAGGAGATCAAGCACAAGATGTCGCTGCGCGCCTCGGTCACCAGCGCGCTGTTCTTCGACAACGTGCGCGTGCCGGAGGCCAACCGCCTGCCGAACGTGAAGGGCCTGAAGGGTCCGCTGGGCTGCCTGACGCAGGCCCGCTACGGCATCACCTGGGGTCCGATCGGCGCCGCCATCGCGTGCCTGGAGGAAGTGCTGGGCTACACCAAGGAGCGCATCCTGTTCGACCGCCCGGTGGCGGCCACGCAGAGCGCGCAGATCAAGATGGCCGAGATGGCCCGCCGCATCACGCTGGCGCAGCTGCTGGTGCTGCAGCTGGGTCGCCTGAAGGATGCGGGCACCATGCAGCCGGCGCAGGTGTCGCTGGCCAAGTGGAACAACTGCCGCATGGCCATCGACATCGCGCGCGAATGCCGTGACCTGCTGGGCGGTGCGGGCATCACCACCGAGCATTCGGCCATCCGCCACGCGCTCAACCTCGAGTCGGTCATCACCTACGAAGGCACCGAGACGGTGCACCAGCTGGTGATCGGCCGCGAGCTGACCGGCATCAACGCGTTCTGATCTCCGGCCCGCGCCGGCATGGCGCGGGCAAGAACCTGCTCCCCATGCCGGCACGGTCCAATGCGACGTGCGGGCAGGGGCGCCTTACCGGGTCCCTTCCGCATGTTCGCCACCGTTCCGAATCCCATTCCGGCCCGCATGAAGGGCCTCAACCGCGCCGAGATCTGCGACGTCAACTTCACGGAGTTCGTGAAGGCATGGGACGGAACGCGTCAGGCGCGGCCTGCGCCCGGTGAGGCGATCCTCGACGGCAGCGCATTGGATGCGCAGGGTTTCCGCGAGCTGTTCGAGTCGCAACTGATCAGTCGCCACCTGGACCTGATGGCGCGCGTGCTGCGCGTGCAGAACAAGGTCTTCTACACGATCGGTTCCTCGGGCCACGAGGGCAACGCCATGGTGGCGCGCGCGGCGCGACACACCGATCCGGCGTTCCTGCACTACCGTTCCGGCGGCTTCATGGCCGAGCGTTTCCGCAAGCTGCCGGGCATGGACCCGATCATGGATTCGGCGCTGTCGTTCGCGGCCAGCAAGGACGACCCGGCCAGCGGCGGCCGCCACAAGGTGTGGGGCAGCAAGCCATTGTGGGTGCTGCCGCAGACCTCGACCATTGCCTCGCACCTGCCGAAGGCGCTGGGCACCGCCGTGGCCATCGAGACCGGCAAGCGCCTGGGCACGCAGCTGCCGATTCCCGGCGACAGCATCACCATCTGCTCCTTCGGTGACGCTTCGGCCAACCACGCCACCGCGCAGACCGCGTTCAACGCCGCCTCGTGGACGGCGTACCAGAAGCTGCCGGCGCCCGTGCTGTTCGTGTGCGAGGACAACGGCATCGGCATCTCGGTCAAGACGCCGACTGGCTGGATTGCCGAGAGCATGCGCAACCGCCCGGACCTGGACTACTTCTTCGCCGATGGCCTGGACCTCGCCACCGGCTATGGGCAGGTGCAGGCCGCGGTGGAGCATTGCCGTCGCACCCGTCGCCCGACGTTCCTGCACCTGCGCACCACGCGCATCATGGGCCACGCCGGTACCGACTTCGAGATCGAGTGGCGCAGTGTCGAGGAACTGTGCGCGGTGGAAGCCGGCGACCCGCTGCTGCGTTCGGCCGCCATCGCCATCGAGTCGGGACTGATGTCGAAGGAGGACGTGCTGGCGCTGTACGAGGCCACGCGCCAGAAGTGCTTTGCAGCGGCCGAAGAGGCCGACCGCAGGCCCAAGCTGGACAGCCTGGCCGACGTGGTCGCGCCGCTGGCGCCGTACACCCCGGGCAAGGTCAAGGCCGAGGCCGAGCGCACCGACTATGCCGAGCGCCGTCTCACCGCCTTCGGCAGCGAGGCCAAGCTGCCCGAGAACCAGCCGCCGCGCCACCTGGCCATCCAGATCAACCAGGCGCTGCACGACATCTTCGCCAAGTACCCCGACACACTGCTGTTCGGCGAGGACGTGGCGCAGAAGGGCGGCGTGTACACCGTCACCAAGGGCCTGCAGAAGGCCTTCGGCCCGCGCCGCGTGTTCAACACGCTGCTCGACGAGACCATGATCCTCGGCATGGCGCAGGGCTTCGCCAACATGGGCATGCTGCCCATCCCGGAGATCCAGTACCTGGCGTATTTCCACAACGCCTGCGACCAGATCCGCGGCGAAGCAGCCAGCCTGCAGTTCTTCAGCAACAACCAGTACGCCAACCCGATGGTGGTGCGCATCGCGGGGCTGGGCTACCAGCGCGGCTTCGGCGGTCACTTCCACAACGACAACTCGATCACCGCGCTGCGCGACATCCCGGGCCTGGTGGTGGGCTGCCCGTCGCGTGGCGATGACGCGGCGACCATGCTGCGCACCCTGACCGCGCTGTCCAAGGTCGATGGCCGCGTCAGCGTGTTCCTCGAGCCCATCGCGCTGTACATGACCAAGGACCTGTACGAAGCCGGTGACGGCAAGTGGCTGACCGATTATCCGGCGCCGGGCGAGGCCATGACCCTGGGCGAAGGTCGCGTGTACCTGCCCGAGAGTGGCGGCAAGGGTGACGACCTGGTGATCTTCACCTACGGCAATGGCGTGCCGATGAGCCTGCGCGCCGCCCGCCGCATCGAGCAGAAGCGCGGCTGGAAGGCGAGGGTGGTGGATTTGCGCTGGCTGGTGCCGCTCAACGAGCAGTACATCCGCGAGCAGGCGAAGACCGCCAAGCGCATCCTGATCGTCGATGAAGGTCGCCACAGCGCCGGCGTGGGCGAGGGCGTGATCACCGCCATCGCCGAGGGCGGCTACAGCGCGCGTCCGTTCCAGCGCGTGGTGGGTGTGGACACCTACACGCCGCTGGCCGGTGCGGCATTCCTGGTCATTCCGGCGGATGACGACATCGTCGCTGCGGCGGACCGGTTGGCCTGACCTTGCGGGGCAGGCGGCTCGCGTGGCCGTCTGCAAGCAAGCGATGTCGTGACGCCGCCGCCCGATGCGGGCGGCGAGTGGCACCATGCGAGCGCTGCGGCCTCTGCCGCAGTGCATCAGGCGCGCCGCTTTGCCCCGCGGTCCCGTTCGTCCCGGTGGAGTGACTCAATTGGCGCAGGGCCTCAGCGGGCCAAGCCGCCCAACAGCGGGGCTTCCGTGACTTGAGCCTCGGCGATGGTCAACGCCGCGGCCGCGTCACGCTCCAAAGGCACGACGGCCAAGCCGACGCTGCCCGCATCATCGGCCATTGACGACACGACGCTGCCCAACGGGCTGACATCAGCCAAGAGTTCTGCGCCGGCATCGAAGGGCACGGAACTCGTCACCAGCATCAGCCCACGCTTCACCTTGCCCAGGAAATGCGTGCGCGCCACGATTTCCTGGCCCGGGTAGCAGCCCTTCTTGACGCTGAAAGCCTTCAGGCGCTCAAGCGACAGCTGCTGCGGCGTCCAGTGTTCGGCCTGACCGGCGGGCAGGAGGGGCAGGCCGTGGCGAAGGTCCGCCGCCGCCCATGCAGCTTCGGATGCAGGCGAAGGGGCCAGCGGTCGCGCCAAGACGTACAGCGCGCGCGGTCCACCGTCGCCGCTCATGTCCAACTCCACGAGTGCCGGAACGTCGCCGGCGGCCGTCTCCGCATTCGACAGGGGAGTCCCGGTGCCGATGCTCGTGGGCAGCGCAAGTGATGCGACCGCGCCGGACGCCACCAATGGCGCGCCCAGCCGGCCGGCAATGTGCAGGTCGTCGCGCACGGCAATGGCGACCTTGCTACGGAACACGTAGCGCTTCAGCGCATCGGCCAGCGGGCCCGGCTCCGCATCCGGCAACACCAGCCACAACGTCTCCGCATCCACCCGCAACAGCGCAAACAGCGCAACCACGCGCCCTTTGGGCGTCAACCAGCCGTTCCACTGCCACTGTCCATCGGTGAGCAGCGTCACATCGTTCATGAATTGCGCTTGCGCAAACGCAACAGCGTCGCGCCCCGAAAGGGCCATAAGACGATGGTGGGGGAGGGCGAAAAGCCCGTCCGGCATGGCGTGCGACTTGTCTGACATGGGTTCGGGGCTTAACATTCAGGGCTCAGATGATAGGTCAAAGCGCTCACGACGCAGCTACCGAACCCTCGCCCAAGCCCGCGGCCGAGCCGGTCACCACGCCCGACACGACCCAGGACACGCCCAGGCCCACGCCAGTGGAGCACGGCGGTCGCGAGGGGCTGGACCCCGTCCGCTACGGCGACTGGGAAAAGAACGGCCGCTGCATCGACTTCTGACGCCGACCCGCATCCCGCAATTCCGCCGATCCATCGTCTTGCCACGCGGCCCCGCCGCCCAGCCGAGAGACAACGCACGCTCATGGCCGATAACCCACGCGTTCGCGAACGTCCCTTGTCGCCACACCTGCAGGTTTACCGCTGGCAGGTTCAGATGGTGACATCGATCCTGCACCGTACTACCGGTGTCATCCTCTTCGTCGGCAGCCTGCTGATCATGGGCGCGCTGCTCAAGCTCGCCGCCGGTCCGGAGCAGTGGGCCGACGTGACCGCCTGCGCCACCTCGCCAATGGGCTTCCTGGTGCTGTTCGGGTGGAGCTGGGCGCTGGCCTACCACCTGATCAACGGCATCCGCCACCTGCTGCAGGACGCCGGCTACGGTTTCAAGGTCGAGGCCTTCATCCGCAGCAGCTGGACCAGCGTGTTCGGCAGCCTGGCCGTGACCGCCCTGATCTGGATCGTCGCCATGATGCAGCGAGGTGGTGCATGAGCGCCAACAACTCCCGTCTCCGCAACCCGCTGAAGACCGCGCGAGGCCTTGGCTCCGCGAAGGACGGCACGCACCACTTCATCGTGCAGCGCATCACCGCCGTCGCGCTGATCTTCCTCGGCCTGTACGTGCTGGGGCTGGTGGTGTTCAACGCCGGGGCCGATTACGCCACCGTGCGTGCCACCGTCGCCAATCCGTTCAATGCCACCGTGCTGGTCGCGTTCCTCATCTCGATGTTCTGGCATGCCCAGTTGGGCCTGCAGGTCATCGTCGAGGACTACGTGCATGCGCCGGGCCTGACCGTGGTCACGCAGCTTCTCATCCGCTTCGTCTGCGCCCTCGCTGCTATCGCCAGCGTGCTGGCCGTCATCCGCATCGCGCTGGGCGGCCTGTAAGCCGTCGCCGCCCCAGCTAGAGGACAACGCTCCATGGCATCCGCCTACAAGATCCAGGAACACACCTTCGACATGGTGGTCGTCGGCGCCGGTGGCGCCGGCCTGCGCGCCACCTTCGGCCTGGCCCAGAAGGGCCTGAAGACCGCCTGCATCACCAAGGTCTTCCCGACCCGTTCGCACACCGTGGCGGCGCAGGGCGGCGTGGCCGCGGCGCTGGGCAACATGGGCGAAGACGACTGGCGCTACCACTTCTTCGACACCATCAAGGGCTCGGACTGGCTGGGCGACCAGGATGCCATCGAGTACATGTGCCGCGAGGCCATCCCGGCGATCATCGAGCTCGAGCACCAGGGCGTGCCGTTCTCGCGCACCGAGGACGGCAAGATCTACCAGCGCCCGTTCGGCGGCATGACCACCCGTTTCGGCGAAGGCCCGCCGGCGCAGCGCACCTGCGCCGCGGCCGACCGCACCGGCCACGCCATCCTGCACACCCTGTACCAGCAGTCGCTGGCGCATGACGCGCAGTTCTTCATCGAATACTTCGCCCTCGACCTGATCATGGACGAGCAGGGCGCCTGCCGCGGCGTGCTGGCCCTCGACATGGCCGAAGGCACCCTGCACCTGTTCAAGGCGCAGGGCACGGTGCTGGCCACCGGCGGTTACGGCCGCGCGTACTTCAGCGCGACCTCGGCGCACACCTGCACCGGCGACGGCGGCGGCATGGCGCTGCGCGCCGGCCTGGGCCTGCAGGACATGGAGTTCGTGCAGTTCCACCCGACCGGCATCTACGGCGCGGGCTGCCTGATCACCGAGGGCGTGCGCGGCGAAGGCGGCATCCTGCGCAACTCCAACGGCGAGCGCTTCATGGAGCGCTATGCCCCGAGCGTGAAGGACCTCGCCCCGCGCGACATGGTCTCCCGCTCGATGACGATTGAAATCCGCGAAGGCCGCGGCGTCGGCGAGCACAAGGACCACATCCTGCTCGACCTGACCCACCTTGGTCCCGAGGTCATCCACGAGAAGCTCCCGGGCATCGCCGAGTCGGCGCGCATCTTTGCCGGCGTCGACGTGGAGAAGCAGCCGATCCCGGTGATTCCGACCGTGCACTACAACATGGGCGGCATCCCGACCAACTACCACGGTGAAGTGGTCCAGCTGCGCAACGGCAACCCGGACGAAGTGGTGCCGGGCCTGTACGCGATTGGTGAAGCCGCGTGCGTGTCGGTGCACGGCGCCAACCGCCTGGGCTCCAACTCGCTGCTCGACCTGGTGGTGTTCGGTCGCGCCGTCGCCAACCGCGCCGCCGAGACCATCAAGCCCAATGGCGCGCAGGCCAAGCTGGCCAGCGATGCCTGCGACAAGTCGCTGGCACGCCTGGACAAGCTGCGCAACGCCAGCGGCGGCACGCCGACGGCCGTCATCCGCGACAAGATGCAGCGCACCATGCAGGCCGACGCCGCGGTGTTCCGCACCGGCGAAACGCTGGCCGAGGGCGTGGCCAAGATGCGCGAGATCCACGCATCGTTCGCCGACGTCAAGGTCACCGACCGTTCGCTGGTCTGGAACTCGGACCTGATCGAGACCTTCGAGCTGTCCAACCTGCTGGACCAGGCGCTGGTGACGATCGTCTCGGCCGAGAACCGCAAGGAATCGCGTGGCGCCCACGCCCGCGAGGACTTCCCGGACCGCGACGACGCCAACTGGCAGAAGCACACCCTCTGCTCGGTGGACGAAGCCGGCAACACCAGCATCGACTACCGTCCGGTGCACATGTACACGCTCAGCGGCGACGTCGACGTCATCCCGCCGAAGAAGCGCGTTTACTGATCTGGAGCGAGCACACCCGTGGCCGAATTCAACCTCCCGAAGAACTCGCAGATCCAGAAGGGCCGTCACTGGCCGACGGCTGGCGCCAAGCAGCCGCGCACCTTCAAGGTCTACCGCTGGAACCCCGACGACGGCATGAACCCGCGCGTGGACACCTACGAGGTGGACATGGCGACATGCGGTCCGATGGTCCTGGACGCGCTGATCAAGATCAAGAACGAGATCGACCCGACCCTGACGTTCCGCCGTTCGTGCCGCGAGGGCATCTGCGGTTCGTGCGCGATGAACATCGACGGCACCAACACGCTGGCCTGCACCAAGGCGATCGAGGACTGCGGCAAGGGTGAAGTCCCGATCTACCCGCTGCCGCACATGGAAGTGGTCAAGGACCTGGTCCCGGACCTGACCCACTTCTACGCGCAGTACGCGTCGATCAAGCCGTGGCTGCGCACGCAGAGCGCGACCCCGTCCGACCGCGAGCGCCTGCAGTCGCCGGCCGACCGCAAGAAGCTCGACGGCCTGTACGAGTGCATCCTGTGCGCGTGCTGCAGCACCAGCTGCCCCAGCTACTGGTGGAACGGTGACCGCTACCTGGGCCCGGCGATCCTGCTGCAGGCCTACCGCTGGATCATCGACAGCCGCGATGAGGACACCGGTGCCCGCTTGGACGACCTGGAAGACCCGTTCAAGCTATACCGCTGCCACACCATCATGAACTGCGCCCGCACCTGCCCGAAGGGACTGAACCCGGCGCAGGCCATCGGCGAGATCAAGAAGCTGATGCTGGCCCGCCGCGTCTGACGCAAGCGGTCAGTGGATATGCCCGGGCCCGCCACGTGCGGGCCCGGTTGTTTCCGGGGCAGTGGGTCACCCACGGGGCCACTTGCGGATGCGAGGGCAGGGGGCATCACCCCGGACCGGGATCCGCGTGGTTCCTCCTGCGTCCGGCGTGTACGGGTATAGTCCCGTCACTCGTGGCCCTGCGGCCACTGTCACCGAGGCTCACGAAATGGATGATCGGGCTGTTTTCCTCCCCGCGCTGGCGATGGCTGGCCTGACGTTCGTCGTCTGGTGGCGCATGTACTTCATGCGCATCGGGCAGATGAAGCGCGAGCGCATCCATCCGCAGCGGGTGGCCACATCCGCCCAGGCCACCGCGCTGTTGACCGACAGCCGTGCGGCGGACAACTTCCGCAACCTGTTCGAGTTGCCGGTGCTGTTCTACGTGGCCCTTGCGGTGGCCGACCGGATCGGCATGGCCGATGGGCTGCTGCTGGGGCTGGCGTGGGCCTTTGTCGGCCTGCGCGTGGTGCACAGCGCCATCCACGTGACGTACAACAAGGTCATGCACCGCTTCATCGCGTATGTTGCCGGCGGCATGGTGCTGTGGCTGCTGTGGGCTTACCTCGCGATAGGCCTGCTGACGGGATGATCGATCCAATGACTGACAAACCCCTGGCCGACGACGAAGCCGAGCTGCGGCGCCTGCGCTGGAAGTGCCGCCGCGGTATGCGCGAGCTCGACCAGATGTTCGACCGGTACCTCAATCGCTCGTGGCGGCATGCGCCTACAGCGGAACGGGCAGTTTTCCTACGGCTTCTGCAAACCGAAGACGATAGGCTGTGGCACTGGTTCATGGGGCATGAGGCCGCCAGTGACGCCGAGCTCGACGCGCTCGTCCAACGCATACGCCAGTTGCCACCTTGAGTGGGGCCCGTCGCGCCAGCTGGCGTTGATGGTCCTGCTGCTGGGTGTGCTCGCAGCAGGCGCGCTCTTCGCCAGTGACCTGCCGTCCCCCTGGGCATGGGGCGGCGCGCCCTGTGTGCTGATCCATGCCGCCTGGGCGGCCCGGCGGGAGTGGGCGCGACCCTGGCGCACGCTGGTGCTGCCCACGGTGCCGGCGGATGACGCCGACGAGCTGCCGGCCCCGCTGCTGGACGACACGCCGTTGGCGATGCTGGCAGTGAGCTGGCGCGGCCCCGTGGCTTTCCTGCGTTGCCGCGCGGCGGACGGTCGCCGGCATCGGACCGTGCTCTGGCCGGACACGACCACCCACCGCGCCCGTCGCGACCTGCGGCTCGCGATGCGCGACCGCGCGACTTCGCCGTCACGGCCATCGATGGCACCATAGCCTCCATGTTCAAACCCATCCCCGTCGCCATCGGCCTGCGCTACCTCCGCGCCAAGCGCCGCAACGGCTTCATCTCCTTCATCTCGCTGGCGTCCATCCTCGGCATCGCGCTGGGCGTTGCGGCGCTGATCACCACGCTGGCGGTGATGAGCGGCTTCCAGCGCGAAATCCGCGACCGCATGCTGCAGATGGTGGCCCATGCCACGGTCAGCGGCTACGGCGAGCCGGTGCACGACTGGCCGCGGGCGGTGCAGCGTGCGGCCGCAGACAAGCGCGTGGCCGGCGCGGCACCCTACGTGGAGAAGGAGACCCTGCTCACCGGCAGCCGCAACCAGCCGGCCATGGTGCGCGGCGTGATGCCCGCCGAAGAGCCCAAGGTCTCCGTCATCGCCGACCGGATGGTGCAGGGCACGTTCGGCACGCTGCAGCCGGGCAGCTTCAACATCATCCTCGGCAAGGAGCTGGCCCTGTGGCTGGGCGTGGGGGTGGGCGACAAGGTCACCATGATGACCTCCGATTTCCGCAGCACGCCGATGGGCGCGGTGCCGCAGCTCAAGCGCTTCACCGTCAGCGGCATCTTCGAGGCCGGTTACAACGAGTACGACAAGGGCATGGCCTTCGTGCACATGCAGGACCTGCAGCGCATGCTGCGCATGGGCGATGGGGTGACCGGCGTGCGCCTGCGGCTGCACGACATGGACCAGGCCTGGAACGTGGCGCGCGACCTGGCGCTCAACCTGGGCGAGGTGTACCGGGTGAGCGACTGGACCAGCGAGAACGCCAACATGTTCCGCGCGCTGAAGATGGAGAAGACCATCATGGCCGTGCTGCTGTCGCTGATCATCGCGATGGGCGCGTTCAACCTGGTCTCCTCGCAGGTGATGCTGGTGACCGACAAACAGGCCGACATCGCCATCCTGCGCACGCTGGGCCTGTCGCCGGGCGGGGTGATGCACGTGTTCATGGTGCAGGGTTCGCTGATCGGCGTGGTCGGCACCGTGCTGGGCGTGGTCGGTGGCGTGCTGCTGACGCTCAACCTGGAGACCATCCTGTTCGGCATCGAGAAGTTGACCGGCTACCAGTTGCTTCCGGCCGACGTGTACTACGTCACCGGGCTGCCCACCGACCTGCAGGGCAGCGACGTGGCCATGATCTCGGCGATCGCGCTGGTCATGGCGTTCCTGGCGACGATCTATCCGGCGTGGCGTGCAGCGCGCACCGCTCCCGCGGAGGCGCTGCGCTATGAGTAACCCCGTGGATGCGATGCAGATGGACCAGGCCGCGGCCGAATCGGTGCTGATGTGCCAGGGCCTGGGCATGACCTATGCCGAAGGCAAGCTGCGCACGCCGGTGTTCGACGGACTGGACCTGGCCGTGCGCAAGGGCGAGACGGTCGCCATCCTGGGCGCATCGGGCGCGGGCAAGAGCACGCTGCTGCACCTGCTCGGCGGGCTGGATACGCCGACCGCGGGCGAAGTGTTCGTGGCGGGCCAGCGCATGAGCGCGCTGTCGGACAAGGCCCGGGGCACGCTGCGCAACCACGCCCTGGGTTTCGTGTACCAGTTCCACCACCTGCTGCCGGAGTTCACGGCGCTGGAGAACGTGATGCTGCCCGTGCTGCTGGGCGGCGCGGATGTCGCCGAAGGCCGCAGGCGCGCCACCGGCCTGCTTGAAGCGGTGGGGCTGTCCCATCGCCTGCAGCACAAGCCCGGCGAACTGTCCGGTGGCGAGCGCCAGCGCGCGGCCGTGGCGCGCGCACTGGTCAACAGGCCGGCATGCGTGCTCGGTGACGAGCCGACGGGCAACCTGGACGAGAAGACCGCCTCGATCGTCTTCGACCTGATGCTGGGACTCAACCGGGAGCAGGGCACCAGCCTGGTGCTGGTCACCCATGACCGCCGGCTGGCACGACGGCTGGACCGGGTGATGGAGCTGCATGAGGGCAAGCTCCGGCAACTCGCACGCGACGAGGTCTAGCGCCCATGCAGCCCGCGGCAAGGATGCCGCCCTTCGGAATCGCCAGCGCGGTGGCACTGGTATGCGGCGTCACCGCAGTCCTCCTGTGGCCTACCGTGCCGTCGCGGGTGGCCTGCGTCATCGCGCTGCTGGCGGGCCTGTGGATGTGGTGGAAGGCCGGCCGCTGGCGCTGGACCGGCGCGTTGTTTGTCGGCCTGGGGCTGGCAGGCCTGCACGCGGCGCACACGCTGTCCCTGCAGTTGCCCGCCTCCCTGGAGCGGAAGGTCGTGACCATCACGGGCACGGTGGACGACTTGCCCGAGCACGAACCCCGGCAGACCCGTTTCGTGTTCAAGGTGGACGATGCGCCGACGCAGCCCGACCCGCTGCGCGGGCGCCGGTTGCGCGTGTCCTGGGCCGACGCCGGCATGACCGATCGCGGTAGCGTGCAGGCAGGCCAGCGGTGGCGCCTGGCGGTGCGGCTCAAGGCCCCGCGTGGCCTGCGCAACCCTGGCGGCTCGGATTCGGAAAAACACGCCTTCGCCCGGCGCATCGCCGGCAACGCCCAGGTCCGCCACCCGCGCAAGGCGGTGCGACTGACCGAGGCGCGCGGGCTGCAGGCCTGGCGCGAAGGCGTGTCAGGACGGATTGCCGTCGCCATCCCAGGCGACACTTCGCGTTTCATCCGCGCCTTGGCCATCGGCGACACGCGTGCCATCAGTGACGAGGACTGGACCCTGCTGCGGGCCAACGGCCTGACCCACCTGATCGCGATTTCCGGCTCGCACGTGGGGCTGGTGGGCGGGTTCTTCGCTTTGCTGGCGTACGGGCTGTGGTGGCTGGTGCCTGCGCTGGCCCGTTTCGCGCCGCGGCAGGTGGTCGCAGCGGTCGCGGCCACGGGAGGCGCGGTGGCCTATACCGCGGCTGCGGGCTTTGCCGTGCCCACGGTGCGCACCGCCCTGATGATCGCCGCCGTATCCCTGGCCCTGGGCGCACGGCGCCGTGTGTCGCCGTTCGACACGCTGGCGCTGGCGGTCATCGCCGTCCTGCTGTACGACCCCTTGTCCGTGCTGGGTGCGGGGTTCTGGCTCAGCTTCATGGGCGTGGCCTGGCTGATGTGGTGCCTGCCGCAGGGCGGACGCCAGCCGGTGCGGGAGTTCCTGTCGGCACAGGGCGTGGCAACCATCGGGTTGTTGCCGATGGCGGTACTGCTGTTCGGCCAGGTGTCCATGGCTGGACCGATGGCCAACCTGGTCGCGGTGCCATGGTGGAGCCTGGTGGTGGTGCCGCTGTCGTTGCTGGGGGCGGCGCTGGAATCGCTGCATGCGGGGCTGGGCACGTCGCCGTTGCGCGCCGCCGCATGGTGTTTCGAGTTGAGTTGGCCGCTGTTCGAGTGGCTGGGCAGCAGTCCATTCGCGTTGTGGTGGGTCGCCGAATCGCGGTGGTTCGCCTTGCCCCTGGCCCTGCTGGGCGCGGCGTGGCTGCTGCTGCCGCGCGGCATTCCCGGCAAGCCGCTGGCCCTGCTGCTCTGGCTGCCGTTGCTGTGGCCGGACCGGCAACTGCCCGCGCACGGCACCGCGGAAGTGACCGTCATCGACGTGGGGCAGGGCCTGTCGGTGATGGTGCGCACCGCCGGGCACACGCTGCTGTACGACATGGGGCCGGCGATGCGCGATGGATTCGATGCCGGCGAGCGCGCGGTGTTGCCGGTGCTGCGCGCCCGCGGCGTTCGGCGCATCGACCGGGCCGTGGTCAGCCATGGAGACAATGACCATGCCGGCGGGTTGGAGACGGTCCGCGCCGCCTTCCCGCTGCCGTCGCTGCTGGCTCCCGAAGGAGTCGGGCTGGAAGGCGCCCGCGATTGCGTGGCCGGCGAAAGCTGGACCTGGGATGGCGTCCACTTCCGCTTCCTGCACCCCACGCCGTACTTCCCGTACCTGGCCAACGACTCCAGTTGCGTCCTGCGGGTGGAGAGCCGGCAGGGCGTGCTGCTGCTCGCTGGCGACATCGGGGACATCATCGAGCGTCAACTGGTCCGCCGCGACCCCGCCGCACTGGTGGCCCAGGTGGTGGTGGTCGCCCACCACGGCAGCGAAACCTCCTCCGATCCGGCGTTCGTGAACGCTACCAAGGCCCGCCACGCCATCGTCTCCACGGGGTACGGCAATATGTTCCGCCACCCGCGGCCGGGCATCGTTCGGCGCTGGCGCGACGCCGGGGCCACGGTCTGGGACACCGCCCGGACCGGGGCCATCACGTTCAGGCTGGGCGAAACCACGCTGGCACCCGAAACGCGACGGCAAACACACCCGCGCCTGTGGGATGCCGAACAGCGCTTGGCGCAGGGTCGGGCTGGGCTATCCTATCGGTCCGATTGAGGCGGCCGCGTGCCGGAGGTTTGCGAGTGCTGGAACTGGTCAAGGCAGGCGGCTGGCCGATGATTCCGCTGTTGATGCTGTCGGCGCTCGCGCTGGCCCTGATCGTGGAGCGTGCATGGACCCTGCGGCGCAAGGCGGTGATCCCGCCGGGGCTGGGCAAGGAAGTGCGCGAGTGGGCGGCCGGCGGCAAGCTGGATCCGGCGCATATCGACACCCTGCGCAATACTTCGCCACTGGGCGCGCTGCTGGCCGCCGCGCTGGATGTGCGCAACCGTCCGCGTGACCAGATCCGTGAGCGCATCGAGGACGTGGGGCGCCACCTCGTCCATCGCATGGAGCGATACCTCAACACCCTGGGCAGCATCGCCGCCGCCGGTCCGTTGCTGGGCCTGTTCGGCACGGTGGTGGGCATGATCCAGATGTTCCTGGGCATCCTCGACCACGGCATCGGCGACGTGAACCAGCTGGCCGGCGGCATCGGCAAGGCCCTGGTCTGCACGGCCACCGGCATGATCGTTGCCATCCCGGCGCTGCTCGCGCACCGCTGGTTCCGTGGCCGCATCGCCGAGTACATCGTCGACATGGAATCGGAAGCCATTTTGTTGCTGGATGCCATCGAGCCGCGCGCCGCGTCGGCCAAAGTGGCGCCGGGCGCCCACGGCATCACCCCGCCGGTGAGCGCGAGCTGACGCATGCGCATCCGCGACCATCGCGCCGACGACGAGCCGGAGATCAACCTGGTCCCGATGATCGACGTCATCCTGGTGTTGATCATCTTCTTCGTGGTCACCGCCACGTTCGACGGCCGCAACGTGCTCAAGCTGGAG
This sequence comes from Aerolutibacter ruishenii, assembly GCF_007830115.1. Classification (GTDB taxonomy): domain Bacteria; phylum Pseudomonadota; class Gammaproteobacteria; order Xanthomonadales; family Xanthomonadaceae; genus Aerolutibacter; species Aerolutibacter ruishenii. The sequence goes on along the minus strand of NZ_VLKP01000005.1, from coordinate 224,254 downwards.
TTGCCACGCGCCAGTGGCGAGGCCAACGAGGCCAGCCAGCCACTGTCGATCCTGGTCAATGCCAGCGGCCGCTACTTCGTGCACGACCGCGAGGTGCTGCGCGACGACCTGGAGTCGCTGAAGGCGACCATTGCCGAAGTGGCGGGCAACGAGCGTGACCGCCAGGTGCTGCTGCGTGCCGATGCCCGCACGCCGCACCAGGCGGTGGTGACCGCCTACGATGCACTGGGCCAGCTCGGGTTCCGCCGCATCCTGATCGCCACCGCGCCGACCCCGAAGGCTTCGGCCGGGGGCGGGCGGTGAGCGTGGGCGACAGTCCCTGGCCCACCTGGCGGCGGTTGATCCGCTTCGCCGGTCCGTACCGCCCGCTGCTGCTGGTCGGCCTGCTGGCCATGCTGGTCGAAGCGGCCGCTGGCGGCGCATTCACCTGGCTGATGAGCCCGGTGATCAACGCTACCTTCATCGATCACGACGAGCGCCTGAGCGTGCTGCTGCCACTGGGCATCGTCGCGGTGTTCCTGGTGCGCGGCGTGGCGGGCTACGTGACCGACATGACCCTGGCCCGCTCCGCGCGGGGCATCGCACGTGACCTGCGCACCGGCCTGCTGGGCAAGTACCTGCGGCTGCCCGGCCAGCGCTTCGACGCCGAGCCGGTGCCATCGATGCTCAACCGGCTGGGCTCGGACAGCGAACAGGTGGCGGCCGCCGCCATCGACGCGATGAAGGTGATGTTGCAGCAGTCCCTGCAGGTCATCGCCATGCTGGCGGTGATGCTGTGGTACAGCTGGAAAGTCACGCTGGCAGTGTTCCTGCTGGCCCCCCCGCTGGCGTGGATCATGAATCACGTGGGCCGGCGCTACCGGCGCATCAGCCACCGCATCCAGGAAAGCAACGCACAGTTGATGCTGCTGGCCGACCAGTCGCTGTCCAACCAGCAGGAGGTCAAGGTCTACGGCGGCCAGCAGGCCGAGTTGCAGCGCTACCGCGACCAGGCCGACACCCACTTCCGCCTGAGCGTGAAGGTGGAGTCCACGCGCAGCATCTCCTCGGCGATGGTGCAGCTGATGGGCGCCATCGGCCTGGCGGCATTGCTGCTGCTGGCCGGGCGTGAAGCGGTCAGGGGACGCCTGAGCGCGGGTGATTTCGTCACCCTGATGACCTCGATGATGGCCATCATTCCCGCCATCAAGCAGCTGACCAACGTGCAGGGCATGCTGCAGCGGGGCGTGGCCTCCGCACAGCGCCTGTTCGAAGTGCTGGACGCACCGGACGAACCCGATACCGGCACGCACACGTTGGACAAGGCCGACGGAACGATCGAGTTCCGCGATGTCACCGCGCGCTACCCGGGGCAACACCGTCCCGCGCTGCAGGACGTCAGTTTTTCCGCGCGCCCGGGCACCGTCACCGCCATCGTCGGACGCTCCGGCAGCGGCAAGTCCAGCCTGATCAAGCTGATTCCGCGCTTCTACGAGATCGAATCCGGCGCGATCCTGCTCGATGGCGTGCCGGTGCAGGAGTACCGCCTTGCCGACCTGCGGCGCCAGATCGCGCTGGTCGGCCAGCAGGTCATGCTGTTCGACGGTTCCATCGCAGCCAACGTGGCCTTCGGTGAAATGGAAGGCGCTTCGCCCGAGGCGCTGCAGCAGGCCGTGCGTGGCGCCAATGCGCTGGAGTTCGTGCAGCAACTGCCGCAGGGTGTCGATGCGCCCGTGGGGCCACGCGGCGGCCGGCTCTCGGGCGGGCAGCGCCAACGCCTGGCCATTGCCCGCGCCATGCTGAAGGACGCGCCCATCCTGATCCTGGACGAAGCCACCGCCGCCCTCGATACCGAGTCCGAACGCCTGGTGCAGGATGCGCTCTCGCACCTGATGCCCAACCGCACCACGCTGGTGATCGCCCATCGACTGTCGACCATCGAACACGCCGACCAGGTGCTGGTGATGGACGATGGCCGCATCGTGGAGCGCGGCACCCATGCTGAACTGCTGGCGCACGACGGGCTCTATGCGCACCTGCACCGCATGCAGTTCCGGGAAGCCCAGTGAGATGAGTGGACCGCAAGGCGCGCCCCGCGAGCACCACCCGGCCTGGTGGTACGGCGACGTCCCCGTGCCGCTGCACGCACGCCTGCTGGCCGGGCTGTACGCGGGCGCGGGTGCCCTGCGGCGGCGCCTCTACCGCGTCGGGCTGTTGCGCCAGCAGCATCCCGGCATCCCGGTGGTGGTCGTGGGTAACATCACCGCCGGTGGCGCGGGCAAGACGCCGCTGACCATCGCGCTGGTGGAACGGCTGCGCGCGGCCGGCTGGAACCCCGGTGTGGCCAGCCGCGGTTACGGTCGTGACAACGCCAAGCGCGCGCTCTGGGTCGAAGCGGCCACCACCCCGCGCGAAGGCGGTGACGAGCCCACGTTGATCGTGCGCCGCACCGGCGTGCCACTGCGCGCGGACATCCGCCGGGCCGCGGCCGCACGGGCACTGGCACAGGCCGGGTGCGACATCGTGGTCTGCGACGATGGGCTGCAGCACTACGCATTGCGTCGCGACGTCGAGATCGAAGTCATCGATGCCCGTCGCCGATATGGCAACGGCCAGTTGCTGCCGGCGGGTCCCCTGCGCGAACACCCCGAACGCGGACGCCGCTGCGACTTCCGGGTGGTGAACCTCGGCGGACCCGGCACGCCCACCTTGAACGGCGAAACCGGCTTTGGCGAGTGGCCGATGCGATTGCGCGCCGAGCGCGCGGTGCCGCTGTCCGGCGGCCGCCCGCGCAGCCTGTCCGATTTCGCTGGCCAGCGCGTGCACGCCGTGGCCGGCATTGGCGACCCCGAGCGGTTCTTCGCCATGCTTCGCGGCCTGGACATAGCGGTTGTTCCGCACGCCTTCCCCGACCACCATCGCTACAGTCGCGAGGACTTCGAGTTCGGCAGCCGGTTGCCCGTACTCATGACCGAGAAGGATGCGGTCAAGTGCGCCGAGTTCGGTTCCGACCTGTTCTACGCCGTGCCCATCGACGCCGAACTGCCAGAGGCGTTCTGGGTCGCGTTGCTGAGCCGGCTGACCCAGACCCGCACCGCCTACCAGCACCCCACGCCATGACCGATTTCGTCGTCGCCATCCCCGCCCGTTATGCAGCCTCGCGCCTGCCGGGCAAGCCGCTGCGGCTGCTGGGCGGCGAGCCGCTGGTGCTGCACGTGGCGCGCCGCGCGCTGGCTGCCGGTGCGCGCGAAGTCTGGGTGGCCGCCGACGACGAACGCATCGCCGCCGCGCTGCACGGCTGCGGCGTGCACGTGGCCATGACCTCGGTCGACCACGCCTCGGGCACCGACCGGCTGGCCGAATGCGCCACCATCGCCGGCTGGGCCGACGACACCATCGTGGTCAACCTGCAGGGCGACGAGCCCTTTGCTCCGGCGTCCGGCATCCGCCTGGTGGCCGAACTGGTCCGCGACAGCGGCGCGCCGATGAGCACGCTGGCCGCGCCCATCACCGATGTCGACGTGCTGTTCGACCCCAATGCGGTCAAGCTGGTCACCAACCACGACGGCGACGCGCTGTACTTCAGCCGCGCGCCGATGCCCTGGCCGCGCGATGCCTTCGCCCGGGACCGCAGTTTCCTGCCGGACGACGACGTGTGGATGCGCCACATCGGCATCTACGGGTATCGCACCGGTTTCCTGCGCCAGTTCGCGGCGATGCCGCAGGGGCGGCTGGAGAAAGTGGAATCGCTCGAGCAGCTGCGCGCGCTGGAAGCCGGGCACCGCATCGCCGTGGCACTCACGCCCGAGCCGTTCCCGCCGGGCGTGGATACGCCCGAAGACCTGGCGCGGGCCGAAGCGCGCGTCGCCAGCCGGAGCCACTGAACCATGGCCGCGCCCGTGCGCCTGCTGGTGGTGTGCCTGGGCAACATCTGCCGCTCGCCGATGGGCGAGGGCGTGCTGCGCGCCCGCATCGAGGCATCGCCCCTGCGCGGTCGCGTGCTGGTGGATTCCGCCGGCACCGGCGACTGGCACGTGGGCCAGCCGCCGGACCACCGCGCCATCGCCACGGCCGCGCGCCATGGCGTGGACATCGGCCACCTGCGTGCGCGCCAGTTCCGTCGTCTCGATGCAGAAACGTTTGACTGGCTGCTGTGCGCCGACCGCGACAACCTGGCCGACGTCCGCGCGCGCATTGATCCCGCCCTCCACCAACGTGCAACGCTGCTGCTGGAATGGAGCGGGGTAGGCGAGGGCGACGAAGTGCCCGACCCCTACACCGGCGGCACCCACGAATTCGAGCACAGCTGGTCCCTGCTGGAGCGCGCGGCCGATGGCGTCGTCGCGCGCCTGCTGGCCAGCCAGGGGCAGTGGCGCTGAGTCTTGCGAGGGTCGGCGCGCGCTTTGGTGCGACCGGCTGCCCGGCGCTTGCCCTGACGCATAATCGGCCCCAGATGGAGTGCCGATGCAGGACCCGATGACCACCCCCGCGCCTCCCTTCGACGGCAAGGCCTTCGTGCGCACGCTCAGCACCGCGCCGGGCGTGTACCGCATGATCGCCGCCGACGAGACCGTGCTGTACGTCGGCAAGGCCGGCGCGCTGAAGAACCGCGTTTCCAGTTACTTCAACGCCACGCCCAAGTCGGCGCGGATCATGGCCATGCTGTCGCAGGTGGCGCGCATGGAGGTCACGGTCACCCGCACCGAGGCCGAGGCGCTGATCCTCGAGAACGAGCTCATCAAGTCGCTCAAGCCGCGCTACAACGTGCTGCTGCGCGACGACAAGAGCTACCCGTACGTGCTGCTGACCAGCGAGACATGGCCGCGCATCGCCATGCACCGCGGCCCGCGCGCGGTGCCGGGGCGCTACTTCGGCCCGTACCCCAGCGTGATGGCGGTGCGCGACACGCTCAACCTGATCCACAAGCTGTTCCGCCTGCGCAACTGCGAGGACAGCGTGTTCCGCAACCGCTCGCGGCCGTGCCTGCAGCACCAGATCGGCCGCTGCAGCGCACCGTGCGTGGGCCTGGTGCAGGCGCGCGACTACGCCGAGAGCGTGCGCCGCGCCACGTTGCTGCTGGAAGGCCGCAGCGACGAGCTCACCGGCGAGCTGACGAAGGCCATGGAAGACGCCGCCGAGCGGCTGGACTTCGAGAACGCCGCACGCCTGCGTGACCTGGTCGCGTCGATCCGCACCCTGCAGGCACGCCAGTACGTCGACGGCCGTGCCGCCGACCTGGACGTGCTGGCCATCGCCATGCACGGCGTGCAGGCCTGCGTGCTGCTGCTGGCGTTCCGCGACGGGCGCAATCTCGGCACGCGTGCGTTCTTCCCGAAAACCAATGGCAGCGACAACCCGGAGGAAGTGCTGGCCGCGTTCGTCTCCCAGTACTACGGCGAGCAGAACCCGCCGCGCGAGATCATCCTCGACCGCGACATCGCCGACCGCGAGCTGATCGAACAGGCGCTGTCCGCGTCCAGCGATCGTCGCGTGCAGATCCGCCACAACGTACGCGGCGAGCGCGCCGGCTACGTCGACCTGGCCCGCCGCAACGCCGAGATGTCGCTGGCCGCCGAGCGCACCAGCCACGCCGCCCAGCACGCCCGCGCGCAGGCCCTGCGCGAACTGCTGGACATGCCCGAGCTGCCCAAGCGCATCGAGTGCTTCGACATCAGCCACACCATGGGCGAGGCCACCGTCGCCTCGTGCGTGGTGTTCGACGCCGAAGGCCCGGTGCGCGGCCAGTACCGCCGTTTCAACATCACCGGCATCGAGCCTGGCGACGACTACGCCGCCATGCACCAGGCGATCTACCGCCGCTTCCGGCGGGCGATGGAAGAGCGGGAAGGGTTGGCCGCGGCGGATGGTGGCACCCAACCGGAAGTCCGCGGGGTGTCGGCAGGCGATGGCCCTGGTCTGGCCCCGGACCAAGGCACGGATGCGACGACGCCAGGCGCACCGGCCAGCGTGTCCGCCAAGCCGTCGCGCAAGCACCCGCGCGCATCGTCCGAGTTGGGCGTCCTTCCCGACATCCTGCTGATCGACGGCGGGGCAGGGCAGGTGGCCCAGGCTCGCGCCGTGCTGGACGAACTGGGTGTGGAGGGCGTACTGCTGGTGGGTGTGGCCAAGGGCCCCGAGCGCCGCCCTGGCGACGAGGAGCTGCTCCTGCCCGACGGCCGCAGCGTTCGGCCCGGGGCTGAATCGCCAGCCCTGCAACTCATCCAGCAGGTGCGTGACGAAGCGCACCGTTTCGCCATCACCGGCCACCGCGGCCGCCGCCAGAAGGCGCGCAATGTCAGCCGGTTGGAGGACATCCCCGGCATCGGCCCGCGCAGACGCGCTAACCTGTTGAAGCACTTTGGCGGCCTGGGGGGACTCAAGGCCGCGGGGGTCGAGGAAATTTCCCGGGTCGAAGGCATCAACGATGCCCTCGCCGAACGGATCTATGCCACCCTGCACGGACTGGACGCGCGGAGCGAATGATGAAGTTGACGGTACCCACCCTCCTGACCCTGCTGCGGATCGTGATGATCCCGGTGCTGGTCGCGGTGTTCTACCTGCCCTTCAAGTGGACCAATTTCGCCGCGGCGTTCATTTTCGCCTTCGCCTCCATCACCGATTGGCTGGATGGCTGGATCGCCCGCCGCTACAACCAGCATTCCGCCTTCGGCGCGTTCCTGGACCCGGTGGCGGACAAACTGATGGTGGCCACCGCATTGCTGCTGATCGTGCAGAAGCACCCCACGCCGTGGATGGCCTTGTGGGCCGCCGTGATCATCGGCCGCGAGATCGCCGTGTCCGCGTTGCGCGAATGGATGGCCGAGATCGGCCAGCGTGCCACGGTCAAAGTGGCCACCATCGGCAAGCTCAAGACCGTGGTGCAGATGGTGGCGCTGACGATCCTGCTGTACTCCGTGCCCGACCGGCTGGGCAGCCCGATTACGCTGCTGTTCAAGATCGGCGACTGGATGTTGGCCGTGGCGGCATTGCTGACGCTGTGGTCCGGTTTCGCCTACCTGCGTGCCGCATGGCCGAGCCTGCGCGAGGATGTGAAAACCAGTTGACATGTTGCGTTCCATGCCTAAAATGTCGCTTCCTCTGCGGGAATAGCTCAGTTGGTAGAGCACGACCTTGCCAAGGTCGGGGTCGCGAGTTCGAGTCTCGTTTCCCGCTCCAGTTTCAAGGGGGTTGCCCCTGGACAAGGCCCCGGAATCGGGGTTTTGTTTTTTCAGCGGTCGCACGCTGTCTTTGGTGCAATCGTGGCTGCGGGCGGTATGCTGTGGCCTGTCGCGCAAGCGATCGTCATCCGGCCGGGTGGCAGAGTGGTTATGCAGCGGACTGCAAATCCGCGTACGCCGGTTCAATTCCGACCTCGGCCTCCAGATTTCAGGGCTCCGCTTCGGCGGAGCCCTTTTTTTGAAGCGCAGGGCATGAGGACGCGCCGAATGCCGCCATGGCGATCTTTCCGAAAGAAGCGCCCCGACAGCGCGGTGCTATTCACAAACCAGTTTTTTGCTGTAGAATGACGCTCCCCGCGGGAATAGCTCAGTTGGTAGAGCACGACCTTGCCAAGGTCGGGGTCGCGAGTTCGAGTCTCGTTTCCCGCTCCAGATTCAGGGGTTCGCCCCACGCAAAGCCCCGCAATCGCGGGGCTTTGTTGTTTCAACGCCCGGTTGGCGAAACTGGTAGACGCAAGGGACTTAAAATCCCTCGGCCGCAAGGCCATGTCGGTTCGATCCCGACACCGGGCACACGCCGCGCACAACGCGCGTGCATTGCGCGCAACGCGATATCCTCGGTCGCATCACGCCGCAAGCGATCATCCATGGCCCGATATTTCCCCTACGCACTCAGCGTGCTGTTGACCCTGTTGTCGCTGCTGGCCTGGTCCAGTGCCAGCGGCACGTGGCCCCTGTTGGGGGTGGTGGTGTTCGGTGCGCTGGCGCTGCTGGGGACGGCCGACCTGCTGCAGACCCGCAGCACGCTGCGCCGCAACTACCCGCTGCTGGCGCATTTCCGCTACAGCCTGGAATCCATCGGGCCGGAGCTGCGCCAGTACTTCTTCCAGTCCGACACCGTGGAAGTGCCGTATTCGCGCCAGCAGCGCGCGCTGATCTACCAGCGCTCCAAGTCGGTCAACGACGTACTGCCCTTCGGCAGCCAGCAGGACACCTACGCGGTGGACTACGAGTGGATCAACCACTCGATGGCGCCCACGCCGCACCGCAGCCACGACTTCCGCATCACCATCGGCGCGCAATGCGCGCAGCCGTATTCGGCCAGCGTGTTCAACATCTCGGCGATGAGTTTTGGCGCGCTGTCGGCCAATGCCATCCGTGCGCTCAACAAGGGCGCCAAGCTGGGCGACTTCTACCACGACACCGGCGAAGGCTCGATTTCGCCGTACCACCGCGAGCACGGTGGCGACCTGGTGTGGGAGATCGGCTCGGGTTACTTCGGTTGCCGCAACGACGACGGCAGTTTCAGCGAGGAGCGTTTCACCGCCAACGCGCGCGACCCGCAGGTCAAGATGATCGAGGTGAAGCTGTCGCAGGGCGCCAAGCCGGGGCATGGGGGTGTGCTGCCAGCGGCCAAGGTCAATGCGGAGATCGCGGTGACCCGTGGCGTACCCAAGGGCGTGGATTGCGTGTCGCCCGCGCGCCACAGCGCGTTCAACTCGCCCCGCGAACTGCTGGCCTTCGTTGCCCACCTGCGCGAGTTGTCGGGCGGCAAGCCCACCGGCTTCAAGCTCGCCATCGGCCATCCGTGGGAATGGTTCGGCATCGCCAAGGCCATGGCGGAGACCGGCATGCTGCCGGATTTCATCGTGGTGGACGGTGCCGAAGGCGGTACCGGCGCCGCGCCTGCCGAGTTCATCGACCACGTGGGCGTGCCCATGCACGAGGCGTTGATGCTGGTGCACAACACGCTGGTGGGCCTGGATCTGCGCGGCCGCATCCGCATCGGCGCGGCCGGCCGCATCAGCAGCGCGTTCGACATCGCGCGCACGCTGGCGATGGGCGCCGACTGGTGCAACGCGGGGCGCGGTTTCATGTTCGCTCTGGGCTGCATCCAGTCGCTCAGCTGCCACACCGACCATTGCCCCACCGGCATCGCCACGCAGGACGCCGCACGCTGGAAGCACCTGGACGTGACCGACAAGGGGCAGCGCGTCTTCAACTACCACCAGAACACGATGAAGGCGCTGCGCGACCTGCTGTGTGCGGCCGGCCTGGAACACCCGGACCAGTTGGGACCCGAGCACATCCTGCGCCGCGTGTCGCCCGTCGAGGTGCGCTCGCTCGGTGCGTTGCACGCGTTCCTGCAACCGGGCGACCTGCTGGGCAGGGTCCCGTCGCATGCCGTGTTCCAGCAATTCTGGGCCTGCGCCAGCAGCGACAGTTTTGCCGCACCGGCGAGCGTGCAGTCGCTGCGCCAGTCCAAACTGGTGTGAAGAAATTTCGCATCAACCCCTTGGCAAGTGTGGGGGAGGTTGCTGTATACTGCGCAGCCCTCAGGGGCGGTTAGCTCAGCGGTAGAGCATTGCCTTCACACGGCAAGGGTCGCAGGTTCGATCCCTGCACCGCCCACCATATCTGCGGATAGCGAAGAACCGGCGAAAGCCGGTTTTTTTGTTTCAAGGGACAGGCCCGGCGACACGCTGCGCTGGTGCGCGAAGCGGTCGTTGCTGGACGTCATAGCGCGCGAACCTGTCCATCGCTTGCGGCGACATGGAACACCTGCCGCTGCAGTCGCGCGTCCAGCGAGGACGGAGCGTCGTACAGGCGCTGGCGGCACGTATCCGGCGGCAAGGTGAGCAGTTCGACCTTGAAACCGCCTGCATCGACGTGGGCCAGGCATACGCCGTGCACCCGCGTCCGCACATGGCGCACCTGGGAGGCGCCGGCGGCGATCAGTGCATCAAGGCCGGAGACCAGCCGTTCGCCCACCTCGCGGGTGGCCGGGTCCCGCGCCGCTTCGGCGCCCAGGATGTCCGCCAGCGGAGTGGACGAAACGGCGGGCACGGTGAACTCGCTGATGCGGGGGCCGTGCTGGCTGACGAAGGCGGCATGGATGTCGCCGCTGAGCGCGACCACGTTGCCGGCCCGGGCGAAGGGGCCCTCGAGCAGCGCCTGCCTCGCCTGCGGGAAGCCATCCCACTGGTCGACGTTGAGCAGGAAGCGTCGGCGCATCGCTTCGGGGGCGCCCAGTTCGGCGGCGGACAGGTCCAGCACGATGGGCGAGAGCGAGATCGAGGTGGCCACCACTTTCCACTGCGCGGCCGAGCCTTCCATACCCTTGCCCAGCCATTGCCATTGCCGTGCCGACATCGGCGCGGGTGGGGTGTCCCTGGCGCGCAGCGCGGCCAGTGCGTCATACACCTCCGCCAGCACGAAGTACCGTGATCCGATGCTGTCGAACAGCCGTGTCTTGCCCAGGCACAGCCAGGCCAGTCCCGTGCCGTCGGCGGTCTCCACCGCCGGGATGTCGGCATGCAGGAAGCCCGGGGTCGCCTGGTTCCATCGGGCCAGCACGGCGTTGATCGCCGGCCACGCCACCCGCCCGCGGGTGGCATCGTCGGCGTACTGGCGTGCGCGTTTGCGGTCCAGGCCCTCGCGGCGGCAGGCGGCCCCCAATGCGCGCTGGAGCGCCTTGCGCAACGGGGCCCGGTCCTCGCGGTCAAGGTCGAACCATGGCGCCATCACGTGATCCAGGGCCGTGGGGGCGAGCCCCACCTGGGGCAGGCGCTCGTGCAGTTCCTCGCGCGAATGCAGCACCGTTCCGGGAAACGCATCCTCCGGGATGAGGTGGTCGGGGCGCTCGCTGCGCGTGTCGGTGAGGAACAGGTCCAGGTTGCGGCCAAACCGCAAACGCCGCCATAGGCTTGCGTTCGGGAACAGGGCGCCTGGCTGCACGTGCGCGCTGTCGTCGGGCGCGCCAAGGTCCACGTCCACCGGCAGGTATTCAAAGTAGGCCTGCTCGGCGTTGCGGCGACGGTCCGCGTCGGCTTCGTCGTGGCGGCCGTCGTGATGGGTGGACGTGGCCTGCCAGCAGTCGTCGGCAAACTCGTGGTCGTCCCAGATCGCCACCAGCGGGGCGCGCTCGAGCAGTTGCTGCAACACCGGGTCGGTCCGCACGGTACGGTGGATCTGGCGGTAGTTGTCGAGGCTGCGCGCGGCAAAGTAGGGGGCGTCCGGCGTGCCCAGCCGCAGCGCGCCGGCCTGGTCGTCGAATGTGATGCTGCGTCCGGCGTCGCGTGACTGGAAACCCGGGTCGCCCACCGTCTCGTAGATGAAGTCGCCCAGGTGGAGGATGAAGTCCAGTTCCTGCTCCAGCAGCGGCAGCATCGCGTTGTACCAGCGGCCGCCGTAATCCTGGCAGCTCATGAAGGCGAACCGCAGGGGCACGTCGGCATCCGGTGCTGGTGCGCTGCGCGTGCGCCCCACGGGCGAGCCGGTCCAGCCGTCGGTGGCATTGCCCAGCACGAAGCGGTAGTGCAGCTCCTGGCCTGGCGCCAGGCCGGTGAGACGCACGCGCACGCAGTGGTCGTGGGCCTTCAGGGCGTGCAGTTCCATTTCCACCATGGCGCCCGTGAAGCCGGCATCGGTGGCGACCTGCAACAGCAGCGGTTCGCGTGCCTGCCGGGTCCAGACCCGGGTCCACAGCAGCACGCGGTCCGGGCGCGGGTCGCCGGAGGCGACCGACTGGGGAAAGCGGCTGCGGTCCACGGTGATGGGGCCGCGCGGTCCGATGCGGGTGGCTTGGGCGCCCTGCGGCAATGACAGTGCGGCTGCACCCAGGACGAGGGTACCGAGGAAACGGCGGCGGGTAAGCGGCATGGACACTCCTTGGCGCCGATCCCTTCGGGCGGCGACGTAACGATGGCAACGCTCGGCGGGCGGTGGAGGCCGTGGCGCCCACGCCTGCCAGCGTCGGGCAGTCAATCGCGTCAACATGACCGTACGGTTACGCATGGTTGTAACCGGGCTGCAATCCGGCCGTGGAACCCTCATGGGCCTTGCGGGGGCAGGGGGCTGCCTTCCGCACTCGCTCATCAATCGGGGTCCTCATCCATGCCATGCCAGATCCGCAATAGCGGCCGCTTCAACGCGTCTGCCTTCCGCCATCACCCAACCGCCCGGTCGGCGCCCGCACGCAGCCTGCTTGCCGTGGCGTTGGCCCTGGCCAGCGCCAGCGCCTGGTCGCAGCAGGCGGTCCAGACGGCCCCCGCCCAGCAGTCACCGGTGGAGACCAACGCGGCCGATGACGGCGTCGTGGTGCTGGAGAAGATGGTTGTCACCGCGCAGAAGCGCGAGCAGCAGGTGCAGGAAGTGCCGATTGCGATCACCGCGTTCTCGGGTGAGTTCCTGGACAAGCTCGGCATCGATGGCTTCGAGCGCCTCGGTGGTTATGTGCCCGGCCTGCAGACGCAGGTGCAGAGCCCGAACAATCCCGGGTTCGTGATCCGCGGCATCACCTCGGACAGCGGCGACGCCACCGTCGAGCCGCGCGTGTCGGTGTTCCAGGATGGCGTTTCGATCAGCCGCTCGCGCGGTGCGGTGGTCGAGATGTTCGATCTGGAGCGCGTGGAAGTGCTGCGCGGTCCACAAGGCACGCTGTTCGGCCGCGGCGCGCAGACGGGTGCGGTGCACCTGATCCAGAACAAGGCGCGGGATGCCACCGAGGGCGCGTTCCGTGCGGGGTTCGGCAATCTGGGCTCCACGTATTTCAGCGGCCACGTCAACGCGCCGCTGGTCGACGGCACGCTGTTCGGTCGCCTCGCTGTCTTCCATGAGCAGCGCGACGGTTCGGTCGACAACCTGGCCGGTGGCGACCTCAACGGCCGCGATACGCAGGCGGTACGCGCCAGCTTCCACCTCAACGTGGGCGAAGCCTCCGGCATCGACCTCATCCTCAACCACCAGAAGGACACGCCGCCGGGCACCGCGTTCCGCAGCAATGTGATCCCCACGCGTGCCGGTACGCGGGATGTGTTCCCCGATACGCCGGCCGACCTCAATCGCGGGGAGGAACTGGGCCTGGACCGCACGGTCAACGGTGCCACCCTGCTCGGAGACTTCTGGCTGAGCGACAGCTGGACGCTGTCCACGATCACCGGCTGGCGCGAGTTCGACTCCCACGAGGAGTTCGACGCCGATGGCTCGCAGCTCTACCTGCTGGAGTTCGCCGAGATCGCCAAGGGCCGCCAGACCAGCCAGGAGGTGCGCTTCAACTATGATGGTGGCGGCGCGTTCCGTGGCTTCTTCGGCGGCAGCTGGTTCGACGAGTCCGGCTCGCAGCGCGTTCCCTTCAGCACGGACGAGCGCAGCCTGTACGCACTGCTGTCGCCCACGCTCTCGGCCGCAACCGGCGGCTTGCTGCCCGTGGTCTCGCCGCTCAATCCCGACGCCACGCCCAATACCTCGCTGTCCCTGATCAACGTGCACCCGGTATTGCAGCAGCTGCTGGGCCTGCCGCCGTTCCTGCCGCTCAAGGCGCGCCACAGCGAGGAATACGCAAACTTCAGCGATGTCAGTGCCTATGAGCTTTTTGCCGACGGCACCTGGTCGCTGACCGATCGGTTCGACCTGACGCTGGGTGTGCGCTACACGCACGAAGAGGTCGAGTCCGGCTACGAGGCGCTGTCCCACGGTACGCCGAGCGTGCTGGGCCTGTTCCTGCCCACCCCTGCCAATCCCTCGTTCCCCAACGCACTGTTCGCGCCGACCCCGGGCCGCGTCACCGGCGATGGCGATTTCGATTCGGTCGTTGGCCGCGCGGTGGCCAGCCACCGCTTCTCCGATGACATCAACGCCTACGCCAGCGTGTCTCGCGGCCGCCGCCCCGACGTGGTGCAGGTCGATGCCGATGGGGCGCAAACCATCGACGAGGAGATCGTCTGGAGTTACGAGATCGGCCTGAAGGGCGCGGCCAATGAAGGCCGTTTCGTCTACGACCTGGCGGCCTATTACTACGACTACAGCAACTTCCAGACGCAGGTCCAGAACCCGACGCCGCCGCCGTTCTTCATCGCCGCCAATGGCGGCAAGGCGCACGCGTCGGGCGTGGAAGTGTCGCTGATGAACCAGTTCAGCGATTCGCTCAGCGGCTTCTTCAACTACAGCTGGATCGACGCGGGCTTCAACGCCTTCGACGACGATGGCAACCACCAGGCGCTGGCGGGCAACCGCTTCCGCCTGACGCCGGAGAACACGGTGGCAGTGGGCCTGGACTGGAGCGTCCCGTTCGGCAACGGCCGCCAGTTCTTCCTGCGCCCCAGCTACACCTGGCGCTCGCAGGTGTACTTCGAGGATGACAACCAGCCGGGCATCGAGCAGGACGCATACGGCCTGTTGAACCTGAACACGGGTATCGCCTTTGGCAACGGCTGGGACGTGCAGGTGTACGCGCACAACCTCACCGACGAGGAGTACCTGGTCGATGCCGGCAACACCGGGCAGCTGTTCGGTATCCCGACGTACGTGCCGGGTACGCCGCGCCTGTACGGCATCCGCTTCGGCTACCGGTTCAAGTAATCGGCGGCCCAGCCGCGGCTTCGATCCGTCCACGGTGGCGCCATGCGCCACCGTGGACGGACCGGGCACAAGGTGCCGGTGGGCAGACGCGGCCCGGTCGCTTCCGTGCGGGATCGCAGGGGTTACCATGCCCGTTCCAGCGTCCTGTCCGGTCACCATGGCATCGCATCCCACGCGGCTGTACCACAATCCCCGTTGCTCCAAGTCCCGCGGGGCCCTTGAGCTGCTGCAACAGCGCGGGATCGAACCTCGGATCGTGGCGTACCTCGAGACTCCGCCCAGCGCCGATGAACTGCGCGCCCTGTTGCGCATGCTGGGCATGCCAGCACGCGCGCTGCTGCGCACCGGTGAGGACGCCTACGTCGAACTGGGCCTGGCCAACCCCGACCTGGGCGAGGACGACCTGGTCAACGCCATGGTGGCCCATCCGCGCCTGATAGAGCGTCCGATATTCGTGCACGGCGGCAAGGCCGTGGTGGGGCGACCGCCCGAGAAGGTGCTTGAGCTGCTGTAGCGCAGCGCCCGCACGGGCACGTGACGCCACCAGCCCTGGTGCGTCACAACACCCGCGGCAGTCTCACATCTCGACCACCACCCGCCCAGCAGCGTCCTCCACGATCGCGTGCGGCACAAACCGCGCACTGTCGTGCGTGATCGGGCTGTCGTCCTCACGAATGCCGATCCCGCACGCGTGGTCGCCCACCACCCAACTGCCCACCATCGGGTAGCGGCCGTCAAACGCGGGCAGCGGATGCAATGCCTGGCGGATCGCCGGGCCGACATACGGCCCCGCCTCGCTCAGCAACCGCCCATCCGGATAGCGCATGGCCACGTTGGCCCCTTCGCGCGAGAACAGCGGCTTGCGCACCCAGCCCGGCTGCAATTCATCACCCTCGTCGAAGTGCGCCTCCAGCAGGTTGGGATGGCCGCGATGGCGCTCCCACAACAGCGGCAGCACGCCCTTGTTGCTCAGCACCAGCTTCCACGCCGGCTCCAGCAATTGCAGGTCCGAGCGCAGCAGCTCCATGCCGAACGGATCGGCAAACAGGTCTTCCAGCGGATACAGCTTGAACAGGCTGCCGATGGCCACGTCGTCCAGGTCGGTAAAGCGTCCGTCCTCCGACACGCCAATGTCCTCCAGCGCGATCTGGCCCGCGGGCAGGCCACCCTGGGCCGCGCAGTCGCGCAGGTAGGCCACCGTGCCCTGGTCCTCCACACTGCTGCCCACCGCCGCGAAGTACATCGGCGGCTTCAGTCGCGCAGCCAGCTCGCCAAAGCGCTCCACCAGGGCTTCGTGGATGGCGTTGTACTGGTCCGCCTGCACGGGCAGGGCTCCCCGCTCGCGCTGGTTCTCCAGCCACTCCCACTGGAAGAACGCCGCCTCGTACAGCGACGTGGGCGTGTCGTAATTGAACTCGTACAGCTTGGCGGGGCCGCGGCCGTCATACGCCAGGTCCATGCGCCCGTACAGGTGCGGGTCGCGCCGACGCCAGCTTCGCGCCACGTAATCGCGGAATGCCTCCGGAATGGCCAGCCGCTGCATCAGCGCATCGCTGCCCACCACCTCGTCCACCAGTGCCATCGCCATCTGGTGCAGTTCGGCGGTGGGATCCTCCAGGTCATGCTCGATCTGTGCCAGCGTGAACGCGTAGTACGCGCTCTCGTCCCAATAGGGCGCCCCGTCGATCGTGTGGAACTGGAAGCCGCAGGCCTCCGCGCGCCGGCGCCAGTCCGGTCGCGGGGCAATGGCAACCCGGCGCATCAGCCGCCGTAACTGCCGGAGCGTCGGGCCGACGTGGCCCCAAACCCGCCACGGCGCACGGTCATGGCGCGGTCAGGCTGGGCGTCCACCCGGGTCAGCGCGGTGGCGCCACCGGTCGAGGAGGGGGCCGGCTTCAGCCAGTCGTTGCTGGCGGAGCGGAACGCCGGCTCACCCTTGGTGGTGCCTACCGGCGGTGGGCC
Organism: Aerolutibacter ruishenii; assembly: GCF_007830115.1. Lineage (GTDB taxonomy): Bacteria > Pseudomonadota > Gammaproteobacteria > Xanthomonadales > Xanthomonadaceae > Aerolutibacter > Aerolutibacter ruishenii. Next base: position 207,776 of record NZ_VLKP01000005.1, on the reverse strand, counting down.
ACCGGCAGGCGCCGCGCCGCCGCGGCCGCTCATCAGCTGCGACAGGAAGAAGCCCGTCATCAGCGGCCCGATGAACGAGTGCCCGCCGGTGGTCTGCTGCGTGCCGCACTGCCCCTGGCCAAACTGCGACTCGCACTCCTGCACCGAGGCGAACTTCGGTGCGGCTTCCGCCGCCTGCCCTTGGGCCTGGTCGAAGGCCTGCTTGCACATGTATGGGTTCTGGGTCTTGTCCACGCACGCTTCCACCGAAGTGAACAGGCCTTCGGCGGTCTGGACTTCGGGCTGTTGCGCACAGGCCAGCAGCAGCATCGGGGCGGCGCCCATCAGCACGAGAGCGGTGCGTCGGGAGCGTTTCAGTGGGGTGTTCATGGGGATCATGGGGCTAGGATAAGCCCTTCGGCTCCAGTACGTCCTGCCTGCGCCGCGGTTCACGTTGGCGTGGACGCTGGCCTGTTCAGTTGTACGCGAGGATCGCCTGCGCCTCGCCTTCGCGCGCTTGGTGGCCGCCCGGCATTCCATCGTGCGGGACCATGGCGGCGCTTGTGGATCGTGGGCGGTGCCATGGCGGGGGGCGAAATGGTGCGTCACACAAGACGGGGTCGCTCAGTGCCAGCAAGAACCGCGTAACGGAGCCGCCGTGCATGCGGAGGACTTGGCATAATCGGCCGGTACCGAGTTGCCCGCGGCAACTCCATGAGGACGACAGAAGGGGACGTCATGCCGTTTGCCGGTACGCTTGAGGACGCACGCATTGCCATCGTGGGATTGGGCTACGTCGGGTTGCCGCTGGCCGTGGAGTTCGGCAAGAGATACGAGACCCTGGGTTACGACACCAGCCAGTCTCGTGTGTCGGAGCTGCGCCAGGGGCGCGACAGCACGCTGGAGGTCGGGCCGGATCTGCTTGCACAGGCCGGCCGGCTCCGTTTCAGTACCACGCTGGACGATCTGCGCGGGTGCAACACGTTTGTCGTGACAGTGCCCACGCCAATCGATGAAGCCAAACGCCCGGACTTGACCCCGCTTGTTCATGCCAGCGAAGCGTTGGGGCGTGTGTTGAAGCGGGGCGACGTGGTGGTATACGAGAGTACCGTGTACCCCGGGTGCACGGAGGAGGTGTGCGTTCCAATCCTGGAGCGTGTATCCGGCCTGGAGTTCAATTCGGACTTTTTCTGCGGTTACAGCCCCGAACGAATCAATCCGGGCGACAGACTGCATCGCGTCACCACCATCAGGAAGGTCACCTCAGGCTCCACGCCAGAGGCAGCGGACTACGTGGATGCGCTGTACGGCAGCATCATCACCGCCGGCACGCACAAGGCAAGCAGCCTGAAGGTTGCCGAAGCCGCCAAGGTGATCGAGAACACGCAGCGCGATCTCAACATTGCATTGGTCAACGATCTGGCGATGCTCTTCAACAAGTTGGGCATCGACACCCTGGAAGTGCTGGAGGCTGCAGGCACCAAGTGGAACTTCCTGCCATTTCGCCCTGGCCTGGTGGGTGGCCATTGCATCAGCGTGGACCCGTACTACCTGACCCATAAGGCCCAGCAGGTCGGACACCATCCGGACGTGATCCTTGCAGGTCGTCGCACGAACGATGGCATGGGCCAGTACGTGGCGGAGCAGGTGATCAAGCTCATGGTGCGCAAAGGGATCAACCCGGTTGGCGCGCGCATCCTCGTGCTGGGGCTGGCATTCAAGGAGAACTGCCCGGACCTGCGGAACACCCGCGTGGTGGACATTATCGGCGCGCTAAAGGATTACAGCGCCCAGGTGGACGTGCATGACCCTTGGGTCGACGCCGATGAAGCGGAGCACGAATATGGCCTGGTGACGATTTCGCAACCGCAATCCGCAACGTATGACGCGATCGTGTTGGCCGTGGGGCATGATGAGTTCAGGGCGCTGGGAGGGCAGGGTGTGCGGGCGTACGGAAAGCCCGATAATTCGGTGGTGTATGATGTCAAATATGTGCTGCCGCGCCAGCTCGTGGATGGACGGCTATAACCAATGAAAATTCTCGTGACCGGCACTGCCGGATTCATTGGCTCGCACGTGGCGCACGCATTGCTCGCGCGTGGCGATGAAGTCATCGGCTTCGATAGCCTCAATGATTACTACGACGTAACCCTCAAGAAGGCCCGCCTGGCGCGACTGCTGGGCCACGCCGGATACACGCATATCACGGCGGACCTGGCCGACCGTGCAGCAGTGGAGGCCGCGTTCGCCGCTCATAAGCCGCAGCGGGTCATCAACCTGGCTGCGCAAGCGGGCGTGCGTTACGCTGCCCAGAACCCGCACATATACGTGTCGAGCAACGTCACCGGCTTCCTGCATATCCTGGAAGGCTGTCGCCATCATGGCGTGGAGCACCTGGTCTATGCCTCCACCAGTTCCGTGTATGGCGCCAACACCAACATGCCGTTCTCGGAACATGATTCGGCTGAGCACCCCCTGACGTTGTATGCGGCCACCAAGAAGGCCAATGAGCAGATGGCCCACAGCTACAGCCATCTTTATGGCATTCCCAGCACTGGCTTGCGTTTCTTTACCGTGTATGGCCCTTGGGGCCGTCCGGACATGGCACTTTTCCTCTTCACCAAAGCGATACTCGAGGATCAGCCTATTCGCGTGTTCAATCACGGCCGCCACAAGCGCAGCTTCACTTACGTGAGTGACATCGTCGAGGGCGTGGTGCGCTCACTGGATGTCGTGCCTGGCAAGGACGTGGAATGGCGAGGGGATGCCCCCGACCCGGCCACCAGTGGCGTGGCCCCGTATCGCTTGTACAACATCGGCAACGAGCGGCCGGTCGAATTGCTGCGCTACATCGAGGTGCTTGAGCAATGCCTGGGCCGCAAGGCGCAGATGGAAATGCTGCCTCTTCAGGCGGGCGACGTACCCGACACAGAGGCGGACGTCTCCGATCTGATCGCCAACGTCGGCTATCGGCCGGTCGTGCCCGTGGAGCAGGGCGTGGCCGATTTCGTGGCATGGTACCGCGGCTACTATAAGGTTTGATTTTCCTGGCCGTGGCTAACCGGACCGCCCTGCTTGAGGTTGGACCGTCGTTTTCGCGCTTATGGCGCGCGCGTCGGGCGATGGCTGGTCCATGCGTTGCCGATTCTGGAGAGATTTCCATCCCATGATCCCCGTTATCCTGTCCGGCGGTTCGGGTACGCGGCTGTGGCCGCTGTCACGCGAGGCCTTCCCCAAGCAGTTCCTGAGCCTGGTGGGCGACGACTCCATGTTGCAGGCCACGTGGCGCAGGGTGGCGCCAATGGCGTCCGCGGCGCCCATCGTGGTGGCCAACGAGGGCCACCGATTCATGGTGGCCGAGCAGTTGCGCGAGTCCGGCTGCGGCGGCGCGACCATCCTGCTGGAACCGGTGGCGCGCAACACTGCGCCGGCGATTGCGGTGGCCGCGCTGGAAGCCATGCGCGGTGGCGATGATCCCATCCTGCTGGTGTTGCCTTCCGACCACGTGATCATCAACGCCGAGGCGTTCCGCCAGGCGGTGCAGGCGGCGGCGGGCGCGGCGGAAGATGGCGCGTTGATCACCTTCGGCATCGTGCCCACGGGACCGGAAACCGGCTACGGCTACATCCTGGCGGAGTTGGGCGACGGCGTACGCCGTGTCATCGAATTTGTCGAAAAGCCCGATGCCGAGACCGCCAAGACCTATGTGGCCAGTGGCGACTACTTCTGGAACAGCGGCATGTTCATGTTCCGTGCCTCGGCGTTCCTGGGTGAGTTGGCGGCGCACCAGCCGGCGATGCTGTCGGCCTGCCGCGAGGCGCTGGCCAGGGCCCGCCGCGACGAGGATTTCGTCCGCCTGGACAAGGACGCGTTTGCGGCGTCGCCGTCGGACTCGATCGACTACGCGGTGATGGAGCAAACCCAGGCCGCGGCCATCCTGCCCATCGACGTGGGCTGGAACGACGTGGGCAGCTGGTCGGCGCTGTGGGAAGTGGCCGAGCAGGATGGCGACGGCAACGCGCACCACGGTGACGTGCTGGCGCAGGACTGCCGCAACACGCTGGCATGGGGCGACGGCCGGCTGCTGGCGCTGCTGGGGCTGCAGGACGTGGTGGTGGTGGACACCGCCGATGCAGTGCTGGTGGCGCACAAGGACCACGTGCAGGAGGTCAAGGGCATTGTGTCCGCGCTGAAGCAGAAGGGCCGCAGCGAGCCGACCTGGCACCGCAAGGTGTACCGCCCGTGGGGCAGCTACGATTCCATCGACATGGGCGAGCGCTTCCAGGTCAAGCGCATCACGGTCAAGCCGGGTGCTGCGCTGAGCCTGCAGATGCACCACCACCGCGCCGAGCACTGGATCGTGGTCAGTGGCACCGGCCGCATCACCCGTGGCGAGGAGGTGATCCTGCTGGCGGAGAACCAGAGCACCTACATCCCGCTGGGGGTGAAGCACCGCCTGGAGAACCCGGGCGTGGTGCCGCTGGAGCTGATCGAGGTGCAGTCGGGCAGCTACCTGGGCGAGGACGACATCGTGCGCTTCGAGGATGTGTATGGGCGCGGGTGACGTGTTGTGTGATGGTGGCTTTGGAAGCCATCGGTGATTGAACGGATTGAAGGAGTACAGATGGCAGCTCGCATTCGCAAGGCCGTGTTTCCCGTGGCGGGGTTGGGTACCCGCTTCCTGCCGGCCACCAAGACCGTGCCCAAGGAAATGATGCCGATCGTCGACAAGCCGCTGATCCAGTACGCGGTGGACGAGGCGATCGAGGCCGGCTGCGACACGCTGGTGTTCGTGACCAACCGCTACAAGCACGCGGTGGCCGACTACTTCGACAAGGCCTACGAGCTGGAGCAGAAGCTGGAAAAGGCGGGCAAGCAGGAGCAACTGGACCTGATCCGCAACATCCTGCCTCCGCACGTGCGCGCGGTGTTCGTGACGCAGGCAGAGGCATTGGGCCTGGGCCATGCGGTGCTGTGCGCCAAGCCGGTGGTGGGCAACGAGCCGTTTGCGGTGTTGTTGCCCGATGACCTGATCTGGAACCGCCAGGGCGATGGCGCGCTGAAGCAGATGGCCGACCTGGCCGAGCGCGAGGGCGGTAGCGTGGTGGCGGTGGAGGACGTGCCGCGCGAGAAGACGGCCAGCTACGGCATCGTGGACGCGCCCGCGTTCGACGGGCGCTCGGGCCTGGTCAAATCGATGGTGGAGAAGCCGGCTCCGGCGGACGCGCCCAGCACCCTGGCGGTGGTGGGGCGTTACGTGCTGGACGGCCGCATCTTCGACCTGCTGGAGCAGACGCCGCCGGGCAAGGGTGGCGAGATCCAGCTGACCGATGCCATCCAGCAGTTGCTGGGCGAGCAGCCGGTGCATGCATACCGCTTCCAGGGTACGCGTTTTGACTGCGGCAGCCACTTGGGCTTGATCGAGGCGACGATCCGCTTCGCGCTGGACAACGAGAAGCTCCATGCCGCGACGGTAAAAGTCATGCGCAAGGCGCTCGACGAGTTGGGGGTGGCGGAGCGCTGACCGCGCGGCTGTCACGCCATGAAACGGATGATTGCGTCACAATCCACGCTTCATTTCATCGGACCCTGACCCAATGGCCGGCGCCAGCCTGTTCACCCTGCTCGACGACATCGCCAGCGTGCTGGATGACGTGTCCATCCTCACCCAGCTGGCCGCCAAGAAAACGGCCGGGGTCCTGGGCGACGACCTGGCGCTGAACGCGCAACAGGTGGCGGGGGTGAAGGCCAACCGGGAGCTGCCGGTGGTCTGGAGCGTGGCCAAGGGGTCGGCGGTCAACAAGGCCATCCTGGTGCCGGCGGCGCTGGCCATCAGTGCCTGGCTGCCGTGGGCGGTGACCCCGCTGATGATGATCGGCGGCGCGTTCCTGTGCTTCGAGGGCGTGGAGAAGCTGGCGCACAAGTTCCTGCATTCGGAGGAGGAGGACGCGCAGCACCACGCCGAGCACCTGGAGCACCTGGCCGACCCCAACCTGGACGTGGAGGCGCTGGAGCGTGACAAGATCAAGGGCGCGATCCGCACCGACTTCATCCTGTCGGCGGAGATCATCGTGCTGTCACTGGGCGTGGTGGCGGGCCAGCCGTTCCTGCAGCAGGTGATGGTGCTGGTGGCGATTGCCGCCGCGATGACCGCGGGTGTGTACGGATTGGTGGCCGGCATCGTCAAGCTGGACGACCTGGGGTTGTGGCTCACGCAGAAGGGGCGGATGCTCGCTGCGGTCGGCCGCGGCATCCTTTACGCGGCACCGTGGCTGATGAAGGCGTTGTCGGTGGCTGGCACCGCGGCGATGTTCCTGGTGGGCGGTGGCATCCTGGTGCACTCCATTCCGGTGCTGCACCACGCGGTGGAGGGCATGGCGCCGGAAGGCTGGGTGGGGTCGATCGTGACCGCACTGGCCAATGCGGGGGTCGGCGTGATTGCAGGCGCCATCGTGCTGGGGGCCGTGACCATGTTCAACAAGCTGCGAGGGAAGCCGACCGCGGCGCACTGAGCCGCGCGGCTTCCGGCCGGCACACCGCACCGCAGGCTTGCGGACGCGCGTTACGCCCGCGCCTTGATGAAGGCCGTCACCGCCTCGCGGATGGCGGCATCGTTGTCCAGTCCGCCATGCGTGGTGGCGCGTGCAGCCGGGGTGTTGGGCGCCCATGCGCCGCCCGGCGTTGGCAGCTGCCGCACCAGGCTGCCCCAGGCGTGGGTGGGCAGCGCGGGCACCAGGTGCTTCTCCATGCCCAGCAATGCCGTCTCCTCATGGTCCTCGAAGGACCGGGCGACGAGGTACAGCAACGACTTGCCGTAGGGCTTGCAGGTGGGGTCGGCACGTTCGGCGGCGTCGGTGAGGTTGGACACCAGTACCGGGATGCGTCGCTGCGCGACATGGCCGCCCAGTTGCTGGTCGAACAGGTCCAGCCGGACCGCCGGGGCCAGCAGGCTGATGGAGCCCACGTCCAATCCGCGTCGCAGGGCGCGGCCGCCCAGCCAGGTGTGCACGATGGTGCCGGCGGAATGGCCGATCAGGTGCAGGCGGATGCGCGGCAACCGGGCCTGCAGGTCTTTGCGCTTGAACAGCTCGAACAGCTGCACGATGCCGGCGTTCTTCGCACCGGACAGCGCATCGGCGTTCTGCTTCATCTGGCCCCATAGCTTGCCGCCGGGCAGCCGCGCCAGTCCCTCCAGGCGTTCGTCGCGCCATTCCTCGAAGCGCCGGCGGAAGCGGTTCCAGCGCTCACCGCCGGTCTTCTCCGCTTCGCCCTTCACCGCATCCTCGAAAATGTTGGACAAGGTGCTGAACGCGTCGGTCTCCCACATCAGGAAGATGGGGAAGACGTGCTCGGTGTACAGGTGCGGGATCCAGCTGCGCGCCGTGGCGGCAGCCGCCTCTTCGCCGGTCAGGCCGCCATGGGCATACAGCGCGATATCCACCGTATCGGTCGTTTCCAGGCCCCACGCGCGGCAGGCTTCTGGCAGGTGGTGCTCCAGCAGCAGGCGCAGGTCCTCGGGGCCGGTGCGGAAGCGGCCGCGGTGGCTGAGTTGGCCTTCGTTCTCCATGTTGATGATGAAAGGCGCGATCTCGTGGTCGGCCAGCGTGGTATTGCGCGAGATGATGGCCGCGCCGGTGCGCGCGTCCAGCCGCATCGTGGTGGCACCCGCCACGGCTTCGTGCTCGACGGTGACCACGCCCAGTTGGACCACCCAGCAGTCCATGGCGTTCTCGGTCCAGTCCTCGTAGGTGAGCACGGCGAAGCCGCCGCGGCCCCATTCGGCCCCCCAGGAGTTCTGGATGATGAAGCCCGCGCGGGTGTAGCCGACGATGGCGAAGGCGTGGCCCTGTTCCTGCGAGCCGCTGTGGTGCTTGATCGCGGGGATCTCGTCCAGCTGCGTGGGAGCGGGCAGCGTCATCTGCTGCAACTGCGCGTCCCAGCCTTTGTGGGTGAAGGCGCTGGCATACACGGCACCGGCTTCGCGCAGTGCGATGTGGATGTCGCGGATGTTGTCGGGGTCGATGCGGTAGTACGCGCCCAGGGGGCGCTTGACCGCATCGAGCCACCAGTCGTCCTGCGAGCCCGGTCTGGGGCGGGGCATGGGCTGGCGTGGCCACAGGCGCTCGCAGCTGGCGCCGTGCCGTGACCAGCCCTTCAGCGCGCCACGCAGGGAGGAGCCGCTGTCGTCCTCCTCATCTTCCTCGGCCCATTCGTCGTAGCGGCGGGCCATGTTGTAGAGCATGTGCCCCGACATGGCCTCGACGGGGCGCTGGCCGCGGTCGAGCAGGTATTCGATGACCGTGGCCAGCGCGAACCCGGTGCAGGCGTTGGTGTCGCCCTGCTGCTTGGTGGGGTTGGGGTCCAGTGGCAGCATCGCGTCGGGCGGGGCGATGGCGATGCTGGGGCGGTACTCCCAGTCGCGCAGGTCGACGGGGTCGGGGCGCACGTTGCGGCGCTTGGGCAGACGCCGCCGGACCGAGCCCAATGGCGCGAACTGGCTGCGGCCCGGCGGTACGGCGCGCAGGCTGGGCAGGGACGGCACTGCGGCGGTGGCGGGTGAGGACGCATTGGCTGATGCACGTCCGGACTGCCTGCGTCCATGGCCGGTACCGGTCCTGGCAGTGGCATCGGCCGCTTCCGCGACCAGTTGTGCGTACGCAGCCGCCAGGCGCTCCTCGTAACGATGCACGGCATGGCCCGGCCCGTTGTACGCGGCGGCGAACGTGGCCCAGTCACGCGTGCGCAGCGCCTGCAGGAAGGGCGGGCGAAGCACCAGCCGGGCGAAGGCCGACACGTGCGCGTCGGCGTCGGTGTGCTGCGCCGCGACAAACGCCTCGACGGTGTCGTGCCCGCAATACGGGTAGTTGAAGCCCATCACCTGGAACAGGCCCCAGCTGGCCGACTGAAGCGCGGCGGGGCGATCGAGCTGGCAGGCTTCGTCCAGGCGCTGCCATTCGCCGGCCTGGTCACGCGCGTACTTGCGCGGGTCCCAGGCGGCATGGCTCAGGTGGGGGTGGCTGGCGTCGAACTGGCCACCGGTCAGGCGGTGGAAGGCGTGGCCTTCGAACAGGATCTTGGGTCTGCCGCTGCGCCCCGTGACGAATCCGTGCCCTGCCGTTTCCACGCGGGCGATCGCCTTCAGGCAGGTTTCCTCGACTTCCAGCGCCTTGGCCAGGTCGGTCCAGGCGAGATCGGTGACGTCCTTGTTCATGGCAACACTCCATGGTTGGCCCTGCGGGGGCGGCGCTACCTCCGTGTCCCGCACTCCGTGGATACGCCGAAGGCGGGGCGCGCAGGCCACCGATGTTGGACCACGGGACCGCATGCGGGCAACTCACCCGGCATTGTGTTACGTGGAGCAATCCTGTTGTGAGAGGTCCCGCAACGTTGTGGCATCATCCAACGCAACGGGGTGCGCCCCCTGGGTGCATGCGATACAGCGATGGCAGACCGGCGGCAGTGACGGCATCGGAAACTCTTCACATCCTGGCGGCGTGGCCCTGGGGCGGACTGGTGACCACGGGGCTCGTGACGCTGCTGGCGGGCGTGCTTGTGGGTTCGCTGTTGCGCCGCCACCGGGTGCAGGTGGCCCAACTGGACGCAGCGCACCGGGCCCTGCTCGATGCCGACCGCGTCGCCGGCATCAGCCAGGGTGAGCTGAACCAGGCGCGTGAGCGCCTCAGGCGCATGGAAGGGCAGCAGCGGGCAATCTTTGGCGATAGCCCCGTGCCCATGTGGATCCATTGCCCCACCAAGGGCTGCGTGATGGCCGCCAACGCTGCGGCGAGCAGCAGCCTTGGGCTGGTCGAGGGCGCGGCCCCGGCCGAGGGTTCCCCCGCACACTCACTGGGCTGGACGTTGGATACGCTGGCAACGCGTCGTGCGGAGGAGCGTGCCGCAGGCGAGTTCTGGTCCTTCCCGTTGCCGGATGGGCGGCGGCTCGCGGCGCATCTGCAGGTCCGTGACCTGGAGTTCGCCGGCATGCCCTGCCTGCTGGTCACGGCGCTGGTCCAGCCGCACACCCCCGCACCGAATTCGGCACCGTTGCAAAGTGATATGGCCACCGATGCGGCCCCCAACTGGGACGACGAAAAACGCCGCTTCGCCACCGACCTGCGACTGCTGCGCCGCGCGGTGGAAACCACCGACAGCGGCATCGTGATCACCGATGCCACGTTGACCGACCACCCCATCATCTATGTCAATCCGGCGTTCGAGCGCATCACCGGCTGCACGAGTGAGCAGCTGGTGGGCCGCAACTGCCGGTTCCTGCAGGGCAGCGACCGCGAACAGGCGGCGGTGGATGCAATCCGCTCCGCACTTCAGGGGGGCCGTGACGTGCGCGTGACCTTGCGCAACTACCGGCACGACGGCAGCCTGTTCTGGAACGACCTGCACCTGACACCGCTTCGCGCGCCCGATGGCGAGGTCACGCACCACGTGGCCATCGTCAACGACGTGACCGAGCAGCGGCACTACGAGGAGCAGCTGGCTTTCCGCGCCACGCACGATGACCTGACCGGGCTGCCCAACCGCCAGCTGCTGGTGGACCGGTTGGAGCAGGCGATCCGCGTCGCCGACCGGAGCAATTCGAAGGTCGCGGTGATGTTCATCGACCTGGATGACTTCAAGCTGATCAACGACACGCTGGGACACGCCGCTGGCGACAAGGTACTGCGCGCGGTCGCTTCGCGGCTGTCAGGGCTGGTGCGCGATACCGATACCGTTGCGCGTTTCGGCGGGGACGAGTTCGTGGTGCTGTTGACCGAGCAGGGCGATCCCACCTCGAGCAACGCGGTGATCGGGCGGGTGACGCAGGCTATTTCGCAGCCGATCATCATCGACGGCACGTCGCACGCCATCACCCCGAGCATTGGGCACGCCATCTATCCGGATTCAGGTACGACCGCCGACACGCTGCTGATGCGCTCGGACATGGCCATGTACCAGGCCAAGCGACTGGGTCGTAACCGCGCGGTGGGCTACGACGCAAGCTTCGACGCCAACACGTCCGAGCGTCTGCAACTGGTGAAGGAGTTGCGCGAGGCATTCGAGAACAACGAATTCGTGCTGGCGTTCCAACCGGTGTTCCACCGCGACGGGCGTCCGGTGGCGATGGAGGCGCTGGTGCGATGGAACCACCCGGAGCAGGGCGAGATCCCGCCCGGGCGCTTCATCACGGTGTGCGAGGAAAGCGGCATGATCGGTGAGCTGGGCCGCCGCGTGCTGACGATGGCCGCGAAGCACCACAAGCGCCTGTCGGCCCTGGGCCTGGGGCAGTTCCGCATCGCGGTGAACGTGTCGGCGGCGCAGTTCGCCGAATCGCTGTACGAGGATGTGCAACAGGCGATGGTCGACCACGGGCTGCGCCCGGGCGCGCTGGAGCTGGAACTCACCGAGTCGATGATCATGGACAACCCGGAGCGCGCCATCGCGACCATGGAGGCGTTGACGCACCTGGGCGTGAGCATCGCGGTGGATGACTTCGGCACGGGTTATTCGAGCCTGTCCTACCTCAAGCGCCTGCCGATCCGGCGCCTGAAGATCGACCGCTCGTTCGTGCGCGACCTGGCCGACAACGACAGCGACCGCTCGATCTGCCAGTCGGTGATCGCCCTGGCCAAGGCGCTGGAGCTGGAAACCGTGGCCGAGGGCGTGGAAACCCCGGCGCAGCGCGACTGGCTGGCCGAGCACGGCGTGGACGAGTTGCAGGGCTACTTCCTGGGCAAGCCGACGCGCTTCGAGGGTGCGGTGGCGCTGATGGTGAAGGCGCTGCCCGCGGACCACCCTGTGGTGGCCGCGCTGTCCAGGCCGATGGAAGCCGGTACTGCCTGAGGCTGCGCCTCAGCGCACCACCGTCACCGGCACCGGGCTTTCGGCGATCACCTTGGTGGCCACCGAGCCGAGGAACACGCTGGCCAGGGCGGTGTGGCCGCGCGAGCCCATCACGATCAGGTCGGCCTTGAGGTCCTTGGCGGCCTTGACGATGGTCTGTGCCGGCGGGCCCACGCGCATGTCTTCCTTGAAGGCGATCTTGGCGCGGTTGAGCGCGGTGCGCGCGCTGCGCGTGGCGTAGGCGGCGTTGTCGGCGTGGTACTTGTCCACGCCCTGCACGCCCAGCGAGACGGCCACGCTGCGCAGCAGCGGCTCGTCGGCGAACATCAGCGTCACCTTGGGCGGCTTGGCCATGCTGGCGGCGAGCTTGGCGACGTGCTTGACGGCGCGGGTGGCGACGGGGCTGCCGTCAACGGCGAGGAGGATGTGCATCGTAAGGCTCCTGGATTGTGCGGGACGGGTGAAAGGTGGTGGGCGTCGCCCGGGCGCACGGCAGGGGCGATGCAGGCAACCACCATGGCCATATGATGCAGGCTAGTCGTCGCGGGTGCGACGCGCTTGACTGGCATCAAACCGGCGGTGCTCGTACGGGCCGGGGCGCGGGGCCTATTCCAGCTGTTCGCGGGCGAAGGCGGCGTCCAGTGCGTCCATGGCGTCGAGGGGCTTGAGTGCCCCCGCCACTTCGTACGCACGTGCGGCCTCGGCCTCCCGCTTGTCACCGTGCAGAAGCAGCAGCAGGTTGCCATGCTCGATGTTGGCGATGGGCGCCTGGGGCGTGAGCCGCAGCGCGGTGCTCATGTGCGTGGTGGCTTCACTGGCCTTGGCGCCATACGTGACGCCGCCGATCATGCTGCCCACCTTGCCGATGATCTCGCCGTGGTAGAGCGCCATGGCGGTGTGGGCCTCGGCGTGGTTGGGTGCCAGTTCCAGCGCGGTCTCAAGCGAGGCCCGCACCTTGCCGGCAATACCGGCCTTGAGCGCTTTCACGATGCTGATGCACTGGCTGTAGCGGCCCAGTGCGAATGCATGGCGGAAGTGGCTGTTGGCCTCGCCGGGCAGCGCCTTGACGGCGGCTTCGGCCAGCTTGGCCGCCTGCTCGAAGCGCTTGAGCTTCTCCGCGTCGTCATCGACCAGGTGGGTGGCGTGGATGCCGATGGCCTTGACCGCCACCGAGGCCCCCACCGGGCCCAGCGCCACGCCGGCATCGTAGGCGGTCTTGAAATCGCCTTCGTGGAAGGCGCGCCACGCGTCCTGCAGGGCGGTGGCCAGCGCTTCGGCATCCAGGCCCTTGGGTGCGTGCTTGCCGGCCGCTTCGATCAATGCCGCGGCGCGCTTCTTGTCGGGGTAGGGCTCCTGGTCGCCCGCATGCAGCTTGGGCCACGCCTTCTTCAGGGCGTCACCGGGGAATGCGTGACCCTGGAGGTCCTTGGGGAGTGCCGCCCATGTCGACTTGCCTGCCATGACCACCTCCGTTGTCGTGCTGGCAGCATCGCCAAATTCCCCGGCGCAGGCAATCGGCTGGCTTTGCTGGCATGATCACAACAGGTAATGCAGAGGGGGCGACATGGGCCTGATCGACACAACCGGCGTCATCGTGGTGTTTGCCGGCTTGCTGGCCCTGATCATGGGCTACACGTTCCGGCAGCGTCGCGTGGGACCGGTACTGATCGCCGCGGGGGTGGCGACGATGATCTCGGTGGTGGTGATTTACGTGTTGCGCACCTTGTCCTGAGGGTGCTGTTGATGGATGCCCGGCCGCGCAAGGATTCCCATTCCAGGCAGACCACGGCCCGCCACCTCTGGCTGGCCAGCCTGGGGCTGGCGCGCGTGGTGCAGCGCAAGATTGCGGCGCTGGGCGGGCACCTGTTTGAGGCTGCCGCGGACCGGGCAGGCAAGCGGCGTCAGTCGCGGTAGGCGCTGGTCAGCGTGTGCAGGTGCATGCGCTCGGCGTCGCGCAGGAACGGGGCGATCAGCATCATCACCTGCACGATGCCCTGGCGGATTGCCGCCTGCTCGTCCTTGTTGCCGCGCGCGGCCGAATAATTGAGCCAGAAGGTGGCCACCAGCAACACGTTGGTGGCGGTAGCCGCCAGCTCCTCGGCCGATGCGCGCATCACCCCGGCCTGGGAAAGCCCGCGCATCACCGCGTGCGCCTGCTCGTCGGCGCGCCTGAGGATGCGGGCGAAACGCAGCCGCAGGCGGCGGTTGCGGCTGAGGATCTCGACCAGGTCGCGGTGCAGGAACCGGTAATCCCAGATGCACTCGAACACCATGTGCAGCTGCAGCCAGACATCCTCCAGGCCCGGCAGGCGCCCCTCGGGTGCGCCCAGCGCGGTGTCCATGCGCTCCTCGAAGCGCGCGAACAGCTGCTCGATGATGTCGTCCTTGTTGCGGAAGTGGTAGTAGAGGTTGCCCGGGCTGATCTCCAGCTCGTCGGCGATGTGGTTGGTGGTGACGTTGGGTTCGCCCTGGGCATTGAACATGCCCAGCGCCGCGTCGAGGATCTTCTGGCGCGTGTCCTTGGCCACTCGGCTTGGGTCCTTGATGCGCGGGCTCAGCCGCGCAGTTTCTTCACGAGGTCGACGTACTTCTTCATGGCGTCGCCCTGCGGCGTGCCCTTGAGCTTGGACCAGGCCTCGTACTTGGCGGTGCCCACGAAATCGAAGAAACCGGGCTTGGGGCCGGCCACGTCGCCCTCGGCGCCCTGTTTGTACAGCGCATAGAGGCGGAGCAGGGTGTCGTTGTCGGGGCGTTCGGACAGGCCCTTGATATCTTCGGCGGCTTGCTTGAATGCGGTTTGCAGGTCCGACATGGCCCTCCGAGGCGCCACGAAGTGTTCTTTCATCACACCATGCAGGGGGTGGAGGGTCAATACGGACAGGAATTGTGGGGGCGTCGCCAGTCTGGCAACGTAGGTGCAACGGCGCCGTGCGGGGCACCGTGCCAGCGCTGCCGCCGGGCAAGCGCGCCCGCCCCCGCCAGGGACCCGTCGGGACCACAACCAGGAGAGGGGCATGGGCTATTTCGTGACAGGCGCGACGGGCTTCATCGGGCGCTTTCTGGTCTCCAACCTGCTGCTCAAGCGCAAGGGGCCGGTGCACGTGCTGGTGCGCAAGGACTCGCTGGAAAAGCTCGAGGCCATCGGCCGGAAGATGGGCTGGGACATGAAGCGCGTACTGGTGGTGCAGGGCGACATGACCCGCGCCAACTGCGGCGTGTCGGCGGCGAAGATCCGGGCGCTGCAGGGCAAGGTGAAGCACTTCTTCCACCTGGCCGCGATCTATGACCTGACCGCCAGCGCCGAGGCGCAACGCGTGGCCAACATTGATGGCACCGCGCATGCGCTGGACCTGGCGGCGGCGATCAAGGCGGGCTGCTTCCACCACGCCAGTTCGATCGCCGCGGCGGGCCTGTACCCGGGTGTGTTCCGCGAGGACATGTTCGAGGAGGCCGAGGGCCTGGACGATCCGTACCTGCGCACCAAACACGATTCGGAAGGCCTGGTGCGAGCGGAGAAGCGTGTGAAGTGGCGCATCTACCGTCCCGGCATGGTGGTGGGGCATTCGGAGACCGGCGAAATCGACAAGATCGACGGCCCGTACTACTTCTTCACCTTCCTCAAGAAGTTGCGCGAGATGCTGCCGCCGTGGATGCCCACGCTGGGCCTGGAGGGAGGGCGCATCAACATCGTGCCGGTGGACTTCGTGGCCGATGCGATGGACCACATCGCGCACAAGCCGAGGCTGGACGGAAAGTGCTTCCACCTGACCGACCCCGACCCCATGCGCGTGGGCGAGGTGCTCAACACGTTCGCGCGCGCCGGGCATGCGCCGGAGATGACGATGCGCATCGATGCGCGCATGTTCGCCTTCGTGCCCGGCAGCGTGCGCATGGCCGTGGGCAGCCTGCCGCCGGTGCGCCGCTTCATCGGCATGCTGCTGCGCGATTTCAAGGTGCCCAGGGAGACGCTGAAGTTCCTGACGTACCCCACGCGCTTCGACAACCGCGAGGCTGAGCGCGCGCTCAAGGGCAGCGGCATCGGCGTGCCGCAGCTGGACGCTTATGCCTGGCGGCTGTGGGACTACTGGGAGCGCCACCTGGACCCTGATCTGTTCGTGGATCGCTCGCTGAAGGGCAAGGTCAAGGGCAAGGTGGTGGTGATCACGGGCGGGTCATCGGGCATTGGCCTGACCACGGCGCAGAAGGTGGCGGCCGCGGGCGCGACCACGATCATCGTCGCGCGCGGCGAGGAGGAACTGTTCAAGGCGCGTGATGCGATGAAGGCGGCCGGCGGCAAAGTTTTCGCCTATACCGCCGACCTCTCCGACATGGCCGACTGCGACCGGTTGGTGAAGACCGTGCTGGACGCACATGGCAAGGTCGACATCCTGGTCAACAACGCGGGCCGTTCCATCCGCCGTTCGATCGAGCTGTCGTATGACCGTTTCCACGATTTCGAACGCACGATGCAGCTGAACTATTTCGGCAGCCTGCGGCTGATCATGGGGTTCCTGCCGGGCATGACCGAGCGGCGCCGCGGGCACATCATCAATATCAGCTCGATCGGGGTGCTGGCCAATTCGCCGCGTTTTTCGGCCTACGTGGCGTCGAAGGCGGCGCTGGACGCCTGGAGCCGCTGCGCGCAGGGCGAATTGTCGGGCAAGGGCATCTGCTTCACCACGATCAACATGCCGCTGGTGAGGACGCCAATGATCGCGCCGACCCGGATGTATGACAGCGTGCCGACGCTGAGCCCGGAGGAAGCCGCGGACATGGTGGTGAAGGGCATCATCGAGCGTCCCAGCCGCATCGCCACGCGCCTGGGCATCTTCGCTTCGGTGATCAATGCGCTGGCACCCAAGGCGTACGAGGTGGTGATGAACACCGCATTCGAGTTGTTCCCGGATTCGGCGGCGGCCAAGGGCGACCGGGACATGCCCGGGAACGAGCAGCCGAGCAACGAGCAGATCGCATTCGCGTCGCTGATGCGTGGGGTGCACTGGTAGGGCAGGTGGGCCCGTTGGCCTGAAGGCGTGTTTGCAGTGCAGGCGCGAGGTGCGCGGTAGGCCCGGGTGACCGTGGGGTGTTGGCCCTGGGCATGGAAAAGGCCGCCAGACGTGTCCGGCGGCCTTGGATCGTCGCGGCATGCGTTGCGGTCTAGAACGTGGCGCACTGCAGGAAGCGCACCGATCCTCCGCTGTCGGTTGAAGGCTGCAGGTGCAGGCGCGAGGTGCGAATGGCCTCGTAGCGCTTCACGACGGCACAGACGGCGTCGACCTGCGGCTGGTCGGCCGGACCGGTGAGTTGGATCTGGAGCGTGGAGCGGGTGGACCAGGCGACCGAATCCACCCCCGGCAGGGCACCGACGGCATCGATCACGTGCTTGCGCTGCTGGTCTTCGGGCAGCGGCGCGATGGTGATGATGGGGGCGGCGGGCCCGGACGCGGGCGTTGCGACCTTGGTTGCGGTCCCCTTGGTTGCGGCGGGATTGGCGATGTTGGTCTCGTTGACCGTTGCCGGGGGCACGTCAGTACCCTTGGGGGCGATGAGCAGTGCCACGCCGATGCCTGCCACCAAGGCACCGATCCAGCCGAGGGCGGCGGTGCGTGAGAGTTCGTTGCGGGCCTTCTGCAACAGTCCGTTGTGAACGCTTGGAGGCAGCAGTGGGTCGATCAGCGGCCACAAGGTGGCGCCGTCGATCATTTCCACGGTGCCGGCCAGTTTGCGTGCGGACGGTTCCACCGTGCCCAGCGTGACCAGCATGCCGCCGGCGGCGCCATTGAGGCGGATTGCGTTGTTCAGTTCACCCACGTGGGTGCCGGTGATGCGGGTGTTGGGGCCCTGCCTGCAGCTGAGCAGCCAGGTCTGGCCGCCGCGGGCGAGGCGCAGGTCGGTCTGGTCCGGGTTGTGTTCGTCGGCATGGGTGTCGAAGCCCTGGGCCTGCAGGGCTTCGATCACGAAGCGGGAGAATTCGCGCCAGCGCATGCCGGCCAACGTGGCGATGCCGCCGGCCACGACCAGTTGGCGCTGCTTGACCAGCCACAGGTAGGTCATGAAGCCGCCGCCCAGCAGCAGTGCCACCGCCAGCACGATGCCGATGAATGATGCGTTGAGCATTCCCACCCCGAATTGATCACCCAGCGACGAACTATACGTGGACGCCGCGGCACTGTTCAGTGCCTGGGCGCACAGGCGGCATGTGATGCGGGGCGACGGGGCGGGTTACGGCGTGGTGGGCGGCTGCGGCGTGCTGATGGCCTTGCGGGTACGCTTGGCCGGTGCCTTTCGCGGAGCCTTGGCGGTCTTGGCGGTCTTGGCTGCCTTGGCGACCTTGCGGGCCGGCTTGGCGCCGCCAGCCGCGGTCTTGCTGGCTGAGGCCTTGGCCGCTCGCTTGGCCGGGGCGCGGGCGGCCGGGGTGGCCTTGCCCGGCTGACGCAACTGGGCGGTCAGCTGGTCCACGCGGCGGCTGAGCTCGTTGAGGTCGTCGCGGCCCGGTACGCCAAGCTTGTTCATCGCCCGCTGCACACGGTCCTCGAAGACCTTTTCCAGGCGATCCCAGGTGTCGGCGGCGCGCTCGCGGGCATGGCCGACCTTGTTCTCCATGGCACCACGGACCGCGTCGGCCTGGCCGCCGGCCAGTTTGCGCGCGGTCTGCTCCAGGTTGAGCCCTTCCTTCACCAGCGATTCGAACAAGCGCGTGCCTTCGCTCTGTGCGCGGCCGAAGGCGCCCATGCCGGCCAGCCAGATCTGCTGCGCGGACTCGCTGAGCGTCTTGGTCAGGCCTTCGGCGGTGGAGGCGGAAGCGCCCTTCTTGGCGGTCGTCTTCTTCGCGGACTTCTTGAACGTTGCCATGGTTCCCTCAGGGGATGGACGGGGTGTCTTCCACCTTGCGTCGCGGGCTTAGAGTTTTCACACCAAGCGTGCGGGCGCTGCGCCCGTCAGGCGGGTTGGCGCTTCTTGCGGGCGGTGCCGGGGCGGGTCGTGGTGCGTTTGCGCTTCGCCCGCGGCGCGGCGGCAGGCGGGGCCGCAACGCGCTGCTCCACCTCGTCCAGTGCGCGGCGCAGGCGCGCGGTGGTGTCCGAGTCGCGCGTGGCGGGCGGCAGCCCGTCGAGGATGGAGCGGTGGGGGGCGTTGACCACGGCTTCGCGCAGCGACATGCCGTGCGCGGCCAGCAGGGGGCCCAGGGTGTCCGTGCGGCGGCGCAGGTCGGCCAGCGTGTTGCGGTAGCCGATCTGGGCGATGCGCGCGCGGGCGGAGAAGCTGAAGGCGTTGGTGAAGAACATCTCGCCATCGCGCGCGTTGGGCTCGAAGATCAGCTGGTCGATGTCCGGATACTGGGTGGCGTATTTGGCCAGGCCCACCTGCATGCGCGACTGCAGCAGCGTGCGGAAGGTCTGCGACAGCACGGCGGGCAGGCCGCCACGCGCCAGACGGCCGGAGTGGCTGGCACCGGCTTCCAGGCCGTCGTCGTCACCTTGCGCGTTGAACGGCACCAGTGGATTGACGCCGATCAGCAGGTCGATGTCCTGGTCCAGCACCACCGAGGCGTGCATGGTACGGCGCAGGGCGCCATCGACGAAGCTGCGGCCGCGGACCTGCACGGGCGGGTACAGGCCGGGCAGGGCGGCGCTGGCCTGCACGGCCTTGGAGATGGGCACGTCGCGCCATGGATCGCTGCCAAAGCGCACGGCCTCGCCGTTGTCGAGGTCCACGGCGATGACGTACAGCGGTGCGTCGAGCTTGCGGAAATCGTTGGTGCGGCCGCGTTGGCTGAGCACGTCGCGCAGGAAGCGTTCGACCGGTGCGTTGTCGAACAGCCCGGTAGGCACCAGGCTTCCAAAGCGCATCAGGAAGCTGGACCAGCCCGCGTCCCACGGCGAGCGCAGCACGTCCCGCCACCACTTCTGCGTGATCTGCGGCAGCGCGGTCAGGCGACGGACGTACTCGGCCACGGCCGGGCGCATGAAGTCGGACGGGCGGAACGCCACGTCGTTGCTGTCGCCGGTGATGAAGATGCGGCACATCTCCTCGGTGCGCATGCGGTTGGCCAGGCCCGCGGCCAGGAACGCGCCGCTGCTGACGCCGACGTAGCAGTCCATGCGGTTGAGGTCGAGGCCTTCGATGGCTTCGTCCAGCGCGCGCAGGGCGCCCAGTTCGTACATGCTGCCGATGGGGCCGCCGCCGGCAATGGCCAGCCCGACGCGGGGCTTGCCTGCGGTTTCACGGCGATGGCGGGCGGTATGGAGTGACAGCATGCGCAGCGGTACGGACGGGTTCGGCCGAGTGTAGCCCAATCGTCCGGTGGTGCCGTGGTGACTCCGTCACGTCACGGGAGCGGGCGATAGCGCCCTGTCCATGATGCTACCGGTGCACCGGCGTGGACAGGCCAGGCCACACCCTGCGGTTGCAGGGCAGGGGCGCGCCGGTCGATGATCGTCGGTCATGGCCCGAACCCGCGACCTGTCCGCACGGCTGCCCGACCTGCTGCGGCGCCACCAGCACCTGACGGATCCGGAGCGCGAGCCCCGCAATGGCCTGCGCTGGCTGCCGGAACTGCGTCGCTGGCAGGCCGAGCGCCTGCGCCGCAGCTTTGCCCATTTCCTGGACGATCCGAAGCGGCGGGCGGCGGCGGAGTTCTTCCTGAGCGACGTGTACGGCGACCACGACTTCAGCCAGCGCGATGCCGACATCGCGCGCGTGGTGCCATTGATGCAGAAGCTGCTGCCCGAGAGCCTGCTGGCCAGCGTGGCCGACACGGTCGAGTTGGGGCTGCTGACCCATGCCTTCGACCTGCGCATGGCCGACGCGCTGGAAGCGCTTGCGCCACGGCGCCGGCGGCTGGACGACGCACTCTATGGCGAGGCGTACCGTGCATGCGGGCTGCCGCGGTTGCGACGCCACCAGATCGACCTGATCGCGCGGGCGGGCAACGATCTGGGCCGCGGCCTGAAACTGCCGGGCGTGGGCATGCTGCTCAAGCTTTCGCGTGGACCGGCGAAGGCGGCCGGGCTGGTCGAGTTGCAGGGGTTCCTGGAGCGCGGCGTGGAGGCGTTTTCCCGGCTCGGCGACCCGGCGGGGTTCATTACCGAGATCGAGCGCAATGAGCGTGCGTTGTCGCGCCGGCTGTTCGCCGGTGAGCCGCTGGAACTGCCGGACGCCTGACGCCTGACGACCTGCAGCGTGCGTCAACCGGCCAGGAAGGCCTGCACGGCGGCGGTGAAGGCCTCGGGGGATTCGACGTTGCACAGGTGGCGTCCGGCAACGTCGGCATAGCGGCCGTCGGCGACGCCCCGGGCGATGGCCTGGAGGTCAGCGGGCGGAGTCACCGGATCATCGCGGCCAGCCAACGCCAGCACCGGCAGGCTGACCTGCGCCAGGTCGCGGCGGAAATCCGCGGTGGCCAGCGCCGCGCAACAGCCTGCATAGCCTTCGGCATCGGTGGCGGCGAAGCGCGCCAGCGTGTCGCGGACGCGTTCGGGGTGTGCCTGCGCGTAGGCAGGCGTGAACCAGCGGTCGGCCGTGCCGTCCAGCAACGAGGCCAGGCCACGCTCGCGAACCTGGGCGATGCGCGCGTACCAGCCTTCCGCGCTGCCGATGCAGGCGGCGGTACTGGCCAGCACCACCCGCCCCAGGCGGTGCGGCGCGTTCAGTGCCAACCATTGCCCGACCAGGCCACCGATGGACAGGCCGCAGAAATGCGCCCGCTGGATGCCGACGGCGTCCATCAATGCCAGCACATCGCCACCCAGGTCGGCCATCGTGTACGCGCCAACGGGTGACGAGGACAGGCCATGGCCACGGCGGTCGTAGCGCAGGATGCGGTAGTGCGCCGCAAGCGCATCGACCTGCGGATCCCACATCGTCAGGTCGGTGCCCAGTGAGTTCGACAACACCAGCCAAGGCGCGCCCTCGCGCCCATCGATGCGGTAGTGCAGGTGCACGTGGCCGGCATCGAAGAATGCGTTTGCCTGGGGGATGGCCACCGCGTTCATGCGCGCTCGACCGCCAGGGCGATGCCTTGGCCAACACCAATACACATCGTCGCCAGGCCGCGCTTGCCGCCAGTGGCTTCCAGCTGGCGCAGCAGGGTGAGCGCCAGGCGCGCACCGCTCATGCCCAGCGGGTGGCCGAGGGCAATGGCGCCGCCATTGGGATTGACGTGCTCAGCATCGTCAGCGAGGCCGAGCTGACGCGTGCACGCCAGTCCCTGCGCGGCGAAGGCCTCGTTGAGTTCGATCGCGTCGAAGTCGTCGATGGTCATGCCCAGGCGCGCCAGCAGCTTCTGCGTGGCCGGCACCGGTCCGATGCCCATCACGCCCGGCGCGACACCGGCGGTGGCCAGGCCCAGCACGCGTGCGCGCGGGATCAGGCCGTGGCGTGCGGCCGCGGCTTCGGAGGCGAGCAGCAGCGCAGCGGCGCCGTCATTGATGCCCGAGGCGTTGCCGGCGGTGACCGTGCCCGGCGTGCGGAACAGCGGCTTGAGCTTGGCGAGCGCTTCCAGCGTCGTGTCCGCGCGCGGGTGTTCATCGGCGCGGACGGTGACGACTTCGCCGCGCTTGCGGCCGGGAACGTCGACCGGGACGATCTCGCCTTCGTAGAAGCCGGCGGCCTGCGCGCGTGCGTTGCGCTGCTGGCTGCGCAGCGCAAACAGGTCCTGGTCCTCGCGCGAGATGCCGTATTGCGCAGCGACGTTCTCCGCGGTCTCGCCCATCAACTCCACGCCGTGCATCGCGCGCAGCGCCGGGTTGATGAAGCGCCAGCCCATCGTGGTGTCTTCGAGGACCTGGTTGCGGGCAAAGGCGCCGTCGGCCTTGCCCATGACATACGGGGCGCGCGACATCGACTCCACGCCGCCGGCGATGGCGACCTCAAGTTCGCCGCTGGCGATGGCGCGCGCGGCGGTGCCGACCGCGTCCAGGCCGGAGCCGCACAGACGATTGATCGTGGTGCCGGGCACCTCGACCGGGTAACCGGCCAACAGCAGGCTCATGCGCGCGACGTTGCGGTTGTCCTCGCCGGCCTGGTTGGCGCAGCCCATGAACACGTCGTCGATCTGGCGCGGGTCCAGCGACGGATTGCGCTTGAGCAGTTCGGCCAGCGGCACCGCGCCCAGGTCGTCGGCGCGGATGCCGGCGAGGGCGCCGCCGTAGCGGCCGATCGGGGTGCGGATGCCATCAACGATCAGCACGTCGCCCATCATTCGCCTCCCTTGGTCTTGCCGTGGGCCTGGGCGGTGCGTTCCTCGAGGGCGCGCAGAGCATCGAGTTCGGTGGTGGTCGGCGGCACGGTCTCGCCCACCTGCGCGGCGAAGCGGATCGGCCAGCCGGTGGCCTCGACGATCTGCTCGCGGGTGACGCCAGGGTGGATTGACACGACGGTCAGCTCGCGGCTGACCGGATCGGGCTCCATGATGCACAGGTCGGTGATCACCGCGACCGGACCCTTGCCCGGCAGGCCGGCACGGGCGCGCGCGTCGCCGCCGTCCATGTGGCCCACCGAGGTGACGAAGTCGAGCTGGTTGACGAAGGCGCGCTTGCCCTGGCGCATCACGATCAGCACTTCCTTGGCCGAGCCGGCGATCTCCGGCGCGCCGCCGGCACCCGGCAGGCGGGTCTTGGGCGCGTCGTACGGGCCGATCACGGTGGTGTTGAGGTTGGCGTGGCGGTCGATCTGCGCCGCGCCGAGGAAGCCCACGTCGATGCGGCCACCCTGCAGCCAGTAGCGGAAGATCTCCGAGGTCGGCACCACCGTGTCGGCGGTCTCGGCCAGTTCGCCGTCACCGATGGACAGCGGCAGCACGGTCGGCTTGGCGCCGATGGGGCCTGATTCGTAGATCAGCACCGCCTCGGGCGCGTGCGTCAGGCGGGCGAGGTTGGCGGCGGTGGAGGGCAGGCCGATGCCGACGAAGCACACCGCGCCATCGGGCAGGCGGCGGGCGGCGGCCACGGACATCATCTCGTTGGTGGTGTAGCTGCTCATGCGGCCTCCGCGAGCTGCGAGGACTCGGCGTACACGCGGCGGAACTCGGCGAAGTCGGCCGTGTCGCGCACGTGGCGCTGGATCCAGGCAGTGAACGCCTCGCGGTCGCGCGAGATCGCATCCCACGCCAGGTAGAAGCGGTTGTCGCGCTCGTTGTAGCCCTGCGCGTACGACGGGAACGCCCCGCCGGGCACGTGGCACACCGCGCTGATCACCCACTTGGGCAGGATGCAGGCATTGGGCGCGGCCTCAAGCTTGTCGACGATCTCCTCGACGGTGACGATCAGGCGCTTGGCCGCCAGCGCGGCTTCCTTCTGCACGCCGAGGATGCCCCACAGCAGCACGTTGCCCTGGCGGTCGGCCTGCTGCGCGTGGATCACGGTCACGTCCGGGCGCACCGCCGGCGTGGTCGCCAGCGTTTCGCCCGTGTACGGACACTGGATGAAGCGGATGTGGTCGTTGTGCTTGGGCAGGTCCGAGCCGGTGTAGCCGCGCAGCACCGCGAACGGCAGGCCGGACGCACCGGCCACGTACGCGTTGGCCATGTCGGCATGGCTGTGCTCGCGGATGTCGAGCTTGTGCGGCCAGCCCTTTTCCACCGCGTCGCGCAGGCGGTGCAGTGAACCCACGCCCGGGTTGCCGCCCCACGAGAAGCGCAGCGACTTCGCCGCACCCGAACCGATGAGCTGGTCGTAGACCAGGTCCGGGGTCATGCGCACCAGCGACAGGTCGCGCTTGCCCTGGCGGATGACCTCGTGGCCGGCCGCATGCGGGATCAGGTGCGTGAAGCCTTCCATCGCCACGGTGTCGCCATCGTGGATCAGCTGGGAAACGGCTTCTCGCAGGGAACAAAGCTCAGCCATGGGGGACCTCGGCGTGTTCTGACGGAGTGGGGGCGGGCGGTGGCGACCGGTCAGGCCGCCGCGCGCACACGCTCCACCACCTGCGTATCGGCTTCGCCGGCCAGCGGGGTCAGGGTGAAGTCGAAGGCGATTTCGGCGAACGGCGCATCCAGGCCGCGGGCCTGCTGCGAGGCCGCGTCGTCGCGCTGCACCACGGTCGGGATCAGGTCATCGCGGGTGGCGAAGGCGAAGTCGTCGTGCAGGTACTCGTCGCCGTCGATGTTGATCTGGGTGGTGAGCTTGCGGTAGCCATCGCCGGTGACGAAGAAGTGGATGTGCGCCGGGCGGCGGCCATGGCGGCCGAGCAGGTCCATCAGGCCCTGGGTCGGACCGTCCGGCGGGCAGCCGTAGCCGGTGGGCACCAGGCTGCGGAACTCATAGCGGCCGTTGGCGTCGGTGCGGATGCTGCGGCGCAGGTTGTAGGCGCTCTGCGTGCTGTCGAAATAGGAGTACATGCCCTTGCTGTTGGCGTGCCACACTTCCACGATGGCGCCGGCCAGCGGCGAGCCGTCGCGGCCGCGCACGGTGCCGTGCATGATCAGCACCTGGCCCTCGTCAGGATCGGTGTCCAGGCGCGCGCTGCCTTCGCTGAGCGGGGCGCCGGCCACGTACAGCGGGCCTTCGATGGTGCGCGGGGTGCCGCCTTCGATGCCTTCAGCCGCGTCCTGGGCGTCCATGCGGATGTCCAGGTACTTCTCGAAGCCCAGGCCGGCGGCCAGCAGACCGGCTTCACCGCGCTGGCCGACCACGTTGAGGTAGTTCACCGCCGACCAGAACTCGTCGGGGGTCACGTCCAGTTCTTCGATCGTCTTGAACAGGTCACTCATGACCCGGTGCACGATCTGCTTGACGCGGGGATTGCCACCGGCCACGGTCAGGCCCGCGGCGGTCTTGATGAAATCCTGGACTTCGGCCGTATCAAAAACGTTGACGCTCATGGCTACCTCGGTGTGTCGCGGGGAGTGCGGTCGGTGGAAAGGAAGGGACGTGCCGCGCTCAGCGGTCGTCGTCGTGCAGCGAGGAGGGGTGGCGGCACAGCGCCTGCACCTGGATCTGCATGTACGGGAACAGCGGCAGGGACAGCAGCAGGTCGTGCAGCTCGGCGTTGCTGTCCACGTCGAAGATGCTGTAGTTGGCGTACTCGCCCACCACGCGCCAGATGTGGCGCCACTTGCCGCTGCGCTGCAGCTCCTGGAAGCGGGCCTTCTCCTCGGCCTTGAGGCGGGCGGCGGTTTCGGCGGGGACGTCGTGCGGGATGCGCACGTCCATGCGGACATGGAACAGCATGCTCAGGCTCCGGTGGGGGCGGTGATGGCGACGCTGGCATTGCGCTGAACGTCGCGGCGGAAGAACTGCACGCGCTCCTCGTCCAGTTCCACGCCCAGGCCTGGCCCGGTGGGAACGCTGACGTGGAAGTCGCGGTACTGCAGCGGCGTGGCCAGTATTTCCTCGGTCAGCAGCAGCGGCCCGAAGAACTCGGTGCCCCACTGCAGGCGCGCGAAGGTGCTGAACACCTGCACCGCCGATGCCGTGCCGATGCCGCCCTCGAGCATGGTGCCGCCGTAGAGTTCGATGCCGG
Organism: Aerolutibacter ruishenii; assembly: GCF_007830115.1. GTDB lineage: Bacteria > Pseudomonadota > Gammaproteobacteria > Xanthomonadales > Xanthomonadaceae > Aerolutibacter > Aerolutibacter ruishenii. The sequence goes on along the minus strand of NZ_VLKP01000005.1, from coordinate 181,502 downwards.
CCGCATCCGCAATGGCGCCCACGCGCTGGGCGGCAAACAGCCCGCCGGCCTGTTCGGTCTTGACCGCGAACACGTCCGCGGCACGGGCCTGCGCCAGCAGGAACGCGGTATCGGGGTCCTGCACGGATTCGTCGGCCATGACCGCGATCGGGTAGCGGCCGGTGAGGCGGGCCAGCGAGGCCATCGTGCGGGTGGGCTGCTCGACCAGGTCGCAGCCCGCGTCGGCCAGTGCCGGCAGGCCGTGGTGCGCATCACGTTCGCTCCAGGCCATGTTCACGTCCACGCGCACGCTGGCGCGGTCGCCGACGGCGCGCTTGATCGCGGCGACGTGGGCCACGTCCTCGGCCACGGAGCGCAGGCCGATCTTGAGCTTGAAGACGTTGTGGCGGCGCGCGTCGAGCATTGCCTCGGCTTCGGCGATGTCCTTGGCGGTATCGCCGGAGGCCAGCGTCCACGCCACTGGCAGACGGTCATGCATGCGGCCGCCGAACAGTTCCGACATCGGCACGTCCAGGCGGCGGGCGTGGGCATCGAGCAGGGCGGTTTCCACCGCGCACTTGGCGAAGTGGTTGCCTTTGACCGTCTTGGCCAGCTTGGCCATCAGCGGGCGTACCGCGCGCGGGTCGGCGCCGACCAGCTGCGGCGCGATGTAGGTATCGATGGTGAGCTTGATGCCTTCCGGGCTCTCGGGGCCGTAGGACATGCCGCCGATGGTGGTGCCCTCGCCGGTACCGACCACGCCGTCGCTAGAATGGATGCGCACCAGCACCAGCGTCTGCGCGTGCATGGTGGCGACCGACAGGCGGTGCGGGCGGATGGTCGGGATGTCGAGGACCAGGGTCTCGACGCGTTCGATGCGGGGGGAGGCGGAAACACTGTCCATGCCCCCGATCTTTTTACGATCGTCACCGCAGGTCCAAGACCGTTTTGATCTTGCTCGATACCTTTTGGGTATCATTGGGGCTGCAGGGCCTGTACATGGCGCTTTATTGCACCGCAGCATACCTGCGCTAACAGTATGTTCCAGACGCCTTGAAGCGGGCGGGGAGGACCGGTGGAACTACGCCAGTTGCGCTATTTCGTCACCGTGGCCCGCGAGCGCAACTTCACCCGCGCCGCCGAGCAGTTGCACATCGCCCAGCCGCCGTTGAGCCGGCAGATCCAGCAGCTTGAGGACGAGCTGGGCGTGCGCCTGCTGGTGCGCAACAGCCGGCCGGTGCGGCTCACCGACGCGGGCCGGTTCTTCTACGAGCAGGCGCTGCAGATCCTGGGGCGCATCGAGCAGGCCAAGACGGCCACCCGCCGACTCGGCCAGGCCGAGCGCAGCGTGCTGTCGGTGGGGTTCGTGTCCTCGACGCTGTACGGCGGCCTGCCGCAGGTGGTGCGCAACCTGCGCAAGGATTTTCCCGACCTGGACGTGCAACTGGTCGAGTTGATGTCCTCCCAGCAGGTGGAGGCGCTCAAGTCCGGGCGCATCGACGTGGGCTTTGGCCGCATCCGCGTGGCCGACCCGGCGGTGGAACGGCTGATCATGCGCGAGGAGCGGCTGGTGATGGCGCTGCCCGACGGCCATCCGCTGGCCACGTCCGTGGAGCCGCTGTCGATCACCGCGTTGGCGGGGCAGAACCTGATCGTCTACCCCAAGGAGCCGCGGCCGAGCTTCGCCGATGCGGTGCTGTCGCTGCTGGCCGACCATGGCGTGCGCAGCGGCGAGGTGCTGGAGGTGCGTGAGCTGCAGGCCGCGCTGGGCCTGGTGGCGGCGGAGATGGGGGTGTGCGTGGTGCCGGCATCGGCGCAGGCGCTGCGCGATGACATCCATTACCGGCCCATCGCGGAGGAAGCGGCGACCTCGCCACTGATCATGGTGTACCGGACCAACGATGGGTCCGCGTACATCGAGGCCATCAAGGGCTACATCCGCGAGATGTATGACACCCACCCCGAGTGGCTGCACGACTCGCGGGTCACGTTGGCGCTGGCTCGCAGGGACTGACCCCGCCTGCGGCCGGGCCGCCACCTGCGCTCAGGCGAAGCGTTCGTCCAGCACGCGGCGGATCTCGCTCTCGATTGGTCCCTTCAGCGCGCCCAGCAGGAATCCGAGCTTGGCGGTGACGTGTACGTTGCCCGGCTGCAGCGCGATGTGGCCATCCACGCCGCTGCGGGTGAAGTGCAGCAGGTCGCCGTCCCAGTGGTGGTCGACGCCGAAGCGCTCGTGCAGTTTGCTGGCCACTTCCTCGACGACTTCGCGGGCCTTGGCCGGCGACAGCTTGTGGGCGTGATCGATGGCGATGTGCGACATGCGGTGGCTCCGGAGGGTGCGCGGGTATTGTGGCCGTCGCCGCGCGTGCTTCCAAGGGGGCTGGCCGTGCTAGATTCCCCGCACGTGACTGACCCAAGACTTCGCTTCCCGCACCGCGACCACCGGGACCTGGTTCTTACGCCGGGCGTGCATGCCGTGGGTCTTGATGCCAACGGCCGGCCGCGTCCGGTCGAAGCGGCCGGCGATGTGCGCGTGCAGTTCTGCGTGGACCGGCGTGGCATCTGGCTGCAGTTGCGCGAGGGGTTGCGCGGGGTGCACGTCAATGGCCGCCCGGTGCGGCGCATGGCCATGCTGCGACCCGGCGATGCCATCTTCTTCGAGGGCCAGTTGCTGCAGTTGCTGGGTGACGAGCCGCTGCCGGCACCGCCGGAGACCGTGGGCAGCGAGGGCAACGGGCATGCGCTGTTGCGTGGCGTGGGCGGGACCCATCACGGTCGCGCGTTCGCGATGGACCGGTCGCGCGTGGTGGGCCGGAGCCAGGAGTCGGACATCCTCATCGCCGACCACGACTTCGCCGAGCGGCATGCGCGCCTGGAACCGCATCCCAAGGGTATCGTGCTGCGCGACATGGGATCGGAGACCGGAAGTACGGTGAACGGCCATCCCGTGCGCCATGCGTTGCTGCAAGTGGGCGACCAGGTCGTGTTCGACACGGCCCACCGCTTCGTGGTCGAAGCCCCGATGCGGGCGTTGGCCGAGACCCTGCCGGACTCGGCGCTGTTGGACCAGGAGGGCCTGGCGCCGGTGCTGGTCAACACCGGCCGCCGCGCCGCGTTGTCGACTTCGGCGCGGGGCAGTTCCTGGTTGTTGCTGGCCGCGTTGGGCCTGGCGGCGCTGCTCAGCCTGCTGCTGCTCTTCGGCGCGCGCTGACCCCACGCCAGCGCTGCGCCACGCGCCAGCCCAGCAGTACCGCGAGGATCGTCGCGTATAGCAACGGTTCGCGGATGTCGGATTTCACCAGCCACCAGAAATGCAGCACCGCCAACACGCCGATGGCATAGACGGCTTTGTGCAGTTGCACCCAACGCCGACCCAGCCGGCGTATCGCCGCCTGGGTGGAGGTGGCCGCCAGTGGCACCAGGAGCAGCCAGGCCAGGAAGCCGACGGTGATGTACGGCCGCTTGGCGATGTCCTCGAAGATCTGCGTCCAGTAGCCGCGCAGGTCCAGCACCAGGTACGCCGTCAGGTGCAGGGTGGCATAGGCGAAGGTGTAGAGGCCGAGCATGCGCCGGAAGCGCAGGAACACCGTCTGTCCGGTGACCTGGCGCAACGGGGTCATGGCCAGGGTCAGCATCAGCACGCGCAGCGCCCACAGGCCGAGGCGGTGTTCGACTTCGGCCACCGGGTCGGCGCCCAGTGCGCCGCTGCCGGTGAGGAATTCCTCGCGGACCTGCAGGGCCAGGATCGCCATGGGCGTCAGCGCAAGGGCGTGCACGACGGTCTTCAGGGCCACGTTGGCCCTGGGCGAGGGGCGCCACGACGCCATCAGAACCACTTCCCCAGGTCCATGCCTCTGTACATGCCGGCCACCTGTTCGCCGTAGCCGTTGAACAGGCGGGTGGGGATGCGCTCGGCGAACAGCTTGCTGGCGGTGCCGGCGATGCGCCGCTCGGTCTTCTGGCTCCAGCGCGGGTGGTCCACGTTGGGGTTCACGTTGGAGAAGAAGCCGTACTCGTCCGGCTGCAGGTCATTCCAGGCGGTGGGCGGCATCTTCTCGACAAAACGAATTTCGACGATGGACTTGATGCTCTTGAAACCGTACTTCCACGGCACCACCAGCCGCAGCGGCGCGCCGTTCTGCTGCGGCAACGGCTTGCCGTACAGGCCGGTGGCCAGCAGGGTCAGCGGGTGCATGGCCTCGTCGATGCGCAGGCCCTCGCGGTAGGGCCAGTTGATGCTGCGATACACCAGCCCCGGCATCTGCCGCGGGTCGGCCAGGGTGGTGAAGGCCACGTACCTGGCTTTCGACGTGGGCTGGAAGCGCTTGAGCACGTCGGCCAGCGGCACGCCCAGCCACGGGATCACCATCGACCAGCCCTCCACGCAGCGCAGACGGTAGACGCGCTCCTCGGGCGTGAGGCCCTTGAGCAGGTCGGCCATGTCCAGCACGCCCGGCTTGGCGCATTCGCCGCTGACAGTGATCGTCCACGGCGAGGTGCGCAGGGTCTTGCGCGCCTTGGACGGATCGGTCTTGCCGCTGCCGAACTCGTAGAAGTTGTTGTAGCTGGTGACGTCCTCGACCCGCGTCAGCGTCTCGTCGGTGCGGAAGCCCGAGCGCACCTGTTGCGGCGTGATCGTCAGCTTGGGCGCGGGCGGGTCAGCCTCGGCACAGCCCGACAGCGCCAGCGCTGGGCTGGCGGCCAATGCCGCGAGCAGGCGCCGGCGGTCGCGGTACACGGCCTCGTCGGTGATCTCCGTGGCCGGGAGTCGCAGGGCGTCACGCAGGGACATGCGGCAACCTCGCAGGGGGGGCTGTTGCATTGGACCACGGGTCCGGTCAACAAGTTGCATGCGCGCGGCATCGCCCGCGCACGCATGCGGCTACGCGCTTGGCGTGGCCTTGCCCGGCCGATGGAAGGCGCGCAGGAAGGTGTCCACCGCCGCTCCCAGGTGCTGGGTCAGGACGGTGCCGGTCAATGGTCGCGCGCCGGTGGCTTGGCGCAGGAAGGGTTCGGACGCGACCAGCGCGAAGAACTGCGACGTGGCCAGCTGGGGATCGACGATCTCCAGATCGTCCACGGCGGCGGTTGCGCGCAGCATCTCGGCGAACGCCGCCTGGTAGGGCGCGGCGCAACTGGTCCAGAACGCCCCGGGCGTGATGCCGCCGGCCACGCCGGCATCGGCCATCATCTCGCGGATGTCCTGGACGAGGGGGCTGGTGGCCAGCCCGCAGAAGTCGCGACCGATGGCCAGCAGGCGCGGGCGCAGTTGCTGGTGGCCGTGCGCGACCAGTGTGCCCGGTTCCGGCAGTTGGGCCAGCAGGTCGTCCAGCACTGCCTGGAACAGGTGCTCCTTGCTCTGGAAATGCTTGTAGACGGTAGCCTTGGACACGCCGGCCACATCGGCCAGTCGGTCCATGTTGGTGGCCTCCAGGCCATGGCGGGTGAACAGCCTGCGTGCGGCGGCGAGGATGGCGAGCCGCTTGGTCACGTCCATGCGTCGACCACGGCCCGAGGCGGGCGATGGGGTGGGGCGGTCGTGCGGGTCAGGTGCGATCATCATGGCGAAACAAGGGTGAGAGGGCCTGGTCCAGGGCTGTCATGAGCAGTTCGCGGTCCAGCCCGGGTTCGCGCGTTTCGCGAACGCGGAGGCCTTCGAACAGCAATTGGATGATCAAGGCGCGCGCCGGCGTGATCGAGGCGGGCAGGCCTTTCCCGCCCTCGCTGGCGCTGCGGGACAACCATAGTTCGAGGGCCTGCCGCAGGTTCACGTCGAAATGGCTCACCGCGTCCGCAATCTGCGGATCACGGGTGGCTTCGGCCGACAGTTCAAGCAGCAACGCGCCGCTCAGCCGTCGGCCATCGGCGTTGCACGTGCGGCCATAGCCCTCTGTCATTTCCTGGACGAGGTCGACCCTGCGGTTCAGGCGGATGTCCTCGCGCAGCAACTCCAGTTGCCGCTCCACGATGGCCTGGATGATGGCGCTCTTGCTCTCGAAATAGCGGTAGATCAGGCCGGGACTCATCCCGGCCGTCTCCGCGATCCTGGCCATGCCCGCCGCATGGATGCCGTGCTCGATGAAGCATTGCTGCGCGGCGCACAGGATGCGTTCGCGTTGTGCCTGCGTCCGTGCTTCGGCCTTGCTGCTGCGGGCTTGCGCGTTCACTGCGAGGACTCGCTCCAGCCGCCACCGAGCGCCCGGTACAGGGCGACGCGGTTGGCCTGCTCGGCCTGGCGGATGGCCACCAGCCCCTGCTGGGCGCCGTACAGCGTGCGCTGTGCGACCAGGCGCGTCAGGTAGCTGTCACGTCCGGCCTCGTAGCGGGCCTTGGCGAGGGTGTCGGCCTGCGCCGCGGCCTCGACCTGCGCCTTGACCGCCTCGCGCTGCCGCGCCAGCGTCTGCGACAGCGCCAGGGCATCGGCGGCATCGCGGAACCCGGCCTGGATGGCTTTCTCGTACTCGGCCAGCGCGATGTCGCGGTCGACCTTGGCCACGGCGAGGTTGGCGCGCAGGCGGCCGCCCTGGAAGATCGGCAGGGTGATGCGCGGGATGAAGCTCCACACCGAGGTGCCCGAGGAGAACAGGTCCGACAGCTCGCCGCTGGCCGAACCCACCGAGCCGGTCAGCGAGATCGACGGGAAGAACGCCGCGCGGGCGGCTCCGATGTTGGCGCTCGCCCCCAGCAGGCGGTGCTCGGCGGCACGCACGTCCGGCCGGCGCAGCAGTGCCTCCGACGGCATCCCCGCCGGCACCGGCAGCAGACCGATCGCGCCGTCCTGCATGCCATCGGGCAATTGCTCCGGTGCCAGGGTCGTACCGGCCAGCAACTGCAAGGCGTGGGTGTCGCGTGCCACGTCGCCTTCGAGGCGCGCCACGTCGCCGCGTGCGCCTTCCAGTTCGGCCTTGGCCTGCGCCAACTCCAGCCCGGAGGCCGCGCCGATCGCATGACGCTTCTCCGCCAGCCGGTGGCTGTCTTCGAAGGTGGTCATCATCGCCTGCGAGACGCGCAGCAGGTCCTGGTCGGCGGCCAGCGTCAGGTACGCATTGGCGACTTCGGCGATCAGGCTCAGTTGCACGCCGATGCGGGCTTCCTCGGTGGCGAAGAAGTTCTGCAGCGCCGCTTCACTGAGGTTGCGCACGCGGCCGAACAGGTCCAGTTCGAACGCGGACAGGCCCACGCCGGCGGTGTACAGCTCGGTGATGGGGATGTCACCGCCGGTGCGCTCCATCTGCACGCTCGCGCCCAACGAGGGCAGGCGGTCGGCACGCTGGATGCGGTACAGGCCACGCGCGCGCTCCACGTTGAGCGCCGCCACCCGCAGGTCGCGGTTGTTGGCCAGCGCGGTTTCCACCAGCGCATCGAGCTTGGGATCGGCGAAGAAGTCGCGCCAGCCGATGTCGGCCACCGGCAGGGCCGGCACCTCGGCGGTGGCCGTGTCCGTCGTGGCAGGCGTCTGCGTGGTGGCCGGCAACGGCCACCGTTCGGCGATGCCCATCTCGGCGGTGGGGGTCGGCGGCACCAGCGTGGCGCAGCCGGCGGTGAACAGGGCTACGGCCAAGGCCAGCGGCGCCATCAACGGCTTAGTCATGGGTATCACCTCCAGTGGTCGCTGCCGGGTCGGCCTTGCGGCCACCAAACATGCGTTGCACCACCACGAAGAACAGGGGAATGAAGAACACGCCCAGCACGGTGCCGACGAGCATGCCGCCGACCACGCCGGTGCCGATGGCGCGTTGCGCGCCAGAGCCGGCACCGGTGGCGATGGCCAGCGGGAGCACGCCCAGGCCGAACGCCAGCGAGGTCATGATGATCGGACGCAGGCGGTCCTTCACGGCCTGCATGGTCGCGGCGAACAGACCCATCCCGCGCTCCAGGTTCTCCTTGGCGAACTCCACGATCAGGATCGCGTTCTTGCTGGTCAGGCCCACCGTGGTGAGCATGGCCACCTGGAAGTACACGTCACGACCCATGCCCGCCATGGTGTTGGCAAGCACCGCGCCGAGGATGCCCAGCGGAGCCACCAGCAGCACGGCGGTCGGCACGGTCCAGCTTTCATACAATGCCGCCAGGCACAGGAACACGATCATCAGCGACAGCACGTAGAGCAGGGTGGTCTGGTTGCCCGCCTGCTGTTCCTGGTAGGACAGCGCGGTCCACTCGATGCCATAGCCCGGCGGCAACTCGGAGACCAGCCGCTCGATTTCCGCCATCGCATCGCCCGAGGACACGCCCGGTGCGCCCTGGCCCTGGATCTCCACCGCGGACACGCCGTTGTAGCGCTCCAGGCGTGGGGAACCGTACTCCCAGCGTGTTGTGGCGAACGCCGAGAACGGCACCATTTCGCCCTGGTTGTTCTTGACCGACCAGAGGTTGAAGTCCTCCGGGGTCATGCGGAACTTAGCCTCGGCCTGCACGAACACGCGCTTCACCCTGCCACGATCGACGAAATCATCGATGTAGCTGCTGCCCCACGCCGTGGCCAGGGTGGAGTTGATCTGGTCCATCGACAGGCCCAGCGCGGTGGCCTTGCCTTCGTCCACGTCCACGCGGAACTGCGGGGTGTCGTCCTGGCCGTTGGGACGCACGGCCACCAGCAGCTTGCTCTGTGCGGCCGCACCCAGCAGCTGGTTGCGCGCATTCACCAGCGCTTCGTGGCCCTGTCCGGTGTTGTCCTTGAGGAAGAAGTTGAAGCCGGTCGCGGTACCCAGCTCCGGCATGGCCGGCGGCGGGAACACGAACGCCATCGCATCCTTGATCTGCATCAGGGCGCCCATGCCACGGCCCGCGACCGCTTCCGCGCTGAGTTCGGGCGAAGTGCGCTCGCTCCAGTCCTTGAGCTTGATGAAGGCCAAGCCCGAGTTCTGGCCCATGCCCGCGAAGCTGAAGCCCTGCACCGAAAGCACCGAGTCCACCGCTTCCTTCTCGTTGGTGAGGAAGTGGTTCTCGATGGTCTCGATGGTCTGCATCGTGCGCTCTTGCGTAGCGCCGACCGGCGTCTGGATCAGCGAGAACAGCACGCCCTGGTCCTCGTCGGGGAGGAAGCCGGTGGGCAGGCGCGCGAACAGGACGCCCATCACCACCACCATGGCCGCGAAGATGGCCATGAAGCGGCCCGGACGGCCGATGATGCCGCGCACGCCGCGCTGGTAGCGGGCGCTGGTGGAGTCAAAGCCCTTGTTGAAGCCGCGGAAGAACCGGGCGAACAGGCCCTTGCCACTGTCGTGGTGCTCGCCCTTCTTCAGCGGCTTGAGCATGGTCGCGCACAGCGCCGGGGTCAGCACGATCGCCACCACCACCGACAATGTCATCGCCGAGACAATCGTGGCGGAGAACTGCCTGTAGATGATGCCGGTGGAGCCGGACATGAACGCCATCGGCACGAACACCGCCGACAGCACCAGGCCGATGCCGACCAGCGCACCGGTGATCTGGTCCATCGATTTGCGCGTGGCTTCCAGCGGCGAGAGGCCTTCCTCGGTCATGATGCGCTCGACGTTCTCCACCACCACGATGGCGTCGTCCACCAGCAGGCCGATCGCGAGCACCATGGCGAACATGGTGAGCATGTTGATGGAGAAGCCCATCAAGGCGAGCGCGCCGAACGTGCCCAGCAGCACCACCGGCACCGCGATGGTGGGGATCAGCGTGGCGCGGAAGTTCTGCAGGAACAGGTACATCACCAGGAACACCAGCACGATCGCCTCGAGCAGGGTCTTGACGACGTTCTTGATCGACACCTGCACGAACGGGGTGGTGTCGTAGGCGGAGACCACCTTCAGGCCCGCCGGGAACGAAGGACGCAGCTGGTTCACCGCCTCTTCGACGTTGGCGGCGGTTTCCAGCGCGTTGGCGCCGGTGGCCAGCGTGATCGCGATGCCCGTGGACGGCTTGCCGTTGAACCGGGTGATGAAGTCGTAGGTTTCCACGCCCATGTCCACCCGCGCGATGTCGCCCAGCCTCAGCGCCGAGCCGTCGGGGTTGGCGCGCACGATGATCTTGCGGAACTGCTCCGGGGTCTGCAGGCGGTCCTGTGCGGAGATGGTGGCGTTGAGCTGCTGGCCGTCGATGGCCGGCGTCCCGCCGAGCTGGCCCAGCGCGACCTGCGCGTTCTGCGCGCGGATGGCGGCGGTGACCTCGGTGGTGGACAGCTTGTAGGTGTCCAGCTTGTTCGGGTCCAGCCAGATGCGCATGGCGTACTTGCCGCCGAACACCTGGATGTTGCCCACGCCCGGCACGCGGCTGAGCGGGTCGACCAGGGCGCTGCCCACGAAGTCGGCGATGTCGTTCTTGTCCATGCTGCCGTCTTCGGACACGAACGCCAGCACCTGCAGGAAGCCGGTGAGCGACTTGGACACGTTGATGCCCTGGCGCTGCACTTCCTGCGGCAACAACGGCATGGCCAGCTGCAGCTTGTTCTGCACCTGCACCTGCGCGGTGTCGGGGTTGGTCTCGTTGCTGAAGGTCAGCTTGATCGTCGCCATGCCGTTGGACGAGCTGTTGGACGAGAAGTAGATCAGCCCGTCCAGGCCCTTCATGTTCTGCTCGATGATCTGCGTCACCGAGTCCTCGACCACCTTGGCCGAGGCGCCCGGGTAGGTGGCGCCGATCTCCACCGCCGGCGGGGCGATGGTCGGGTACATGGACACCGGCAGCGTGAAGATGGCCAGGCCGCCGCCGAGCATGATGATGATTGCGATGACCCACGCGAAGATGGGTCGATCAATGAAAAAGCGTGCCATGCGCGGCGCCCCTTACTTGCTGCCCGCGCCAGTGGCGGGCTTGGGAGCGGCGTTGGCGCCGGGGGCCTGCGCGGGCGCGCCGGCTTCGCTGGGAGTAACGGGAGCACCGGGCCGGATCTTCTGCAGGCCTTCGACGATGACCTTGTCACCTGCCTTCAGCCCGTCCTCGACCAGCCACTTGTCGCCAATGGCCTGGCTGACCTTGACCGGGCGGGCCTCGGCCTTGCCGTCCTTGCCGACCACCATCGCCGAGGTGTGGCCCTTGGGATCGCGGGCGATGCCCTGTTGCGGCACCAGGATGGCGCCCTTGCGCTCGCCATTGCCGACCACCGCACGCACGTACATGCCCGGGAGCAGCACGCCGTCGGGGTTGGGAACCACCACGCGCAGCGCGAAGCTGCCGGTGCTGGGGTCGACCGTGACTTCGGAGAAGGCCAGCTTGCCCTCGTGGGTGTGCGGGGTGCCGTCCTCGAGCAGTACGGTCACCGGCAGGGATGCGGTGCTGGCCAGCGAGCCGGCGGCCACGGCCTTGCGCAGGGCCAGCAGCTCGGTGCTGGACTGGGTGAGGTCGACGTAGATCGGGTCCAGCTGCTGCACGGTGGCCAGCGGCGTGGGCTGCCCGGCGTTGACCAGCGCGCCCTGGGTGACCGAGGACTTGCCGATACGACCACTGATGGGCGATGTGATGCGGGCATAGCCCAGGGTCACGCCGGTGCCGTCGACCATGGCCTGGGCGGCCTTCACATCGGCCTCGGCCTGGCGCAGGGCGGCCTGTGCGTTGTCATCGTCCTGCCGGCTGACGGCGTCGACCTTGACCAGCTCGGCGCTGCGTTGGGCGTTCAGGCGGGTGGTGACCAGCGCTGCCTGGGCGCGCGCCAGGGTGGCGCGGGCGTTGTTGTTGTCCGCGCGGTAGGCCGCGTCGTCGATCTGGTACAGCGGCTGGCCGGCCTTGACGTCACCGCCTTCGGTGAACAGGCGGCGGCGGACGATGCCCGAAACCTGCGGCCGGACTTCGGCGACAAGGAAGGGCGTGGTGCGGCCGGGCAGCTCGCGGGTGAGGGTGGCGTCCTGCGGCTGCAGCGTCACCACGGTCACGGGGACGGCTTGCGAGGCCGGCGGCTGTTCGGGGGCGCCGCCGCATGCGGCCAGGGCGAGGGAGAGCGAGAGTGCCAGCGGCACCAGGCGGAGGGCAGGTCGGGACATGGGCGTCGGCTTATGAATGGGGAAAGGGGGGGAGGCGGGCGGAAAAGACATCGAAGGATGAACGATCATTCTCTTTTTGTCAAAGCGTTCAGGTTCAGCCAATGTTGTGGTCAGTTGTTGCATTGGAAACCGAACCCGCGGGCATTGATGCGCTGCGGCATACTCAACGACCCCGCCGTTTGGAGTCCGCCATGTCCCGCGCCTACAACTTCAGTGCCGGTCCCGCCACCCTGCCGGAGGCGGTGCTTCGCCAGGCACAGGAGGAGATGCTGGACTTCCGTGGCGCGGGCGCCTCGATCGTGGAGCTGAGCCATCGCGGACCCGAATTCATCCGGGTCGCGGCCGAGGCCGAAGCCGATCTGCGCCGTCTGATCGGCATTCCGGACGACTATGCGGTGCTGTTCACCGCCGGTGGCGCCACCACTGCGCAGGCGCTGATCCCGCTCAACTTCGCCGCGCCGGGGCAGGTGGCCGACTACGTGGTCACCGGGCACTGGGGCAAGACCGCGCTCAAGCAGGCCGCGCCGTACGTGACCATCCACCTGGCCGCCAACACCGAGGCCGACGGATTCCGTGACGCGCCTGCGCCGGCCACCTGGTCGCTGTCCCAGGACGCCGCTTTCGTGCACTACACCGCCAACGAGACCATCCACGGCGTGGAGTACCGCGACGTGCCGGATGTGGGCGACGTGCCGCTGGTCGCGGACTTCAGCTCCTCCATCGCCTCCGAGCCGTTGGACGTGTCGAGGTTCGGCGTGATCTACGCCGGCGCGCAGAAGAACCTCGGGCCGGTGGGCATCAGCGTGGTGATCGTGCGCCGCGACCTGCTGGCCCGCACCGGCCAGCCGCGTGCGGACATCTTCAATTACGCCTCCAACCTGGCGGCCGACTCCATGCTCAACACCCCGCCCAGCTGGAACTGGTACCTGCTGGGCCTCACCGTGAAGTGGATGCTGGCCGAGGGCGGCGTTGAGGAGTTCGCCCGGCGCAACGCGCGCAAGGCCGAACTGCTGTATGCCACCATCGACCAGTCCGGGGGCTTCTACCGCAACGAGGTGGCGATCGCCGCCCGTTCGCGCATGAACGTGCCGTTCTTCCTGCACGACGCCTCGCTGGACGCGCCGTTCCTGTCCGAAGCCCGTGACGCCGGGTTGATTTCGTTGAAGGGCCATCGCGTCCTCGGTGGCATGCGAGCGTCCCTCTATAACGCCATGCCGGAAGACGGCGTGAAGACGCTGGCGACCTTCATGCAGGACTTCCAGCGGAGGCATGGCTGATGGCCAAGTTGCCGCGATTGGCCAAAGGCGGCAAGGCCGGCAAGGCGCCAACCCAACCGCCGGAGCGGGCCAGGCCTGTCGCCCCTGCCAAGGGGCCACCGCTCGACCTGGCTGTGCTGCGTGACCGCATCGACAGCGTGGACCGGGCGATCCAGGACCTGATCGCCGAACGCGCACGCTACGCCGGCCAGGTGGGCAAGGCCAAGGGCAAGCTCGCCGCAGCCGTGGACTACTACCGTCCCGAGCGCGAGGCGCAGGTGCTGCGCCGGGTGGTGGACCGCAACGAAGGCCCGCTGCAGGACGAAGTGCTGGTGCGGCTGTTCCGCGAGATCATGTCCGCCTGCCTGGCCCAGCAGGAACCGCTCAAGATCGGCTTCCTCGGCCCGGAGGGCACGCACACCCAGCAAGCGGTGTACAAGCACTTCGGGCACTCCATCCATGCCATGCCGCTGGGCAGCATCGAGGAGGTGTTCCAGGAGGTGGAAGCGGGCAACGCCGACTTTGGCGTGGTGCCGGTGGAGAACTCCACCCAGGGCACGATCCAGTCCACGCTGGACATGTTCCTGACCTCGAAGGCGAAGATCTGCGGCGAGGTGGAATTGCGCATCCACCAGCACCTGCTGTCGCGCTCGGGCCGGATCGAAGACATCGAGCGCGTGTACGCGCATCCGCAATCGTTTGCCCAGTGCAAGGCATGGCTGCGCCAGTACCTGCCCAAGGCCGAGAAGATTGCCGTGGGCAGCAATGCGGAGGGCTGCAAGCGGGCACGCAGCGCGGATGATGCGGCGGCGATCGCCGGTGCCAGCGCCGGGCCGGTATATGGCCTGCAACGCGTGGCCGGCCCCATCGAGGACCGCCCGGACAACACCACGCGCTTCCTGGTGCTGGGCCGCGAACTGTTCCCGCCGTCAGGCAACGACCGCACCTCGCTACTGGTGTTCATCAACGACCAGCCTGGTGCGCTGCACCATGTGCTGGAGCCGTTCGCGCGCCACGGGCTGAGCATGAACCGCATCGAGTCGCGCCCGGGCAACACCGGCTTGTGGCAGTACGCGTTCTTCATCGATGTCAGTGGCCACTCCGACGAGCCGGCCATGCGCCAGGCCCTGCAGGACCTCAGCGCCTATGCCACCCAGGTGAAGGTGCTGGGCTCCTATCCGGTGGCAATCGTATGAGTGCGGCGATGGAGCAAGCGCCATCGTTGCGTTCGGGGCCCCACGACGAAGCCTGGTACGCCGCCCGCGCCAGCCGTGGCGTGCAGGGCCTGAAGGCCTACGACCCCGGCCACGACCTGGTCGCCCTGCGCCGGCAGTCTGGCGCCGCGCAGCTGGTGGAACTGGGCTCCAACGAGAATCCCTACGGGCCGTCGCCCGCGGCGCGGGCCGCGGTGCTGGACCGGCTGCACGAACTGCACCGCTACCCGGACCCGCTGGGCGCCGACCTCAAGCGCGCGCTCGCCCGCGTGCACGGCGTGGGCGAGGACGAGTTGTTGCTGGGCAACGGTTCGCACGAGCTGTTGATGATGGTCGCGCAGGTGTTTGCCGGCCCGGGCGCCGAGGTCGTCTATCCGCGTTATGGTTTTGCGGTCTTCGGCCTCGCCGCGCAGGCGGCCGGTGCCACTGCCCGCGTGGCCGAGGCGCAACCACGCACCGATGCCATGCCGGCCGGCCATGACCTGCAGGCGCTGCTGGGCGCCATCACCCCGGCCACGACGCTGCTCTTCCTGGCCAACCCCAACAACCCCACCGGCACCTGGCTGGGTGCCGACGCGTTGCGCGCGTTCCTCGCGCGCGTGCCCGAGCACGTGATCGTGGTCATCGACGAGGCCTACGCCGAACTGGCCGATGCGCCCGACTACCGCAGCGCCCTGGCCTTGCGCGACGTCCATCCCAACCTCGTGGTCAGTCGCACCTTCAGCAAGGCCTACGGTCTGGCGGGGATGCGCGTGGGCTATTTCGTCGCACCCGCGGGCCTGGTAGCGGTGATGGAGCGCATCCGCGAGAGCTTCAACGTCAACCTGCTGGCACTGGCGGCCTGCGAAGCCGCGCTTGGCGATGCCGGGCACCTGGCCTGGGTCCGCACGCGCAACCGCGAGGAGCGCACCGCCCTGGTCGGGGCCTTGCAGGCGCGTGGCCTGCGCGTGTTCCCGTCACAGACCAACTTCGTGCTGGTGGAATTCGGTGACCGCACCGCCGCGGTGGAACGCGCACTGGTGGAGCGCGGCGTGATCCTGCGGCCCATGGGCGGCTACGGCCTGGCGGACTGCCTGCGCATCACCGTGGGCACCCGCGACGAGAACCGTCGCCTGCTCGCCGCCCTCGACGAGGTGCTGGCGTGAGCGGCAGTACCGCGCACTGGATCGCCCGCCGTGGGCAGCCACTGCGGGGCACGTTGCGCGTGCCGGGCGACAAGTCGGTGTCGCACCGGGCCATCATGCTTGGCGCCTTGGCCGAAGGCACCACGCGCATCACCGGGTTCCTCGAAGGCGAGGACACCCGGGCGACGGCACGCGTGTTCCAGCAACTGGGCGTGCGCATCGAAACGCCCAGTGCCAGCGAACGGATCGTGCATGGCGTCGGCCTGCGTGGCCTGCATGCCGCCGCCGCACCGCTGGATTGCGGCAATGCCGGCACCGGCATGCGCCTGCTGGCTGGCGTGCTCGCGGGCCAGGCGTTCGACAGCACGCTGGTGGGCGATGCTTCCTTGTCCAAGCGGCCGATGCGTCGGGTGATCGAGCCACTCTCGCGCATGGGCGCCCGCATCGACGCTACCGGCGATGGCCTGCCGCCATTGCACGTGCACGGCGGCCAGGCGCTGCAGGGCATCGATTACACGCTGCCGGTGGCCAGCGCGCAGGTGAAGTCCGCGCTGCTGCTCGCGGGCCTGTATGCGCGTGGCACCACCTGCATCCGCGAACCGCATCCCACGCGGGACTACACCGAGCGCATGCTGCAGGCCTTCGGCTGGCCGATCCGCTTCGCGCCAGGCGAAGCCGAACTGGAAGGCGGGCACGTGCTCAAGGCCACCGACGTGGCCGTGCCCGCCGATTTCTCGTCGGCGGCGTTCTTCCTGGTGGCGGCCAGCGTGATTCCCGGGTCGACGCTGCGACTGGAACGCGTGGGCATGAACCCGCGCCGCACCGGCCTGTTGGCGGCGCTGCGGCTGATGGGTGCGGACATCAGCGAAGAACATGCAGGCGAGCAGGGCGGCGAACCGGTGGCCGACCTGGTGGTCACGCATGCGCCCCTGCACGGCATTGCCGTGCCGGAGACGCTGGTGCCGGACATGATCGACGAGTTCCCCGCACTGTTCATCGCGGCCGCGTGCGCGCACGGGCGCACCACGGTCACCGGTGCGGCGGAACTGCGGGTCAAGGAATCCGACCGCATTGCCACGATGGCCGCCGGCCTGCGGGCGCTGGGCGTGGCCGTCAGCGAAACCCCGGACGGTGCAGGCATCGAGGGCGGGGCGATCAGTGGCGGCCAGATCGACAGCCACGGCGATCACCGCATCGCGATGAGCTTCGCGATTGCCGCACAGCTGGCGCAGGCGCCTGTCCGGATCGAAGACACCGAGAACGTGGCGACCTCGTTCCCGGGGTTCGTCGCGCTGGCCAACGGCGCGGGCTTCGCGCTGGACGAGGGCTAGCCGCGGTCAGAGGAGGGCTACGGTCACTCCGGCGAGAAGCTGATCGGCACGATCACCGTGCCCGATACCGGTTGGCCGTCACGACGCGCCGGGTGGAAGCGCCAACGTCGCACCGCCTCCACCGCGGCGCGGTCCAGGTCGCGGGAACCGCTGGCTTGCGCCACCGTGACCTGTGCCGGGCGGCCGTCAGCCCCGACTTCCACGCGCACGCGCACGGTGCCGGCCTCACCGCGCCGCAGCGCTCGGCGGGGGTAGCGCGGCGCCGGCGTCTGGCCCGCGATGGGCATCGGCAGGGTGGTGGCCCGGGTGCTGGGCACGGGGCTGTCGGATACCGTTGGCGCGGCCGGTGCGGCAGGCGGCGGCGGTGGGCGCGGGGTTTCCACCACGAACGGGCGTTCGGCGGATTCGCGTGCGGTATCGGGCTGTTTGCCCATGCCGCTGGCGGCGCCGGACGCATCGCCGGCTGGCAAGGGCGCCGGCAGCGGGGCATACACGCGTGGCAACGCGGTCGGCGGCGTCTGATTGGCGCGGAAAAAGTCCTCCTTGCGTCCGCCCGAGATGGCCCAGGCAAAGAGCAACAGCCCGGCGACGAAAGCCAACAGCACCCACAGTAGCGAGCGGGCGGATGGCTTCCAGTCGGTGATGTTGAAAACACGGCGCGGAGGCAGGGAGGAGGGTGTCGACATGCGCGGTCCAGACGGCTGATGCCGATTGTTGCCGTCGGTTGGCTTAACAAAACGTCAATCGGGGGCCAAGGCTGCGATAATCGCGGTCCAGATCACTTCACGGCCCCGCCATGCTCGACCCGAACCTGCTGCGCCAACAGCCTTCCGATCTTGCCGCCCGCCTGCGCGAAACCCGTGGTTTCGAACTGGACGCGCGTGCACTGGAGTCACTGGAGGCCGAGCGCAAGCAGATCCAGGTCCGCACGCAGGAACTGCAGAACCTGCGCAACACCAAGTCCAAGGAAATCGGACAGCTGATGGGGCGCGTCACGCGCTTCAACGCCGAAGAAGATTTCGACCAAGCCGATTTTTGTCTTTCCCAAGTGGAGCAGATAAAGGCGCAGGTGGCCGGGTTTGGCGACGAGCTCAAGGCCAGCGAGGAGCGCCTGGAAGCCATCCGCGCGGAACTGGAGGCGATCGCGCTGGGCATCCCCAACCTGCCGCATGCGTCTGTGCCGGTCGGCAGCGACGAGAACGGCAACGTCGAACAGCACCGCTGGGGCACCCCGCGCCGCTTCGACTTCAAGGTGCTCGATCATGTCGAGTTGGGTGCCCGCAACGGTTGGCTGGATGGCGAGACCGCGGCCAAGCTGTCCGGCTCGCGCTTCACCGTGCTGCGCGGTCCCGTCGCGCGCCTGCACCGTGCGCTGGCCCAGTTCATGCTCGACCTGCACACCGGTGAGCACGGCTATCAGGAAACCAACGTGCCGTTGCTGGTCAATGCCGACAGCATGCGTGGCACCGGCCAGCTGCCCAAGTTCGAGGACGACCTGTTCTCCACCGAAGTGGGCGAGAGCAAGCGCTACCTGATCCCGACCTCGGAAGTGCCGCTGACCAACATCGCCCGCGACACCATCCTCGAGGCCGAGGCGCTGCCGCTGCGCATGACCGCGCATTCGATGTGCTTCCGCGCCGAGGCCGGCAGCGGCGGCCGCGACGTGCGCGGCATGATCCGCCAGCACCAGTTCGAGAAGGTGGAGCTGGTGACGATCGCCAAGCCGGACGAGAGCTACGCCGAGCACGACCGCATGACCCGTTGCGCCGAGGTGGTGCTGGAGAAGCTCGGCCTGCCATACCGCCGCATGCTGCTCTGCACCGGCGACATGGGCTTCTCGGCCACCAAGACCTTCGACCTGGAAGTCTGGCTGCCGTCGCAGGACACCTACCGCGAGATCTCGTCCTGCTCCAACTGCGAGGGCTTCCAGGCCCGCCGCATGCTGGCCCGCTTCCGCAACGCGGCGGGCAAGCCGGAGCTGGTGCACACCCTCAACGGCTCGGGCGTCGCCGTGGGCCGCGCGCTGATCGCGGTGATGGAGAACTACCAGAACGCCGACGGCTCGATCACCGTGCCCGAGGCACTGCGTCCGTACATGGGTGGGCTCGAAATCATCGCTTGAGGCCGCGTTGGCACGGATGGTGTGTTTCCTCCGGTGGGGAAGCACCTCCCGTTGCACGAGATGGATGCATCGCCATGACCAGTTCGCGTGAGCACGCGTGGGGCCAGGCCGCCGGGACCGCCGACCTGTTCGATGGCGGCATCGCCACCCCGGTCGCTGGCGAGCGTGTGCCGCTCTCTGACGGGGCGTGGCTGTTGCGGGGATTCGCCCTGGACGTGGACGCCGCGTTGATGCAGGCCGTGGATGCGATCGCCCACGCCGCGCCGTTTCGCCATCTCACGACGCCCGGCGGCTTCCGTATGTCCGTGGCGATGACCAACTGTGGCCGGATGGGCTGGGTGAGCGACCGGCGGGGCTATCGCTACGAGCGCCTGGATCCGTGCAGCGGGCAGCCATGGCCGAAGATGCCTGCGTGCTTCGTCGCGCTGGCCAGTCGCGCCGCCGCGGACGCGGGTTATCCGGGTTTCGATCCCGACGCCTGCCTGATCAACCGGTATGTGCCCGGTGCGCGCCTGACCCTGCACCAGGACCGCGATGAAGCGCGTCTGGAGGCGCCTATTGTCTCGGTATCGCTCGGCGTGCCGGCCAGCTTCCTCTGGGGTGGCCTGGATCGTCGCGACAGCACGCAGCGCCACGCGCTGGCGCACGGCGACGTGGTGGTGTGGGGCGGAGCATCGCGCATGCGCTTTCATGGCATCGCACCACTCAGGCAGGGCTGGCATCCGGCGGCAGGCGATATACGCATCAACCTGACGTTCCGCTGCGCGGGCTGATGGCGTGCGCGTTCCACGGGTGCGTATCCCCGTCCCGGAAAAGAGAGGGCCTGCCCCAAGGGGCAGGCCCGAATGCATCCGGTCTGGGGAGGGAGAGAGAACCGGATGCCGGGGACGGGCTCGGGCCTCAGGCGGCCTTGGCCAGCGGGGATGCAATCGCGGCCTTGGCCTCGGCAATGGCCGTGGTGCGGTGTTCCGGGGAATAGGCCACGCCTTCGGCACGTACGAACTCCACGTCGGTGATGCCGAGGAAGCCGAGCACGAAGGTCAGGTACGGCTCCTGGAAGTCACTGGGTGCACCGGTGTGCAGGCCGCCGCGACCGCTGGCGACGATCACCTTCTTGCCGCCGGCCAGGCCTTCGGGGCCATTCTCGGTGTAGCGGAACGTCTTGCCGGCCACCGCAATGCGGTCAATCCAGGCCTTCAGCGTGGAGGGGATGCCGAAGTTGTACATCGGCACCCCGATGACGATGACGTCCGCCGCCAGGAACTGCTCCAGTACCGCCGCGGCCTTGGCTGCTTCCTCGGCATTGGTGCCGGCCAGCGAGCCGCGGGTCAGGTGCGGCACCGGGTTGGCGTCCAGGTCGCGATACTGGACCGACAGGTCCGGTACGGCATCCTGCCAGCGGGCGACGACCGCCGCGCTCAGGTCACGGGTGACGGAGTTGGCGCCCAGGGCGCTGGAGTCGATATGCAGGAGCTTCATGGTGTGGCCTTGTCGTGTGGGTGGCGCGGCCAGCTGGCCGCCTTGCGATACACGGTATGCCGTTGCTTGCGTGGGATAAACCTGATCAAATGCCACGAAATGTTCTGAATATGGAACTTCGGCCATGAACGATCTCAACGACCTGTATTACTTCGCCGCCGTAGTGGACCATGCCGGCTTTGCCGCGGCGGAGCGTGCGCTCGGCATCCCCAAGTCCCGGTTGAGCCGCCGCATCAGTCAACTCGAAGCCGACCTGGGCGTGCGCCTGCTGCAGCGCTCCACCCGGCGCTTCGCGGTGACCGAGGTCGGGCAGAGCGTCTACCGGCATGCCCAGTCGATGCTGGCCGAGGCCCAGGCCGCGCGTGAGGTGGTGGACCGCCTGAGCGCCGAGCCGCGCGGCGTGATCCGCGTCAGCGTGCCGGTGGCGCTCGCGCAGCACCAGATGCCCACGCTGCTACCGGAATTCCTCGCCCGCTACCCGCAGGTGCGCGTGCAGATGCACGTCAGCAACCGGCGTGTGGACATCATCAATGAAGGCATCGACGTGGCCCTGCGCGTGCGGTCCAAGCTGGACGATGACGGCAGCCTGGTGATGCGCAGCTTCGGCATGACCCAGGAGCTGCTGGTCGCAAGTCCGGGCTACCTCAAGGGCATGGGCCGGCCGAAGACGCCCGAAGACCTGGCCGAGCACGTCACGCTGAGCGTCAGCGAGGATGAGGCGCGCCAGCGCTGGGAGCTGCATGGCCCGGATGGCGAGGTGCGCCGGGTCGAGTTGCGCCCCCGGGTGATGGGCTTCGATGTCCCCATGATGATGGCGTTGGCCGAACAGGGCGTGGGCATCACCCTGCTGCCCGAGACGGTTTGCCACGAAGCGGTGCGCAGCGGCAGGCTGGAAGTCGTCCTGCCGGAGTGGCGACTGCCGCAGGGCATCTTCCACGCCGTGTTCGCATCGCGTCGCGGACTGCTGCCTGCCGTCCGTGTGTTCATCGACTACCTGGCGGAGAAAGTGCCCGGGCTGATCGAGTCCGTGCGGCTTGAATGCGGTGAGAGCACCGGAATTCCCTGCCGCGAAGCCGTGGGGCCCAAGCTTGCGGACACGGCGAAAAAGCCGCGGTAAAAGGCTGGGGTTGGCGGACGCCGCGTGCGAGAATACGCGGCGCACGTGCCCTTGCCCGTGCCAGGTCCAAGCCGGACAGGTGGCCGAGTGGTTTAAGGCAGCGGTCTTGAAAACCGCCGAAGGTTAATCCCTTCCGTGGGTTCGAATCCCACCCTGTCCGCCAATTTGCCTGTCGTGGCCGCTGGCTGGGAATGTTTCTCCCGGCGATTGCAGTGTCATCCATACTGCTTCAGGCTCTCATTGCTGGAGCCGTTCCCCGAAGCGGCGATCGGGAGCCGCTATGGATAGTGGCCTCCCGAACCAGCACCTGATTCTCCCCTGGACAGCGGCGCGCTTGCGTCCCGTCCGGGGGTTGCTTAGTCTCCCACCCAAATCCATCAAACGGGGTTAGGGATGACCATCCGTATCTTCATCGTGGACGATCATGCGATCGTCCGGACCGGCTTGCGCATGATCCTGTCGACACAGCTCGACATGGAGGTCGTCGGCGAGGCCGACAGTGGCGAGGCGGCACTGCCGCTGATACGCAACTGCAAGCCCGATGTCGTGCTGTCCGACCTGCACCTGCCAGGTGCCAGCGGCCTGGACCTTACCGAGCGCCTCATGAAGTTCGAGTGCGCACCCAAGGTGATCATCGTCTCGGTACTGGATGACGGTCCGTTACCGCGTCGGCTGTTGGAGGCCGGGGCCTCCGGTTATGTAGGCAAGGCGGCCGATTCGCAGGAGCTGGTTTCGGCGGTGCGCACCGTCGCACAGGGCAAACGCTACCTGGCCAGCGCGGTCGCGCAGAATCTTGCCCTGGCCGGACTGGGTCTGGTGTCGGCGCTGGAGACGCTTTCCCCGCGGGAAACCGAGGTGGCACTGCTGCTGGCGCAAGGGCTGAAAAACGAACAGATCGCGCGCCAGTTGGTCCTGAGCGCGAAGACGGTCAGTACGCATAAGCAGCGCCTGTTCGAAAAGCTGGGCGTCCGCGATACCGTCAGCCTGTCCCGGCTGTTGCGCCAACACGGTTACCTGGATCCGTCCGAATCCGTGCCTTGAGCGCGGCTGGCCCCAACGCGGTCGGCGGCACTCGATCCAGCATGCGGTGATCCCCAACGGAAGAGGCCGCGCATTGCGCGGCCTCTTCCCTGGCGAGAGCCTGGATTGGCGGTTACGCCTTGTCTTCCCCGGGCTTCTGCTCTTCGTCGGGCTCGGTCCTGGCAACGGTTTTCTCATCACCGTCTGGCAGCGCGTCAAACAGCCCGCCGGTCTTGGGCACGCCCGTCGCCGTGGGCACGGATTCCTCGGCCACGATGTCGGCCTCGATGCTGGCCGGCTCAGGACGGGTGGCCACAGGTTCCACAGTCTCCGTGGAGGCGACGACCGACGCCGCTTCCGCGGCGATCGGCGCGGGTTCGACCACCGCGACCACTTGCGGCGAGATCACCTCGGGTTCGACGACGGTCGGCTGGACGACATCTGCTTCGACCAGGGTGGGGGCGACGACTTCCGCAACCACCGGATCGACGGTCAGCGACTCCACCGGGATGGATTCGACGGTGACGGGCGCCTCGCCTCGCGCAGCCTTGTCCTGCGGCGTGGACTCGACCTCCGGCACCTGGGCCTGTGCCACTTCGGCGGCATCGGCCACGGCGACAACCGTGGTCGTGGCGATCGCCGGGGCGACGGCCGCAGTTGCAACCGGTGCAGCAGGTGCCGCTGGCTTGGCCGGTGCGGCGGCGACGTCGTCGAAATCGAACTCCGGCTGGGAACGGTTGGCGGCCGGGGCCGTGGACTGCCCCGCAAGCCCCGCGTCCAGTTCTTCATCATCGTCGGCCAACAGGTCGTCGTGAGTCGCCTCATCGGCTCCCACGGCGGCACCTTCGCCTCCGCGACGGCGACGGCGTCCGCCGCGACGGCCGCGACGACGACGCCCCGTGCCTTCGCCGTTGGCATCGCCTTCGGCGGGGGCAGTCGCGGCATCGTTGATCGTGTCAGCCAAGGGAGCCGACTCGATCGGGCTGGTGGCATCAGTGCCGACGACCACGGCAGTCGCCGCCGTCACCGCGCCCGCGACTGCGGCCGCTTCGACGGCCGGTTCTGCCTTGGGCGCGGACGGCTTCGGCTGCTCGCTGCGCGGGGGGCGCTGCCCCTGCGGCTGGGCGTCCTGCGCAGGCTTGCGTTCTTCGGCCTGCGCCTTGGGCGGCTTGGGGGCGTTCTGCTGCTTCTGCTGTCCTTGTTGGCCCTGCTGTCCCTTGGGGGTCTGCGCCTGCTGCTTCTGGCCTTGTGCCTGCTGCCCCGGCGCATTTCCGCCGGCACCCTGCTGGTTGCGGCGCTGCTCGTCGCGACGCCCTTCGCGGCCTTGCTTGCCGCCGCGCTCGCCACGTTCACCCCGATTCTCGCCACGGCCATCGCGTTGGTCGCGCGCTGGCTTGCCGCCGCGCTCATTGCGGCTCTCACCGCGGCCACCGCGGGTGTCACGGGCCGGTGCCGGTGCGACCGTGATCGGCTGGCTGCCGCGGAAGAAGCGCAGGATGCGCTCGACCACGCCGATGGAATGGGTGGGCGCGGCCACGGGTGCGGGCGCGGGGGGCGCCGCCGGCACGGGCGACTCCACCTCACGCGGCTCGCGCAGCGGGGCGGGGCGGTCGTGCTTGACGTTGGTCACCGCCGGCGCCGCCGGGATGTTGAGGTTGGCCTTGGTCAGCGCGTGGGTCGGCAGCTTGCGCGGCGTGCCACGGTGGTAGCTCGGCTTGCTGCTTTCCTCGCCCAGTTCGTTCTCGCGGATGCGCGTGACTTCGTAGTGCGGCGTGTGCAGCTGCTCGTCGGGCACGATCACGATGGGCGCGTCGTGGCGCTTCTCGATCTCGCTCAGAGCCCGGCGCTTCTCGTTCAGCAGGTAGCTGGCGATTTCCACCGGAGCCTGCACCAGCACCTGGCCGGTGTTGTCCTTCATCGCGTGTTCTTCGGCGAGGCGCAGGATCGACAGCGACAGCGATTCGACACTGCGCATGCGGCCGTGCCCTTCGCAACGCGGGCACACCAGCTGGCTGGACTCGCCCAGCGACGGACGCAGGCGCTGGCGGCTCATTTCCAGCAGGCCGAAGCGCGAGATGCGGCCGATCTGCACGCGCGCACGGTCCTGCTTGAGCGCGTGGGCCAGGCGGTTTTCCACCTCGCGCTGGTGCTTGTTGGACGACATGTCGATGAAGTCGATCACCACCAGGCCGCCCAGGTCGCGCAGGCGCATCTGGCGGGCCACTTCCTCGGCGGCTTCCAGGTTGGTGTTGAACGCGGTTTCCTCGATGTCGCCGCCCTTGGTGGCGCGTGCCGAGTTGACGTCCACCGCGGTCAGCGCTTCGGTCTGGTCGATCACCAGGGCGCCGCCCGACGGCAGGCGCACTTCACGCTCGTAAGCGCCTTCGATCTGCGATTCGATCTGGAAGCGGTTGAACAGCGGTACGTCGTCGGTGTAATGCTTGAGCTTGCGCTTGTTGTGCGGCATCACCTGCTCGACGAACTCCAGCGCCTCGGCGTACATCTCCGGCGTGTCGACCAGGATCTCGCCGATGTCCGGGCGCATGTAGTCGCGCAGGGCGCGGATGATCAGGCGGCTTTCCTGGTAGATCAGGAACGGCGCCGGCTTGCTCAGCGCGGCATCGGTGATGCTCTTCCACACGCTCAGCAGGTAGTCCAGGTCCCACTGCAGCTCTTCGGCGTCACGGCCCACGCCCGCGGTGCGGATGATCACGCCCATGTCGTCGGGGATGTTCAGCACGTCCATCGCGCGCTTGAGCTCGGCGCGGTCCTCGCCCTCGATGCGGCGCGACACGCCGCCCGCGGTGGGCGAATTGGGCATCAGCACCATGTAGCGGCCGGCCAGCGAGATGAACGTGGTCAGCGCCGCACCCTTGTTGCCTCGCTCTTCCTTGTCCACCTGCACGACCACTTCCTGGCCTTCGCGCAGCAGTTCCTTCAAGCCCGCCTTGTTGTGGTCCACGCCCGACTGGAAGTAGTCGCGGGAGATTTCCTTCAGCGGCAGGAAGCCGTGGCGGTCGCCGCCGTATTCGACGAAGGCGGCTTCGAGGGAGGGCTCAAGACGGGTGATCTTGCCCTTGTAGATGTTGGACTTTTTCTGTTCCTTGGCCGGCTGTTCGATGTCGATGTCGTACAGGGTCTGGCCGTCGACGATGGCCACGCGCAGTTCTTCCGCCTGCGTGGCATTGATGAGCATTCGCTTCATTGCTGCGTTCCTCGCGCGCTTCACCCCGCCCGAAGGCAGGCACGCGGAACGCCATGGCGTTTCGCCTCTGGAACTCCGTTCCGCCGTCGCGGCGTTGCGTCCTGCAAAGCGGACTGCACCTTGCGCGCCGATGGAACCTAAAATTTCCAGCGCTACAGCACCACGGCATGCCGCGGGAGCGCTTGTTGTTGCTTTCCAAGTTGCGGGCCGGCGACGCGAACGTCGCTCGGGGCGGCCGGCGACAGCGCGCGGCCGGAGCCGCTTGCGTCGCACGGGTCGTGTTCACTTCCAACCGGTATGACCCGGAGGGCGAGGGCGGGTTCCGCCGGGCCGACGCTGCTAACATGGCTGCCCCGAGGGCAGGGGTCAGGCACGGACCGGAATCGCGGGGAGGGGCTTTCGGCCCCAGTCTGCCGCAGTTGGCCGGCGCGCAATGCCCGGCTCTGCAACTCCCTGCGAAATCAAAACCTTATCTCGCTTCGCGAGTGTATCAGATAACACCTGCCGATGACCCATCCCAAGATTCCCAAAGGCCCGGCTGACGGGGCCGCCGAGGCACGTGCCGGGGCCCGCATGGTGCGCGTGCCGGACGACCGGGATGGGCAACGGCTGGACAACTTCCTGCTGGGACAGCTCAAGGGTGCGCCCAAGTCATTGATCTACAAGCTGGTTCGCTCCGGGCAGGTGCGGGTCAACGGCGGTCGTGGCAAGCCCGAGCGTAAGCTTGCCGGCGGTGACGAGGTGCGCATTCCGCCGCTGCGTCTGCCCGAAGAGGGTGAAAAGCCGACCCCGCCCAAGGGCTTCCTGGACGCCATGGAAGCCTCGATCGTGTTCGAGGACGCTCGACTGCTGGCCATCAACAAGCCCTCGGGCGTGGCCAGCCATGGCGGCAGCGGAATCAGTTTCGGCGCCATCGAGACCCTGCGTGCGCTGCGTCCGGGGCAGACGCTGGAGCTGGTCCACCGGCTGGACCGCGACACGTCCGGGCTGCTGATCATCGCCAAGAAGCGCTCGGCCCTGAAGGAGATGCAGGGATTGATGCGCGAAGAGGGCGGCATCAGCAAGCGCTATCTGGCGCTGCTCGCCGGCCGCATGCCCGATGGGGTCATGACCGTGGACGCGCCGCTGCACATCGGCCTGCGCCAGGGCGGCGAACGCCACGTGCAGGTGCACCGAGACGGCAAGGCCTCGCTGAGCCACTTCAAGGTGCTGGAGCGCCGCGGCGGGCAGTCGTATTGCGAAGTGCGGATCGAGACCGGGCGCACCCACCAGATCCGGGTGCATGCCCAGCACATCGGCCACCCGGTGGCGGGCGATGACAAGTACGGCGATCCGGCGGTCAACAAGCGCCTGCGCGAGCAGGTCGGGCTGAGGCGGCTGTTCCTGCACGCGTCCTCGTTGGAGTTCGCGCTGGATGGCGGCAAGGTGCCCTACGCGCTGACCGCGCCCTTGGCACCGGAACTGCTGGACGTACTGGACCGGCTTGGCTGAGCCGTTGCCCGGGCGCGCCGGGAGCCAGGCGGCGCGCGAATGACCTAATGCCGCCCCCGGTCGTAGGGTGCATGGGCAGACGGCGCAACGCCTGTTGCCAGGCAGCCCGGCTGATTAGCCTTGGAGGCTTTCGCTCTCGGTCCCGGGACAATCTTCGGGCATTTCAGCCGGCGGGGTGAACTTCACCGGGACCTGCAGCTTGGCGGTGGTTGGCTGGCCGTTGCGGGTGGCAGGCCTGAACTTCCAGTTACGCACCGCCGCCTCCGCGGACGCGTCCAGCGCCGGGACCTTGCTGGTGCGTGCGACCCGGATGTCGGTCGGCGTGCCTTCCGGACCCACCGTCACCAGCAGTTCCACCGAGCCACCCACCTGCGAGCAGGCCAGGTCCAGTGGGTAGTCCGGTGGCGAGGTGTCCACGGCAATGAGGGCCGTGGGCGGGATGAAGTTCTCGTCGGCCTGGTGCGAGGGGCGCTGGCAGCCCGCCAGCAGGGCCGATACGGCCAGCAGGCCGGCGGTGGAGACGGCAGCGTGGATGGCGAAGGTGCGGTTCATGGCGTGCCTCCTGGGTGTTGTCGGGGTCAGCGGCTGCGTCGCTCAGCCCACGAGGGCTTCGGCCTTGGCTGCGCAGATGAAGTCGTTCTCGCTCAAGCCACCTACGTCATGGGTGGAAAAACGCACCACGCAACGGTTGTAGTGTACGCCCAGGTCCGGATGGTGGTCCTCGCGATGGGCTACGAACGCCAACGCGTTCACGAACGCCATGGTCCGGTAGTAGTCGTCGAACTGGAACGTTTTCACCAGCGCGTGGCCATCCTCGGCCAACTCCCAACCGGGCAGTTGCGGCATGAATTCGCGGATGCTGGCCGGCGAAAGTCGGTGCTCCACGCCACGGCGAGCGATGCAGTGGGCGTTGGCGAGGGGGACGAGGTCGTTCATGCGGGCTCCTTGCAGCGCGGGCATGTGAACCGATCACATCGCGCAGGGTCATAGCGGGTTACGGATGGCCTACGCGCCACCGGACGCCGTTAGAATAGCCCCATGATCCAGATTTCCGAATCCGCCCAGGCCCATTTCCGCAAACTGATCGAGCGCGAGTCCCTGCCGGGGCTGGGCGTGAAGCTGTCCGCGGTGCATCCGGGCACCTCCAAGGCCGACGTGCGGCTTGAATTTGCCGAGCCCGCCGACCTGGGCGGTGACGAATGGGCGGTGGACTGCGAAGGTTTCACCCTGTGGCTGGACGCCGGCAGCGTCAAGTTCCTGGATGGCGCGGAGATCGATTACGAGACCCAGGCCACCGGCGGCCAGCTGCAGATCCGTGCGCCCAAGATAAAGGGGCAGGCACCAGCCGAAGGCGCGTCCCTGGTGGAGCGCGTGCGGTGGGTGGTCGAGCACGACATCAACCCGCAACTGGCGATGCACCGCGGCAGCGTCGCCGTGCAGGAAGTGACGGCCGAAGGCGTGGTCGTGCTGCGTTTCGGTGGCGGCTGCCACGGTTGCGGCATGGCCGATGTGACCCTCAAGCAGGGCATCGAGAAGACGCTGCTAGAAAAGGTGCCCGGCGTGATCGCGGTGCGCGATGCGACCGACCACGACAGCGGTGCGGCGCCCTACATCAGCCGCGAAAACGCGACGTGATCCGGGCGCGGCGCCGTTGACGAACTCCGCCGCCGCCTTCATCGAAGCCCTGCATCGCAGGTGGCGGCTCAACGCGCATCGTCACCACCCTCCCGGCGAATTCCCGGAAGGTTGGAAGATCTGGCTGCAGTCGATGTCCCAGCGTGTGGGCGCGGTTACCGGTGCTCGCCCTGAGGACGTGGTGGGCGTGCTGGTGGAACGCCCATTGCCCTTGCCGCCCGAGCGTGCGGTGTTGCTCAGCCGCTGGCAGTCATTTTCCACGCTTTGGCGTCAGCAGTGGCATCCGGCCCCGCGTGAAGAGCGCCACGTGCGCTGGGCCGCGGCCGTGTTCTCGGTACTGGTCAACCTGTTCTTTGCCGGCGCACTGGTGTGGTTGATGTACCTGCAGTTCCTCGGGATGGAGCCGCCACCGCAGGGCGAGCAGGTGGTGCAGGTGGAGTTCATGGGCAAAGGCACGCCGGGTGAGGTGGGCGGCGGCGCACCGGAGGCACCTGCGGACCCGGCCCCGGATTCGCCCGCGACGCCGTCCCGCGAGATCGCACGGGAGGCGCAACCGCCCGTTGACACTGAAGTGGACGCCGGGTCGTTCCCGGAAGTGCCGGCTCAGGTGGTTGACGCGAACTCGCCGGCCCCCGAGTTGACGGGCGCGCCGCTGGAGGTCCGCGAGCGCGAGGTGGCAGCGCCGCCGGAACCAGCAGCATCCCAGGCGCAGGCCGTGGCGGTAAGCGAACCGGTGCCGGACAGTACGGACGTATTCGTACTGCCCCCCCCGCGGACGGTGGCACCACGTCCAGAATCGGCACCCCGGGCGCTGCAGGCCAATGCGTCACAGGTGCAGGAGCGCGAGGTCGCCGCGCCCGTCCGCGCCCATGTGCCGCTGGTCGAAACGGACACGCCGGCTGCACGACCGCTGGTGGCGCGAGCGCCGCAGATGGTGGCGCGGGACGTGGTGGCACCGGTCCAAGCGCCATCGCCACGCGTGGTGGAATTGCGATCGCCCGCGGTGCGCGAACTGGCCGCGCGAACCCCTTCCGTCCGCGAACGCGAGGTACGGGCTCCGGCACCGGTCCCGGCCCAATCTTCGACGGGGCCTTCCACCACGCCTGCAGCGACGAGCAGGCAGGCGACGGCTCCAGCACGGCTGACAGCGAGCACGTCGGGGCGGGCGGCCACGTCTGCGACCGCACCGGCCTCCTCATCCTCGGCGCCCACGCCAGGAGCGGCACCGGCCGTGCGGGCCCCGGGCATGGCCTCGCCCGGCACAGGACCCAAAGCACAACCTGCGCCAGGTTCCTGGGCCACCCCGTCCCGCGCCGATGATTGGGGCGACTCGGCACACAACACGCCGGGCGGGCAGCGTGGCGTGGCACCGGGCGTGTTCAATGCCGATGGCAGCGTGCGGTTGGCAGATGGGCCGGGCTCGGCGTCCCCGGGCATGCCGCCGGGTGCCATCACCCAGGAGATTGCCAATCTTGATCGGGCGGGCACCTGGCTCAAGCGCAAGCCAACCGATTTCGAGCCGACCTCCTTCGACAAGTACTGGGTGCCCAACGAGACCCTGCTGGCCGAGTGGGTGCGCAAGAGCATCAAGGAAGTGCTGATCCCGATACCGGGGACCAACAAACGGATCCGGTGTGCCGTGGTGTTGCTGGCACTGGGGGGCGCCTGCGGGATCACCGACCCCAATCTCAACGAGCAGCCAGCGTCGGCGCGACCGCCACCGGACGTCCCGTTCAAACCGCACCTGCAGGACGACAATGGCAGCCTGCGACCCGGCCAGCCGCCGGGCGGTTGATGTTCCGCCTGTAGAACAATCGATTGCCAGTGCGCGCATTGAACAGCCTGGTGGTGGCGGCCAGACTGTGAGGCATCGCACGGGGCACCACATGCCTCCATCCCGGAGCCGGCCTCGCAGCGTTGTCGCACGAGGTGCCGCCATGGGCCATCTTTACCTGTTGCTGGGGCGCGCTGGCTTGGCGCTACTGTTGATCCTGTCCGGGGCGGGGCGAGTGTTGCACTACCCGCAGGCACAGCAGTCGCTGGAGGCGCTTGGACTACCGTCTGGGTTGATCCCGCTGGCGGTCATGCTGCAGTTGGTCGGAGGCGTGGCGCTGCTGGCGGGCGTGTATACCCGGGCCGTGGCCAGCGTGCTGGCCGTGGCGTCCTTGCTGGCAGGACTCATGCTCTACGGTGATTTCACCGACCAGAACCAGTTCATCCAGTTGAGCAAGCAGGCGGCAATGGCAGGCGGCTTGCTGATGCTGGTGGCCAGCGGCGGCGGTGCATTCAGCGTGGATGCCTGGCGGCACAAGCCGGAATCCGCATCGACGGACGATTGCGTGATCTGCGGCTAGTTCGCGTGTGCGTCGGTTTGCAGGCCCGCCGGGAACGCGGTGACTTACGGATTCCTGAAACGACTGGAGCCCGCACAGGCGGGCTCCAGATGAAGTGTGCGGCCGGGATGGCCCCTGTACGCCGGTATTACTGCAAACCCTGCAGGTCGCGCAGTTCGCCCTTGCGGGAACCGAAGTAGGCGCCAAGATCGGCGATCTGCTGGTCGGTCAGGCTCTTGGCCTGGACGGACATCAGTGCATGCTCGCGGTCGCCGCTGCGGTACTGGGTCAGGGCGTGCGCAAGGTAATCGGCGTACTGGCCGGCCAGCTTCGGGTAGCTCGGGTCGATCGGGGCGTTGCCTTCGGTGCCGTGGCAGTCGACGCACGACTGGCCGGTTGCGCCCTTGGCCTTGGCCAGCTCCTCGCCAGCGGCGATGTGGCCGTCCGGCAGGCCGGCTGAGGAGGACTTGGGCGCTTCAGCGGCGTGCGCGCCTTCGACCGGGGCATGGGCCTCTTCCTTCTTGGCGCAGCCAACCGCGGCGACACTGGCGAGCAGGGCAATGGCGAGGGCGCCTTGGACAAAGCGATGGGTCGTCATGTGCGTCAGCTCACTCACTTCAGGGTGGAAAGGAAGGCGGCGATGTCGGCGATCTGCTGGTCGCTGAAGCTCTGCGCCTGCGCCTGCATGGTCGGGTGCTTGCGGCTGCCCTTCCGGTATTCGTGCAGCGCGTTGCCCAGGTACTCGGGTGACTGGCCGCCGATCCTGGGGACGTGGAAGTTGGGGTAGGCGTTTTTGTAGCCGGTGATGCCGTGGCAGCCCATGCAGGTGTAGGCGAGGGCGCGGCCGGCTTCGGCATTGCCCTTGGCCGCGACGGGCGCGGTGGCGGCGGCCGGGGCCGCAACGGGGGTGGCTTCGGGCGCCGGGGCGTCCTGGGCCATGGTCGCGAACGCAACCGTGGTGAGGGCGAAGCAGGCGGCGATCGTCAGCAGTCGCATCATGTCGTAGTCCGCAATCTCGTGTGGCTGGCAGGGTTCAAGGCTGGTTGGGCGGGGCCCAAGGCCGCGCACAAGCGTTGGAGTATAGCCGCTACCCATGGTTTGACTGAAGTCATGGCGCACTGGCCCGGACATCTGTCCATGGCGACGGTCACCATGACCTCTGGCGCATGGTTTAGACGAACGGGTGATCTACCTTGATACAACACCGGCACAAGTGTCCGGCCCATCCCCTTATCAAGGTCACCATCATGCGTCCCATCAACCTCTCCCACGGATCCGGAATGCTGCGCGCGGGTGCGCTGTCGTTGGCATGCGCATTGGCCCTGGTGGGTTGCAAGGGCGGTAACGGAGACGCCCAGGCCAAGGCTCCGGACAAGGTCGAGGCCGAGTCGGTCCCGGTGGAAGTGGCCAAGGCCACCCGCCGATCCGTGGCCGCGAGTTACAGCGGCACGGCGCCCCTGGAGGCCCGCGGCGAATCGCAGGTGGTGGCCAAGACCTCCGGCGTGGCGCTGGACGTGCTGGTGGAGGAAGGACAGCAGGTTCGCGCCGGACAAGTACTGGTGCGGCTGGACGCGGCCCGGGCTTCGCTGCAGGCAGCGCAGAGCGCGGCGCAGATGCACAAGCTGCAGAATGAATTCGCGCGTGCCCAGCAGCTGATGGCGCAGAAGCTGATCAGCGCGGCCGACCACGACCGCATCCGCTACGACCTTGAGAACGCACGTGCGGTGAACCGCCTGGCCAATCTCGAGGTGTCGTATGCCAACGTGGTGGCGCCGATTTCCGGCGTGGTGGCCTCCAAGTCGATCAAGCCGGGCAACTTCGTGCAGATCAACACCCCGATCTTCCGCATCGTCGACACCTCGCGCCTGGAGATGGTGTTGAACGTACCGGAGCGCGAACTGGCCCCGCTCAAGGCCGGCCTGCCGGTACAACTGAAGGCCGACGCATTGCCAGGCCGGACTTTCCTTGGCGAGGTCGATCGCGTGGCCCCGGTGGTGGATTCGGGCAGCGGCACCTTCCGTGTGATCTGCTCGTTCAACGGTGAGGGCGTGCTGCAGCCGGGTATGTTCGGCCGCATCGCCATCGCCTACGACAACCGCGCCGATGCACTGGTGATCCCGCGCACGGCCCTGCTCGAAGGCGAGGCCGACACCGCGGTGTTCATGGTGAAGGGTGGCAAGTCGCAGCGCGTGCCGGTCGAGCTGGGCTACGTGGACGGCGAGTGGGTGGAAGTGCGCAAGGGCGTCCAGTTGGGTGACGAAGTGGTCGTCGCCGGCAAGAACACCCTGCGTGACGGGACGGTGGTGAGCGTGATCGGCAAGCCGGTGGCGTCCGCCAAGACCGCTACCGCCAAGCCTGCCTCCAACAAGCAGTAACTGGAGACGTTCCCGTGACGCAATCTTCGGACGCGCGCTCTTTCGACCTGGTCGAGTTCTCCACCCGCCGCCGCGTGACGGTGGCGATGGTGACCCTGACCTTCCTGCTGTTCGGCCTGATCGCGTTGAGCGGGTTGAAGGTCAACCTGTTGCCAGACCTCAGCTACCCGACGCTGACCGTGCGCACCGAGTACACCGGCGCGGCGCCGGCCGAGATCGAGACGCTGATCTCGGAGCCCGTGGAAGAGGCACTGGGCGTCGTGAAGGGGCTGCGCAAGCTCAAGTCGGTGTCCCGCGCGGGGCAGAGCGACGTGGTGCTGGAGTTCGCGTGGGGCACGGACATGGACCGTGCCGGCCTGGACGTGCGCGACAAGATGGAGATGCTGCAGCTTCCGCAGGAAGCCAAGCCACCGGTGCTGCTGCGCTTCAATCCCTCCAATGAACCGATCCTGCGGCTGGCGCTGTCGGCCAAGGGCAAGAGTGATGACCAGCGCGAACTGGTGATGCTGCGCCGCTACGCGGACGACGACCTCAAGAAGAAGCTGGAGCCGGTGGGCGGCGTCGCTGCCGTCAAGGTTGGCGGCGGCCTCGAGGACGAAGTGCAGGTGGAAGTGGACCCGCGCCGGATGGCGCAGATGGGGCTGTCCGTCGATACGGTCATCAACCGCTTGAAGCAGGAGAACGTCAACGTCTCCGGCGGGCGCCTGGAGGAAGGATCCCAGCGGTACCTGGTGCGCACCGTCAACCAGTTCGCCAGCGTCGAGGAAATGGGCGAACTGCTGTTGACCGTGCGCAGCGCGGGCAACAACGCCGCCCAGGATGCAATGTTGCAGATGGCCCGCGTGGCGGCCGCCACCGGTTCGGCCGATGCGATGGCGGCGGCTTCGGCCGCGCAGAGTGCCTCGGGCGGCGGAAACTCCGTGGTCGCGGGTGGTTTGCCCGTGCGCCTCAAGGACGTGGCCGAAGTCCGCCAGGGCTATCGTGAGCGTGAATCGATCATCCGCCTGGGCGGTCGTGAAACGGTGGAGCTCGCTGTCTACAAGGAAGGCGACGCCAACACCGTGGCCACTGCCGATGCCGTGCACGCGCGCCTGGAACAGGTCCGCAAGTCGCTGCCCGCCGACGTGGAACTGACCGTCATCGAGGATCAGTCGAAGTTCATCCGCAACTCGGTCAACGAGGTCAAGAAGGACGCGGTGATCGGTGGCGCGCTCGCCATCCTGATCATCTTCCTGTTCCTGCGCGATGGCTGGAGCACGTTCGTGATCAGCCTGTCGTTGCCGGTGTCGATCATCGCCACGTTCTTCTTCATGGGCCAGTTCGGGCTGGGCCTGAACGTGATGTCGCTAGGCGGCCTGGCGCTGGCGACGGGCCTGGTGGTGGATGACTCGATCGTGGTGCTGGAGAGCATCGCCAAGGCACGCGAGCGCGGACTGGGCATCCTGGATGCCGCCATTACCGGCACCCGTGAAGTGGGCATGGCCGTGGTGGCCTCCACGTTGACTACCATCGCCGTGTTCCTGCCATTGGTGTTCGTCGAGGGCATCGCTGGGCAGCTGTTCCGCGACCAGGCGCTGACCGTGGCGATTGCCATCGCGATCTCGCTGGTCGTGTCGATGACGCTGATCCCGATGCTGAGCTCGCTGAAGGGGCGTGCGCCGCTGGCATTCCCGGAGGAGCCGGCGCAACCGGGCTGGGAGCCGGAAAAACGCTGGCAGAAGCCGCTTGCGGCGACCGGCCGCGGGCTGGGTTGGGGCGTGCGCAGCGCGTTCTTCGGCCTCGCTTGGCTGGTGATCCGCGCGTGGCGTGGAATCGTCGCGGTGGTCGCACCGGTGATGCGCAAGGCCAGCGACCTGGCGATGGCGCCTTACGGCCGCGCGGAACGCGGCTACCTGCGCCTGCTGCCTGGTGCGCTGCAGCGCCCGAAGATGGTGCTTGCCGGATCGGCCGTGGCCTTCCTGCTGGCGCTGGCCGCGTTGCCCATGCTGGGCACCGACCTGATCCCGCAACTTGCGCAGGACCGCTTCGAGATGATGGTGAAGCTGCCGCCCGGCACGCCGCTGGGCGATACCGACGCCGTCGTGCGTGACGTACAGGTCGCACACGCCAAGGAGCCGGGTGTGCGTGCGATCTACGGATTCAGCGGCACGGGTACCCGCCTGGACGCGAGCCCGACTGAAAGCGGCGAGAACATCGGCCGCCTGTCGATCATCATGGAAGGCGGCGGAAGCGAGGCGGTCGAGGCCGCCACGACCAACCGCCTGCGCGAAACGATGAAGCACCATCCAGGTGCGCAGGTGGACTTCCGCCGCCCCGAGCTTTTCAGCTTCTCCACGCCGCTGGAGATCGAACTGCGCGGACAGGACCTGGAAGAGATCCGGGCGGCGGGCCAGAAGCTGGCCGGACTGCTGCGTGCCAACCCGCACTACACCGACGTCAAATCCACGGTTGAGCAGGGCTTCCCCGAAGTGCAGATCCGCTTCGACCAGGTGCGCGCGGCCGCATTGGGCCTGACCACGCGCCAGCTTTCGGACGCGGTGGTGCGACAGGTGCGCGGCGAGGTGGCGACCCGTTACAGCTTCCGCGACCGCCGCATCGACGTGCTGGTGCGCGCGCAGGAAAACGAGCGTAATTCGGTGGAGAACATCCGTCGTCTGGTCGTCAACCCGGGCAGCGCCCGGCCGGTGACGCTGGACGCGGTGGCCGACGTGGTCGCGACCACCGGTCCCAGCGAGATCCACCGTGCCGACCAGGTGCGCGTGGCCGTGGTGTCGTCCAACCTCAACGGCATCGATCTGGGCACGGCGGTGAAGGAAGTCGGCGACATGGTGGAGGCCAACCCGCTGGGTGCCGGCATCGGCATGCACGTGGGCGGGCAGGGCGAAGAACTCGCGTCCTCGCTGCGCTCGTTGCTGTTCGCCTTCGCGCTGGCGGTGTTCATGGTCTACCTGGTCATGGCCTCCCAGTTCGAATCGCTGCTGCATCCGTTCGTCATCCTCTTCACCATCCCGCTGGCGCTGGTGGGGGCGGTGCTGGCCCTGCTGGTCACCGGCAACTCGATCTCGGTGGTGGTGTTCATCGGCCTGATCCTGCTGGTGGGCCTGGTGACCAAGAACGCGATCATCCTGATCGACAAGGTCAACCAGTTGCGTGAGACCGGCGTGGCCAAGCGCGACGCTTTGGTCGAAGGTGCCCGCTCGCGCCTGCGCCCGATCGCCATGACTACGCTGTGCACGCTGTTCGGCTTCCTGCCGCTGGCGATTGCCGTGGGCGAGGGCGCCGAAGTGCGCTCGCCGATGGCCATCACGGTGATCGGTGGCCTGCTGGTGTCCACCCTGCTCACCCTGCTGGTGATCCCGGTGGTCTACGACCTGCTGGACCGCCGCTCCGAGGAATACTGGCTGGAGCGCGGCCGTCGCGCCCGCCAGGCACGTTCCGAGAACGAAGGCGCCATCGCGGCGGATGCGGGGATGGCCGGATGAGCATCGCCGAACTCAGCATCCGCAGGCCCATCACCACGGTCATGTTCTTCGTGACCCTGGTGGTGGTGGGCCTGCTCGCCGCGATCCGTTTGCCGCTGGAGGCCTTTCCCTCGGTCTCCTTTCCCGTCATCTTCATGCAGATGCCTTACCAGGGCTCAACCCCGGAAGAGGTGGAGCGCACGCTCGTACGGCCTTCGGAGGAGGCGCTTGCCACGCTGCCGGGCATTCGCAACATCCAGAGCACCGCAACGGCCAACGGCGCCAACATCATGGTGCTGTTCAGCGACTGGGAGCGCGACGTCAAGATCGCCGCGTCCGAGGCGCGCGAACGCATCGATGCGATCCGCGATGAATTGCCGGATGAGCTGACGCGCATCTTCGTGGGCAACGCCAGTACCGACGACGAGCCGGTGCTGGCAATCCGCCTGGCCAGCGAGACGCTGGACCTGTCCAAGTCCTACGACCTGATCGATCGCGAGCTCAAG
Organism: Aerolutibacter ruishenii; assembly: GCF_007830115.1. Classification (GTDB taxonomy): domain Bacteria; phylum Pseudomonadota; class Gammaproteobacteria; order Xanthomonadales; family Xanthomonadaceae; genus Aerolutibacter; species Aerolutibacter ruishenii. Next base: position 143,909 of record NZ_VLKP01000005.1, on the reverse strand, counting down.
CGGCGCATCGAACGCGTGCCTGGGGTGGCACAGGTGCGGGTCTCGGGCGCGACCGCCAACGAAGTGGAGGTGGCGATCGACCCGCAGCGGTTGAGTGCCCATGGGCTTTCGCTGGACGACCTCAACCGGCGCCTGCGCGACCTCAACTTCTCCGTGTCGGCGGGCCAGGTCACGGACGGAGGCCAGCGGCTGCGCGTGCAGCCAGTCGGCGAGCTTGAATCTCTGGAACAATTACGTGAACTGGTGTTGTCGGGCAACGTGCGCCTGGGCGACGTGGCCGAGGTGCACCTGAAGCCCGCGCGCAACGAGATGGGCCGCCGCCTGGACGGCCGTCCGGCGGTCGGCCTGGATGTGTTCAAGGAACGTAGCGCCAACCTCGTGGATGTCTCGCGACAGGTGCTGGCCGAGGTCGAGCGCATCCAGAGCGAGCCTTCGATGCAGGGCATCCAGGTCAAGACCATCAACGACCAGGGCGCAGTGGTGACCGACTCGCTGCTGGAACTGGCCGAAGCCGGCGCCATCGGCCTGATCCTGTCGGTGATCGTGCTGTACTTCTTCCTGCGCCACTGGCCGTCGACGCTGATGGTGTCGCTGGCCATCCCGATCTGTTTCATCATGACCCTGGGCTTCATGTACTTCGCCGGGGTCACGCTCAACATCCTGTCGATGATGGGCCTGCTGCTGGCCGTGGGCATGCTGGTGGACAACGCGGTCGTGGTGGTGGAGAGCATCTACCAGGAGCGCGAGAAAAACCCAGGCAATCCCCGCCTGGCGTCGATCCTGGGCACGCGGCACGTGGCCATCGCGCTGTCCGCCGGTACGCTGTGCCACTGCATCGTGTTCGTGCCCAACCTGTTTGGCGAGCGCAATATCCTGGCGATCTACCTGTCGCAGATCGCCATCACCATCTCGGTGTCGTTGCTGGCCTCGTGGCTGGTGGCGGTGAGCCTGATCCCGATGCTGTCGGCGCGGTTGAAAACGCCGCCGGCGCTGACCGCGCGCACCGGCGTCATCCACCGGTTGCAGGACCGCTACGCGAAGCTGCTGCACTGGAGCCTCGCGCATCGCGGCAAGAGCCTGCTGGGGGTGGCCCTGATGGTCGCCATCAGCGTGGCCCCGGTGATGTTGACCAAATACAACATGTTTGGTGGTGACGAGGAGGCCGAGACGCAAATCGGCTACCAGTGGAACGGCAGCTACACGGTCGAGCAGATGTCGGCCGAAGTGGCGCGCGTGGAGGATTTCCTGGACGCGCGGCGCAAGGACTACCACATTACCCAGATCTACTCCTGGTTCAGCGAGCAGGGATGGGGTGGCACCCGCGTGACATTTGACGAAGGCTACAAGGGTGAGTTGAAGCCGCTGGTCGACCGGATCAGCCGCGAACTGCCCAAATCGGCGCGGGCCAGCCTGATCGTGGGGCAGCAGGATGGCGGCGGCGGTGGCGGCCCACCGAAATCCGTGCAGTTCCGGCTGGTGGGCGACTCCACCCAGATGTTGAACGACATCGCCCGCGACATACTGCCGGTGCTGGAGCGGCGTCCGGAGTTGCGCGACGTGCGCGTCGACACCGGTGATCGCAACCAGGAAGTCCAGGTCCGCATTGATCGCGAACGTGCCGCCTCCTTTGGCTTCACCACCGAGCAGGTGGGTACCTTCGTCGGCATGGCGCTGCGCGGTGCACGGCTGCGCGACTTCCGCCGTGGCGACACCGAGGTGCCGGTATGGGTCCGTTTCGCCGGTGCCGAACAGTACGGCGCCAGGGAACTGGCGTCCTTCACCGTGCGCGCTACCGATGGCCGCCAGGTGCCGCTGCTGGCGATGGTCGACGTAGTGCCGGGCGAGGCTGCAAGCCAGATCCGCCGCATCAACCGCCAGACGACGCTGACCGTGGAAGCTGCGCCCGATGGCAAGACCACCATGCCGGAGGCGCGCAAGGCGGTGGAGGAAACGCTGAAGTCGATCACGTTCCCTGCCGGTTACAGCCACACCTTCGAGACCTTGCAGTTCTTCGACGAGAGCCAGATGGTCACACAGATGATCTTCAACCTGCTGATCGCGCTGGTGATGGTCTACGTGGTCATGGCCGCGGTGTTCGAGTCACTGCTGTTCCCCTCGGCGATCATGTCGGGCGTCGTGTTCTCGGTATTCGGCGTGTTCTGGTTGTTCTGGCTGACCGGGACCGAGTTCAACATCATGGCCTTCATCGGCATCCTGGTGCTGATGGGCGTGGTGGTGAACAACGGCATCGTGATGGTCGAACACATCAACAACCTGCGCCGCCGTGGCCTGTCGCGGACCGAGGCGCTGGTGGAGGGCTGCCGCGAGCGCCTTCGCCCGGTGCTGATGACCATGGGCACGGCGATCCTGGCGATGATTCCAATCGCGATGTCGCAGGGCACCGGTGATGGCATCGCCTACGCCCCGATGGCCCGTGCGATCGCCGGCGGCCTGGCCTTCTCCACCGTGGCCACGTTGCTGTTCCTGCCCACCGTGTACGCCATCCTGGACGACATCGGGCATGGCAGCGGTGGTCTGCTGCGCCGCGCACGCCGCAGGAAGGGTGATGCGCCTGTTGGTGCATCGGTCGCCGCCCTGTCCGTGAAGTAACCACCATATCCACCAGCCGCCAAGCTCAGCTAGAGGGGTCGAGGGTGAACCGTTCAAGATCTAAGTGGTCGTCCATGTTGGCCGTACTGGCGCTGGTGACGACGTTCGTGGCGCAGTCAGAGGAATCCCCCGTGCAGGGCCTGAAGCAGCGCATGGATGCGCCTGCCGAGGTCCTGGTGCTGGCCACGAGCCACCTTGGGAGCCTCGAGGGCATGACGCCCGGTCATGTCGAAGGCCTGGTGGGTGCATTGTCGCGTTTTGCGCCGGCTGCCGTGGTGGTGGAGGCCCTGCCAGCGCACGCCATCGAGGCGATGCAGCAACAGGCTGACCTGCACCCCGAGGCGCTGGATTCGTTCGTCGGGAAATCGTTCCTGGCACTGGCGACGGAGCAGCAACGTGCGCTGGGCGTTGACCCGGCGGGCGCGCGCAAGGCATTGGCTGCCGAATGCGTGACGGCCCTTCCTGCCACGCCGGACGCCAGCCAGCGTTGCATCCGCCTCGCGGCGGCGGCATGGGACAAGCCCTGGGTGGATTATCTTGGCTGGTATCACGCCCGCCAGTGGCCAGCGAACAAGCTGGATGGGGCGCTGGGCACGCGGGTCGCAGCGCTGGCCCGGTCAACCAACGAGAACGAGCTGATCGGTGCACGATTGGCCAGCCAGTTCCAGCTGGCGCGCGTCCATGGCATGGACGACCATCCTGGCATTGATCTGTATGGGCCGGTCTTTGACGCGCTGTTGCCCGTCGTCGGCCAGTCCAAGGCCTACGCGGCGTTCCAGACCGATGCGCGCGTCGTAAAGGAAGCCGGGGAGCGCACGCGCAATGCCATCGGCGGCAACGACCTGCTGCCGTTGTACCTGTGGTTGAACAGCGCCGAATACAGCGCACTGACCCTGGATGAGGAATGGCGCCTCTTCGTCGACCGCGACCTGCCGCGCAAACCCGGGCAGGCACGCATTGCCCTGTGGGACGTGCGCAACCTGGTAATGGTGTCCAATATCCTGCGTGTGGTCAGCCAGCACCCGGGCGGGCGTGTGCTGGTCATCGTGGGTGCCAGCCACAAGCCCTTTTTCGACGATTATCTCAACCGTTCCATCGGTGTTCGCGTCCGCCAGTTGGACGAGTTCGCAAGCGATGGCGCACGAGTGCCAGACCGCCGCGGCTACTGACGGGCAAAATCGGCGCAAGGGGACCGTGATGCAGGTGCCGGGCCCGCAGCCCGAGCAAAAGTGGCCGGCTACGTGATGATCAGCCGCCGAAAAGCGTCCCCAGCATCTTCAATCCACCCGTCCACACGCCAATCGCTGTGCCCAGGCTGGTCAGGAAGAAATTGAGCAGCACGCGCGCAACACGGTTCTTCCACCAACCAGTGACATGCTGCACGTCATCGCGCAGGGCCATGAAATCGGCATAGGTGGGCTTGCGCAGCCATGCCTCGGTCAGCGCGCTGAGCGTGCCGGATGCAAGCGCGGGGTGCAGCGGCGTGATGGGCGAGGCGATGAAGGCCACCAGGATGCTCAGTGGGTGGCCACCGGCCACCGCGCAACCAATGGCGCCCAGTGCGCCGGTCGCGATCACCCACTGAAGCAGCAGGTCCGACCCCACGTCCAGGCCGCCACGGTAGAAGCCCCAGGCAAATCCACCCAGCACGAACACGGCCAGGGCGATGGTGAACCACGGGATTTCGCTTTTCTTCGGTAGCGCTTCGAGCTCCTCGCGAACCATTTCGGGCGCGCGCGGCTCCTCGCGCAGGTGCCGCGCCAGTCCTTGCACGTGGCCCGCGCCCACCACCGCCAGCACTTCCCGTGCATCGCCATGGGTCTCGCGCAGGCGTGCCGCCATGTAACGGTCGCGCTCGGCGATGACCGTGTCGTACAGCTCCGGGCTGTCGGAGGCGAATTCACTGAAGCTGGAGGCCAGGATGTCACCCTGCTTGAGCTTTTCGATGTCGTGGTCAGCCACCTGTTCGTCGACGAACAGGCCGGCCAGCAGGCCGCCCCCCATCTTGGCGCGCTGCCAGAAACCCAGCCGGTCGGCGGCACGCTTGAACGTGAGCCCCACTTCACGGTCGATCAGGTGCACTGGCAGCTCGCGCTGGCGCGCTTCCAGCACGGCGCGCTTGAGCTCGGCGCCCGGTTCGATGCCCAACTGCTCGGCCAGGCGGCGCTGGTAGGCGGCCAGCGCCAGGTTGGCCGCGAACAGCGCGGTCTTGCCGTTGCGGATGACCTGCACCAGGTCCATCTTGGCCAGCGCGTCCGGGTCGGTCATGGCTTGCAGGCGCTGCGGGTCCAGTTCCACGGCCACCGCGTCGAACGTGCCGTTCTTCACCGCATCGACCACCGCATCCACGCTCGCCCGCGAGACATGCGCCGTGCCCAGCAGCGTATAGCGCACGCCGTCACGCTCCACGATCTCGTGCGGCTGATCGCGCCAGCCGCCGTTGGCAGGGGCTCCGTTCTCGAGGGTCATCGGGTTGGTATCAGTCACGGTAGCGCTTCAACAGGTCGCCGTAGGCATCGATGCGGCGGTCGCGCAGGAACGGCCAGATGCGGCGCACATGCTCGCTGCGTCCCATGTCGACCTCGGCCATCAGGATTTCGGCATCGGTGGTTCCTGCCTCGGCGATGAACTCGCCCTGCGGTCCGAGCACGTGGCTGGTGCCCCAGAAATCGATGCCCGCCGCGTCCATCGGCGACTGCTCGTGGCCGATGCGATTGCACGACAGTACCGGCAGGCCGTTGGCCACGGCATGGCCGCGGTGGCTCAACACCCATGCATCGCGCTGGCGATCCTTCTCGGCCTGTTCGTCGGTAGGGTCCCACCCGATCGCGGTCGGGTACAGCAACATCTCGGCGCCGGCCAGCGCCATCAGCCGCGCACCTTCCGGGTACCACTGGTCCCAGCACACCATCACGCCCAAGCGGCCGACCGAGGTGTTGATCGGTTCGAAGCCCATGTCGCCGGGGGTGAAATAGAACTTCTCGTAGAAGCCCGGATCGTCCGGAATGTGCATCTTGCGGTACTTGCCGGCCGTCGAGCCGTCGGCATCGAACACCACCGCGGTGTTGTGGTACAGGCCGGCGGCGCGCTTTTCGAACAGCGAGCTCACCAGCACCACCTTGTGCTGCTTCGCCAACGCGCCCAGGCGCTCGGTGCTTGGACCCGGGATCGGCTCGGCCAGGTCGAACTCGTTGACCGACTCGTGCTGGCAGAAATACGGCCCGTTGTGCAGCTCCTGCAGCAGCACCAGCCGGGCGCCGCGCTTGGCGGCTTCTGCCACGCGGTCCTCGATGTTGGCGAGGTTGGCCTCGCGGCTGCCGTGGTCGCGGTCCTGGATCAGGGCGACGGGGAGGGTGGTGGGCTTGGCCATCGGGAGTGGTCTCCGGTGCGGGGCGACAGGCGCATCAATGCGGCGCCTAATTGTGCCGGGTCGGGGATGAGGGTGCTGCTGACGACGCGCTCGGGTGGTTCACCCGATGCGCTCCATGGGGCAACGCGCGACAAGGTGCGCCATTGCGGCGCACCCGCCCAGCGGGGTCAGGCGGCCAGGCCCGCCGGCAATTGCATGGTGATGCAATGCAGGCTGCCGTTCTGCCAGATCAGCGGTCGACAGGGCACCGACACGATCTCCCGGTCCGGGAACGCCTTCTGCAATACGGCCACGGCATCGGCATCGGCTTTGTCGCCATAGGCTGGCATCAGCACCGCGCCGTTGACGATCAGGAAGTTGGCGTAGCTCGCGGCCAGTCGCCGGCCTTCGTCCAGGATGGGCTCGGCCCACGGCAGCTCGAACAGGCGGTACGCCTCGCCATTGCGCGTGCGCAGCGCCGCCAGTTCCCTGGCCATTGCCTGCAGCTCCGCGTAATGGTCATCGCTGGAGTCGCTGCACCCCTGGTAGACGATCGCGTCCTCTGCCGCGAAACGGGCGAGGGTGTCGATGTGGGCGTCGGTGTCGTCGCCCTCCAGGTAGCCGTGATCCAGCCACAGCACGCGATCCTGGTGCAGCCAGCCGGCGAGCTTGGCGGTCAACTCCTCCCGTGGATGGCCCGGATGGCGTTCGCTCAGGCACTTCCAGGTTGTCAGCAGGGTGCCGTTGCCATCGGTTTCGATCGCACCGCCTTCCAGTGCAAAATCAATGCGTTGCCGATCACTGTTAACGAAAATTCCCTGTTCGTCGAGATGCTCGACCAGTTCGTCGTCCTGGTTCGCTTCGTACTTGCCGCCCCAGCCGGTGAACCGGAAGTCGAGCAGGGTGAAGCCGCCCCCGGCGCGCTTGAGCGAAATCGGGCCCGAATCGCGCAGCCAGGTGTCGTCATACGGTGCGGTGATGAAGGTGACGCGGCCCATATCGATCCGTGCCGACGCAAGGCGGGCGCGGGCATACGCTTCCACGTCATCATCGGCCACGCACACCAGCGCCGGCTGGAAGCGGGTGATGGCCGCGACCAGCGCGATGTAGGTTTCTTCCACATCGCCGAGGCGGTCGGCCCAGTCGGTGTCGGCATTGGGCCAGGCAATCAGGACGGCGGACTGGGGTTCCCATTCCGCGGGGAAGCGCAGGGCGTTATCGGTCATCGGTAGGCGAAATCAACGGATAGGGGGCTTCGGGCCGACCTCGGTCGCATCCGCCTTCACGGCGACGGCATCGATGACCTTGGACTTTTCGAAGTAGACGACGAAATCGGGGTAGGTCCAGCGATTGATGGTCGGCCACTGGCGTTTCTGGCCGCCGCGTGGCTCCAGCTTTTCGCCGGGGGCGCCGTAGCGGGCTTCCACCTGGGCCATGGTCATGCCACGGGCCGGCATGGCCGCCTTGTTCTCATCCTGCACGCGCTCGATCAGCAGCGTATCGCCCGTGGTCACCGTGCTGGCCTGGCCACTGGCGTCGATGACAGCGGTGTCCTGGGCGACGGCAGCCCCTGCCAGGCCCAGCAGGGTAAGAAGCGAAGCGGCTAAGATGCGGGTCTTCATGGTGGCACTCCCTACCTGGTGGTTTGCAGGATTGTACGCACAGCCACCGGGGGCGCGGCAGCGTGCGGACGTCACGCTATCAGTTCCCGGGGATGGCCCGCGGTACGGCCCATAACGCGGAAAGCCGCCTTGCGGCGGCTTTCCGGTCGTGGTGCCGACCCGCTCCGGGCATGCCGGGCAGGGGCGCCGCCGCGGCTCTCAGCGCTGGCGCGCCTTGAAACGCGGGTTCGACTTGCAGATCACGAAGACCTTGCCACGGCGGCGAACGACCTTGCAGTCGCGGTGGCGGGCCTTCGCCGACTTCAGGGAGTTCAGGACCTTCATGACAGACCTCGGCAAACGGGAATGGGGAAAATTAGCCCGCTATTCTAGCTTGGGTTTTTCAGTATGTTCAAGTGGTTGAGTAGTTGGGGGGGCAGGGTGGGTGTCGGGGCGCATGGGGTCGCTGCTCGGCTCCGTCGGCGCATCCTGCGCCGAGTCGCCGACGCAGGCCATCCATGGCCTGCTTTCCGCAACCCCATGCGCCCCGACACCCACCCTGCCATCCGGTGCCGGAGGGGAAAGCAAAAGCAGGGGTGGTGGGGTGCATAATCTCCGGCATGACAGAGACTCAAATCCCCGTACTCACCATTGATGGTCCCTCCGGCTCCGGCAAGGGCACTGTCAGTCGGCTCGTCGCCCAGAGGCTTGGGTGGCACTACCTGGATTCAGGCGCGCTGTACCGCGCCGTGGGGGTGGCTGCCGGGTGGGGCGACATTGACCTCGCCGACCCGTCGGCGCTGGTTCGGTGCACGTTCGATACCGATATCCGCTTTATCGAAGACGAAGACACCCGCGAGTTGCGGATCATCGTGGACGGGGTCGATGCCACCGATGAACTGCGCACCGAGACCGCGGGCGCCGCTGCCTCGGCCATCGCCGCCGTGCCGGAGGTCCGGGCTGCGCTCAAGGACCGGCAGCGGGCGTTCCGCCGAGCCCCGGGGCTGGTCGCGGACGGTCGGGACATGGGTACGGTCATCTTCCCGGATGCCGCCTTCAAGGTGTTCCTGACCGCCAGCGCCGAGGAGCGGGCCGGGAGGCGCTATAAGCAGTTGAAGGATAAAGGGGTTTCCGTTACATTTGACGGTCTGCTACGGGAGATCCTTGCCCGTGACGCCCGCGATGCCAGTCGCGCGGTGGCTCCGTTGCGGCCGGCCGATGACGCCGTCCACATCGACACTACCGGCCAAGGCATCGACGAAGTCGTGCAACGCGTGCTGGCCATCGTGCCGGCGCGCTGACGTTCCACTTCACGCCACAGGCGGAATCCTTCGCAGCAGAAGCCCCGACCCGCAATCCCGCGGGCGGATATGACCAACCAACACATGGTGCAGCCACATCGCACCACATCAATGGGTGGGTCGACCACGGCTTGCTTGACCATCAATCCAGATGGCCTGCCAACCGGTGCGGCCCGTGTGTTCAACCGAGTATTACTCCAATGACCGAATCATTTGCAGAACTGTTCGAGCAGAGTCAGCAATTCCTGACCAAGCTGAAGCCGGGCGCCATCGTCGTCGGTACCGTTGTCGACGTCCGCGGCGACGTGGTCGTGATCAACGCCGGCCTGAAGTCCGAAGGCATCGTGCCGATCGAACAGTTCCGTAACGACGCCGGCGAAATCGACGTGGGCATCGGCGACCAGGTGAAGGTTGCCCTCGACTCCATCGAGAACGGCTTTGGCGAAACCGTCCTGTCGCGCGAGAAGGCCAAGCGCGCCATGGTGTGGGACGAACTCGAGGAAGCCCTCGAGAAGAACGAGACCATCACCGGCCGCATCAGCGGCAAGGTCAAGGGCGGCTTCACCGTCGACATCAAGGATGTCCGCGGCTTCCTGCCGGGTTCGCTGGTCGACGTGCGCCCGGTGCGCGACTCGACCTACCTGGAAGGCAAGGAACTCGAGTTCAAGCTCATCAAGCTGGACCGCAAGCGCAACAACATCGTCGTCTCCCGCCGCGCGGTGGTCGAGAGCGAGCATTCGGAAGAGCGCGAGCAGCTGCTCGAGAAGCTGGTCGAGGGCGCCATCCTCAAGGGTGTCGTCAAGAACCTCACCGATTACGGTGCGTTCGTCGACCTGGGCGGCATCGATGGCCTGCTGCACATCACCGACATGGCCTGGAAGCGCGTGCGCCATCCGTCCGAAGTCGTTGAAGTCGGCGCCGAGCTCGACGTCCGCGTGCTCAAGTACGACCGCGAGCGCAACCGCGTCAGCCTGGGCCTGAAGCAGCTGGGCGAGGATCCGTGGGACAACATCGCCCGTCGCTACCCGGCCAACACCCGCGTGTTCGGCAAGGTCTCCAACGTCACCGATTACGGTGCGTTCGTCGAGATCGAGCCGGGCGTGGAAGGCCTGGTGCACGTGTCCGAGATGGACTGGACCAACAAGAACGTCAATCCGTCCAAGATCGTGCAGGTCGGCGACGAGGTCCAGGTCATGGTCCTGGACGTGGACGAGGAGCGTCGCCGCATCTCGCTGGGCATGAAGCAGGTCACCAGCAACCCGTGGGAAACCTTCTCCGTGCTGCACAAGAAGGGCGACAAGGTGGAAGGCCAGATCAAGTCGATCACCGACTTCGGCATCTTCATCGGCCTGGACGGTGGCATCGACGGCCTGGTGCACCTGTCGGACATCAGCTGGAACACCACCGGCGAAGACGTGGTCCGCAACTACAAGAAGGGCGACACGCTGGAAGCCGTGGTGCTGGCCGTTGATCCGGAGCGCGAGCGCATCAGCCTGGGCATCAAGCAGCTGGAGCAGGACCCGATGGGCCACTTCGTTGCCTCCAACGCCAAGGGCTCGATCGTCAAGGGCATCGTGAAGGAAGTCGACGCCAAGGGCGCCACCGTCGAGCTGGAAGGCGGCATCGAGGGCTACATCGCGGCCCGCGACATCGCCCGCGAGCGCATCGACGACGCCTCGCAGCACCTGAAGGTCGGCCAGGAAGTCGAAGCCAAGATCATCGGCAACGACCGCAAGGGCCGTTCCATGCAGCTGTCGATCAAGGCCAAGGACTACGCGGAAGAGGCCGAGGCAATGGCCGATTACAACCGCCAGTCCGCCGAGGCCTCCAGCGGCACCACCAAGCTGGGTGCGCTGCTGCGCGAGCAGCTGGGCAACAAGGGCGAGTAATCAGTCCTGAGCAGTAACGGAGGCGGCCCGGCTACGGTCGGGCCGCCTTCCGCATGTAGGCCGTTCCATCCCTGCGAGCACCGCGAACTCCATGACCAAGTCCGAACTGATCGAGATCCTGTCGCAGCGTCAGGCCCACCTGAAGGGTGACGACGTGGATCTGGCGGTGAAGGCCTTGCTGGAGATGATGGGCGGCTCGCTGTCGTCCGGGGAGCGGATCGAGATCCGTGGCTTCGGCAGTTTTTCCCTGCATTACCGCCCGCCGCGCCTGGGCCGCAACCCGAAGACGGGTGAGTCGGTGGCGCTGCCGGGCAAGCATGTTCCACACTTCAAGCCCGGCAAGGAATTGCGCGAGCGCGTCAGCGATGTGTCACCGCAGGACGAGCAGGTCTAAGCCAGTCGGCCGCGCGAAAAAACGCTGGCAGTGACTGAACGAGGCCCGTCAGGTCGGCTAAGCTAACCGGACCGTCCACGCCACGGAGCCCGGCATGCGATTGATCCGAATCCTGGTGGCCGTCGCCTGCGTGCTGGTCGGCGCGACCCTGGGTGCGCTGAACCGGCAGGCCGCCCTGGTCGACGTTGGTTTTGCCGCGGTGCCGACCACGTTGGGTGTCGCGTTGATCGTGTCCCTGTTGCTGGGCGTGCTGGTGGGCGGCCTTGCGGTCACGTTTGGCGTGGTCATGCCACTCCGTCGTCGCCTGTCGCGCGCCGCGCGAGCGGCGCCGGCCACTCCACCATCCCCCGAGGCCTGACGATGGCGTTCATCAGCGAGTGGTTCTGGTTTTTCCTGTTGCTGCCCTTGGCGGCAGCCAGTGGCTGGGTGATCGGTCGTCGCGGTGGCGAGCGCCACAGCAGCACCCAGATCAGCCGGCTGTCGACCACCTATTTCCGCGGCCTCAATTACCTGCTCAACGAGCAGCCGGACAAGGCCATCGACCTGTTCCTGCATATCGCGGAGCTGGACAAGGACACGTTCGAGACCCAGGTGGCGTTGGGCCACCTGTTCCGTCGTCGCGGTGAGGTGGACCGGGCCATCCGTCTGCACCAGGCGCTGGCGCAGCGCCCGGGCTTGAATGACGCCCAGAAGGTCCAGGCGCTGCTCGCGCTGGGCGAGGATTACATGCGCGCGGGCCTGTTGGATCGCGCCGAAACCGTCTTCGGCGACCTGGCGGCGCTGGATGCCCGCGCACCGCTGGCCTTGCGCCACCTGATCGGCATCTACCAGGCCGAGCGCGACTGGGACAAGGCCATCGAGAACGCCCGCCAGTACGAGGCCGCTACCGGCGAGTCGATGGGCAAGCTGGTCGCTCAGTTCGAGTGCGAGATCGCCGAGCGTCATCGCTCCGCAGGCGACATGGACGCCGCACGCGCGGCGGTAGCGCGCGCCTACGAAGCCGACGCCAACTCGGTTCGCGCGGGGATGATCGAAGGCCGGATCGAGACGGAAAGCGGCAATGACGCTGGCGCCATCCGGGCTTTCGAGCGAGCGGCGCGAATGGATCCGGATTACCTGCCCGACATCCTGCCATCCCTGCTTGCAAGTTATGAGCGGGTAGGGGATACCCCCGGGGCGCGCAAGTTCCTTGCCGAGATGACCGAGCACTATCGTGGCATTTCGCCTGTGTTGGCGTTGACGCGGATGGTGGAGTCCGATGACGGCGTGCCCGCCGCGCGTGCCTATCTGGCGCAGCAGTTGAAGGACAGGCCATCCGTGCGCGGCGAAGCGGCATTGATCGACCTGTCGCTGGCCGAAGGCGCCGATCCCACGGCCACCCTCGTCGACCTCAAGCACATCACCGACCAGTTGCTGGTACGCAACCCCAGTTATCGCTGCAATCGCTGCGGGTTCGGGGCGCGCAGCCACCACTGGCAGTGCCCGAGCTGCAAGGAGTGGGGGTCGGTGAAGCCCCTCCTCAACTACGCGGTGGTGTAAGCCGTGCTTTACGCCGTCATGGCGGCATGGCTGATCGGGACGATCGGTACCGCGTTGGCCATCCGCTACGCGCAAGCGCGCGCGATGCTGGACCAGCCCGGTGAGCGGCGAAGCCACCAGGTGCCTACGCCCCGTGGTGGGGGCGTGGCCATCGTGGTGGCAGCGCTCGTGGTTGGCATTGGCCAGTTGATGAGCCAATGGGGCCACGTCGGTGGGCAGTCCGGCCTGGTCCTGGCATTCCTGGCTGGATTCGGTCTGGTCGCGGCCATTGGTTGGGCGGACGACCACCGCCCGCTGCCAGCCTCGGTGCGACTGTTGATGCAGGTCCTGGCGGCCGGCGTGTTCGCGGGGGCGCTGTGGATCGAAACCCGGCACATGGGATTGGCCCTGCTGGCGTTCGTGGCGCCGGTGGTGCTGGCCAATGTCTGGAACTTCATGGACGGGATCAATGGCATCGCGGCCACACAGGCGGTGGTGGTGGCGGCGTTCCTGTCACTGGCCCTGCCGGGTCTCTGGATGGTGCTGGCGTTGGCCATCGCGGCGGCGACGTGGGCGTTCGTGCCATTCAACTTTCCCCGGGCACAGGTGTTCATGGGCGACGTCGGCAGCGGCGCGATCGGCTTCGCCTTGGGGTGCCTGATCGCGGTAGCGGTCGCCCGCGGCCTGGAAACCACGCCAGCGCGTGCCTCGGTGTGGTTGCTGGCCCTGCCATTGTCGGCTTTCCTCGTTGACGCGACCTTGACACTGGCTGGCCGCATCCTGCGCGGTGAACGGTGGTGGACTCCCCATGTCCTGCATGCCTACCAGGGGGCTGCGCGCGTGGTGGGACATGGGAAGGTGACAATGGGTTTCCTCGCGTGGACCCTGCTCGCGTGCGCGGTTGCACTGACGGCCTGGTCACACTCAGACATTTTCGTTCTTGCCACGGTCGCCAGCTGGTATACCCTTGGCGCGGTTCTGTGGTTCCTGCTGCAGCGGTGGGCCCGGGTACATCAATCGGTCGTCAGGAGCGGGAACGGCGCATGAGCGCATGGCGTGATCGTTGGGCTGGATGGGCACCGCGACTGGCGGTGGTTGCGCACGATCTGGCCATGGTCTGGGTGGTCTGGCAGGTATTGCACCGGCTGCGCTACGCCACGATGGCCGAGCCGCTGTTGATGCCGCTCTGGTCCACCGAGATCACGCTGGTCCTGTTGGCGCAGGGCCTGGTCTTCTGGCAGGTGGGGCTTTATCGCGGCTTGTGGCGCTTCGCCAGCCTTCCCGACCTGGTCAATATCGTCAAGGCATCCATGCTCGGCCTGGTGGCGATCGGCGTCACCCTGTTCCTGTACAACCGTGGCGAACTGATCTCCCGTGCCGCGCTTCTGCTTTATCCGTTGGCGCTGACCGGCATGCTGGGCACGCCCAGGATCCTCTTCAGGAGTTGGAAGGACCACAGCAGCGAGCGCGCCCTGCGCCAGGATGCCGTACGGACCCTGATCCTGGGGGCGGGACAGGCGGGCGAAGCCCTGGTGCGCGACCTGCGCCGCTCGGGCCATTACCACCCCGTCGGTTTCCTTGACGATGCCGCGCGCCTGCGCGGAACGCTGGTCCACGGGGTTCCGGTGCTGGGACGGTTGGACGAAGTGGTCCGCATCGCCCGCGAGACCGCGGCGCGACTCCTGGTGATCGCCATCCCTTCAGCCGATGCCTCGACGGTGCAGCGCGTGGTGGCGGCCTGCGAAAAAAGCGGAATCCCGTTCCGGATGGTCCCCAACCTTCACGACGTGCTGGAGGGGCGTTCGCTGCCTGGCCAGCTGAAGGAAGTCGCCATCGAGGATCTGTTGGGTCGCCAGCCGGTAGTGCCGGACTGGCGAGCCATCCGCGAGTGGCTGGGTGGACGTTCCGTGCTGGTCACCGGTGCAGGCGGCTCGATCGGCTCCGAGCTGTGCCGCCAAAGCGTCCGGCACGGATCGCGCCGCCTGGCATTGGTCGAGATCAACGAGCTTGCGCTGGTCACCGTACATGCCGCATTGCGCCGTGATTTCCCCGATGTCGAGTTGATTCCGGTGCTCGGGGATTGTGGTGACCCCGCGGTCATGCGCCATGCCATGGAACTTGTCCGCCCCGACACGGTGTTCCATGCCGCCGCGTACAAGCAGGTGCCCTTGCTGGAAGGCCAGATGCGCGAGGCCGTCCGCAACAACGTGTTGACCACCGAGACCGTGGCCGCGGCCAGTGTCGAGGCGGGCGTGAGCACCTTCGTGCTCATCTCCACCGACAAGGCCGTCGATCCCGTCAACGTGCTGGGTGCGACCAAGCGGCTGGCGGAAATGACCGCGCTGGCACTGGCCCACGGCAAGCCGACGCGTTGCGTGACGGTGCGTTTCGGCAACGTGCTGGATTCGGCAGGCAGCGTGGTGCCGTTGTTCCGCGAACAGATCAGGCGCGGTGGTCCGATCACGGTCACCGACCCGGATGTGACCCGCTACTTCATGACCATCCCGGAAGCCTGCCTGTTGATCCTGCAGGCGTCGGCGATGGGTAGCCACGAAGCCATCTACACCCTGGACATGGGCGAACCCGTGGCCATTCGCGTGCTGGCCGAACAGATGATCCGCCTGGCGGGAAAGCAGCCGGGGCGCGACATCGCCATCATGTACACCGGCCTGCGACCTGGCGAGAAGCTGCACGAGACGCTATTCCATGCCGACGAGCGCTACCGTGCCACGTCGCACCCCAAGATCCTGCTGGCGGAGCCGCGTGACGTACCCGTCGCCCAGGTGCGAAAAGCGCTCGCCGACCTGCGTAAGGCAAGCCGCGATTACGACAATCCCATGCTGGGCGAGCTGCTGCGGGCCGCGGTTCCGGAGTTCACGCCCATGGCGCCGAGCTTTGACATCACGGGCGGCGCGTCGACGGTGATTCCGTTCCCGGGGCGTAGCGGCCGGGCCTGACGGCGCGCGTGGCGGCACCGGGCCGCCGCCATTCACCTGGCGTCAGCGGAAGTACCACAACACCCAGAGCGCCCAGCCGCCCAGCAGGCCGGCCAGCGCGAACGCCGCGGTGCTGGACAGCTCAACGCGCCGTGCCCAACGCAGCGCGGGGCCATCCCTCAACACGCGGACATCGCGCCACGTCTTGAACTCGCGTGGCGGGAAGCGCCCCTGTAGTCGTGACGCACGGCCCAGCCGGTATAGCGACGCGCCCAGTGCGGCCGCGGGAAGGGCCAGCGCAAAGCCGAGCATCGCCAGCAAGGCCTTCAGCCACTGCTTGGTCGTGGCCGGGTCCGCGCCCGATAGCCGGCCATCAAGTCCCTGCAACCACGTGTTGAGCTGCCACAGCAGCACCCCCATCAGGGCCAGCACGCCCAGCAACGTCCAGATGCTGCGCCTGCGATACTCCTTGTCCGCCTGGTGTATTTCCATCAGCCTTCCCCACAATCACCTGTCACCATCTGATCCGTTCGGGATCACCATGTCCATACCATCGGTCAGCTATTACGACGCAACCGTCAACCGGATTCCGGGACGGTTTGCTCCCTTCAGCGGTCCAGCCGATGTTGATGTCTGCGTCATTGGAGGGGGTTTCGCAGGCTTGAATACGGCGCTTGGCCTGCTGGAGCGCGGAAGGCGCGACGTCCTGCTGCTGGAAGCGCATGAGGTGGGGCACGGTGCCTCGGGACGCAACGGCGGATTCGTGTTCGGTGGATTTTCCCGCGGTGAGGATGCGTTGCTTCGCGACCTGGGGCCGGCACGGGCGCATTCGCTTTACGCAGGCACGATGCAGGGCGTCGCGAAGATACGTGAGCGCGTCGGGCGCCATGCCATCGACTGCGACGCCTGCGAGGCCGGCGTGATCTGGGCCAACTGGTTCCGCGACCCGGACGTGTTACGGCATCGGCAACGGTTGCTGGCGGAGACCTTTGATGCGAAGTGGGAGTGGGTGTCCCAGGACGCGATGCGGCAACTGGTCCATACCGAGCGGTACCACGACGGGTTGTTCGAGCCGGACGCCTTCCATTTCCACCCACTGAAGTACGCATTGGGGCTGGCGGACGCCATCCAGCGACAGGGTGGCCGGGTGCATGAGGCATCGCCAGCTATCGCGCTGTCCGCCGATGGCGCAGGCTGGAGGATTGAGACGGTCGCAGGCGCGGTCAGGGCCAAACAGGTCGTGTTGGCGTGCGGAGGCTATCTCGCGGGCCTGGTGCGCCGCGTGGATGCAGGCGTGCTACCCATCGCGACCTACGTCATGGTGACGGAACCGTTGGGCAACCGGATGCGTGACGTCCTGACCACCAATGCTGCCGTATACGACACCCGGTTCGCATTCGACTATTACCGGCCGTTACCCGACACCCGCCTGTTGTGGGGTGGCCGGATCTCGATCCTTGACCGCTCGGCGACAGCGGTGGAACGCCTGCTGCGCCGCGACCTGCTCAAGGTATTCCCGCAACTGGAGGGCATCCGGGTCGACCATGCCTGGTCGGGACTGATGAGCTACGCGCGGCACCAGATGCCGCAGATCGGCGAAGTCGCCCCGGGGTTGTGGCTGGCCCAGGCGTTTGGTGGCCATGGTGTCGCTCCAACGACGTATGCCGGGGAAGTCGTGGCATCCGCCATTGCGGAAGGAGACACTCGCTGGAAGGCGTTCTCGGACTATGGGCTGGTATCGGCGTTGAAACCCGCGGGGTTCCTGGGCGCGCAGTTGAGCTACTGGTGGGCGGAGGCCCGCGACGGATGGAAGGACTGGCGCGAGCGTGCTGCAGGTGCCTGACACGAAAACGGCGCCACAGGGGCGCCGTCTCCGGGACTACGAGGCCAAGGATCTGCGGTCAGAGTGACTCGAAGATGCCTGCCGCGCCCATGCCGGTGCCGATGCACATCGTCACCATGCCGTACTTCTGCTGGCGGCGGCGCAGGCCGTGCACGATGGTGGCGGTGCGGACGGCGCCGGTCGCACCCAGCGGGTGGCCCAGCGCGATGGCACCGCCAAGCGGATTGACCTTGGAGGGGTCCAGGCCACAGTCGCGGATCACAGCGAGCGCCTGCGCGGCAAACGCCTCGTTGAGTTCGATCCAGTCCAGTTGATCCTGCGTGAGGCCCGCCTGCTTCAAGGCCTTGGGGATCGCGGCGATCGGGCCAATACCCATCACTTCCGGGCGCACGCCAGCCACCGAGAAGCTGACAAAGCGCGCCAATGGGGTCAGGCCGTAATCCTTGATGGCCTGTTCTGACGCCAGCAGCACCGCACCGGCGCCGTCACTCATCTGTGAGCTGTTGCCGGCCGTCACCGAGCCGCCGAACATGCCATTGCGGAACACCGGCTTGAGCTTGGCCAGGCCTTCGGCCGACGAATCCGCACGCGGGCCTTCATCCAGTTCCACCAGCGACTTCCTCACGCGGATGGCGTTGCCGGCCAGGTCCGGAATGCGCGAGATCACTTCGTACGGGCTGATCTCGCTCTTGAACTCACCGGCCTGGATCGCGGCGATGGCCTTCTGGTGCGAGGCGAGGGCGAACGCGTCCTGGTCCTCGCGAGAGACCTTCCATTCCTCGGCGACCTTCTCGGCGGTGATGCCCATGCCGTAGGCGATCGCCACGTTCTCATCCTTGGCGAACACCTGCGGACTGAGCGCGACCTTGTTGCCCATCATTGGCACCATCGACATCGACTCGGTGCCGCCGGCCAGCATCAGGTCGGCGTGGCCCAGGCGGATCTGGTCGGCCGCCATCGCCACCGCCTGCAGGCCGGAGGAGCAGAAGCGATTGATGGTCTGCGCGGCCATGGTGTTGGGCAGGCCGGCCAGCAGCGCGCCGATGCGCGCCACGTTCATGCCTTGCTCGCCCTCGGGCATGGCGCAGCCGATGATGGCATCGTCGATGCGGTTGACGTCGATGCCCGGCGCCTGCGCGACCACCGACTTGAGCACATGGGCGAGCATCTCGTCAGGACGGGTGTTGCGGAACACGCCGCGCGGGGCCTTGCCCACCGGGGTACGGGTGGCGGCGACGATATACGCTTCTTGGACTTGCTTGTTCAGAACTGGCTTGGTCATGTCTGTGTGTCCTGTGTCGTCGCTCAGTTGCGCAGCGGCTTGCCGGTCTTGAGCATGTGGGCGATGCGCTCCTGGGTCTTGGGCATCTGCGCGAGGGCCACGAAATGCTCGCGCTCGAGCTTGAGCAGCCATTCCTCGTCGACCACCGCGCCGCGGTCCACCTCGCCGCCACAGACCACGGTGGCGATGCGGGTGGCGATCTCGTAGTCGTGCGGCGAGATGAAGCGGCCTTCCAGCATGTTCACCAGCAGCATCTTGAAGGTCGCGATGCCGACGTCGCCGGCCACGCGGATCGCGCGGGCGGGCAGGGGCGGACGGTAGCCGGACTCGGCCAGCGCACGTGCCTGCTGTTTGGCCACGTACAGCAGCTCATGGGCGTGGAATACCACCACGTCGCTGTCGCGGGCCAGCTTCAGGTTGCGCGCTTCGAAGGCCGAAGCCGACACCTTGCCCATCGCCACGCTCTCGAACGCGGTCTTGAGCTCGGCGAACACGTCACCGTTCGGGCCGGCCTTCTCGGAGGCGCGCACCGCGAACTCCTTCAGGCCGCCGCCGGCCGGCAGCAGGCCCACGCCCGCTTCGACCAGTCCGATGTAGCTCTCCAGCGCAAGCACGCTGCGCGCCGAATGCATCTGGAACTCGCAGCCGCCGCCCAGCGCCAGGCCGCGCACCGCGGCCACCACCGGCACCTGTGCGTACTTGATGGCCTGGCTGGTCTTCTGGAAGTTGGCGACCATCGCCTCGAACTCGGCCAGCTTGCCGGCCTGCAACGCGCCCAGCGCACCGGCGAGGTCCGCACCGGCGGAGAACGGCTCCTTCGGTTGCCAGATCACCAGGCCCTTGAACTTCTGTTCTGCGATGGCGACGGCCTGTTGCAGCCCATCCAGCACCTGGTCGGAAACCGTGTGCATCTTGGTCTTGAAGCTGACGACGGCGATGTCGTCGCCGTCATCGGCCCACATGCGGATGCCGTCGTTCTCGAACACGGTGACGCCCTGCGAGAACTTCTCGCCCAGCAGCGCATCCGGGAAGCGCTGGCGCTGGTACACGGGATTGGACGAGCGCGGCATCATCGTGTTGCGGCCCGGGCTGAAGCTGCCGGCCGTGCCATGCACGCCCTCGCGGCCGTCGAACACCCAGTTGGGCAGCGGCGCATTGCTCATGGCCACGCCCTTGACGATGTCCTCGGCAATCCAGTCGGCGACCTGCTTCCAGCCGGCGGCCTGCCAGCTCTCGAACGGCCCCATGGACCAGCCGTAGCCCCAACGCATGGCGAAGTCGACGTCACGCGCGGTGTCGGCGATGGACTCCAGGTGGAAGGCGCTGTAGTGGAACGTGTCGCGGAAGCACGCCCACAGGAATTTGGCCTGCGGGTGCTCGCTGGCGCGCAGCGCGGCGAACTTCTTCGCCGGGTCGCGCTCCTTGAGCAGGGCGGCGACGTCGGCATCCAGCTCGCCGGCCTGGGCGCGGTAGTCCTGCGCCTCCAGGTCCAGCACCAGGATGTCCTTGCCGCGCTTGGTGTACACGCCCGCGCCGTTCTTCTGGCCCAGCGCACCCTTTTCGATCAGAGCCAGCAGCCACTTCGGCGCCTGGAAATAGCGGTGCCACGGGTCCTCGGGGAGGGTGTCGGCCATCGTCTTGATGACGTGGGCCATGGTGTCCAGGCCGACCACGTCCGCGGTGCGGTAGGTGGCGGACTTCGGGCGGCCGATGGCCGGGCCGGTCAGCGCATCGACCGTGTCGAAGCCCAGGCCCAGCTGTTCGGTGTGGTGCATGGCGGCCAGCATCGAGAACACGCCGATGCGGTTGCCGATGAAGTTCGGGGTGTCCTTGGCGATCACCACGCCCTTGCCCAGCGTGGTGGTCAGGAAGGTCTCGAGGTTCTCCAGCACCGACGCGTCGGTGGTGCGCGCCGGGATCAGCTCGGCCAGGTGCATGTAGCGCGGCGGGTTGAAGAAGTGCACGCCGCAGAAGCGGTGACGCAGTTCTTCCGGCAGCACCTCGGCCAGCTTGTTGATGCCCAGGCCCGACGTGTTGGACGCCAGCACCGTGTGCGCCGGCACGAACGGCGCGATCTTCCGGTACAGGTCCTGCTTCCAGTCCATCCGTTCGGCGATGGCCTCGATGATCAGGTCGCAGCCCTTGAGCAGCTCCAGCCCGGTCTCATAGTTGGCCGGCACGATGCGTTCGGCCAGCGCCTTGTCGGCGAGCGGGGCAGGGCTGAGCCTGGCCAGGTTGGCGATGGCCTTGGTGACCACCCCGTTGGGGTCGCCTTCCTTCGCCGGCAGGTCGAACAGCACCGTGTCGACGCCGGCATTGGTGAGGTGGGCGGCGATCTGGGCGCCCATCACACCGGCACCGAGGACGGCGGCGCGGCGTACAAGTAGTTTGTTAGACATTACTTGCAACTCCTTGAAATAAAACGCAATTCAATGAATGAATTGGTGGGGTGGATTGTGTGATGGGGGCCGGGCCGGGGACTCAGCTCTTGAAACCCGCAGCGCTGAACCGGATCAGTTCGCGGGCGGCGCGTTCGCGATGAGCGGCTTCGGACACTCCTGACGGACGCTTGATCAGGCCGAAATCCGCCATGGCGTAGGTCAGTGCACCGGCCAGGAAGTCCAGGCGCCAGTACAACTCTTCCTTGCTCAGCTCGGGGACCGCTGTGGCAATGGCCTTGGCGAACTCACGCAGCACGTGACCGTAATGGTCGGACAGGAACTTGCGCAGGTTGTCGTTTTTCTCGGCATACGCCCGGGCGACGACGCGGACGAACGCGCCGCCACCGTGGCGGTCCTGGGCCATGGCCAGCGCGGGCTCCACGAACGCCGCCAGGATGGGTTCGAGTTGGCCAGGGTGCTGCTCCAGTGCTGCCTTGAGCGCGCCGATCCGGTTGGCGCTCATCTCGTCCATGCGCCGACGGAACACCTCGTTGACGAGGTTTTCCTTGCTGCCGAAGTGGTAGTTGACCGCGGCGATGTTGACGTCGGCCAGGCTGGTCACCTGGCGGAGCGACGTACCCGTGAACCCGAATTGGGCGAAGAGCTCCTCGGCAGCGCCGAGGATCCGGTCCTTGGTGGAGAAGTGGGCGGAGGTGGCCATGCAAATATCCTGAATCAAACGCTTGTTTGATGCTAGACCCGTGTGGACAGGCCCGTCAATGGAAACGTGCAAGTTGGCTGCAAAATGCCGGCGCGATCCGTTAGAATTACCTCAGCCGCATTGGCTAAACCCGCGATTTGTCGCGGGTTTTTCTGTTATCCTCGGGCGCGAACCCTTTACAGGTTCAGCAGCCCGCCTACCCGGAGAGTTCCCATGGCGCTGGAGCGCACCCTGTCCATCATCAAGCCCGATGCCGTTGCCAAGAACGTCATTGGTGAAATTTACTCCCGCTTCGAGAAAGCCGGCCTGAAGGTCGTGGCCTCGAAGATGAAGCAGCTCTCGCGCGCCGAGGCCGAAGGCTTCTACGCGGTGCACCGCGAACGTCCGTTCTTCAACGCGCTGGTCGAGTTCATGATCTCCGGCCCGGTGATGATCCAGGTGCTGCAGGGCGAGAACGCCATGCAGAAGAACCGCGACCTGATGGGCGCCACCAACCCGAAGGAAGCCGCCGCAGGCACCATCCGCGCCGACTTCGCCGACAGCATCGACGCCAACGCCGTGCATGGTTCGGACAGCGTGGAGAACGCCGCGATCGAGATCGCGTACTTCTTCCCGGCCACCGACGTCTACGCCCGTTGATTGACCGGTTGGCCGGCGGGTTCGCCCGTCGGCCAACCTTGCAGGAACCGACATGAACACCCCGCGCGCCACCATCGACCTCACGCTTGCCGATGCCCCCATCGCACCGGCTGCACAGGCGGGTGCGCCGGTGGAAGTGGACGTGACGGGCAACATCGTCACTGGATTGAAGAAGGACGATGCCGCCGCCGTGCCCGTGGGCGGCAAGCGCAATCTCTTCGACATGGACCGCGCCTCGCTTGAGCGCTTCTTCGAGGAAACGCTGGGCGAGAAGAAGTTCCGCGCGCACCAGGTGATGAAGTGGATCCACCACCGTTACGTCACCGACTTCGCCGACATGACCGACCTGGGCAAGGCGCTGCGCGCCAAGCTCGAGGCGCATGCCGAAGTGCGCGTGCCGCAGGTGGTGTTCGACAAGGCCTCCACCGACGGCACCCACAAGTGGCTGCTCGGCATGGACCCGAAGAACGCCATCGAGACGGTCTACATTCCCGACAAGGGCCGCGGCACGCTCTGCGTGTCGTCGCAGGTGGGCTGCGCGCTCAACTGCCAGTTCTGCTCCACCGCCACCCAGGGCTTCAACCGCAACCTGACCACCGCCGAGATCATCGGCCAGGTGTGGGTGGCGGCGCGCCACCTCGGCAACGTGCCGCACCAGCAGCGCAAGCTCACCAACGTGGTGATGATGGGCATGGGCGAGCCGCTGGCCAACTTCGACAACGTCGTGCGCGCCATGAGCATCATGCGCGACGACCTGGGCTACGGCTTGGCCAACAAGCGCGTGACGCTTTCGACCGCCGGCATGGTGCCGATGATCGACCGCCTCGCGGTGGAGAGCGACGTGTCGCTGGCGGTGTCGCTGCACGCACCGTTCGACGAACTGCGCACCGAACTGGTGCCGCTCAACAAGAAGTACCCGCTGGACCAGCTGATGGACGCCTGCGTGCGCTATGCGCGCGGCAAGAAGTCATCCGTTACGTTCGAGTACACCCTGATGAAGGGGGTCAACGACCAGCCGCAGCATGCCCGCGCGCTGGCCCGCCTGATGCGCCAGTTCGACAACGCGGTGCAGATGAAGGATGCGGCCAAGGTCAACCTGATCCCATTCAACCCGTATCCCGGCACGCGTTTCGAGCGGCCGGATGAGGCGGCAATCCGCGCGTTCCAGAAGCTGCTCAACGAGGCCGGCCTGATCGCACCGGTGCGTCGCACCCGCGGCGATGACATCGATGCCGCCTGCGGCCAGCTGAAAGGGCAGGTCATGGATCGCACCCGGCGCCAGGCGGAGTTCCGCAAGCAGCTGCAGGCACAAGGAGTTGGCGATGCCGCATGAGCGGCCTCGCCAGGCCATCGGCCCCGCCCGGACGGGCGTCGTCCTGGTGGCCGTGGCCCTGATGTTGGCGGGATGCAGCCGGCTGGACTTCGTGAAGCCGGATCCGCGCCGTCGTGACTTCGAGCGCACGGCGCCCGAGATCGAGCTGCGCCGACAGGGGCCGGACGCAACGGCCCTGGTCCAGCGCGGCCAGCAGTCCCTGCTTGGCGGTGACCTGGAGGCCGCCGAGGATTCCGCCCGCAAGGCGGTCCGTATCGATTCGCGGTCGGCCGCGGCGCACACGCTTCTTGCACTGGTGGCCGACGGGCGTAACCAAGGCGCCAAGGCGGGGGAGCATTATCGCCAGGCCTTCGAACTGGCGCCCAACAATGGTGTCATGTTGAACAACTACGCTGCATGGCTGTGTGGCGCGGGTCGGGCAGGGGATGCAATGCCCCTGTTCGAACGTGCCGCCATGGCGCCAGGGTATGCGACGCCGGGAGCCGCGTTGGCCAATGCAGGGCTCTGCGCCGGGCAGGCTGGAATGGCCGACCGGTCCGAAGCGATGCTGCGGCGGGCATTGGAGCTGGACCCCGCCAACGTTGCAGCGCTTGGGGCCATGGCGGAACAGGAGTTCCTCGCAGGGCGCGCTTTCGAGGCCCGCGCGTTCTCCGAGCGGCGGCTCGCCGCGGGGCCAGCGGACCGCAGGGCCTTGGAGCTTGCGTCACAGATTGAGGAAAAACTGGGCGACAAGGCCGCGGCGGCCAAGTACGTTCAGCGGATAAGGGTGGAGTTTCCGGCCTTGCCGGACTCCGTTTCAGGGGATGGCAACAGGCGATGAAACAGTCGGGGCATGTCGTGGCTGATGTTTTCACTGGTTGTGGCGAACAACTGAGGCGGGCACGGGAAGCCGCCGGACTCTCGATCGAAGCGGTCTCCAGCCGCAGCAGGATGCCGGTGCGGGTGATCCACGCCATCGAGGCGGAGGACTGGGATACGTTGGGTGCCCCGGTCTTCATTCGCGGCCAGCTTCGCAGCTACGCCCGCCTGCTGGATGTCGACCTCGGACCGCAGTTGCAACCATCGCAGGCCACTGCCTCCGCGCTGCCACCGCTGGTGAGCCATTCGCACACACCACCGCTGCGCCGCCTGGCCGAACAGGCTGGACGCCGCGCGGTGTACATCGCGCTTACGGTCGTCATTGCCGCCCCGATCATCTTCGCGTCGCGTTCGCACCTGGGCGGGCGCACGAACGGAACCATCGAGTCACTGGACGACTTTGCCGTGGCCACACCGCCGGCCGTCGGCCAGAAGGCGAAGGCCGCTCCCGTGCAGCGCACCCCGGTGATGGCCTCGATGGCGCCCATCACCCCTGCGGCACCCGCCACCGTGCCGGCCTTGGAGCTCGTATTCAGCGGTGACAGCTGGCTGGAGGTGTACGCCACCGACGGTCGTACGCTGGAGAAGGGAAACCTGAAATCCGGCGAGCGCCGCAGCTTCGAGGCCGGACAGGTCGGGCGCGTGGTCGTGGGCAACTCGTCGGCGGCGCAGGTGCTGCACGCGGGCAAACCCGTGGATCTGGCGACGTTCAGCCGAGCGAACGTGGCGCGCTTTACGCTATCCTCTGACGGTTCCCCCGCGCCTGTGGTCGACTGACCCGCGTCGCGGGTCATTCAATACCACTTGGGCCCCAGCCATCCGGCGGGGCGAGACAGCATGGCGATCGACGAGCTTCTTGACGAACACGAACAGAGTGAACGCGTCCGCGAATGGCTTCGCCGCAACAGCGGCGCACTGATTGGCGGTATCGCCCTCGGGCTTGCGGCGATCGGCGGATGGAAGTGGTGGGAGAACCACCAGGCCCAGCAGAAGGCGCAACAGGCGGACGCCTACCAGGTCGCCGTGGATGCCGCCAAGGCAGGCAATGCGCAGGCCCCCGCCAAGGTGAAGGCGCTGGACGGCACCTATGCGGTGCTGGCCTCGCTGGAACTGGCCAAGTCGCAGGTGGAGGCCAAGCAGGTGGATGCTGCCATCGCCACCCTCCGCGCCGCCAGGACCACGGATGCCGCCCTGGCCCAGGTCGTCAACGAGCGTCTGGCGCGGCTGCTGATCGGTAAGGGCAAGGCCGACGAGGCGCTGAAGCTGGTTGCATCGCTGGACGCGCCAGGCGCGCTTGAAGTGCGTGGCGACGCGCACCTGGCCTTGGGCCAGCACGAGAAGGCCCGCGAGGCCTATGGCCAGGCCCTCACCAGGTTGGCCGTCGGCTCGCCCCAGCGCGGGCTGCTTGAACTCAAGCTTTCCGAAGTCGGTGGCGCCCCCAACTCCAGCGAGGCCAAGTCCTGATGAAGTCGAATACCCGTCCGGGCCATTCCAGCGCCTCGACCGTCGTACGCGTTTCGTTGGCGCTGGCCTGTGTTGCGGCGCTGGCCGGTTGCTCCACCGTGAAGGGCTGGTTTGGCGGCAAGAAGGGTGACGAAAAGCCCAACGAACCGGTCGAACTCGTGAAGTTCAGCCCGACTGTCGAGGTGGTCAAGCTCTGGTCGGCAAACGCCGGAAAGGGCGAAGGTCGCATTGGCGTGGCGCAACGTCCTTCCGTGGCGGATGGACGCGTATATGCGGCCGCTGTTGAGGGTGGCGTGCGGGCGTTCGACCTGCAGACCGGGCAGCTGGTATGGAAATACGAATCCGACAGCAAACTGACCGGTGGGCCAGGCGCGGGTGACGGCCTGGTGGTGGTCGGCGGGATCGATGGCGAGGTCATCGCCCTCGATGCCGCGACCGGCGCCGAGAAGTGGCAGGCCAAGGTCCCGTCCGAAGTGGTGGCGCCGCCTGCAGTCGGCCAGGGACTGGTGTTCATCCGCTCCAACGACGGCCGGGTCAGCGCCTTCGATACCGCCAGCGGCGAGCGTCGCTGGTTCTGGAGCCGCGACCTGCCCACCCTGACCGTACGGGGCAACGATGCGCCTACCCTGGGGCCGGGCGTGGTGTTCGTGGGCAATGACGACGGCACGATCGCGACGCTGGCCGTAAGCGATGGCCGGCCGATGTGGGAGCAGACCGTGGCCGAGCAGGAAGGCCGTACGGAGTTGGACCGCATGGCCGACGTGGACGGCTCGCCGCTTCTGGACGGCACCACGGTCTATGCCACCAGCTACAAGCAGCAGACCATCGCCATTGATGGGCCGAGCGGCCGGCCGCTGTGGGCCAGCAACCACGGCGGTGCCGGCGCGCTGGGCAATGGTCCGGACCGGCTGGTGGTCTCGTCGCCCAATGGCACCGTCTACGCCCTCGACAAGTCCGGCGGCAGCGCCCTTTGGCAGCAGGCCGGGCTGGCCCGCCGCAGCCTCACCGCCCCGGCGGTGCAGGGCAACTATGCCGTGGTGGGCGACTACGATGGCTACCTGCATTGGCTGAGCCTGGACAACGGCGAGTTCGCCGCCCGCGTCCGGGCAGGCGGCGATGCCCTGCGTGCCGCCCCGGTGGTGGTTGACGGTATCCTCGTCGCGCAGAACGTGGACGGCAAACTGACCGCGTTCCGTCTCGCCCAGTAAGGGTCCGCCGGGCATCGCTCCGGCCTCAAGCCCCGGCCCCCATGGGACCGGGGTCGTTTCGTTTTTCACCGGGTAGGTTTCGATGCTTCCGCTCGTCGCGCTCGTTGGTCGTCCCAACGTCGGAAAATCCACGCTGTTCAATGCGCTGACCCGCAGCCGGGACGCGCTTGTGCACGACCAGCCGGGCGTCACGCGCGACCGGCACTACGGCGTGTGCAGGCCGGAGGGCCAGCGTCCGTTCATGGTGGTCGACACCGGCGGTATCGCCGGCGAGGGCGAAGGACTGGCAGGCGCCACCACCCGCCAGGCCCGTGCGGCCGCGGAAGAGGCGGACCTGGTGTTGTTCGTGGTCGACGGGCGTGAAGGCGCCTCGGCGCTGGACGACGAGATCCTGGCCTGGCTGCGCAAGTCGGCCCGTCCGACGCTGCTGGTCGTCAACAAGACCGACGGTCTGGATGTCCAGGCCGCCATCGGCGAATTTGCCCGCTATGGCATCGGCGAGGTGCATGCCACTTCGTCCGCGCACCGGCAGGGTATCGATACCCTGATCGACCGGGTGCTGGCGAAGCTGCCGGAAGAAGGCACCGCGGAAGCCCTCGACGAGGACCCCAACCGCATCCGCGTTGCGTTCATCGGCCGCCCCAACGTGGGCAAGTCCACGCTGGTGAACCGGCTGCTGGGCGAGGAGCGGATGATCGCCTCCGACGTGCCGGGCACCACCCGCGACTCGGTGGCCATCGACATGGAGCGCGACGGCCGCCTGTACCGCCTGATCGACACCGCAGGCCTGCGCCGCAAGTCCAAGGTGGAGGAGGCGGTGGAGAAGTTCTCCATCGTCAAGACCCTGCAGGCCATCGAACAGTGCCAGGTGGCCGTGGTGATGCTGGACGCGGGCGAGGGCGTGACCGACCAGGACGCCAGCGTGCTGGGCTATGCGCTGGACGCCGGCCGCGCCCTGGTCGTGGCGGTCAACAAGTGGGATGGCCAGACCGACTACCAGCGCCAGCAGGCCGAGGCGCTGCTGGTCCGCAAGCTGGCGTTCGTGGAATGGGCCGAGGCGGTGCGC
Source organism: Aerolutibacter ruishenii (assembly GCF_007830115.1). Lineage (GTDB taxonomy): Bacteria > Pseudomonadota > Gammaproteobacteria > Xanthomonadales > Xanthomonadaceae > Aerolutibacter > Aerolutibacter ruishenii. The sequence goes on along the minus strand of NZ_VLKP01000005.1, from coordinate 115,516 downwards.
ATCAGTGCCAAGCACGGCTCGGGCCTGCGCGAACTGTTCGCGGCCATCCATCGGGCCCACGCGTCGGCCACGCGCGAATTCGGCACCAGCGAAGTCACCAAGGCGATGGAAATCGCCTACGAAAGCAACCCGCCACCGGTGGTGCGCGGGCACGTGGCCAAGCTGCGCTTCTGCCATCCCGCGGGCACCAACCCACCGACGTTCGTCGTGCACGGCACCCGCCTGCGCACGCTCAGCGATTCGTACAAGCGCTACCTGGAGAACTTCTTCCGCAAGCGCTTCAAGCTGGTGGGCACCCCGGTGCGGTTCGTGTTCAAGGAAGGCACCAACCCGTACGAAGGCAAGAAGAACGTGCTGACGGAACGCCAGGTCGCGAAGAAGCGGCGCTTGATCCGGCACGTGAAGCGTCGCGGCAAGTAAGCGCAGGGTGGGGCGCAATGGCGGATAATGCCGCCATGAGCGTCGAAACCATCACTCCCGCCGAGGCCCTGCAGCGGCAGCAGCGCGGCGTCCTGCTGGTGGATGTCCGCGAGTCCCACGAACATGCCACCGGGCACGCGACCGATGCCCTGTGCACCGCCCGCGGCATCGTCGAAGCCGACCCGCAGGCGCTGCTACCGGACAGGATGGCCGAGGTCATCCTGATCTGCCAGGCGGGCAGTCGATCCATGCGCTGTGCCGAAGTGCTGGTGGCCGCGGGCTATCGCCGCGTGGCGTCGGTCGAAGGTGGCACTGCGCGCTGGATGGCGGAGGGACTGCCGGTCACCGTGCCCGAGGGCGACCTCGACTTCTACGATCGTTACTCACGCCACCTGCGGCTGCCGGAGGTGGGCGAGGCCGGGCAACGCAAACTGCAGGCCGCACGGGTGGCGGTAGTCGGGGCAGGCGGCCTTGGCTCGCCCGCGGCGTTCTACCTTGCCGCCGCGGGTGTCGGCCACCTGAGGCTCGCCGATGACGACGTGGTCGACCGCAGCAACCTGCAGCGACAGATCCTGCATACCGAGGCGCGGGTAGGGGTGCCCAAGGTCGAATCCGCGCGGGTGGCGCTGACGGCACTGAACCCGAGCATTTCCGTTGAGGTGTTGCCCGAGCGCATCACCAGCGGCAACGTGGAGGCGCTCATCGCCGACGCCGACGTGGTGCTCGATGGCGGCGACAACTTCCCGGTGCGCTACCTGCTCAACGACGCCTGCATCAAACTCGGCAAGCCGCTGGTTTACGGCGCCGTGCACCGTTTCGAAGGGCAGGTGAGCGTGTTCGATGCAGGCCGCCAGCGTGGCGTGGCACCGTGCTACCGCTGCCTGTTCCCCGAGCCGCCGCCGCCGGAAGCCGCGCCCAACTGCGCCGAAGCCGGCGTATTGGGTGTGCTGCCGGGCGTGATCGGCATGCTGCAGGCCACCGAGGTGTTGAAGCTGCTGCTCGGCATTGGCGAACCATTGGCAGGAAGGCTGCTGCATTTCGACGCGCTGGCGATGCGCTTTCGCGAGACGCGCCTGACCCCGGATCCGGATTGCCCGGTCTGCCGCCCCGGCCTGCCATTCCCGGGGTATATCGATTACCAGGCCTTCTGCTCGGCGCACTGACCGGGGCGGGATGCGATAATGCGCGGCCGCACCTGTTCCTGGACCTACGCATGACGGCTTCCCAAGCCCCCGCCCGCATCATTGACGGCAAGCGCATCGCCGACGACCTGCTGGAGAACCTCAAGGCGAGGGTGGATGCGCGCGTGGCCGCCGGCAAGGCACGGCCGGGCCTGGCGGTGGTGCTGGTGGGCAACGATCCTGCGTCAGCGGTATACGTGCGCAACAAGCGCCGAGCCGCCGAGAAGGTGGGCATCCGCGCCATCGACTTCGACCTGCCGGCCGATACCAGCGACGAGGAACTGCTGGCGCTGATCGACCGTCTCAACGCCAACCCCGAGGTGCACGGCATTCTGGTGCAGTTACCGCTGCCCGACCGCCGCGACGCGACCCAGCTGATCCACCGCATCGACCCGCGCAAGGACGTGGACGGCTTCCACCCGGAAAACGTCGGCCACCTGGCGCTGCGCCAGTTCGGCCTGCGTCCGTGCACCCCGCGCGGCATCACCACGCTGCTGGCCTACACCGACAAGCCCGTGCGCGGGCAGAGCGCCACCATCGTCGGCGTATCCAACCACGTGGGCCGTCCGATGGCGCTGGAACTGCTGATCGCCGGCTGCACCACCACCAGCTGCCACAAGTTCACCCCACCCGAAGTGCTGGAAGCCGCCGTACGTGGTGCCGACATCCTCGTGGTGGCCGTCGGCCGTCCCGGCCTGATCCCGGGCGAGTGGGTGAAACCCGGCGCCGTGGTCATTGACGTGGGCATCAACCGCCTCGACGACGGCCGCCTGGTGGGTGACGTCGGCTTCGATGCCGCCGCACAGCGCGCCAGCTGGATCACCCCGGTTCCCGGCGGTGTGGGCCCGATGACCGTGGCCACCCTGATGCAGAACACCCTGGAAGCCGCCGAGGCCCTCGACCCGGCACAGTAACCCGCAAGTGCCCAACTGCGGCCTTGCGTAGGTATTGCGGCCTTGTCGCTAGCAGATCGGCGAAGCGCTCATCGGTTGAGACGTAAAGCGTGCTGAGGCTCCAGAACTGGGGGTGCAAGAGCAGCGGACGCGTGCCAGTAGTGCACGGGCGGGCCGCGGGCATGTCGGCCCTCCCCGGTTGAGAGGCCCGAATGACGGACAACACAGCATTCCATCAATGCACCAGTTGCCTTGATCGCCGTGCTGCTCCTGCTTCTCCCCCAAGCCCCATCAAGGTTTGGAACGGGTTGCGGGGTAGTCCGGGCACCAAGCGAATCACGTGGAGCGACTGCCCGGACTACCCCGCAACCCGCCCCACAACCAACCAAAAAAAGTTACAATGACGCGCTTCATCCTCCCCGGACCCCGCCATGCTGCGTATCCAGGCTGAAGCGCTCACCTTCGACGACGTCTCCCTCGTCCCGGCGCATTCGACCGTCCTGCCCAAGGACGTTTCCCTCGCCACCCGCCTTACCCGCGACCTGACCATCCGCCTGCCGATCGTCTCGGCGGCCATGGACACCGTCTCCGAGGCACGCCTGGCCATCGCCATGGCCCAGCTGGGCGGCATCAGCATCCTGCACAAGAACATGAGCCTGCAGGCGCAGGCCGCGCAGGTGGCATCGGTCAAGAAGTTCGAGGCCGGCGTGATCAAGGAGCCGTTCACCGTCGGCCCCGAGACCACCATCGCCGAGGTGCTGAAGCTCACCCGCGCCCGCAACATCTCCGGCGTTCCGGTGGTGGACGGCGGCCAGCTGGTCGGCATCGTCACCAGCCGCGACATGCGCTTCGAGAAGAAGCTGGACGATCCGGTCCGCCACATCATGACCAAGAAGGACCGCCTGGTGACGGTGCGCGAAGGCGCGTCGGACGAGGAGGTGCTGGACCTGCTGCACAAGCACCGCATCGAGAAGGTGCTGGTGGTCAACGACGGCTTCGAGCTCAAGGGCCTGATCACCGTCAAGGACATCCAGAAGAAGCAGGACAACCCCAATGCCGCCTACGACAGCAGCGAACGCCTGCTGGTCGGCGCCGCGGTTGGAGTGGGTGGTGACACCGAAGCGCGCATCGAGGCGCTGGCCGCCGCTGGCGTGGACGTGGTGGTGGTCGACACCGCGCACGGCCACAGCCAGGGCGTGCTGGACCGCGTGAAGTGGGTCAAGAAGCATTTCCCGCAGTTGCAGGTCATCGGCGGCAACATCGTCACCGGCGATGCCGCGCTTGCCCTGATGGAGCACGGCGCGGACGCGGTGAAGGTGGGCGTGGGTCCCGGCTCGATCTGCACCACGCGCATCGTCGCTGGCGTGGGCGTGCCGCAGATCACCGCGATCTCGATGGTGGCCGAAGCGCTGCAGGACCGCATCCCGCTGATCGCCGATGGCGGCATCCGCTACTCGGGCGATATCGGCAAGGCGATCGTCGCCGGTGCCTCGACCGTGATGATCGGCGGCCTGTTCGCCGGCACCGAGGAGAGCCCGGGCGAAATCGAACTGTTCCAGGGCCGCAGCTACAAGAGCTACCGCGGCATGGGCTCGCTGGGCGCGATGGAGATGGGCTCCAAGGACCGCTACTTCCAGGATGCCTCAGACGCCGACAAGCTGGTGCCGGAAGGCATCGAAGGCCGCGTGCCGTACCGCGGTTCGCTGGGTGGCGTGGTGCACCAGCTAGCCGGTGGCCTACGGGCCACGATGGGCTACGTGGGCTGCCCGACCATCGAGGACATGCGCAAGAAGCCGAACTTCGTGCGGGTGACCAACGCCGGTTCGCGCGAGAGCCACGTCCACGACGTGCAGATCACCAAAGAGCCGCCGAATTACCGCTCCAGCTGAGGCAGCCGAAGAAGGGAGACGCCAGCGTTTCCCTTCTTCGTTTCAGGCAATCCGAATTTGCGGCTCGCGCCGCCCGCTTCCGAAAGACACGGCCCCATGACCGATATCCACAGCGACAAGATCCTCATTCTCGACTTCGGCGCGCAGTACACCCAGCTGATCGCCCGCCGCATCCGCGAGATCGGCGTGTACTGCGAGATCTGGGCGTGGGACCACGACCCCGAGGACATCGCGAAGTTCGGCGCCAAGGGCATCATCCTGTCGGGCGGTCCGGAATCGACCACGCTGCCGGGCGCGCCGACGGCGCCACAGCAGGTGTTCGACAGCGGCCTTCCGATCCTGGGCATCTGTTACGGCATGCAGACCCTGGCCGCGCAGCTGGGTGGCGCCACCGAGGCTGCCGACCAGCGAGAGTTCGGCCACGCCGAGGTGCAGCTGGTGGCGCAAGACGCACTGCTGGGCGGCCTGAGCGACCACGACGGCGAGCCGCGCATCGACGTGTGGATGAGTCACGGCGATCACGTGTCGAAGGCGCCGCCGGGCTGGGCGATCACCGCCACCACCGACCGTATCCCGGTCGCGGCGATGGCGAACGAGGACAAGCGCTGGTACGGCGTGCAGTTCCACCCGGAAGTGACCCACACCAAGCAGGGCGGCGCGCTGCTGCGCCGTTTCGTGGCCGACATCTGCGGCTGCAAGACGCTGTGGACCGCCGCCAATATCATTGAGGACCAGATCGCCCGCGTGCGCGAGCAGGTCGGCAGCGACGAGGTGATCCTCGGCCTGTCGGGTGGCGTGGACTCGTCGGTGGTCGCGGCGCTGCTGCACAAGGCCATCGGCACGCAGTTGACCTGCGTGTTCGTCGATACCGGCCTGCTGCGCTGGAACGAGGGCGACCAGGTGATGGCGATGTTCGCCGAGCATATGGGCGTCAAGGTTGTGCGCGTCAACGCCGCCGATCGCTATTTCAAGGCGCTGGAAGGCGTCAGCGACCCGGAAGCCAAGCGCAAGATCATCGGCAACCTGTTCATCGAGATCTTCGACGAAGAGTCGGCCAAGCTGAGCAACGCCAAGTGGCTCGCGCAGGGCACGATCTACCCGGACGTGATCGAGTCGGCCGGCAGCAAGACCGGCAAGGCGCACGTGATCAAGAGCCACCACAACGTGGGCGGCCTGCCGGAAGACATGAAGCTCAAGCTGGTGGAGCCGCTGCGCGAACTGTTCAAGGACGAGGTGCGGCGCCTGGGCGTCGAGCTTGGCCTGCCGCGCGAGATGGTCTATCGCCACCCGTTCCCGGGCCCGGGCCTGGGCGTGCGCATCCTCGGCGAGGTCAAGCGCGAGTATGCCGAGCTGCTGGCCAAGGCCGACCACATCTTCATCGACGAGCTGCGCAAGGCCGACCTGTACGACAAGACCAGCCAGGCGTTCGCGGTGTTCCTGCCGGTCAAGTCGGTGGGCGTGGTGGGTGACGCGCGCGCCTATGAGTGGGTGATCGCGCTGCGTGCGGTGGAGACCATCGACTTCATGACCGCGCACTGGGCGCACCTGCCGTACGAGTTCCTGGGTACGGTGTCCAACCGCATCATCAACGAGCTGCGCGGCGTGTCGCGCGTGGTCTACGACATCAGCGGCAAGCCGCCGGCGACGATCGAGTGGGAGTAGGCCGGCCGCCTTAGCGCGCCGCAACGGAGCGGAACATGATGGTGCTGGGACGGTTGGCGCGTTGGCTCTGGATCGGCCTGTTGCTGGCGTTGGTGCTGGTGGCCAGTGGGGTCCTGCTGGCCGACCATCTCACGCCGCGCGCAACCGGTGCGCCGAGCCGTGCGCTCGAACCGCAGGCAGGCCAGACGGAGATCGATCGCGAGCTCGCGCCGACGCTGGCCGCACATCCGGGTGAGACCGGGGTCTTGATGCTGGCAGAGGGGCTCGACGCCTTCGCCGCACGAGCGATCGCCGCGCGCAGGGCGGGGCGCAGCCTGGACCTGCAGTACTACATCTGGCACGACGACCTGACCGGCCGCCTTCTCGCGCGGGAGGCCTATCGTGCGGCGGAACGTGGCGTCCGCGTGCGCATGTTGCTGGACGACATGAATGCCGAGGGACTCGATCCATCGCTGATGGCGCTGGATGCGCATCCGAACATCGAATTGCGCCTGTACAACCCGTTCCGCAACCGGGAGGGCATCGGTCGCCTGCTCGAGATGGTGCAACGCGTGTTCAGCGTCAACCATCGCATGCACAACAAGGCATGGATCGCGGATGGCCGGGTGGCCATCGTGGGTGGCCGCAACATCGGGGAGGAATACTTCAGCGCCGACCCGGAAGTGAACTTTCGCGACCTGGATCTGTTGCTGTTCGGTCCTGCCGTCGCCCAGGCCAGCACGATCTTCGACGACTACTGGAACAGCGATGCCGTGGTGCCGTTCGATGCATTGCACCAGATGTCGTCGTCGGAGCTGGATGCGATGGTCGCAGCCGCCAACACCGATGCGACCGCCGCTGCCGCGCAGCCTTACCTTGACCGCGTGGAGCGGTCCCAGACGGTGCGTGCCTACCATGCACGCGGGCTCACGCCGCACTGGATCAAACGCGTGGAGATCGTCTCGGACCCGCCATTGAAGTGGCGCAGCGACGACCGCAGTGACTGGCTGGTCGGGCGCCTGACCGCGATGCTCGGTACCGCCCGGGAGAAGGCGCTGCTGATCTCGCCTTACTTCGTCCCCGGCGACACGGCCAGCGAGGGATTCGGACAACTGGTGGGCCGGGGCGCGCTGGTATCGATCGCCACCAACTCGCTCGCCGCGAATGACGTCCCGGCGGTGCACAGCGGCTACGCGCGCTACCGCGAGCGCCTTCTGCGCTCCGGCGTGCACCTGCATGAAATGAAAGCGCGTGGCCACACCCAGTCGGCGGGCGTGTTCGGCAGCAGCGGGGCCAGCCTGCATACCAAGGCGTTCGTGGTGGACGACAAGCGTGGATTCGTCGGATCGTTCAACCTCGACCCACGCTCGGTGGACCTCAATACGGAGATGGGGGTGCTGTTCGAGGACGAAGCGCTGGCGATCGACCTGCGCAACGAGTACCTGCGGCTGACGAGTCCCGAGCTCAGCTACTGGGTGTTCCTGGATGGCGAAGGACGTCTGCGCTGGCTGGACCGGTCGGCGGTGCCAGCGAGTGTGCTGGAGAACGAGCCCGACACAGGCTGGATGTTGCGTTCCCTGGTCCGCGTCATCGGCTGGCTGCCGATCGAGTCGCAACTGTAGGCCTGCGGCCGCGGGCGGTCGAGCCGTGACCGACAACTCGCCACGCACCCTGTAACCTTGCGCGCATGACACCTCAGATGGCCCCCGACATGCGCCAGGACGAACACTGGATGCGCCACGCCCTCGTGTTGGCCGAGCGCGCGGTGCAGGAGAACGACGAGATTCCCGTCGGTGCGGTCCTGGTCTCGGCCGATGGCGAAGTGCTGGGCGAAGGCTGGAACCGCAACATCACCGAGCACGACCCGACGGCGCATGCCGAGATCGTGGCGATGCGCCAGGCGGGACAGCGGCTGGGCAACCATCGCCTGCTCGGGGCGACGCTGTATATCACCCTGGAGCCCTGCGCGATGTGCGCGATGGCGATGGTGCACGCCCGCATCGCACGCGTGGTCTACGGCGCGGCCGATCCCAAGACCGGAGCGGCGGGGAGCGTGTTCGACCTGCTGTCCGATCCGCGCCATAACCACCGCGTGGCGGTGACCGGTGGCGTGCTGGCCGATGAAGCCGGCAGCCGCCTGACCAACTACTTCAGGGCCAAACGCGGGCGGCCCTTGCTTTAGTTGCGGCGGCGGGCCATTTCCTGGTCCAGTTCGTCGTCGAAGCTTGAAACCGCCAGGCTGACCTCACGCCACATCATGATGCTGGCGACCATCAGGCACAGGACGCCCACGACGGCCAGCGCGGTGGGTACGACGCCCAGGTTGAAGTTGAACAACGTATCTGCCGCCAGCCCCAGGCTGGTGCCCACGAACGAGCCCAGCGCCAGGTACAGCATCTGGCACGTGCGCAGGACCAGATGCGCACGAACACGGTGTCGACGGATCTGTCGGTCACGCTGATCGCGATCGGGGGCGTCGTCATTCCATTCCTTGATCAACGCGCGCAGCCGGTCCACCACACGCGCCAGGCGGGTATTGGCCGAGATCAACAGCGAGCCGGTCGCGGCCATCAGCAGGGCCGGTGCCAGCATGGCGGTCAGGATGGCGTGCTCGCCCAGGAGAGACAGGTCCAAGGAGCGTTCCGTGGCTGTGGAGGACAGTGCGATATCATGCGCCGTCCCATCACGTATCGCGAGTGCACGTGGCCACTTCACCCAACGAACACCGCCTGATCTGGATCGACCTGGAGATGACGGGGCTGGACACCGACCGCGATTCGATCATCGAGATCGCGACGGTGGTGACCGACGGCAACCTCGACGTGTTGGCCGAAGGACCGGAATTCGCCATCGCACATCCGGTCGAACGTCTACAGGCCATGGACGACTGGAACCGCAACCAGCACACCAGGTCGGGACTCTGGCAGCGGGTGGTGGAGCAAGGGGTTCCGATGGAGGAAGCGGAGTCGCAAACGCTGGCCTTCCTGTCTCAGTGGGTGCCGGCCAAGGCCTCGCCCATCTGCGGCAACTCCATCTGCCAGGACCGGCGCTTCCTGTACCGCTGCATGCCGCGGCTGGAACGGTATTTCCATTACCGCAATCTGGACGTCAGCACGGTCAAGGAGCTGGCGCGTCGCTGGGCGCCGGCGGTGCTGGACGGGGTGCAGAAGGCCGGCAAGCATACCGCGCTGGCGGACATCCACGACTCGATCGCGGAGTTGCGCCACTATCGTGCGGCAATGGGTCGGCTGGGTGGACAGGCGGATTGAATCCCCGGGATTTGGGGTTCAACGTCTGACCGGCAAACACTGGACGTGCTTGCTGCAGTCGAAACTGAGCGTGGGGAAGCCTGGTCAAGGAAGGACGGCACGTGGGCGGCGATTGCCTCCATGGACCGCATTACGACCGGTCAGCGCTTGTTGCGCAGGTCGCCGTCGTCGACCACGGAGCGGGCCAGGAGCTCGGCCAGCGGGCGTCCATCGGCATCGCGGTGGTACACGTGCAGGTCACGTTGCGGATAGGGGATGTTCAGCCCCCTGCCAATGAGGCGATCGCGCACGCCTTCGGTCAGTTCGCTGCGTACACGGACCAGGTCGTCGGTGGCTACCCATGCGCGCAGTTCGAGGTCCACGCTGCTTTCCGACAGGTTCAATACCAGCACCTCGGCCTTGGGCTCGCGGAGCACCTTGGGATGCTCGTCGGCCAGCGCCAGCAGGATCTCGCGGGCCACGCGCAGGTCGTCCTGGTAGCCCACTCCCACCTTGATGTCGACGCGGCGCTTGCTGTTGGCCGTGAAGTTGATGATCGGCGCGGTGGTGATCAGGCTGTTGGGGATGATGACGCTACGGTTGTCGGCCGTGCGCATCCGGGTCTGGAACACGCGGACAAGCTCGACAGTGCCCTCGATGCCCGCAGCCTGCACCGTGTCGCCCACGTGGAACGGGCGCTGCACGATCAGCATCACGCCCGAGGCGATGTTCGAAAGCGAATCCTTCAGGGCCAGGCCAATGGCCAGGCCCGCCGCGCCCAGTGCCGCCATCACCGACGTGGTGGGCACGCCCAGCGACTGCAGCGCCGCCACCACCACGATCACCAGCATCGTCGCGTAGGCGATGTTGCGCAGGAAGCCACGCAGGGTGGCCTCCATGTGGGCGCGCTCGAAAGCGCGATCCAGCACCTTGGTCAAGTGGCGCACCAGCCAGACCCCGAACAGCAGGATCAGCACGGCACCGAGCAGCTTCAGGCCCCAGCGCTCCGCCTCGGCCAGGAAGTTGATGCCTTCCAGCTTCTGCAGCGACTTCTGTACCTCAGCCTCCAACGCCATCCGCTCAGCCGCCGTTCCTGGCCTTGGCCAGGCGCAGCCAGGTATCGACGACGGTGTCCGGATTCAGCGACACCGAATCGATGCCCTGTTCCATCAGCCACACGGCCAGGTCCGGGTGGTCGCTGGGTCCCTGGCCGCAGATGCCCACGTACTTGCCCTTGGCCTTGGCCGCGGCAATGGCCATCGACAGCATCTTCTTCACCGCCGGGTCGCGCTCGTCGAACAGCTTGGCGACGATGCCCGAGTCGCGGTCCAGGCCCAGGGTCAGCTGGGTCAGGTCGTTGGAGCCGATGGAGAAGCCGTCGAAGATGTCGAGGAACTCGTCGGCCAGCAGCGCGTTGGACGGCACCTCGCACATCATGATGACCTTCAGGCCACCTTCGCCCTTCTTCAGGCCGTTGGCCTCCAGCACCTCGATGACCTTGCGGCCTTCGTCCAACGTGCGCACGAACGGGATCATGACCCAGCAGTTGGTCAGGCCCATCTGCTCGCGCACCTTCTTCACCGCGCGGCATTCCAGCGCGAAACAGTCGGCGAACGAGGGGTCGACGTAACGGCTGGCGCCGCGGAAGCCGATCATCGGGTTCTCTTCGTGCGGCTCGTAGCGGCTGCCGCCGATGAGGTTGGCGTACTCGTTGGACTTGAAGTCAGACAGGCGCACGATCACCGGGTTGGGTGCGAACGAGGCGGTGATGGTGGCGATGCCTTCGGCCAGGCGGTCCACGTAGAAGTCGACCGGATTGCCGTAACCGGCGATGCGCTCGTTGATCTGTGCCTTGGTCTCGGCGTCCTGCTGGTCGAACTCGAGCAGGGCCTTGGGGTGCAGGCCGATGTGGCTGGCGATGATCATTTCCAGGCGCGCCAGGCCCACGCCCGCGTTGGGCAGCATGGCGAAGTCGAAGGCGCGCTCGGGGTTGCCGACGTTCATCATCACCTTGAGCGGCGCTTCCGGCATGCTCTCCAGGTCGGTGACGAAGCGTTCGAAGGGCAGGGTGCCGGCGTAGATGAAGCCGGTGTCGCCCTCGGCGCAGCTCACGGTGATCGGCTGGCCATCGACAATGGTGTCCAGCGCATTGCCGGTGCCGACCACGGCTGGGACGCCCAGCTCGCGGGCGATAATGGCGGCGTGGCAGGTGCGGCCGCCGCGGTTGGTGACGATGGCGGCGGAGCGCTTCATCACCGGTTCCCAGTCGGGGTCGGTCATGTCGGCGACCAGTACGTCGCCCGGCTGCACGCGGTTCATGTCGGCCAGTGAGCGCACCACGCGCGCCACGCCGGTGCCGATCTTGTGACCGATGGCGCGGCCTTCGCACACCACCTCACCGCGCTGGCCGAGCTGGTAGCGCTCGATCTGCGTGGCGTGGGCGCGCGACTTCACGGTCTCCGGGCGGGCCTGCACGATGAACAGCTTGCCGCTGACACCGTCCTTGGCCCACTCCACGTCCATCGGGCGGCCGTAGTGCTGCTCGATGACCAGCGCCTGCTTGGCCAGCTCCTGCACGTCCTCGTCGGAGATGGAGAAGGTGTTGCGCAGTTCGGCCGGGGTGTCCTCGATGCGCACGCGCTCGCCGGGCTTGTCCGAATAGACCATGCGCAGCTGCTTGGCGCCGATGGAGCGACGCAGGATGGCGTGCTTGCCCTGCTTCAGCGTGGGCTTGTAGACGTAGAACTCGTCAGGATTGACTGCGCCCTGCACGACCATCTCGCCCAGGCCGTAGCTGGAGGTGACGAACACCACGTCGCGGAAGCCGGACTCGGTGTCCAGGGTGAACAGCACGCCCGAGGAACCGACGTTGGAGCGGACCATCAGCTGCACGCCGGCGGACAGGAACACGTCCTCGTGCTTGAAGCCGTGGTGCACGCGGTAGGCGATGGCGCGGTCGTTGTACAGGCTGGCGAAGACTTCCTTGACCTTGTGCACGACGTCGTCGGCGCCGGTCACGTTGAGGAAGGTCTCCTGCTGGCCGGCGAAGGAGGCGTCGGGCAGGTCCTCGGCGGTGGCGGAGGAGCGCACTGCGACGGCGACATCACCACCGCCGTTCTCCGCGCACAGCTGCGCGTAGGCCTTGCGGATGTCGGCATCCAGCTCCGGCTGCAGCGGGGCGTCGATCACCCAGCCGCGGATCTCGGCACCGGCCGCGGTCAGCGCGGGGACGTCTTCGACATCCAGCGTGGCCAGCTTGTCGTAGATGCGCTGGTGCAGGTTGTTGTGGTCGATGAAGGCCTTGAACGCCTCCGCCGTGGTCGCGAAACCGCCCGGGACCGAGACGCCGAGGTTGGCCAGGTTGCCGATCATCTCGCCGAGCGAGGAGTTCTTGCCGCCGACGCGGGCAAGGTCGGACAGGCGCAGCTCGTGCAGCCAGAGGATGTTCTCGTTCAAACGGGCGATCTCCGTGGGGCGGGGTGCCCGGGGTGGCCGGGCGCACAGAAGCTAATATGATCGCAGGGGCGCCGGACCCGTACAAGGTTGATCCGGCGGGCTTTTCGTATTGACACGGCCTTCGGGGCCGACTTTGGTTGGAGTAGCGGATGCCAGGCACGCGGCCGGTTTTCTACATTTCCGATGGCACGGGCATCACGGCGGAGACCATCGGCCACAGCCTGTTGACCCAGTTCACCAACACCCGGTTCGAAAGCACCCGGATTTCCTACGTGGACAGCGTGGAGCGGGCCGAAATGGCCGCGGCGCGCATCCGGGCCGCGGCGCTCACCCATGGCGTACGCCCGATCGTGATCAATTCCTGCATGGACACGAACGTGAGCGCGGCCCTGGCCGAAAGCGGGGCGCTGATGCTGGACGTGTTCGAACCGTTCATCGGCCCGCTGGAGCGGGAGCTGGGCGAGACCCGCGAGCACCGGATCGGCCAGGCCCACGCCATTGTCGACTTCGACCAGTACCATCGGCGCATCAACGCGATGAACTTCGCGCTGACCCACGACGATGGCATGTCGGTGGACTACGACGGGGCGGACGTTATCCTGGTGGCGGTGTCGCGCGCGGGCAAGACGCCGACCTGTGTGTACTTGGCGTTGCAATACGGGGTGCGGGCCGCCAATTACCCGCTGACGGAGGAAGACCTGGAGCAGGACCGGTTGCCGGCGCGGTTGCGGCCATTCCGCAGCAAGCTGTTCGGGCTGAGCATCGATCCGATGCGCCTGCAGCAGATCCGCCAGGAACGCCGGCCCAACTCGCGTTACGCACAGCTGGAAACCTGCCGGCGGGAGGTGGCGGCGGCGGAAAAGATGTTCCGGGCCGAGCGTATTCCCACGCTGAGCACCACCAATGCGTCGATCGAGGAAATCGCCAGCAAGGTCATGACCACGCTGGGCATCTCGCGCGTGATGTTCTGATCGCGGGGCAAGGCGGTGGAAGGCGATCGGGAGACTTCCCCAACGTAGGCTTGACGGGCGTTCGCGTCAACGCTGCCGCGTGGGCGAATCGCCGTGTAGCATCGACGCCATGAACGCAGTGCTGTCCCGCCGCCATGCGCGCTTTCCCCGGCTGAGCCGCCTTGGCTGGTTGATGGGGTTGTATGGTGAAAACCACACCAAATTGGCCAACCTGTTCGACGTGCGGGTGTTGGCGTGCGGGCATTACGTGTCCATGGCCGGCGACGGCCTGGAGCTGCATGTCGAGGTGATGGAGCAGCACCGCTACACCACCGAGCTGCGGTTGTCCTACGCGATGCTGGACCCGGTGACGGGCGAACCGGATCCGTCCGCCCATCTGCGGGTCTACCACGATGCGCGGCAGGTGGAGGTGACCCATTGCTACGTCGGGCGGCGCTGGCAGGATGTGATCGGGATGAACCCGCCGCCGGATGCGGTGTTCGGTTACCGGTTCCGGATCAATACATTCCTGGGCAAGTGGCTGGACTATCTCGCGCTGCAGGGCCACGGCATGGCGGCGGTGCGCGAGTTGCACCCGTTGGTGAGCGGGCTTCCAGAATCCGCTTGACGATCCTCGGAAACGCCCCGTAAGATAGTCGTCTTTCCAGCCCCGTGGGGCCATAGCTCAGCTGGGAGAGCGCCTGCATGGCATGCAGGAGGTCGGCGGTTCGATCCCGCCTGGCTCCACCACTGGTTGCTGGAAGTAGCTGTAAACAGGCCAAGTTTGTAACCCGCGTCCCCATCGTCTAGAGGCCTAGGACATTACCCTTTCACGGTAGCGACCGGGGTTCGAATCCCCGTGGGGACGCCACTTTTCATCGAGCAGGGCTGCCGGAAGGCGGCCCTGCTTTTTTATGAAACACCCGCAAAACTTCGTGAAGATTTTCTTTGACGAAGTGGAAATGGCTCGATATGATGCGCGCCTTTCCAGCCTCGTGGGGCCATAGCTCAGCTGGGAGAGCGCCTGCATGGCATGCAGGAGGTCGGCGGTTCGATCCCGCCTGGCTCCACCACTCTTCGGAAATCGATGCGCTCGGTTTCCACGACGTCCCCATCGTCTAGAGGCCTAGGACATTACCCTTTCACGGTAGCGACCGGGGTTCGAATCCCCGTGGGGACGCCAACGTCAAGCATGCACGAGGGGTCCGGGAAACCGGACCCCTCGTTGTTTGGCGTGGACGGCATTTTGCTGGTGGCGAGTGCGTGTGGTTTCATTGGCCTCGACCAGCCTGCGATGCGCCACGGACACCGGGGTGCCTGCCAAGCGCTGCTGCCGGAGGCCCGTATGCATGCCACTGCGCCGAGGACTCGCCGTGATTGAAGTCGTGCTGCTGCTTGGGAAAGGTCGCCACGCCGTGGAGTCGTGGGACGACGCACCGGATCTGGTCGAATACCACGGCGCGCTGTTGTCCCGCCGCGCGGGACCGAGAATGCCTGTCGGCGCGGACGCCCATCGCGATCCCGTGGCGGTGTACGCGGATGACCTGCTGACCGAAGAGGAATTCCAGGACCTGTTCTATGCCGCGCAGGCGGACATCGAGGCGTTGCGCCTGAAGTTCGACTGACCTGTCAGGACCGGCTGCTAGAAGTTGTAACCGACCAGCACCATGGTCTCGCCGTGGTTGGGTGGCCGGATGCGTGCGTTGGAAATGTGTTTGACCATCACTTCCCATGGGCCATGGGCATAACCGATGCCATTGCCGAACTGGAAGTGGCCGGACAGTGAGGTGGTCTCGCCCGCGTTCATGAACACCTGCGACTCCAGGAACCAGTAACGTGGGCCGTGACCGGGTCGCGTTGCGCGCACGCCGGCACCGGCCAGCCAGACATCCTGTTGATCGCCTTCGCGCGAACGGCCCTCGATGACGCCGAGGTTGGCGAAGTGCTGGAACTCGATCTTGTCGAGGAAGGTGTTGGTGGACTTTCCGGGGAACTGCACGAACACGGCCGGGGCGGCGCTCAGTTCGGATTGGCCACTCCAACTGGGGCCAAGGTGGACACGGGTTTCGGCCGCGGCCGGCAGGGCCAGGCAGGTGAGCAGGGCCGCTGCAAGGAAGGAAGTCGCTTTCATCATTGAAAGGGTGCGCTGAGTGGGTTGGCAGGCCAGACCGTCGCCTGTGGGTGCGAAATGGCTGGCCGCGCCCGGAGGCAACGGCCAGCCCGTTCTGGTACTCAGAAGCTGTAACGCACCTGCAGTTGGGCAACGTCCACGTCGATGTCCTCGACCTCGAAGCGGTTGTACTCGCCACGCAGTGCCACTCGATCGTTGAAGCGGTACTGCACGCCCAGGCCGTAGGTCGGGTCGGTGCCGCTGTCATCGCTGGTGCCGGTCACGGCCGGGAGCTCGGTGTCGAGGTTCCAGCGGCTGAAGCCGGCCTTGGCGTAGCCCGAGAACTTGTCGGTGAACGGCACGATGCCGACTGCGGAGACCGACAGCGCATCGGCTTCCAGATTGCGGCCCAGCCCTTCGGGCTCGATCTTGCCGAAGTCGGTGTAGGCGCCTTCCACGGCGAAATAGCGGTTGAACTGGTAGCCGCCAAACACCGAGAACGCGGTGTCCTCGTCGTCGTAGCCGCGCTCGTCGACGAACGACTGGCCGACGCCGGCACCGGCGTAGAAGCCCTTGTCTTCGGCGGCATTGGCGCCGAACGCGCTGGCACCGGCCAGCAGGGCGATCAGGGTACGGGTCAGGGCCTTGTTCTTGTTCATCTTTCCATCTCTCCTGAATACGACCCGGCAAAAGAGGGGGGGAGCCGGGTCGCGCGGCAGGTCCGGGTGGGGTACCTGGGCTGCTGCCGCCGTGGAGATAGGATCGCCGTTGCTGGAATGTTTTTAAATCATTAATCGTGGCACTGATTGTTCCATTAAAGGAATGTTGATGGCCTTGAAACGGGCGGCGGTGTCCTTGGGGTGAGCGCGTTCAGACAGGCAAGCGTGGCGGCAGCGCTTCCTGTTCCAGCGCCAATGGCCGCAAGGCGAGCGCATCGGCGATGTGTTCCCAGCCGGCGCGGCGCGCGTGGTGCTGCATGGCGTGCAGGGTGCTGGTCGAAGGTGGGGCGGATGGCATGGCGGCTTCGATCACATCGCTGGGCGACATGCACCATGGCTGCAGCGTGCGACCGGCCGTGCGCGCGCTTTCGGCCAGCAATGCGGCGATGCGGAAGCCGCCCACGTCGATGTCGCCCCAGTGGTACACGGCGGCTTCGGCCGGCAAGCCGGCCAAGGCCAGGGCATACAGGTGGCGAAGGGCCGGCGACGGCATGCCTGCGGTCCACAGCAGCAGCCCGGGGTGGTCGTCAAGTCGCAAGGCCGCTTCGTGGAAGCTGGTGAGGTTCTCGATGGTCAGCAGCCAACGGGCATCGCTGGCCACCGCGCTGGCCATGCCGGGCGGCAGGCCCAGCCAGGGGCGACACGGCGACAGCCAGGCGTCCTCGATGGCGATGCGTGCACGTCCGGCCATGAGCAGGGGCTGCGGCATCGGCCGCAGGCCCAACGCGGACCAGATGTCGCGATCGTCCAGACCGGTGGCGGTGAGTTCACCGAAGTGCAGCAGCTCCAGCCAGCGGGTCAGCTGTTGAAGCCGCTTGCTGTCGCCGAACAGGCGCCGGCTCTCCTTGCGCAGCAGGCGATCCTGGCCGGAACCGGCGCGCAGATCGAGCACGGCGTGGGCCGCGTCGGCAAGGTCGGGCGCGGCATCGGGGCCGGCACCGCGGACGCTGCGACCGAGCGTCCAGCTGGCCAGGACTTCCCCGATGCACGGGAATTGCGCCGCATGCGCTGTCAACAGACGGTTGGCCGTGTCCACGCGCTGGCCCAGCAGCACGATACCGAGGTGCTGGGCCAGCCGGTCGAGGTCGCGCAGGCGCAGTTGCAGCAGGCGTGCTTCGGGCCCGCCGGGCCGCTCGCGGCGGATGGTTATGGCACCGGCGCGTTCGGCCAGGGCGATTTCGGCGTGGAAAACTTCGCGATCGGCATAGCCGGGCAATGCGCCGTAATCGCGTCCGTCGCGTCCATCCAGGGTCAGGGGCACGGATTCGTCGCGGCGTGCCGTGCGGGCGCGCTCGCCCTTGGCAAGCAGCTTCAGCAGCACGGTGCGCGCGGGTGTCGTGTCCGCGGGGCCCGTGACGCTGCTCATGTGCCGGACGCCAGCTCGGCGCGGACGCGTTCGGTTTCGCGCTCCAGCAGTTCGGGGTGGAGCGCGAACTGGTCGCTTTCCAGCAGTTCTCGGCCGGCATCGCGCACGAGCACCTGTTCCACCTGCAGCATGGCGCCGTCGCGGAACAGCTCGACATAGCTGTCCAGTACGCCGGTGAGCGTGCCCTGCGCGGTGTCGGGTGCCGCCAGCACCAGCTGCAGGCCGAGCGAGCGCAGGTAGTGGGTGGTGGCGCGGGCGTTCTGCGCGTCGATCTTGTCGCCGAACTCGTCGAGCATGATCACGCCGATGCCGCCCTGCTGGCCTTCGGCCTTGCCGTAGGCGGCGGCCAATGCGGCGCCGGCGATGACATACAGCGGGGCGCGGTGTTCGCCACCGGAGCCGGAGCGCATGCGTTCGCTGAGGGTGCCGATGACGCGGTCTTCCTGGCGGATGTCGACTTCGAAGTGGAAGAAGCGGCGGTAGTCATCCAGCGGCGAGGGGCGCGCGGGGCCGGTCTGGTCTTCGATCAGCTCGCGGAAGGCAGCCGGCACCTTGCCGGCGGTGCCGAACAGGTTGTCGCTTTCACCCACTTCGGCGGCGCGCTTGATGAAAGCATGCAGCTCGCGCAGCTCGGGCACCACTTCGAAACGGAAGCGATAGCGCTCGTTGTTGGAGAACGCCGGGCTGCGCGACAGGGTGCGGTTGAGCGTGTCCACCTGGTGGCGCAGGCGGGTGAAGTTGTCGAACAGCGCCGAGGCCACGTTGGCGCGGAAGGTGCTGACCGCGGTGCTGTAGGCCTCTTCCGCGGCGGCCTGGTGCTCCACCAGTTCGGTGTCGCGCAGGTGCGCGATGTCCTTGCGCAGCAGCGTGCCGGCGGCGCGCCAGTCCTGCGGTTCCAGGTCGATGGTAAGGCCGTGGTCGTGGCCGTACTGGCTCAGGCCGCGCCAGGCCTCGGGCAGCAGGTTGGCCAGTTCGTGGTCGGCGCCCTGGGCACGCTTGGCGCACAGGGCCAGGCGTTCGCCAAGGTCCGGCTGCTTTTCGTCCAGTTCGTCGCGGTGGCGTTCGACCAGGTTGGGGTCCACGTCGGGGTCGGCGAAGGCGGCGATGGCGGCACGGGCGATGGCGTCGGTCTGGGCGTTGAGCGCGTCCAACGCGGACACCGCCAGTTTGGTCGCCTCCTCGGTGCGGGTGGCTTCGCGCAACTGGTCTTCCACCTGCTGGCGCAGTGCGCCCACGCGCGTGCGTCCGGTTTCCACATGCTCGGCCAGGCGCAGCAGGTCCGGGTTGGCGAACGCGGCCTGGCTGTCGCGCAGCCGGTCGAGGCGGTCGAAAGCCTCGCGATGCTGGAGCAGGCGTGCGTGCACGGAACCGGCCATTTCGTCCGCACCGCCGAGGCGGGCCAACGCGGCGGCACATTCGGCCGCAGGGCGGGCTTCGCGCTGCAGGCGCTCGTGTTCGATGATGGCGGATTCCAGGTCGCCGCGCAGCAGGCGCTGGCGCTCGCGGTCGTTGGCGGCGCCGATGCGCAGTTCGCCCGCCGCGGGCAGGCGCAGGCGCTCGACGCCGCCGCCCTTGGCGAGCAGGCCGTCGCGCGAGAGGCCGTGGCGGCTCTGCACCACTTCGGCATCGGTGTCGACGCGGCGCACGTCGCCCAGCTGGCGGCGCAGGTAGGCGATGGCGTCCGGATCGTCGCCGCCGATCAGGGACGCGACGAGTTCGTCGGCTGGCGTGTTGGCCGCATGGCGGCGGGCATGGCTGGCCAGCGCCAGTTTTGCGCCATAGACGGCACGATTGCCCTGCAGGCCGCGTACCAGGCGCACGGCGTGCTCCTCGTGCTCGGGCGGCACCAGCAGCGCTTCGGCATGCGTGCGCAGGTAAGCCTCGATGGCGGGTTGCCACTCGCGGTCGGTGACCCGCACGAGATCGCAGACCGGACGCGCGGGGATGCCTTCTTCCTGCAGGTAGGTGAGCAGGCGCAGCACGTCGGAACGCAGTTCGGCCTTGCCTGCGCCGAGGCGCTCCAGGTTGGCGCGCAGCGATTTGACCCGGTCGTGGGCGGCATCGATGGCGTTGTGCTGTTCGCGGTCGTGCGCGGCGACGGCGCGTACCACCGGCTCGGCCAGGCGCAGGGCTTCGTGCAGGCGGCCGTGCAGGGCTTCGGGATCGGCGGCGATGGCGGCATCGCCAGGGAGCGCGGCCAGGCTTTCGTACAGAGACTGCCAGGGTGCGATGGCGCGCTGCAGGAGATTGCCATCGAGGGTGGGCAGCTGCAGGCGGCCCGCGGTCTGGAGCAGGTCGCGCACCAGCATGGTGTCGCGCAGCAGCGACTTCTTCAGGCGCGTCAGTTCCTCGCGGTCGCGGGCGGCGAGACCGTCGAAACTGGACTGTTCGTTGTAGCCCTGCGTGCCATGCAGGCGCGACTGGGCCTCTTCCAGTTCGGACTCTGCCACGCGCAGGCCGCTGCGCGCGCCTTCCAGCGCGCGCTGGGCCTGCGCGGCGCGGTCGTTGGCGTCCTGCACGGCCTGTTCGGCGGCATCCACCGCTTCGCCGTGGGCGTCGCGACGGTACTCGGCGGCGAGGGCGCGGTAGCTGGCGCTGCGGGTGGCAAGCGCGGCCACCTTGCGGTACTGCGCGTCCACCACTTCGGCCTCGTCGATGCGGCGGGCGACCTGTTCGATGCGTTCCTTGATCTGGCGGAACCCGTCGAGCAGCGCGCGGAAGCGGGCGATGTCGGTGGGGCGCTCCTCGGCCACGAGGGTGCGCACGAACAGGTCGATGTCGTCCACGCGCTGCAGGTTGAGCGCGTTGCGGAAGGCCTTGCGCCAGGCGCCGGCGTCCAGGTGCGCGTTGGGTGAGGGCCGCAGGCGGTGCAGGAGGTCCTTGACGAAGCGGTCGCTGCTGGCATGCAGCTCGGCCGCGGTGCCGCGGTCCTTGCAGCGGCGCGAGATCAACTCGCGGAACCTGGCCCACTCCAACGGGAGTTCGTGGCCGTCGATGCGCTCCAGGTGGTCGTCCAGTGCGAGGTCGACGTGCGGCAGCAGGTAGAGGCCATGGATGCGGTGGTCGGGCTCATCGGCGGAGGCGCCCAGTGCGATGCCGGCGGTCAGCGGCTCGCCGGTGGCCTCGTCGCGGAACACCAGGCTGATGTAGGTAGTGGCGGTGCGACGGGCGCGGCCGTCGTCGCCAGTGCGGTATACGCCCAGGCAGTAGTCGCGGATGGTGCGCGCGCGGTGGCTGCCGCCGGCCTGGGCGTTGAAGCGGATCTGGTTGCGGTCGCCGCCCAGCAGCACGATCTGCAGGGCATCGAGCAGGGCGCTCTTGCCGGCGCCGTTGGGGGCGATGACGGCGGTGGTGCGGTCCAGTTCCAGGGTCTGCGCCTGGAACAGGAAGAACTGGACGAGGTGCACGCGCTCAAGCAGGAACATGAGAGCTGCCTCCTTCAGTCATGGCCGGGGTCGAGGCGACAGCATCCGCCCCATCAACGTCGGAGTGAACCGGATTTGCGGATTGGTCGTTCGACTCACGGTCCTCGCCGACGTCGTCCTCATGGCCCCCGCCGTCGTCCTCCATATCGTCGTCCAGGTTGTGCTGGTCCAGCCGCTGCAACCACTGCGGGCCGATGATCTCGACAATGGCGGGACGCACCACGATGCGGAACGGCTGCAGGTCGCCAGGCTCGCTTTCCTCCTCGCGGCACAGTGCCCAGCGGCGTGCGGTGCGCAACAGGTCGCGCAGCGCGCCAAGCTCCGGCATCGGGCGGCTGGTCAGGGCGAGCCATGCCTCCTGCAGGTCCGGCAGTTCGACGGTCACCTCGCCGTGTTCCTCCACCTCGCCGCGGCGCATGGCCTGGTCGTAGCGCTGGCGCAGGACGAGGGCGAGCAGCGTCTCGTTGAGCGAAACCGCGACGCCTTCGGCATGCGCGGGCAGGGCGACGATGTAGCGGAAGTGCGCGTTGCGCTCCAGACGGATGCCCAGCGGTTCCAGCGCGGCGGCGAAGTCACCCAGCCAGGTTTCGACCAGGTGGTAGGCGTTGCGGGAACGGCGGTCGCTGGCGTACAGCACCTGTTCGGTGACCAGGCGGTAAGCGGCGCGCTCGAAGTCCTGCGGCGTGTAGGTGCCGCCGGACTGCTGGCTGAGGTGGGCCCAGGATCGTTTCATGCGGCGTGTCTCGTGCGGCGCAGGGTGAAGCGCGGCGTGTCGAGGTGGTGGTTGGCGGTGCGGGCGCGGTGGTCGAGTTCGACGTCGAAGCCGCGCAGCATGCGTCGCAGCGGGTCGTCGCGTCGCAGGCCGCCGTTGCGATGGCTGCGCAGCGCCAGCGTGGTGAGCACCTGGTAGGCGCGCAGGTCGGCGATGCTGTCGATGGCCAGTTCGTCGGAGGCGACGCGCTCGCGGCCGCCGAGGTGACGATCGACGTAGCGCGCGAGGTCTTCCGGCAGCACCTGGCGCACGCGTTTCATCTGCCGCAGCAGGTGCATGCGGGCCAGCTGTTCCGGCGTGGGCGGGGTGGTGACGTTGGCGGTGCGCGGAATGGGGCGCGAGCGGGTGCGCGGGGCACGCAGGCGGCTTTCGTCCAGCAGCGGGCCGGGCGCGACGGGCAGGCGCAGGGCGCTTTCGGGCGCGGCGAGGGCGCCGCGGCAGGCGCGCTGCAGCAGCACGTCGAAGCGGTCGGGCGCGCGCAGGCGGTAGTCGAGGAAGGCGAGGGCGCGGCGGTTGGCCTGGCGGATGTCCTCGTCCAGCCGCTCCAGGTATTCGGCGATGCGGTCCAGTTCGCGCAGGCGGCGCAGGCTGCGCTCCAGGCGCCACGCGGCGCGCTCGGCGTCGTGGCCGGGGGTGCGTTCCTGGTACCAGTGCAGCAGGCGCGTGCGATGGTCGGAGTGCTCGATATCGCGCACCAGGCCCAGCACCGCGGTGCGGCGCGCCAGCGGGTGGTCGGCGTTGTGCAGTTGCGCGTAGTCGCCGATGAACAGTTCGGTGACGTAGCGCTCGAACAGCTGGCGGGCGAACTGCGCGGTGCTGCCGGCCTTGATCAGCTCCGGCATCAGGTCGCGTACCCGCACACTGATGGTAGCGACGTGCGACAGCAGGCCGCGGGTCTGGTCGGCCGCTTCGTCCAGCGCATCGCCGCCGGCATCGTGCTCCACCACCTGGCGCAGCAGCAGTTCCACCGAGCGGATCTTGGCGCCCAGGAACGCGGGGCCGCGTTCGGCGAAGTCCCACAGCGTGCCCAGCAGCAATCCCACGGCCTGGGTCATGGTGGCCATCTCGCGCACGCCTACGCGCTCCTGGCGCAACCAGCCAGCAGCGCGCAGGCGGTCGTAGATGGCATTGGCGCGCAGGGTCAGCGGTGTGTCGGGTGATTCGCCCTCGTCGTCTTCCCATGGGTCGTCGCTGATCAGCCAGCGTTCGATGGCGCCGGTAAGTTCGCGGCGCGGGTAGCCGTCGCTGGGTGGCAACGGTGCGTCGGGGCCGAAATACTCGGCGTACAGGCGGCCGAGGATGCTCCAGTAATGCAGGCGGTTGGGCGAGGCCAATGGGCCGAACAGGCCGTCGGGCAGGTGGGCGAACAGTGCGGGCGTTGGGTCTGAGCCGCTCAATCCGGCCTTCCTCGGTGCATCGTGGAGCCCGAATCATATGCCAGCAGGGCTCCGCGCCCGGCCTTCGAGGAAAAAATCGCAAAAAAACCTGCACAAACCGCTTGGCAGCGTGCGTTTGCTGCCCTACATTCGCATTGCCAAGGGGTTACTGGCACCAAACAACCTGTTTTTTTCCGATTCCCATGGGGAACAAGATGGCAACGAAGAAGAAAGCTGCTGCTCCGAAGAAGGCTGCTGCCAAGAAGCCGGCCGCCAAGAAGGCCGCTGTCAAGAAGGCTGCACCGAAGGCTGCCGCCAAGGCTGCACCTAAGGCCGCGCCGAAGTCGATCAAGGACGTGCTGAGCAAGTCGCAGCTGGTCGCGCACCTGTCCGAGGCGTCCGGCGTGCTCGCCAAGGACGTGCGCCAGATCCTGAGCTCGCTCGAAGAGGTCGTGGCTGCGTCGGTGAACAAGAAGGGCGCGGGTGCGTTCACCCTGCCGGGCCTGCTGAAGATCACCGTGGTCAAGGTGCCGGCCAAGCCGAAGCGCAAGGGCGTCAACCCCTTCACGAAGGAAGAGCAGTGGTTCGCGGCCAAGCCGGCCACCGTCAAGGTGAAGGTACGTCCGCTGAAGAAGCTGAAGGACGCCGCGGCCTGATGACCGCAGGGGCGGGCCGGGATCCGGTCCGCTCCGCTCCACGAAACGGCTGCTCCGCGAGGGGTGGCCGTTTTGTTTGGGTGACATGCAGCGTCCTCTGATCCCGGACCCCGTTGATGGTTGAGGCGGAACGGTGATTCAGTGGAAGTCGCGTGAGCCGCCCGTAGCCAGCGTGCCCAGCAGTTCACTGGCATCCTGCAGCCGTTCGGCAATCAGGTGTTGCACGCCGTCCTGGCGTTCCAGCCGGCCTTCGACCACCAGCAGGCGTGACTCCAGGAACACCCGGCGCTGGCGCTCGGCCAGGTGCCGCCAGACGACCACGTTGGTGGTGCCGTCCTCGTCTTCCAGCGACATGAAAGTGACTCCGCTGGCGGTGGCTGGACGTTGCCGCAGCGTGACCAGGCCCGCGGTGCGCACGCGGCGGCCGTGCGGCAGGGCTTCCAGTTCGGAGGAGCGTTTGCAGCGTCGCGCGACGAGGGCTTTGCGGATCATCGCCAACGGATGGCGGCCCAAAGTAGTGCCGGTAGTGGCGTAATCCAGGGTCAGGTCCTCGCCGGCGGTGGGCATGGGCAGCGCGATGGCGTGCTCGGACGTGGGGGGCGCATCGGCGAAGAGCGGCAGCTGTGGCTCCACCCCGGCAATGGCCCAGCGGGCGCGATGACGATGACCGCTAAGTGCCTTCAACGCACCGGCATCGGCCAGCAGGCTGCGATGCTGTTCGTCCAATGCGGCGCGGCGGCACAGGTCGTCCACGTCGGTAAAAGCACGGTGCTGGCGGGCGGTGTGCAACTGCAACGCCGCGTTCTCGGAAAACCCCTGCACCATGCGCAGGCCAAGACGAATGGCGGGTGATGGATCGTGTGAGGCCGCCTGCATCGTGGCGATGCCCGGGGAGCGCGTTACCGATGACGAGGGTGTGTGAGCGGAAAATTCCAGCGTGCAGTCCCACTCGCTGTAGCGCACGTCCACCGGCAGCACGCGGATGCGGTGGCGGCGCGCATCCTGCAGCAACTGGTCGGCACTGTAGAAGCCCATCGGCAGGCTGTTGATCAGGCTGCAGGTGAAGGCCGCGCCTTCGTGGCATTTGAGCCAGCTGCTGGCATAGCTGAGCAGGGCGAAACTGGCGGCGTGCGACTCGGGGAAGCCGTACTCGCCGAATCCCTTGATCTGGCTGAAGATGCGTTCGGCATACTCCAGCGAAAAGCCGTTGCGCAGCAGACCGGCAGTGAGCTTCTCTCGATGCGGCTCCAGGCCGCCGCGGCGCTGCCAGGCGGCCATGTCGCGACGCAGTTTGTCGGCTTCACCGCCGGTGTAGTCGGCGCCGACGATGGCCAGCTGCATCACCTGCTCCTGGAACAGTGGCACGCCAAGCGTGCGTGCGAACACCTTCTCCAGCTTCGGCGGGTAGTCGATGGGTTCCTCTCCGTTACGACGGCGCAGGTAGGGGTGGACCATGTCGCCCTGGATCGGGCCGGGACGCACGATCGCCACCTGGATCACCAGGTCGTAGAAACTCCTGGGCCGCAGCCGCGGCAGCATCGCCATCTGCGCGCGCGACTCGATCTGGAATACGCCCACGGTGTCGGCCCGCGAGATCATCTCGTAGGTGGTTTTGTCCTCGGTGGGAATGGTGGCGAGGGTGTAGTCGCCACGGTCGTGCCTGCGCAGCAGGTCCAGCGTCTTGCGGATTGCGGTAAGCATGCCCAGCGCGAGGCAGTCGACTTTCATCAGCCCCATCGTGTCCAGGTCGTTCTTGTCCCACTGGATCACGGTGCGGTTGTCCATGGCGGCGTTTTCCACGGGCACCAGCGTGCTCAACGGGTGCTCGGAGATGACGAAGCCGCCGGGGTGTTGTGAGAGGTGGCGGGGGAAATCGATCAGTTCGGCGGTCAGGGCGATGACCCGCTGCATCAGCGGTGAATCGGGGTCGAAGCCGCGTTCGCGAAGGTACTCGGGGATGGGCGCACGGCCACCCCAGCGGTCCATGGTGGCGGCCAGTTCGTTGACCTGGTCGGGCGGCAGGCCCAGCACCTTGGCCACGTCGCGGATGGCGCTGCGGCCGCGGTAGCTGATGGCCACGGCGGTCAGAGCGGCGCGCCCGCGGCCGTAGCGCTCGAACACGTACTGCAGCACTTCCTCGCGGCGCTCGTGCTCGAAGTCGATGTCGATGTCGGGCGGTTCGTTGCGCTCCACCGAGATGAAGCGCTCGATCAACATGCTGCCGCGCACCGGGTCGATGGCGGTCACGCCCAGCGCGTAGCAGACCACCGAGTTGGCCGCCGAGCCGCGCCCCTGGCACAGGATGCCGCGGCTGCGGGCGAAGCGGACGATGTCGTGCACGGTGAGGAAATACGACTCGTAGTCGAGTTTGGCGATGAGTGCCAGTTCGTATTCGATCTTGTCGCGGGTTTCCTGGTCGGGGCCTTCGGGCCAGCGGCCGGGGATGCCATCGGTGACCAGTTGGCGCAACCAGGAAGTGGGCGTTTCGCCTTCGGGCACCAGTTCACGCGGATATTCGTAGCGCAGCTGGTCCATCGTGAAGGTACAGCGCTCGGCGATGCGCAGGGTTTCGCGCAGCAGTTCAGCGGGGTGGATGGCGGCCAGTGCATTGCGCGTGCGCAGGTGGCGCTCGCCGTTGGGGAACAGGTGGGCGCCGGCCTCGGCCAGCGTGCAGCGATGGCGGATGGCGGTGAGGGTGTCCTGCAGGGCGCGACGGCGGCGCACGTGCATGTGCGCGTCGCCGGTGGCCACGGCGGGCAGGTTGCAGCAGCGGGCGAGGTCCAGCAGGCGTTGCAGGCGCGTGGCGTCATCGGGACCGTGGTGCAATTCCACTGCCAGCCATGCGCGGCCTGGGAAGTGGTGGTGCAGCCATTTTGCCGCGGGGGGGAGACCAGCTTGTGGCGCCATGGGCCCGGCCCCCTTGCCCCTTTCGGCGTGCACACAGTCTTTCACCGAAGGGCGGGTCAATGCGGATGCGTCGACCGGTGGCGCAATGTTGATCTCTGGCAGCTCATGCTCGCCGGGCACCCAAAGGGCCAGCAATCCATCCAGCCCCGGGCGATCGAAGTCCTCGCGCAGCAACCGGTACTCACCCTTGGGCGCACGTCGCCGCGCATCGGTGATCAGCCCGCACAATGCGGTGTAACCAGCCTGCGTGGCCACCAGCAGCACCAGCTTCGGCCCGTCCTCCACGCGCACCTCGCTGCCCACGATCAGGGGCAGGCCGGTTTCCTGCGAGGCTTCGAAGGCGCGCACGATGCCGGCCAGGCTGCATTCGTCGGTGATGGCCAGTGCGCGATAGCCCAGTGCATGCGCGCGTTCGAACAACTCCTTCGCTACCGACGCACCCCGCTGGAAGCTGAAGGCGGACAGGCAGTGCAACTCGGCGTAATCGGGCCAGGCCTGGGCTTCGATGGCCCGCAAGGTGGGGTCGGCGGTGAAGATGCGGGGCGATGGCAGGTGCGGTGTCATGTGTCAGGTGCCGTGACAATGCCCCGATGGCCATCGCCGGATTGCACGACTTCATCTTGAAATCAGGCTTTTCCGCCGCAGGGCCTCAAGCGTTTCGGATACGGGGGGCGTGGCGTCGCCATGGTCGGAGACAAGTCGAGCCAACGCCTCGACGTCATGTGTTCCATCCAGCAACGAAAGCACCTGGTGCTCGGCCGGGGTCAAATCCACACTTTCATGCCAGAGGTTGGCGATGTCGGGCGAATGACCTTTCTCCAACGTCTGCAGCATTCTTCGCGCCGAGGGCTCCAAGGTCGGGCGGGAGGGCACAGCACCGGCGAGCGGTACCGCCTCCATGCGGATCCTGGCCAGGCCTCGCATGACGAGGTATTCGAGCAGTTCATCGACAGCGTGGGGAATCTGGCTGAGGTCCATGCCAGCCAATCCGGTGGAAAGCGTGCTTGCCCGCTCAACCAGTTCATCGCGCGTGACCGAGCCGGGCCAGGCATCGGTGAGCGTATCCACCGCGTGCTTCAATGCGCCATGCGTGAGTTCCAGGGAGGGCGTCCTGCCCGCACCATAGCCTTGGGGGGTGCCATCAAAGGTGCTTGAGCCACTCCGGCAGGGCAGGTTGGCGGAGTAGTGGAGCGAGTGGAGCCGAGTCCGCTCCATTCGGAACGCCTTGGAAGCGCCAGCCGTCACCTTCGCCAATATGGTCTGGCGGAACGCACGGTTGACCGCGAAATCCAGGTATTGCTCCATCCTTACCTGGTCGTGGCCAAAGGTTCGACTCAAAGCGTTTGCCATGTTCGCACCGTAATTGGCTGGAACCATCATCGAGGGCTCGGCCTCGGCAAGGTAAGCCAACCCATATTCGGCAGCGCGCGCCACGAAATCCTGGAAATAACACGGCAGGTTGTAGGGCTCCAGGTACTCATGCGCAAGATACTGGTCTCCCGCCCCCTTGATCAGGGCTGCACTTTCCGTCAGTGCAGCCGACATGACGCTTCCCGGTGCTACTGCCTGTTGCAGGAATCCCACCATGGCCTTTGCATGGGCGATCCGTTCCACTGCCGATGTGCATTGGCTCGCATGCAGCAGCATCGCGTCGCGGATCATTTCCTTGCCTTTCCACCCCGGATAGGTGTTGTAGCTGACGAAGGCCAGCCCTCCGGATGCAAGGTTTTGGCCGAAGATTCGCAACATGGCCTCTTGCACCTGTGGTGGAACCCAGCTGTACAGTCCATGGCAGATGATGTAGTCGAACTCCCCGAGGGCTTCACTTTCCAGCTGGGCCAGATCCGCCTGGATGAACTCAATGTTGTCCAGCCCTACCTCGCGCGCGCGGGCTCGTGCCATCTCAACCTGTACGTCCGACAGATCCACGCCCACGGCGCGCATTCCCGGGTTGCGAATTGCCGCGGGAATCAGGTTGCCACCAGCCGCCGCCCCCAGCTCCAATACCCGGGCCGTGCCCACGGATGGCGCCGAGTGTCCGAAAATGTGGGCAATCGCCTGCAGTTGTTCCGGCGCGCTGTGGGGATAAGCGTGGGACGAGTATGGAAACTGGTTGTAGTACGCGCGGACCTGTTCGATTGTCGTGGCCATTTTCAAGACAAGTGGAGATAACGTGTGGCCTATTATGCAAGGCGGAGGTGATTCGCATCTCATGCGAACCACCCATGCAGGGTCCACGGCCCGTGCGTACCCGCGGGGCACCACGCCCAGCCGCGCTGTCCCGTGCCGGTCTCTATCAGGTAATAGTCACGGCGTGCGTCCCCGTCATCCCACCAACCCGATTCGATGCGTTCGGGGCCCGCGAGCAGGCGCAGACCGTGGTCGGGCAGGGGGTGGGGCTCGGATAGCAGCCAACCCGGGCGAAGCCGTGGAATGGGGATGCCGTTGTCGAGTTCTCCCGGCAATGGGGTGATGACCTCGACACTGGACGATACAGCTGATGTGCGGACTCGTCTGGATACAGGTGGCTTTATCGTCAGCGCATCGTCACGATCCAGACGTCGCCATGCGTGTTCGGGGCGATGGTCCGCCTGCACGGCCAAACCATGCACCGCGTCATCGCCCAGACGGGCGCGCAGGCGTTCGCGCAACTGCAGCCATGGCACGGCCTGCTGCGGGCGCAGGTCGAACAGATCGCGGCGCGCGGGAACGAACGATGGCAGTTCGCGTGCCAGCAGGCGCAGGCCCCGTACCGGTGCGGGTACGCGTGCCTGTTCCAGCCGGCCGCGAGCCAGTTCAAACAACACGCTGGCCTCGCGCTCGGGGGCCAGTAGGCCGACCACCACTTCGGTATCGGTGCGACGGTCATGCTCCAGCCGCAGCACGAACCGTTGCACGCCACCGTCGCGCCCGGCGAGGAACGCCGCCAGGTCGGCGGTCAGCCGACGTAGCGGGAACAGCAGGGCTTGGCTGGATTCGACTTCGTGTTCCAGTTCGATGCGCGAATCGAAACGGTCGGGTGGCCGGTAATGGCGCAGGGGTGCCTCCTGCAGGCCACGCACGGTGTCCAGCCAGGACAGCAGGTCCCTGGGGAAGCGTCGCGCCAGCCCGTCACGAGGCAGGGCGAATACCTGCTGCAACCGGCGCAGGCCCATGCGCGAAAGCGCGGTGGCCACCTCCGAAGGCAGCCCCGCGCGATCCACCGGAATGCGGCCCAGCCCGGTCACCAGGTCGTCGTCGTCCAACGCCAGCCCATCGCCCACGTTGCCCAGCAGGCGCGCGGCCTGCGGGTTGGGCGCCAAGGTGATGCGATGGCGAATGCCCAGCGCCTGCAACTCCTCGCGCAAGCGGGCCTCGAAGCGCGGCCATGGACCGAACAGCTTCAGGCTGCCACCCACCTCCAGCACGACGGCGTGTGGCAGGTCGGTGCTGACCTGCGAGCTGAACCCGTAGGCCCATGCTGCCAACAACCGGCGGAGACGTTCGGTGGCCTCGGGGTCATGTTCGACGGTGGTGAAGCCGCTGCACAACGCCTGCGCCGCGGCCCAGCCCATGCCCGCGCGCAAGCCGAGGGTCTTGGCAGCCGGATTCACCGCATGCAGCACGCGCCGTTGCGCTGGCCCGGTGAGCAGCGCCAACGGTTCGTGCGGTGAAGGGTGGCGGCGGAGGACGCCATCCAGCGCCAGTTGCGGCAGCAGCAGACAAGCCCAGTGCATGTGCGCTCCGCATCAATGCGCGACGCGCAGCGGAAGCGGGTGCGCCGGGACGGCACCGCCGCGACACTTGAGCACGCGCACGCGGGCCGGTTCACCTTCCCGCGAACGGCCTTCCAGTAGCAGGCGCAGCGCGGCCGGGGAGGGATTGCGCGCCGCTTGCGGATCACGGAAGGCAAAGCCCAGGCACTGTCCGGTTTCCGCCGCTACCTGCAGACGGCGCAGGGCGCGATCGTTGGCTTTTTCCGGCCAGCACAGCACCGCCGCGCACGCGGCCGAGCGCAGGCACTGCTCGGCGGCCCACAGTGCGTCGCGGCCTTCGCAGCGGACCACCTGCAGGTTGGGCAGGTGCACGCCCGCGGCCTGCCATGCCGGGGCATACGGCAACCACGGCGGTGCCACCACGGCGATGACGCGCCCGTCTGCTGTCTGCAGCGACGCCTGAGGCGCCGACAACCGCGCCAGCGTGGGCCACAGCAGTTGCAACTCGCCCATACCCGGTGCGGGCAACAGCAACTCGGTCAGCGCTGCCTCCGGCCAGCCGCCGGTGGGCAGGGCCGCATCCAGCGCGCCATGGCCGGTTGGACAGGTGGACAACGGCATCGCATGCGACTGCCCGCGCCATACCCGGCGCGCATCCAGCAGGGCTTCCAGTGGCATCACCGCACCCATGCTCACCCCTGCCGCACCAGGCCGCAGTAGATGCCTTCAATGGCGAAGTCGGCGCCGGCCGGCACCTCGATGGGCGCGAAGTCCGGGTTGCGCGGCAACAGGCGCAGGTGCCCCGTGCGCAACTCCAGCCGCTTGATGGTGATCTCACCGTCGATCCGCGCCACCACCACCTGGCCGTTGCGCGCCTCACTGGTACGGTGCACGGCCACCAGATCGCCGTCGAAGATGCCGTCCTCGCGCATCGAGTCACCCTTTACCCGCAGCAGGTAGTCGGGGGTGGGGGAGAACAGCACCCGGTCAATGAGGATCTCCGCATCGCTGCCGATATCGGCAGCGATGGGTGGGCCGGCCGCCACCTGGCCCAGCACCGGCAGGCGCAATTGCTCGGGGCGGGCACGTCGCCGCGGTCGCCGCTCCACCAGCCGGATACCGCGCGCCTGGCCCGGCACGCGCTCGATGGCGCCCGCGTCCTCCAGCGCCCTGAGGTGGTAGCCCGCCGACTTGTTCTGGCGGAAACCAAAGGCTGCGGCGATCTCCAGCTGGCTGGGCGGCACGCCGTCGGTCTCCACCCGCTGGCGGATGAAGTCGAGGATGGCGCGTTGGGTGTCGGTCAGGCTCATGTGACTAATATTAGTCATAACCGGGCGCGATGGGGTGAACAGGGAGGGCACCGGGCCAGCCTGCCGACCGACGGTCTCACGGACCGCGACGCAAACGGTTGGACGCTGCCCACACCGCGCATTGCCATTGCGGGGTGCGCGCACTTTTCCACACGTGACAGGCGTTGACGGCCGTCACCGCCACGACCGGCTCAGCGCCCGTCCACCGCCTTGCGACCGATGGCCGGGTGATCGGTGAAAAAACCATCGATGCCGGCCACCAGGCAGGCGCGGATCTCGGCGATCGAGCCTTCGGGATTGACCGTGCGCGGATCCTCGCCCTGCCACAGCACGCGCGGCAGGAAGTGGTTCTCCGGGCGGAAGGTGTACGGCTGCACCTGCAGGCCGGCGGCATGGGCGTCGCGCACCAGGGACGTCGGCATGCCCAGCGCCCCCTGTGCCGTCACGGGCACGACCGCGCGCGACGGCGGGCCGATCACCTGCGCGTATGTCGTGATCGCACGCAGGCCCGCGGGCGTCATCATCTGGCCGTAGCGCAGCCGACCCCCATCGCCATCGACCGGGTCGGCAGGGCATTCGTCCGGCGCTCCGAGCAATTGCAGCAGCCGGATATTCGGGCGCCCAACCAGGCGCTCGCTCAGGTAGCGCAGGTTGCCGACCTCGAGCGACTGGATCACCACCGGTGCCCGGCGCGTGTAAGCGTGCGCATGCAGTCGCTCCAGCAAGCGGTCCTCCATGGGCAACCCGAGGCGTTGGAAATGGGTGGGGTGTTTGATCTCCGGGATCAGGCCGACCATCCGGCCCAATCGCGCGGACTCGGCGGCGACCAGTTCGATGACTTCGTCCAGCGTTGCGATCGGGAACCGGCCGTCGTGCCGCGTGGAACGAAGCTGGGGCAGGCGCTCGCGGGCGCGCAATATCTTCAGTTCCGCCAGGGTGAAGTCTTCGGTAAACCATCCCTCGACCGCCTCGCCATCGATGACCTGCCGACGACGGCGATCGGCGAACCCGGGGAACATGGCCACGTCAGTGGTGCTGCCGATCTCGTTCTCATGGCGCGCCACCAGGACGCCGTCGCGTGTGGCGACCAGGTCCGGCTCGATGAAGTCCGCGCCATCGGCGATGGCCTGCGCATAGGCGGCCAGCGTGTGTTCGGGGCGCAAGGCACTGGCGCCACGGTGGGCAATGACCACCACGGGGCTTGCCAGTGATGCCATGGGAGGATCCGCCGTGGCGACAGGGGAGATCACGTCAACAGGTCCGGCAGTATGGAGGAAAAAGCATACGCAACCTGTCATGCCTCGAGCGTTGGCCGCATGCCGTCACCCGGTCATATTCGACTCCTACCCTGCGCAGCCACGTACATCAGGGGGGAACACCATGGCATGGGGCACGCGAATCCGCGGCGCGGCGGCGCTCATCGCCCTCGTGATGGCATCGGGGTGCGGGTCGGAACCTGGCACTGGCGGCGGGACGGGAGACGCCAGCCTTGCCGCTGACGGGATCGCGGCGATTGACTCCAGTGACAATGACGCGACATTCCAGCGTCGTGTCCAGAAGGCGCTGCGTGAGCAGCGGATCCATACCCCCGGCGGTGCGATCGAGTTGTACCTGTCCCAGCGCGAGGCGCTTCGGCGGGAAGGCGCGGATGACGGCGCGATGCGTGCCGCCCTGGAGGAACTGCAACCCTACCTGCTGATTGCCATCGAGAAGACGTTGGATCGTGGCGATCCCGTCGAGGGCAAGCGGTTGGTGGCGTTACTGGACAGGATGAACCCCGAGGCGCCTGCATTGCCGCGACTGCGCGATGCGTTATTGCAGGCGGATCGCGAAGCCGCCCGCCGTGCCGCGCAAGTCCCGGCCGTGGGTGAAGCCGTGGCCCCGGCTTCGATGCCGGCCAAAGCGACAGCCGATGCGCCTTCCTCCACTGCGTCCGCGGTGGTTGCCTCCCGGCCCGTCGCATCCCAGCCTCCCGCCCCGATCGCTGCCCCGGCACAGGCGGCGTCACCACCGCGACCGGCCGAGGTTGCAGCCAGGCAGCCGCCTGCTGCCGCGGCGGTGTCCAACCCCTCACGCACGCTGCTGCAGGACGTGCCCCCACGTTATCCAGGTGCAGCAGCCAATCGGCGTATCCAGGGGCACGTCAACGTCGCGTTCACCGTCCTGCCCGATGGCAGCGTCGCCGACCCTCGTGTCGCCTCCGCCACGCCATCGGGCATCTTCGACGAGGCGGCACTGGCGGCTGCCCGGCGCTGGCGGTTCTCGTCAGGCCAGGGCAATGTCCAACTGGTGAGGACGGTGCAGTTCCGGCTTCCGGAATGACGTCGGCACCGACACGTTGATGTCATCCATGGAACACAACGTGATCCTTCACGCTATTTGTTCCGCCAGAAGGCACTCCTAGACTGGGCACATCGGGCGCAGGCCCCGCCTGCGCATTCCCCGGAGTCCCGTCATGCAGATTGCACCGTCCCTCTTCGTATCCCACGGCTCACCGATGTTCGCGGTGGAGCCTGGACAACTGGGCCCACGCCTCCAGGCGCTGGGCGAATCGCTGCATGGCATCCGCGCGATCCTCGTGGTGTCACCGCACTGGCAGACGCGCGGCGTCCGCGTGACCACCGCGACCCGCCCGGAGACCATCCACGACTTCGGCGGCTTCCCGCCGGTGCTGTACACGCTGCGCTATGACGTGGCGGGTGCGCCGGACGTTGCTGCGCAGGCCGCGTCGCTGCTGGCCGATGCCGGTTTCAACGTCGCCATCGATGAGCAGCGCGGGCTGGATCACGGCGCGTGGGTGCCGCTGCGCCACCTGCGTCCGCAGGGCGACCTGCCGGTGTTCCAGGTGTCGTTGCCGCATGACATCGATGCCGCCGGCGCACTGCGCCTGGGCGCCGCGCTGGCGCCGCTGCGCGAGCAGGGCGTGCTGATCGTCGGTTCGGGCAGCATGACCCACAACCTGTACGAGTTCCGTCGACACATCCATGACCCCGAGTACGCGCAGCAGTTCGCCGACTGGGTGCGCGACGCCGTGGCTCGTCACGACGTCCACGGCCTGGTCGATTACCGCCGCCGCGCGCCGAATGCCGAGCGTGCCCACCCCAGCGAAGAGCATTTCCTGCCGCTGCTGGTGGCGCTGGGCGCCAGCCAGGCCGACGATGCGCGGCACTTCATCGAAGGCGGCATGACCTACGGCGTGCTGTCGATGGATTCGTACCTGTGGGGCGACGTGGCGTCCGCCAACGCGCCCCACTGAGACCGGTGTAATGATGACCATGCCGACGATGAGTGAACTGATCCGCGATACCGATACGGGCCTGGCGTGGCGTGTGGTCCAACCCGCGCCCACCACGCCCACCGCCTTGCTGGTGCTGTTGCACGGCGTGGGCGGCAACGAAACACAACTCGCCCACCTGGCCGCCACCGCTGGCAAGGACGTGCTGGTGGTGCTGCCGCAAGGGCGACTTGCGTTTGGACCGGGGCAGTTTGGCTGGTTCCGCGTGGCGTTCACGCCTAACGGCCCGCAGATCCAACCCGAGGAAGCCGAGGCCAGCCGCACCGCACTCATCCGCTGGGTGGAACGCCTGCAGCGCGAGCACGGCATTGCACCGGCGCGCACCGTGATCGCCGGCTTCAGCCAGGGCGGCATCATGAGCGCCAGCGTGGGTTTGACGGCGCCGGAGCGGGTGGCCGGCTTCGGTGTGCTGTCGGGACGCATCCTGCCAGAACTGGAAACCCTGCTGGCCCCTGCCGAAAGCCTGCGCAACGTGCGCGGCTTCATCGGCCACGGCATGCATGACGGCAAGCTCCCGGTGGCCTGGGCCGAGCGCGCCGATGCGTGGCTCACGCAACTGGGCGTGGAGCACGCCACGCGCCTTTACCCCATCGACCACACCATCAGCCCGGCCATGCAGGCCGATTTCGAGGCGTGGTACCACTCCCTGTTGGGCAAGGTGTGACCGCAATCGCAGACACCCCGCGCAGGCAGGCGTTACATCGACGCAGGGGACAGGGGGGCAACACCATGAGCACGCCGAAAGGTCGCCGAAGCGACCGGGTGGAACGCGTATTGCGCGGCCTGTTGGGGCTGGCGCTGATGGCGGCCGTGGCGTGGGCGTGGATGAACGGCGGACCGGCCCACCCGTCAGGCGCGGCCGGCGCGCTCCTGCCCTGAGGTTCCGCGCCGGTCCTGGAGCCGTCAGCCTTCGACGGCGCGCAGATCCTGCACGACGCGGCCGGCCTCGCGCAGGTCCTGCTCGTGCGCGTCATGGCGCCATGTCTCGGCCAGCCCGGCCTCGTGCCACGCCTTCATCGCCGGCAGCGCCAACAACCGCGACGCGTAATCCAGCGCCGGCTGTGACAGCGGCAACGTGTAGGTCTGGATGCGGAACGCCACCGGCGCATAGAACGCATCCACCGCAGTGAACTCGCTGCCGCTCAGGAACGGCCCGCCAAAACGCGTCAGGCCTTCGTTCCACAACGCATCGATGCGCGCCAGATCCGCCTGGGTACCCGGCGACACACCGCCCTCCAGCGCCACGCGCACGCCACAGTTCATGCCGCACTGCGTGCGCAGGTCGCGGAAGCCCGCGTGCATCTCAGCGGTAGCGCAGCGCGCCCACGCACGTGCGACGTCATCGGCCGGCCACACCGTGGGGTGGCGTTCGGCCAGGTACTC
The DNA here is from genome assembly GCF_007830115.1 of Aerolutibacter ruishenii. Taxonomy (GTDB): domain Bacteria; phylum Pseudomonadota; class Gammaproteobacteria; order Xanthomonadales; family Xanthomonadaceae; genus Aerolutibacter; species Aerolutibacter ruishenii. The sequence goes on along the minus strand of NZ_VLKP01000005.1, from coordinate 78,824 downwards.
GATGATGGCCAGCGAATCCCACACCGCACGCCCACCGTGGATCAGGCAGGGCACCTGCCCACTGGGCGAGAACGACCGGAACGGATTGGGGGCGCCCGCCGGCGCAAACGGCGTGACGGATTCTTCGAAGGGAATGCCCAGCACCTGCATCAGTACCCAGGGGCGCAGCGACCACGACGAGTAGTTCTTGTTGCCAATATGCAGGTGGTACATGCAGGCATCCACGATGGGGGCGGTCAGTATGCGGGTCATCCGGCGGCGCCGATAGGCCACCTTATTGAATGCACAAACGGAACGATAGGTGTCGCCACGCCTGATTTATCCCGCCAGAATCTTCATCGACACTTTTCACGACGGGCGATGCAGGCGCATCGCCACCCACGATCCAGGAGGTTCCCGATGATCACCCTGCGCGCCACCAACGAACGCGGCCACGCCAACCATGGCTGGCTGGACTCGTGGCACAGCTTCTCGTTTGCCGGTTACCACGACCCGCGCCACATGCACTGGGGACCACTGCGCGTGATCAACGAAGATCGCGTGCAGGCCGGACAGGGCTTCGGCACCCACCCGCACCAGGACATGGAGATCATCAGCTACGTGCTGGAAGGCGCGCTGGCCCACCGCGACTCCATGGGCAACGGTGCCGCCATCGTGCCGGGCGAAGTGCAGCGCATGAGCGCGGGCACCGGCATCACCCATTCGGAGTACAACCACGACCAGCAGGGCACCACCCACTTCCTGCAGATCTGGATCATCCCCTCGGTGCGTGGCGTCACGCCCAGCTACGAGCAGAAGGCCTACCCCGACGCCGAGAAGCGCGGCCGCCTGCGCCTGGTGGCCAGCCCCGACGGCACCGATGGCTCCGTGACCATCCACCAGGACGCGCGCATGTATGCCGGCCTGTTCGACGCGGGCGAAAGCGCCAAGCTGGCATTGGCGCCGGGCCGCCTGGCCTATGTCCACGTGGCCCGCGGCAAGGCCGTGGTCAACGGCCACGCGTTGTCCGCCGGGGATGCACTGCTGTATGCGGACGAGACCCACGTGGACGTGGAGCAGGGCACCGGTGCGGAACTGCTGGTGTTCGACCTGCCGCGCCTGCAGTGACGGAGGTCCACGCATGAACCTGAAAAACACCGCCACCCGCTGGGGCGCCGTCAGCCAGCTGCTGCACTGGACCATCCTGCTGTTGCTGGTGTGGATTGCATGGCTGGGCCTGGGCATGGGCGACATGCCCAACACCCCGGCCAAGATCAGCACCTACGCCCTGCACAAATCGTTGGGACTGACCCTGCTGGCGCTGGTCACGCTGCGCCTGGCGTGGCGCGTATACGCCGGTGTCCCTGCGCCGGTGGCGGGCACGCCCACCTGGCAGGCCCGCATCGCCTCGCTGACCCACGTCGCACTGTACGCGTTGATGTTTGCATTGCCGTTCAGTGGCTGGCTGTTCAACTCGGCATCGGGCTACCCGCTGCAGTGGTTCGAGCAGTTCAACGTACCAGCGCTGGCCGGGCGCGATGCCGGCCTCGCGGACCTTGCGGCGGCCATCCACGTGTACGGCTTCTGGCTGCTGGTCGCGCTGGTCGCCCTGCACGCCGGTGCCGCGATCTTCCACCACGTCGCGCAGCGCGACGACACCCTGAAGCGGATGTTGCCCGCCGTGCCGAGCCGCGCCACCCTTGCCCAGACCGAACCGGAGTACTGAGATGACCTTCAAGCCGATCCTGTTGTCCCTGCCGATCGCCGCCGCGCTGCTGGTCGCTGCACCCGCCAACGCCGCCGACTATGTGCAGGCCTCGGGCGCGCTGAGCTTTGCCAGCCAGTACCAGGGTGAAGTGTTCACGGGGCAGTTCCCGGGCTTCCGCAGCACGCTGAGCTTCGACCCGGCGACACCCAAGGCCGCCAAGCTCGATGTGCTGATCCCGCTGGCCGGCACCACCACCAAGAACAGCGACCGCGACACCACCCTGCAGAGCAGCGACTTCTTCAGCGTGGCCAAGTTCGCCCAGGCGCGCTACACGGCCAACGGCTTCCGCAGCCTGGGCGGCAACAAGTACGCCGCCGATGGCACACTCACCCTGCGCGGCGTCAGCCGCCCGGTCACGCTGACCTTCACCTGGACGCCGGGCGCCAAACCTGTCCTGGCCGGCAAGGCCACCGTCAAGCGCCTGGACTTTGGCGTGGGCGGCGGCGACTGGGCCGACACCGAGCTGATCCCCAACGAGGTGGCGGTCTCCACCCGGGTGACGTTTGCGCCCAAGCCCTGATCGGGCTCGCTGATCGAAAAGCGGCAGGATGAGCATGCCCCCTGTTCACGGGGGCATAACCCCATGGCGGCACACACTTTGGCTCCCACCCCGCCAGGAGCCACGCATGTCGCAGTACAAGGTTGGATACCTCATCGGCAGCCTCGCCAAGGGCTCGATCAACCGCCAACTGGCAAACGCGCTGATTCGCGTGTCGCCCAAGGAGTTCGAGTTCCACGAGATCTCCTTCAAGGATCTGCCGCTCTACAGCTACGACTACGACGCCGACTACCCGCCGGAAGGCAAGGCGTTCAAGAAGGCCATCGAAGACTCCGACGCCGTTCTGTTCGTGACGCCCGAGTACAACCGCTCCATTCCAGGCGGACTGAAGAACGCCATCGACTGGGCCAGCCGCCCGTGGGGCACCAACTCGTTCGCGCACAAACCCTCTGGCGTGATCGGTACCTCGCCCGGGGCCATTGGCACCGCCGTCGCCCAGCAGCAGCTGCGCAGCGTGCTGAGCTTCTGCAACTCGCCGCAGATGAACGCCCCCGAGGCCTATATCCAGTTCAAGCCCGGCCTGATCACGCCCGATGGTGAAATCACCGATGCCGGCACCGAGGAATTCCTGCGCAACTACATGGCGGAATTCCATCAGTTCGTGCGCCGCGTGCTGACCGTGCTGCCGCGCAAGGGATAAGGGCAGGGCACTCATCCCGGATTGCATCACGCACGCGTATTACCTTCGATCCACAACCACCACAGGAGTTGTCCATGGCAGGCAAGTTCGTGCTCAAGACCGCGACCAACGGCGAGTTCTATTTCCGGCTGCAGGCCAGCAATGGCCAGACGATCCTCAAGAGCGAGATGTACAAGACCCGCGCCTCCGCGGAGAACGGCATCGCCTCGGTGAAGAACCACGCGCCGGAAGCCAGTACCGACGACCAGACCACGGCCAAGGCCTGAAACCGAGCGGCAACGCCGCGCACCTGCCGCGGCCGGCTTTGGCCACCGCGGCACCAACGAAACGCCGGCGACCCGCCGGCGTTTCTGTTTTGTCCGCTAAGCTGCCCGTATCGCGCAGAAGCGCCCCCGCCAGGATGCCCATGAGCCACCATGAAATTGCCGAACTGCAGCGCGTGTTCCAGACCCGACTGGACGTGTTGGACCACCTGCTGACCCTCGGCCAGAAACACCTGCCCGATGCCGATGCCATGCTGCAGGAGCGGCTGGCCCCCGACATGTTCCCGTTGGGCGGGCAGGTGGCGTTTGCCTGCAACCAGCCGCGTGGTTTCGCGCTGTGGTGCGCCGGCGAGCCCATCGACAACCTCAAGCCCGACATCGCCTCGCTGGCGCAGGCGCGCGCGGCCATCCAGCAGACGCGCGAGCGGGTCGCCGCCATCGGCGCCGACGACCGCAAGCTGGACGAGGTCAAACGCGTGGGCCTGGGCCCCGGCCGCCATGCCGAACTGCCCGCACGCCAGTACGTCAGCGACTACCTGCTGCCCAACCTGTACTTCCACCTCACCACCACCTACGCGATCCTGCGCATGCTGGGCGTGCCGGTGGGCAAGGCCGACTTCATGACATTCCTCGCCCCCCACATCCAGGTGGAAGGCGGCCACTGAGCCGCGCTCACAGCGTTTTCAGGAACTCCGTCAGGTCGGCCTGCTGGCGCGCGTCCAGCCCCAGCCCGCGCACGCTGTCGTAATGGCGCACCACGTCCGCCAGCGTCGCGGCACTGCCGTCGTGGAAGTACGGCGCATGGTATTGCAGGCCGCGTAGCGGGGTGGTGCGGTACGCACCGGTGACGGTGCGCGCCGCATAGGCGCCGTCCATGCCGGTCTCGCCCGGGGCATGCAGCACGCCCCGGTCGTTGTCGGTGCCGCTTACGCCCATGTGGCAGCCCATGCAGTTGCGCGCGAACACGGTCCTGCCGCGGTTGGCGGCCATTGCGTCATAACTGCCAGGCGCTGGCTTGGGCGCCTGCAGGCTCTTCTGGTACACCAGCAATGGCGCCAGCTTGGGCGTGACCAGATCCGGATCGTGGTGGACGGCGATGCCCAGGCGCGGGTCGACGAAGTTGCCCTGGCCGCCCATCTGCGTCACTGCCACGTAGGCGTTCCAGTAGGAGATCGGGCCGTCGGCGGTGTAGGTCTCGTTGGTCACGTGGGCCAGTCCGTAGATCGGCGGCAGCGCCAGTGGCGTATTCAATCCGTCGATGTTGTAGCGCGGATCGTATTTGCCCGGTCCCCAGCTGCGGAACACCGCCCGCTGCGCGTCGGTCAATTCTGGCGAGAGGGCAATGATGGTGCCCACGTCCAGGTCGCGGTTGGCCCAGCCGTCCAGCCGCCGGCCGATGCCGGGCGCGACCGAGTCGTCCACCGTGGAGTGACAGAGCGCGCAGGTCACCCCCAGCCGGGTGATGTGGTTGTTCGCGTCCACCGTGGCCTGCAGGCCGACCACCGCATTCAAGCGCAGCAGCGCCACCGTGGTGGCCGGGTCACTGAGATCCACCGACCCGAGGATGCCCGGCGGCAGCGCATCGGCGTCCACCTTCAGTCCCACCGCCAGCGCGGTGAGCGGATCCACCGCCGCCTCCACCACCTGGTGCAGGCGCAACTGGTCGGTCCACTTCTGCTCGTCGCCAAAGGTGTCAAAGCGGAAGATCCGCTGTCCCTCGGCCAACTGTGCCGGCGTGGGCACGGCACTGTTCGCATGGTGCGATTCGGCGGCCAAGGCGTCGCCGCCGGCTTGCAGGCCCACATAGGCCAGCGCCGCCACGGCAAGGCCCAACGAGGTCCACAGGCCCGGTCGCTGCATGGCAGGCCAGCGTGCACGGTGGTGCCGGTTCATGGCGGACTCCTGAGTGTGTGGGGTAGGCCCACGCTGGCCCCCCGCGCAAGCTGGAGCAACATCCTTCTGTGTAAAGTCCGGCCGACGGGGGCAGGGGGCGATTTTTTCCCAGCGCCGCCGGTCACATGGCTGCAGCAATGTTGCGGGGTGCCTGCAGTGAGCATTGATCAAGCGACGAATTTGGGAACGGCTGTAGCGACCTCCAGAGCAGCTGCGCCGGATTTGAGGGCAGCAGCGGCCGCATTCGCCCGGCGTCGGACAAATCTTGTCCACTGGGTGGGGAAAAGTCTCAGTGAGGCGATCCGGACCGTTGTTGCTAAGCAAGTCCGATATGCGCCACGCTGGAGTGGGGCAGGGCGATGATGTCGTGCCAGCGCGCAAGAGGGGAACCATGGCGACCGTACACGGCTCCAGGATTGATGGAAGGCTGCTCGATACCATTACTGCCGCGCTTCTGGCAGCCGTACTCGTGCTGCCAATGGTTGCAGGTGCTTCAGGCTATCGGCAGCCTGCTCACTCTCAGTTGACCTATTCTTTTACATGCCCATCGGGAACTAGCGGGCACATCACGTACACGAAAGACTTTGTTTCTGAACCGAGCTCCCGCTTACATATCTGGGTGAATGGAAAGTACATTCATGAACTTCCCCAAGTAGCCCGGGCACTTCAAGCGCGTAATATTGAGCAGGTGCAGGCCAGCTGCGAAGGCGATACGACCGTCGTCTTCGTGGAGACGTTTGATCCCTCGCGCGGCGAGGGGAAGTATCTCGAGGTCGTGCCGCTATTTGTAGATCGGGATGGCAATGTATCGCCGCTTGATGGCTAACAATTCGTCCAAGCCAGTGCGGCTTCGCGGCGCGGTCTTAATCCAGCAACTTTTAGACACTTATGAGGCTTCTCCGGATAGTTAGCGGCGGACAAACCGGAGCAGACCGCGCAGCCCTTGATGCTGCGTTGGCTGCGGGATTTGAGTGCGGTGGCTGGTGCCCTGAGGGCCGTCTAGTGGGAACGCGGTGGCATTCAGCCGTTCCGGGCAACAATAGACATTGAAGCTCCCCGCACGGGTAAACCCGATCAGGGTCAAGCCGGCGCTGCGTGCCAGCTCGATCGCCAGCGCGGTGGGCGCGGAGATTGCGGCCAGCACCGTGATCCCGGCGCTGGCCGCTTTGATCGTCATCTCGTAGCTGGCCCGGCTGGTGATCAGCGCAAAGCCGGATGCGGGGTCGATCCCGGCGTGGTGCAGGGCACCGATCAGCTTGTCCAGGGCGTTGTGGCGCCCCACGTCCTCACGCACCAGCACCACGTCGCAGCCGGCCCGGCCCCAAGCCGCCGCGTGCACCGCGCCGGTGACCGCATTGATCGGCTGGCGCTGCTGCAAGGCCAGCAGCGCGCGCTCCAGGTCAGAGGGCGTCACGCTGATATCGCCTTCCACGGGGGCGGGCTGGCGCACCACGTCCTCAAGTTGCCGGCTACCGCACAGGCCACAACCACTGCGTCCCGGCAGGATGCGCTGGGCAGCGCCATCCAGTTTGGCCCCAGGCGCGTCTTCATGCACGCGCAGCGCCAGCTGGATGCCCTCCAACAGGGGGCGGATCTCCACGTCCAACAGCTGGGAGGGGGCGACGATCAGGCCTTCGCTGAGGGAAAAGCCCAGGGCGAAATCGTCCAGGTCCTGCGGGGTCGCCATCATCACCGCGAAGGACTGGCCGTTGTAGACCAGTTCCACCGGTCGCTCGTCGGCGACGTGGTCGTCGGACACCTCGACCACGCCTTCACGCCAGCGGGTGAGCCGGCGACGGACGTATCCGGGGGACTCTTCAGGCGGGGACGGACTCATGCCTGCATCATAGCGAAGCAGGGCGGGGAACCACCCCTTTTCCCTACGTGTGGTTGTGGTATATATCGGGCCAATTGCGGGCATTGGCGTGACCGTCCGACACGCAGTGGACGGACTCCCTTGCAACCGTGTACCCGATGCCATGCAGGCGGGTTTGCTGCGTGGCGATCTCCAAGGAGAGCGGCATGACCACGTTGAGTCGACGCCAGTTCCTGAAAGTCAGCGGCGCCAGCCTGGTGGGATCCAGCGTGGCGGTCATGGGCTTCGCTCCCGGCGAGGCGCTGGCACAGGTCCGGCAATACAAGCTGGCCCGGTCCACCGAGGTGCGGCAGACCTGCACCTACTGTTCGGTGGCCTGCGGCATCCTGATGTACGCGATGGGCGATGGTTCCAAGAACGCCGAGCCGAACATCTTCCACATCGAAGGCGATCCGGACCATCCGGTCAACCGCGGCACCCTGTGCCCCAAGGGCGCCGGCCTGGTGGACATGATCCACAGCGAGTCGCGGCTCAAGTACCCCGAGTACCGCGCGCCGGGCTCGGACAAATGGCAGCGCATCACCTGGGACGATGCGATGACGCGCATCGCCAAGCTGATGAAGGCCGACCGCGACGCCAACTTCGTCGCAAAGAACAACGCCGGGCAGACCGTCAACCGCTGGTTGACCACCGGCATGCTGGCGGCGTCCGCAACCAGCAATGAAACGGCGTACCTCACCCACAAGGTGATGCGCTCCTTCGGATTACTCGTCTTCGATAACCAGGCGCGTGTCTGACACGGCCCGACGGTGGCAGGTCTTGCCCCGACGTTTGGCCGAGGTGCGATGACGAATCACTGGGTCGACATCAAGAATGCCGACCTGGTACTGGTGATGGGCGGTAACCCGGCTGAGGCGCATCCGTGCGGCTTCAAGTGGGTAACCGAGGCCAAGGCGCACAACAAGGCGCGGCTGATCGTGGTCGATCCGCGCTTCAACCGCACTGCGTCCGTGGCGGACGTGTATGCGCCGATCCGCACCGGCACCGACATCGTGTTCCTCGGTGGCCTGATCAACGACCTGCTGACGTCCGACCGGATCCAGCACGAGTACGTGCGCAACTACACCGACATGTCCTTCATCGTGAAGGACGAGTTCGCGTTCAAGGACGGGCTGTATTCCGGCTATGACGCGGACGCGCGCAAGTACGACCGCTCCAGCTGGGACTACGCGCGTGGCGCCGACGGCTACGTGCAGACCGACCCGACGCTGCAGCACCCGCGTTGCGTCTACAACCTGCTCAAGCAGCACTACGCGCGCTACACCATCGACATGGTCGAGCGCGTGTGCGGCACGCCGAAGGACAAGGTCCGCCAGATCTGGGACCTGATCGCCTCCACGGCCACCACGGACCGGGCGATGACGATCCTGTACGCGCTGGGCTGGACGCAGCACTCGGTCGGTTCGCAGATGATCCGAACCGGCGCGATGGTGCAGCTGCTGCTGGGCAACATCGGCATCGCCGGCGGTGGCATGAACGCGCTGCGCGGGCATTCCAACATCCAGGGCCTGACCGACCTGGGCCTGATGTCCGACCTGCTGCCGGGCTACCTGACCCTGCCCAACGAAACCGAACAGGACCTGCAGGCCTACCTCACCAAGCGCACGCAGCAACCGTTGCGGCCCAACCAGCTCAGCTACTGGCAGAACTATCCCAAGTTCTTCGTCAGCCTGATGAAGGCCTGGTGGGGCAACGCGGCCACGGCGGAGAACAACTGGGCCTACGACTACCTGCCCAAGCTGGACAAGCCCTACGACATGATCCAGGCCTACGAGCTGATGGACCAGGGGCAGATGACCGGCTACGTCTGCCAGGGCTTCAATCCGCTGGCGGCGGCGCCCAACAAGGGTAAGGTCACCCGTTCGTTCTCCAAGCTCAAGTTCATGGTGACCATGGACCCGCTCGCCACCGAGACCAGCGAGTTCTGGAAGAACCACGGCCCGTACCACGACGTGGACAGCGCCAGCATCCAGACCGAGGTGTTCCGCCTGCCCACGATCTGCTTCGCCGAGGACGAGGGCGCACTGGTCAACTCCTCGCGTTGGCTGCAATGGCACTGGAAGGGTGCCAGCCCGCCGGGCGAGGCGCGCGCGGATATCGAGATCATGGCCGAGCTGTTTGCGCGCATGAAGGCGCTGTACGAGGCCGAAGGCGGCGTGTATCCGGACCCGATCGTCAACCTGGCCTGGGACTACGCCCGGCCGCACGAACCCACGGCCGAGGAACTGGCCAAGGAGTACAACGGCAAGGCGCTGGCGGACCTCCCCGACCCGAAGGATCCCACGCGTGTGCTGCGCAAGGCCGGCGAGCAGTTGGCCGGTTTCGGTGAGCTGCGCGACGACGGCAGCACCACCAGTGGCTGCTGGATCTTCTGCGGCGCCTGGGGGCCGACCGGCAACCTGATGGCGCGCCGCGACAATGCCAACCCGACGGGCATCGGCACCACGCCCAACTGGGCCTGGGCGTGGCCGGCCAACCGTCGCGTGCTCTACAACCGCGCCTCGTGCGCCCCCGATGGCAAGCCCTTCGATCCCAAGCGCAAGCTGATCGGATGGAACGGCAAGGCCTGGGGTGGGGCGGACGTGCCCGACTACAAGGCCGACGAGAACCCGGCCGACGGCATGGGGCCGTTCATCATGAACCCCGAAGGCGTGGCACGCTTCTTCGCCCGCGGGGGTATGGCCGAAGGCCCGTTCCCCGAGCATTACGAGCCGTTCGAGACGCCGCTGGCCAGCAACCCGCTCAGCCCCAACCAGGCGGGCACGTTGAGCAACCCGGCCGCGCGCGTGTTCAAGAACGACCGGGCGCAGTTCGGCAAGTCCGATGAGTTCCCGCACGTGGCCACCACGTATCGGTTGACCGAGCACTTCCACTACTGGACCAAGCATTCGCGTATCAACGCGGTCACCCAGCCGCAGCAGTTCGTGGAGATCGGCGTGGCCCTGGCCGAGGAACTGGGCCTGGCCAACGGCGGCCGCGTGCGCGTGAGTTCCAAGCGCGGCCATATCGAAGCGGTGGCGGTGGTGACCAAGCGCATCAAGGCGCTCACCATCGACGGCAAGACCGTGCACCAGGTCGGCGTGCCGATCCACTGGGGCTTCATCGGCGCGACCAAGGCCGGTTACCTGGCCAACACGCTCACGCCGTCGGTGGGCGACGGCAACACCAACACGCCGGAATTCAAGTCGTTCCTGGTCAAGGTCGAGAAGGCATAGGAGGCGGACGATGGCACTGCAATCGCTGGACATCATCCGTCGCTCGGCGACGACCACGCCGCCGCCACAGGCGCGTGGCGCACATGCGGGCCAGGTGGCCAAGCTGATCGACGTCAGCAAGTGCATCGGCTGCAAGGCGTGCCAGGTCGCGTGCATGGAGTGGAACGACCTGCGCGACGAGGTCGGCAGCTGCACCGGCGTGTACGACAACCCGGCGGACCTGACCGACCAGTCGTGGACGCTGATGCGCTTCAGCGAGCACGAGGACGAGCAGGGCAACCTGGAATGGCTGATCCGCAAGGACGGCTGCATGCATTGCGAAGACCCGGGCTGCCTGAAGGCGTGTCCGTCCCCGGGCGCGATCATCCAGTACGCCAACGGCATCGTGGATTTCCAGGAGGAGAACTGCATCGGTTGCGGCTACTGCATCACCGGCTGCCCGTTCAACGTCCCCAGGATCTCCAAGAAGGACAAGAAGGCCTACAAGTGCACGCTGTGCTCGGACCGCGTTGCGGTGGGCCAGCAGCCGGCGTGCGTGAAGACCTGTCCGACCGGGGCGATCGAGTTCGGCAGCAAGGAGGACATGATCGAGCATGCCGATCTGCGCATCGCCGACCTGAAGTCCCGCGGTTTCGAGAACGCTGGCCTGTACGACCCGGCGGGCGTGGGCGGCACGCATGTGATGTACGTGCTGCACCACGCGGACAACCCCGGTCTGTACAGCGGGCTGCCGAAGGACCCGGTGATCAGTCCGGCGGTCAAGCTGTGGAAAGGCGTGGCCAAACCGCTGGGCGTGGGCGCGATGCTGGCCGCGGCCTTCATCGGTTTCCTCCACTACATCCGCAGCGGCCGCAACGTGGCCGATGAGGATGACGAAGCGCGGGCCGAGCAGGAGGCCGCCCGCACCGCAGAGGAGAAACGGTCATGAGTGCTGGCAAACACCCCCACACCATCGAGCGCTATCGCGTGTCGACCCGCATCAACCACTGGATCGTGGCGATCAGTTTCGTGCTGGCCGTCCTGTCCGGCATGAGCCTGTTCCACCCGGCGCTGTTCCCGCTGTCGGCCATCTTCGGGGGCGGCCCCTGGACGCGCATCCTGCACCCGTTCATCGGTCTGCTGATGGTGGTGGCGTTCGTGTTGCTGGCATTGCGGATGTGGCGCGACAACCTGTTCGTCGCCAATGACCGGGTGTGGATGCGCAACGTCCGCAAAGTGCTCGACAACGACGACGAGGACCTGCCGCCGGCCGGGCGCTTCAATGCGGGGCAGAAGGTGCTGTTCTGGGCGCTGATCGTCTTCCTGCTCGCGCTGCTGTTGTCCGGTCTGGTGATCTGGCGCGCATACTTCAGCGCGTTCTTCCCGATTGGCGTGCTGCGCCTGTCCTCGGTGGTGCATGCGCTGTTCGGCCTGCTGCTGGCGTGCGCCATCATCGTGCATGTCTACGCGGCGTTCTGGGTCAAGGGCTCGCTCGGGGCGATGACCGAAGGCAAGGTGACCTACGGCTGGGCATATCGCCACCACCGCCAGTGGTTCCGCGACGTGATCAGCGGGCGTCGCGCGCCGGATTGAGTCGGGCCGCCGCCGCGCTGGACGGCGTGGACGGCAACGGGTCAGGATAGGGGCTCGTTCCCCCGGTCCGTGACCCCATGGCGCAACGCACCCTAGAACCTGGCGAGATCGAAACGCTCGCGCAGCGTGACATTCCGCGCATCATTCTCCCCGAGCGGGGAACGCTGTTCCCGGCGCGTGCCGAGCGACTTCGCGCACTGGTCGAAGGCAATCCGATTGGCGGCTACCTGGCCATGCTGGCCTTGGTGGTGGACGCGCAGCAGGCTGAACTGGACGGATTGACCGCAGTGCAGCTGCAGGCGCTGCAGCAGTCGGCGCTGGCGCAACAGCCGGCGGCCGCCGCTGACGCGGGAATGCCGCCGCTGCACGCCGCCAGCGTGCGGCGCGATGCGCACTGGCGCGTACTGCTGCGTTCGCTGTGCAGGCGCTGTGCGGGACACGCCGGATTTCCGGACGCCGTCGGCGCCACGCTGGCCCGCGTCATCGAGGCTCCGGACGACTGGCTGGAGGGGCAGGCGGACGCGCTGCTCGAGGTTCCCGGCGCGCCGCCGGTGGACGTCGCGGCGGCGCCGCTGGTCATGGCTGCGCTGCAGGTCTATTGGCTGGCCCTGGGGCTTGCCTTCCGCATCGAGGCGCTTGCACCCATGGCGGATGCGCCCGGCTTGTGTCCCCTGTGCGGCTTCCAGCCCGTGTCGAGCATGGTCCATGCCAAGGCGCCGCATGCCGCCTACCGGTACCTGGCCTGCGGGCTGTGTGCATGCCAATGGCACTACGTGCGGGTGCAATGCAGCCGCTGCGGGACGGCGGGCAAGGACATCGCCTACCAGTCGCTGACCGCGCTGGACGCGTCCGCTGACGCGATCAAGGCGGCTCCAGTGCGCGCCGAAACCTGCGAGCACTGCCACGGCTACCGGAAGATCCTCTACGAGGAGTTCGGCCCCGAGGTGGAACCGCTGGCCGATGACCTGGGAACATTGGCGCTGGACATCCTGCTGGGCGAGCAGGGGTACGAGCGTGCGAGCCAGAACCCCCTGCTGTGGCATCCGGAACAGGAGTGAAGCCGGTGCTGCGTGAAACCGGACTCGTATCCGCCAGCGATCTGCCCTCGCTGGACCAGTTGCTGCGCACGCCGCACATGGCGGCGTTGATGGAACAGCATGGGCGCAGCCGGGTAACCCGGCTGCTGCGCGGGCACCTGCAGGCGCTGCGCGAGCAGATCCAGGTCAGCCCGTTGTCGCGTGAGGCACTGGCGCAGGCCGTGCAGGGCGACGCGCTGGTAGTTGCGGTGGAGCAGGCGATGCAGGCGGAGGAGGGCAGGCGGCTCAGCCGCGTCTTCAACCTGACGGGCACCGTGCTGCATACCAACCTGGGGCGTGCGGTGCTGCCGGAGGTCGCGGTCAATGCCGTGGTGCAGGCCATGTCGTCGCCCGTCGATCTCGAGTTCGACGTTGCCAGCGGGCGGCGCGGCGATCGCGACGCGCGGGTGCGGTCGCTGGTGTGCGAGTTGACCGGCGCGGAATCGGCCACGGTGGTCAACAACAACGCAGCCGCGGTATTGCTGCTACTCAACACACTGGCCAACCGGCGCGAGGTGGTGGTGTCGCGCGGTGAGCTGGTCGAGATCGGCGGCAGCTTCCGCATTCCCGATGTCATGCGCAACGCAGGCGCGAAACTGGTGGAGGTCGGCACCACCAATCGCACCCATCCCGCGGATTACACCAATGCCATGGGTCCGCGTACCGCACTGCTGATGCAGGTGCATCCAAGCAACTACACCATCACCGGTTTCACCGCGAAGGTGGGGACTGCGGCGCTGGCGGCGTTGGCGCACGAGCGGAACGTGCCGCTGGCCGTGGACCTTGGCAGCGGCAGCCTCTGCGACCTGCGTGCGTGGGGACTGCCGCATGAGCCGACCGTGCAGGAGGCATTGGCGGCGGGCGCGGACCTGGTCGCCTTCAGTGGGGACAAACTGCTGGGCGGGCCGCAAGCCGGCATCCTGGTGGGACGCGCCGACCTGATCGCGCGGATCAATCGCAACCCGCTCAAGCGTGCCCTGCGGATGGACAAGATGGGGCTGGCTGCCTTGGAGGCCGTGCTGGCGCTGTATCGGGAACCGGAACTGTTGACCCAGCGACTGCCCACCGCGCGGGTATTGTCGCGTGGCGTCGACACGATCTGGGAGCAGGCGGAGCGCCTGCAGGAGCCGATGCAGCAGGCCTTCGCGCCCGAATACCGTGTCGACGTGGCACGCCTGGACAGCCAGGTGGGCAGCGGGGCGCAATCCGAGGCGCGATTGCCCAGCGCGGGGTTCCGGATCCAGTCGGCGATGGCGAAACGCAGTGGCCTGAATCGCTTGGCCAAACGCTTGCGTCAACTGCCCAGGCCCGTAGTGGGTTGCGTGGCCGATGATGCGTTGTGGCTCGACCTGCGCTGCCTTGATCCGGAGGACGAAGCGGCTTTCCTGGCCCAGTTGCCCGGTCTGTCGGCATGATCATCGGTACCGCGGGACATATCGACCATGGCAAGACCCGCCTGGTGCGTGCGCTCACCGGTGTGGACACCGACCGGCTGAAGGAGGAGAAGGCGCGCGGCATCTCCATCGAGTTGGGTTATGCCTATGTGGCGCGGGACACGACCGACGGCAACACCGCCGAAGGGATGCTGGGTTTCGTCGACGTGCCCGGGCATGAGCGCTTCGTGCACACCATGGTGGCCGGCGCGACTGGCATCGACTTCGCATTGCTGGTCATTGCCGCGGACGACGGCGTGATGCCGCAGACGCGCGAGCACCTGGCCATCCTCGACCTGCTGGGTGTGGGTCGTGGTGCGATCGCGGTGACCAAGGCCGATCGGGTGGATGCCGCGCGGTTGGAAGACGTGCGTGGCCAGATCGGCGCGGTGCTTGGCGAATCGGTGCTGCGGGATGCGCCGCTTTTCATCTGCAACAGCACCCGGGCGGACGATCCCGGCATTGCCGCGCTGCTGGCCCATCTGAGGGCGACGGCGGCAACGCTGGCAAGCGGTGCAGGACATCCCGCCCGTGCCGAGTTGTTCCGCATGCCGGTGGATCGTGTGTTCAGCCTGCAGGGCCACGGCACCACGGTGACCGGTCCAGTCTACGGCGGCCGTGCCGATGCCGGTGATCGGCCGGTACTGATGCCGCGGGGCATGCCGGTGCGGATACGCAGCATCCATGCGCAGAACCGTGCGGCCGATCTCGCCGGCTCGGGCCAGCGTTGCGCGCTCAACCTGTCCGGGATCGAGTGCGAGCTGATCTCCCGCGGTGACTGGATCGCCGACCCGAGGGCCTTTGTTGCGACCCTGCGCGTGGATGTGCGCCTTCGCCTGCTGGCGCCGGGCACGTCGCTGCGCGACTGGACGCCACTGCACGTGCATTGGGGGACGATGCACAGGCTGGCGCACGCCATCGTGCTGGACGCCCGCGATGATGGGCGGGGCATCTTGGTACAACTGGTGTTCGATGCGCCGGTCTGCGCCTCCACCGGGGATCGTTTCATCGTGCGCAATGCGGCCGCGACGGCTACCCTGGGGGGCGGCATCGTGCTGGACCCCGAGGCACCGCACCGGCGGCGACGCACGCCCGCGCGGCTCGCGTGGCTTGCCGCGCTGGAGCGGCTGGCAGCGGGCGAGGGCATGGGCAACCTGCTGCAACAGGCCCCCTTCGGCCTGGCGATGTCCACGCTGGTACGTTATTGCCGGCTCCCGTCGGAGCGGATCGTGCTCCCCGCGGATGCGATGCACGTCGAGGGCCGCGACGGCGGGCACGTGATCCTCATCGCCCATTGGGCGTCACTGGCGCACCAGGCGCTGCAAGCCGTCCACGACTGGCACGAGCGCCACCCCGACGAACCGGGGATCGACAGTGGACGGCTGCGGCGGCTCACGTGTCCCCAAATCGCCACCGGGGCGTGGCAGGCGCTGCTGCAATCGCTGCATGGCGAGGGGCGGCTTCAGCGCAATGGCACCTGGTGGCGACTTCCCGGGCATGACCAGGCGCTGTCCGAGCGGCAGGTCGAAACGCTGCGGCAGGTACTGCCACTGCTGCTGGACGGACGGTTCGACCCGCCATGGGTGCGCACGGTCGCCGCGCAGGCAGGGGAGCCGGAGGATCGCATGCGCGCCGTGCTCAAGCGTGCCGCCGCACGCGGCGAGGTCTACCAGGTGGTGCCCGATCTGTACTACCACCCCGATTGCATCGGGGAACTCGCGGGCATTGTCGACACGCTCGCCAGGTGCAACGGCGGCGTCGAAGCCGCGGCCTTCCGTGACGCCATCGGACTGGGGCGCAAACGCAGCATCCAGATCTTGGAGTTCTTCGATCGCGTTGGCTACACTCGACGCGTTGGCGAAGCGCACCTTCCCCGCGATGGCGTGCGGTGGAACGCGGGGCCGGCACACGAGTCCGCGGTAACCGCCGCATCGTCGTGACGTGGAAGGCATGCGCATCCGGGCATGCGGCTGGGCTTCAAACCCAGTAGGGGGCGTCGATCGCTCCCTGGTAGGTTCGACTCCTGCTGCCTTCCGCCAGTTCAACATGGGTTTCACGGAGGGCATCGCGCGTGGATGCAACGACGAAGTTGCCGGACGAAACCGGCGCCATCGAGCCCCGGCTCACGTCCCTCGCCCATGGTGGCGGTTGTGGCTGCAAGATTGCGCCGGGCGTGCTGTCCGGGTTGCTGCACGGCATTTCCGGCCTGCCGGCGCCGGCCGAGTTGCTGGTGGGGCGCGAGACCAGCGACGATGCCGCGGTCTATCGCCTCAATCAGCGGCAAGCGGTGGTGGCGACGACCGACTTCTTCATGCCCATCGTCGATGATCCGTTCGACTTCGGCCGCATCGCCGCGACCAACGCCCTGTCCGATCTCTACGCGATGGGCGCCGCGCCGTTGTTCGCGCTGGCGGTGGTTGGCATGCCGATCAACACGCTGTCCACGGAGACCATCCGCGAGATCCTGCGCGGCGGGGAGCAGGCCTGCGCGGACGCGGGCATCGTGGTGGCTGGCGGGCACAGCATCGATTCGGTGGAGCCCATCTATGGGTTGGCGGCCATCGGCGTGCTGGATCCGGCCCACCTCAAGCGCAATGGCGGCGCGCGCGAAGGCGACGTGCTGGTGCTGGGCAAGCCGCTCGGCGTGGGTGTGTATTCCTCCGCGCTGAAGAAGGGCCTGCTGGACGCGGACGGCTATCGTGAAATGCTGGCAACCACCACCCAGCTCAACCGGGTAGGCGAGCGCCTGGGCAAGTTGCCGGCCGTTCACGCAATGACCGACGTCACCGGTTTCGGCCTGTTGGGCCATCTGCTGGAATTGTGCCGGGCCAGTGGCCATGCCGCGGAGGTCTCCGTCGATAGCGTGCCGCTGTTGCGGCAGGCAAGGTCGCTGTTCGAGGCCGGCTGCGTGACCGGGGCATCGAATCGCAACTGGAACTCCTATGGCGCGGACGTCGGGTTGGCGGATGACGTGCCGGCGGATTGGCGCGCGCTGCTGACCGACCCCCAGACCAGCGGCGGGCTGCTGGTCGCGTGTTCGCCGGATGCGGCCCCGGACGTGCTGCTGGCGTTCAGCGAAGGCGGGTTCACCGACGCAACCGCCATCGGTCGCATGGTTGCGGGGACGCCACATGTCCAGGTGTTGGCGGGCTGAGTTGCAAACCCGGCGGCAGCGCTCGTTCAAGCCGGTTGCGGCGATGCCCGATCAAGCCGCTTGCGCCAGCACCCCTACCAGTCGCGACAACGACACCACGTCCTGGTGATTGTGCGCGGCCACGCGCCGCAGGTTGTTGGCACTGCCACCTCGCAGGTACTCCAGCCAGGCGGCGGGGGCTTCGGCACCGGGCAGGTCGTCTTCACGCACCACGCGCAGTACTTCGCGTTCGATGGTGGCAAGGCGGCAGTTTTCCCATATGCCACGCCAGCGTCGGCGGCTGGGAAACAGCAGGTCCACGTGCGCCAGCGCGGCCAGCGGATTGGTGCGGCGTGCCAGCCTGTAGCGGGTCGCCAGCAGCGGCGCGTCATAGCACTTACCGTTGTAGCTGACCAGGATCGTCGCGGGATTCAGCCAGCCGGCAAAGGCATCCAGCATCGCCGCTTCGCCCGCCATGGCGGTCAGGTAGAGCTGGCGCACGCGCAGACCATCGTCGACCCAGTCGGCTGCGCCGATCATGAAGGCGCGGGTACCGGTGCCGCCCGCAAGACCCGTGGTCTCGGTATCGAAGAACAGCAGGTCGCGACTGCGCAGCAGGTCCTTGCGGTCGAAGGTGCCATCCAGCCAGTCGGGGGTCTGTCCGCAGCGCTGGATGCGTTCGACAAGTCGCACGCCCGGGGCGATTTCGGTGCCGGGAACCTCGCGGTCCAAGTGCGCCTGGGGACGAACCGGACGAGGCGTGCGCACGCGCAGGAGCTGGCGCAATCGGTCGAGCGAAGCTTGCGGATCGGGGCTGGTGGCACCTGGCATCCCGTTGTCGCGAGCGGACATCGGCCCGGTGGCTCCATGCGTGCCCGTGCAAGGTGCGGGCATGGCTCCAGTGGATGGATGCATGTGCGCGGCCAACGCTGGCACGTTCGCCATTCGGACGGCAGTCGTGTCCCGCTGGCCAGTCTGACGCTTCAGTTGCTGCAGCTTGGCCAGGCTCAGGCTCATGCGGGCACCACGCCGGCATCCAGCGCCTGCAGCACATCCAGGGCCAGCCGCTTGGGCGTGGTGGCGGGACCGCCATCAGCATTCAGAACCGGGCCGACGCAGGCGGGACAGCCGGCGCGGCATTCGCAGCCGGCCACCAGCGCGCGGGCCTTCTGCACCAGTTCGCGCTGTCGTCGCCACAGCGGTTCGCTCAGGCCCACGCCACCAGGGTAGTTGTCGTACAGGTACACGGTAGGGGTGAAAGCGTCGTGCGTATCAGGCGAGGTGAGACTGCCGTCCTGCCCACGCAACTGGCCACGGCCGCGGCCATCACCATGGGCGAACCATGCGCCATCACCGCTGCCCACCGCCTTCTGCAGGTCGGCGCCGTCGGCCATCACCGCCACCTTGGCCACCACGTGCAGCGCGTACGCCGCCCCCAGGAACCCGTCCAGCGCGTCCTGCCGTGTGGCGAAGCGGGACTCCAGCACGGCCTGCGGCAACTGCCACCACACCGCGGTGGTGTGCATCTCCTGGTCGGGCAGGTTGACCGGTCCGTAGCCGATGTTCTCATGGGTGTAGTAGCGGATCTTCTTGTAGCCGGCCACGCGCCGCACCACGTGCACTTCGCCGTGGTGGCTGCCGCCTTCGCCGGCCTTGCCGCCTTCAAAGCGCTCCAGCACCTTCAACCGGGTGTAGTCGATGGCATCGGTGTAGTAGTCCACGTGGGTGCGCGTGACATAGGCCTTGCGGCCGTCCCAGTCCAGCCGCTCCACCTGGTAGGGCGTGGACTGGACCATGTGGATGGCGCCTTCGTACAGCATCAGCGGCGTGGAGCTGTAATCCACCTCGGCGATGATGGTCTGGCGTCCATCGGTGCGGTCCACCACCACGAAATTGCCGTCGGCCACCGAGCGCAGGCTCACCGCATTGGCCGGGTAGCTGTCGGCGATCCATTCCCAGCGGTCGCCTTCGCCGTGGATCACGCCGTCCTCGGCCAGCAGTTCGAGGTAGACCTGCGGGTCCACGGCGCCATCGCGGCCGCCAAAGCGTTCGCCCTTGAGGAACGGCAGTTCGAATGCGGCGCAACGGATGTGGTCAAGCAGGATCACCGGCTGGTCCGCGGCGATGCGCGCCTGCTCGGGCGGGTGCGCGCCGAAGAAGTCGGGGTTGCGCACGATGTACTGGTCCAGCGGATCGGAGCTGGCGACCAGCACCCCCAGCGAGGGCTGCTGGCGGCGGCCGGCGCGGCCGAACCGCTGCCACGTGGCGGCGATGCTGCCGGGATAGCCGTTGAGCACCACGACATCCAGGCTGCCGATGTCCACCCCCAGTTCCAGCGCGGAGGTGGACACGATGCCGTCCACGCGGCCGTCGCGCATGGCGCGCTCGGCCTCGCGGCGTTCGGTGGGCAGGTAGCCGCCACGGTAGGCGCGGATGCGCGCCGGCTTGCGCGGGTCGTGGTCGAACACATCCTTGAGGTATTTGGTCAGCACCTCGACCATGGTGCGCGACTGGGCAAACACCAGCGTCTTCAACCGCGCCTTGATGGCCATGCGTGCGATGCGATTGCTCTGCGAGCGGGCGGACGCGCGCAGGCCGAGGTCGGGATTGACCACCGGCGGGTTCCACAGCAGCACGTGCTTGTCGCCGCTGGGCGCGCCGGATTCGGTGATGGCTAAGACGTCCTCTTCGACCAGTGCCTCGGCATGCGCCTGCGGGTTGCCGATGGTGGCCGAGCATAGGATGAACTGCGGGTTGACCCCGTAGAACGCGCACACCCGCTTGAGCCGGCGCAGCACGTTGGCCAGGTGCGAGCCGAACACGCCGCGGTAGCTGTGGATCTCGTCGATCACCACGTACTGCAGGTTCTCGAAGAACTGCGCCCACTTGGTGTGGTGGGGCAGGATGCCTTGATGCAGCATGTCCGGGTTGCTGACCACGATGTCGCCGCTCAGGCGGATGGCCTGGCGCTGGTCGCCGGGCGTGTCGCCATCGAACGTGGCGGCCCTGACCCCGAGGTCACCGGCGTTCGACAGCTCGATCAGCTCCGCCACCTGGTCCTGCGCCAGCGCCTTGGTCGGGAACAGGTACAGCGCCTTCGCCCGGCGCTGCATGGCCGCGCTGACCACGGGCAGCGTGTAGCACAGGCTCTTGCCGGAGGCCGTGGGTGTGGCGATGACCACGTGCCGTCCCCGCTGCACGGCGTCCCACGCCTGCGCCTGGTGTCGGTACAGGCGGCCGACCCCGCGGCTGGCCAGGGCGGCGGCCAGCGCGGGCGGCAGGTCCGCGGGCAACGGGGCGAAGTCACCCTCGCGGCCCGGCACCCGCAGCGTGCCGGTAATACGGCTGGCGTATTTGCTGCCCAGCCGGGCGGCCAGGCGGCCGCCGTCATGCGCACCCTCCGGCCGTGGCGCGGTGGGGAATGCGTCGGCGACGGGGGATACGGGCTGGGCAACGGTGCGATTCATGCGGATAGTCCGATGTACTGGCCGCGTTTTTAGGCCAGCCACGTCTCACGCAATGAGATCGCGGGGGAATTGATCCGGATCAACGCCCCGTTCCCGCAGCGGCGCGCTAATGCAGTATCCGCCCACGTGGAGCCCGCGTCATGATCAAAGACATCGTAGTCCCGCTGACCGGAACGGCAGGGGATGCCAATGCAGTGGCCGCAGCGCTGGAACTGGCGACGGCCGAAGGCGCGCACCTGGCGCTGCTGGAACTGGTCAACCTGCCGGTTCCCGTGCCTGGACCGTGGGGGATGGTGCCGGATGCTTCCATGGCCGGGCTGTATGACGAACTGCGCGCGCAATCCGAGCAGCGCGCGGTCAAATGGCGCGAGAAGCTCAAGACCTCCGGCATCATGGGCGAAGTGCGCGTGGTCGAATCCCTGTTCGTGGAGCCCCCGCGCACCGCCGCCATCAACGCGCGATACGCGGACATGAGCATCATCAGCGGCGCCGATCCGGGTGATGCGGGCGCCGCGGCCACGATCCATCCGTTCTTCAGCGAGCTGCTGATGGAGTCGGGTGGGCCGGTGCTGGTGGTTCCCCCGTCCAGCCGCCCAACGTCCGCCCGGGGGCATGCGGTGGTGGCATGGCGTCCCACGCCAGAGGCTTCGCGTGCGCTGCATGATGCGCTGCCGTTGCTGCGCCGTGCCGCCACGGTGGACGTGGTGGTGGTGGACCCCCGTTCAGGCGAGTCGGGCGATGGCGAACAGCCGGGGGCGGACATTGCCACGCACCTCGCGCGGCATGACCTGCGGGTCAATGTGGTCGCGCTGGAGAGCGGTTCGCGCTCGGTGGCGCAGGTGCTGCTGTCACATGCCCGGGAAACCCGCGCCGACCTGCTGGTGGCCGGCGGCTATGGCCACTCGCGCTTCCGCGAGTGGGCGTTGGGAGGCGCGACGCGCGAGATGCTGGAGCAGTCGCACCTGCCGGTGTTGTTCTCGCACTGAGTCAGGCGACCAGCGTGGCGGCGAGGGATGCCGCCACGCACCAGAGCACGACCCACAGTGCGGATGCCCGCAGCCACGCCAGCATTGCAAATCCCACCAGGGCAATGGCGAGATCCGTCGGGTTGCGCACGCCCTGGGTCCATACCGGGTCATGGAACGCGGCCGCCAGGAGGCCCACGACGGCGGCGTTGATCCCGGCCACCACGCTGGCCGCGGCACGGTGGCTGGCCAGTCTGGTCCAGACGGGCAGGACGGCACCCAGCAGCAGGAAGCCCGGCGCGAAGATCGACAGCAGCGCGACCAGCCCGCCGACAGCGGGCGAATGCGACATCGGCACCGTGGCCCCCAGATAGGCAGCCAGGGAGAACATCGGGCCGGGGACCGCCTGTGCCGCGCCGTAACCGGCCAGGAACGTGTCGGCGGTCATCCAGCCGCTGTCCACCATCGTCTGCTGCAGCAACGGCAACACCACGTGGCCACCACCGAACACCAGCGCACCGGCCTGGTAGAACGCGGCAGCGATGCCGGCCACCGACGGCGTCGGTGACGGCTGCCACGCCAGGGCAAGTCCCAGTCCGAGCAGGAAAAGCGAAAACAGGAACGCCGCCCCACGTGCGCCGTAATGCACCGGGAACACCGCCGTCGGCAGCGCCTTCGCCTGCCGGCACAGCCAGGGGCCGAGCACGGCACCCATCACGATGACCGCCAGCTGCACCCAGGCGTTGCCCGTCAACGCGACCACTGCCGCGGCCGCCCCGGCGATCAGCAGGCGCTGCCCATCGGGTGCCAGTTGCCGGATCATCCCCAGCAGGCCATGCGCGACCACGGCAACGGCGACCAGCTTCAAGCCGTGCACGGTTGCTGCACCGATCTCGCCTTGCCATCGCGGCGTCAGCAGCGCGAACACCAACATCAACAGTGCCGAGGGGAGGGTGAAGCCGGCGAAGGCGGCGAGCGCGCCGCGCCATCCCGCACGGAACAGGCCAATCGCGAACCCCATCTGGCTGCTCGCGGGACCTGGCAGGAACTGGCACACCGCCAGCAACTGCGCGAACTGCGATTCGTCCAGCCAGCGGCGGCGCTCCACGAACGCCGTGCGCAGGTAGCCGAGGTGCGCGATGGGGCCGCCGAACGAAGTCAGGCCCAGGACTAGGAACACTCGAAACACCTCGGCGGCCGTGCCCGATGGCGGGCGGGTCGTGCCGGGCGTTGCAGCGCGGGAGGTGCCGTCGTTGTCGTGGGGATGCATGCCCGCGTTCCGCTCAGGGAACGCGAGTATGGGAACGTCGCCGTGGCTGCGTAAAGCGTCGCCGCGTGCGCAGGCGTCAGTGCGCCGAATACCCGCCGTCGATCACCAGTTCCGAACCGGTCACGAACTTGGACTCCTCCGACGCCAGGTACACCACGCCCCAGGCGATGTCATCCGGCTCGCCCATGTGGCCCAGCGGGTGCAACCGGCCCACCTCGTCGCGGGCGGCCGCCAGGTCGGTGGCCCCACTGGCCTGCAGGTGGTGCTCCACCATCGGCGTCCAGATGTAGCCCGGATGGATGGAGTTCACGCGGATGCGGTCGGGCGCGTAGATCATCGCGTCGGTCTTGCTCATCAGCCGCACCGCGCCCTTGGAGGCGTGGTACGCGGGCACGTCCGGCGCGCCCACCAACCCGTAAATGGACGACAGGTTGATGATGCTGCCGGCACCCGCGCGCTTCATGTGCGGCAGTGCGTGCTTGGTGCAGAACAGCACGCCTTTCACGTTGACCGCCTGCACCCGATCCCACTCCTCCTCGGTGATCTCGTGGGTGAGCTTGGTGCTGCCGGAAATGCCGGCGTTGTTGACCAGCACGTCCACGCTGCCGAAGTGGTCGGCCACCTCGGTGATGGCTCGGGCCACGTCGGCCTCGCGGGTGACGTCCACGTGCCAATAACGGGCCTTGCCCCCGGCGTGGTTGATGGCGTTGGCCAGCGCCTCGCCCTCGGCGTCCAGCCGGTCGAAGATCGCCACGGCCGCGCCTTCCTCCGCCAGCCGCGACACGCAGGCGTGGCCGATGCCGACGGCGCCGCCGGTGACGATGCAGGTCTTGCCTTGGACGCGGTTCATGCCGGGCTCCTGACGGGGAAGGTCTGCCACATGCTCATGTCTGGTGCCGCACGATGACTTGATTCCGATCAGATTGGATGACGTCGACCACGATTACCGCCCGTCGGCGCGATGGGTTAACCTTGCGTCATGGCTCGCCCCCGCCGCCAACGCCTGCTCGCGACGCTGCGCATGCTCATGCTGGCGCTGTTCGTGCTTGGCGGAATGACGCAGCAGGCGCTTGGCACCATGGGTGAGCTGCATGAGTTCACCGCGCACGGCGACTCCGCCCCCGGCCATTCCGAGCATTTCAAGGCGCACGCGCACGACGGGGCGGCGACGGCGTCCGACGATACCGACGCGCAGGACCCCACACACCAGTTGCTGCACTACGCCCACTGCTGCGGGCAGACGGTGGGGTTGCAGGGCTTCACACCGCCCCAGCTGGCGGTGCAGGCCATGCCCATCGCACTACCTGCGGCCATGACGCACTCGATCGTGCCGTCGCCGGCCGCCACTCCGTTCCGACCTCCCATCCTGGCGTGAGACTGGGCCGGCGGATGCCGGCGTTGCGTCTTTGATTTACCGGATTTTCGGAGAGTATCCCCATGCGTTTGCGACTCGCGGCCCTGGCCGCGTGGGTCGTGGTGGTTGCCGTGGCTGGACCCACGGCGACCGCGGCCCCATCGGCGGTGGAAAGCCGCCTGACCCTGGACGACGCCATTGCACGCGTCGCCACCTCCCACCCCGAGCTGCGCCTGTACAGCGCCCGCGGCGATGTGCTGGCCGCCGAGCGCGACCGTGCCTTGCAACGGCCGGCGCTGGTCGTCGGTGCATCCGTCGAGAATGCCCTTGGCACGGGTGACACCAGCGGCGTGCAGGGCGCGGAACTGACCCTGACCCTGGCCTCGGTGCTGGAGCGTGGCGGCAAGCTCGATGCCCGCCGCACCCTGGTGCAGAGCCGCATCGACGCCTTGGCGGTGGAGCGCGAGACCCGACGCCTGGACCTGCTGGCGGAAGTCGCGCGCCGGTACCTGGCGGTGGTGGCGGCGCGCCAGCAACACGGCATCGCCACGGCCGATATCGGGCAGCGTCAGCGCACCGTGGCGGCGGCGCGCCATCGTTTGCAGGCAGGCGCATCGCCGGAGTCGGTGGTGTTGACCGCACAGGCGGCCCTGGCGCGCGCGGAGCTTGAGCTGGCTCGCAACGAGCACGCCGAGCGCGCCGCTCGCCAGCATCTGGCGGCGATGTGGGGCGAACGCGAACCCACGTTCACGGTGGCGGACATCGACCCTACGGCATTGCCCGCCATCGAGGAGGCTTCGGCGCTGGCCGCGCTGCTGGACAGCACACCGGAGCTGGCCCAGTTCGCCGACGAACGCCGCATCCGCGAGGCCCGGCTGCAGCTGGCGCGCGCGGATGCGACGCCGGACCTGGGCTGGCAGGTGGGCGTGCGACGGTTGCAGGCCAGTGACGACACCGCACTGGTCGGCAGCGTGTCCATGCCCGTGGGCACGCGCAACCGCGCCATGCCCGGCATCCGCGCCGCCGAGGCCGAGTTGGCCAGCCTTGAGATCGAGCGCGAGGCCAAGGGCCTGTCGCTGTACGCCACGCTGGTCGAAGCCCATGGCCGTTACCGCGTGGCACAGGCCGAAACCGAGCGCCTGCGCAGCGATGTGCTGCCCAAGCTCGCGCGGGCCGAAACTGCCGCCGAGCGCGCCTACCGCGCCGGTGCCATCAGCTACCTGGAATGGGCACAGCTGCAGGCCGAGCAGAACCTGGCTCGCCGCCAACGCCTTGATGCCGCGCTGGAGGCCCAGCGCGCCCTGATTGAAATCCAGCGTTTGACCGGCCAGGCGTTCGTCGCCGGCCCCGACGCGCCCGCACAAGGAAACAACCCGTGAATCTTCGTGAATTGAGCGCCGCGTGTGCGCTGACCCTGTTGTTGGCCGCTTGCGGTGGCAAGCCCGACGCCGAAGCCGGACACGGCGGCGATGAAAGCGGCGCGCATGGCCCTGACGCCGGTGGTGAACACGCCGCGGCAGAGGACCCCACCAAGGGCGCGCACGGTGGGCGCTTGCTGGAGCAGGGCGGCTACGCGGTCGAGCTGGCCATCGCCGAGGACGGCACGCCCCCCCGGTACCAGGCGTGGCTGTACCGCGATGGCAAGCCGCTGCCGGCCAGCGCGGGCACGGTGGAAGTGCGCCTCAAGCGACTGGGCAACATCGCCGAACACCACCTCCTCAAGCCGCTGGATGACGGCAGCCTGATGGCGAGCAGCATCGTCGGCGAGCCACACTCGTTCGACGTCGAGGTGGTGGCCACCATCCAGGGCAAGACCGTGCGCTGGGCGTACGACAGCTACGAGGGACGTACGACGATCGACCCCAAGGTGGCGCAGGAGTCCGGCATCCGGGTGGCGCCGGTCGGCCCCGGGGTGATCGCCGACGAGCATGAGGTGCAGGGCTTGCTGACCCCCATGGAGGGCCGCGTCGCCCAGGTGGCGGCGCGTTTCCCCGGGCCGGTGCGCCGTGTGGCCGCCAATGTCGGTGACCGCGTGCGCGCGGGGCAGGTGTTGGCGGTGGTGGAGAGCAACATCAGTCTCACCAACTACAGCGTGACCTCGCCGATCAGCGGCGTGGTGCTGGCGCGCAACGCCGCCGTCGGCACCGTGGCCAGCGAGTCGTCGCCATTGTTCGAGGTGGCCGACCTGTCCTCGTTATGGGTGGACCTGCACGTGTTTGGATCGGACGCGCAGCACATCACTGCCGGCGTACCCGTCACCGTGACCCGCCTGAGCGACGGCGCCACGGCCGAAACCACGCTGGAACGCGTGCTGCCGGGCACCGCCACGGCCAGCCAGAGCACGGTGGCCCGCGCCACGATCAACAACCACGACGGACTGTGGCGTCCGGGTTCCGCGGTCAAGGCGCGGATCACCGTGGCGCAGCAGCAGGCCGCCATGGTCGTGCCGCTGACCGCCCTGCAGACCTTTCGCGACTGGGAGGCTGTGTTCATCCGCGTGGGCGACACCTACGAGGTGCGGCCGGTCGAACTGGGCAAGCGTGACGCGCAGCGCGTGGAAGTCCTCTCCGGATTGAAGGGCGGCGACCAGGTGGTGGTCGAGCAGAGTTACCTGGTGAAGGCGGACATCGAGAAGTCCGGCGCTTCCCACGACCACTGAGGCCGCCTCCCATGCTTGAGAAGATCATCCGATTCGCCATCGGGCACCGCTGGCTGATGCTGGTGTTGACGCTGGCCCTGGTCGGCATCGGGACATGGAGCTTCACGAAGCTGCCCATCGATGCCACCCCCGACATCACCAACGTCCAGGTGCAGATCAACACCGAGGCACCGGGCTACTCGCCACTGGAGTCCGAACAGCGCGTGACATTCACCGTGGAAACCGCCATGGCGGGCCTGCCGGGACTGGATTACACGCGCTCCATTTCCCGTTATGGCCTGTCGCAGGTCACCGTGGTGTTCAAGGACGGCACCGACGTGTACTTCGCCCGCCAGCAGGTGGCTGAGCGGTTGCAACAGCTGAAATCACAGTTGCCGGAGGGGCTGGAACCGGAGATGGGTCCCATCGCCACGGGCATGGGCGAGATCTTCATGTACACGGTCGACGCCAATCCCGAGGCCAGGAAGAAGGACGGCACGCCGTGGACCGCCACCGACCTGCGCACGCTGCAGGACTGGGTGATACGACCACAACTGCGCAACACGCCGGGAGTGACGGAGGTCAACACCATTGGCGGCTTCGCGCGCCAGATCCACATCACCCCGGATCCGGCACGGCTGGTGACGCTGGGCTTCACCCTGCACGACGTGGTGCGCGCCATCGCCGCCAACAACCAGAACGTGGGCGCGGGCTACATCGAGCGCAATGGGCAGCAGTTCCTGGTGCGCGCACCGGGGCAGGTGGCTGACCTGGACGGTATCCGCGACATCGTGCTGGACCGGCGCGATGGCGTGCCGATCCGGGTGCGCGACGTGGCGCAGGTGGGCGAGGGGCCGGAGCTGCGCAATGGCGCGGCCACGCAGAATGGCCGCGAGGTCGTGCTGGGTACGGTGTTCATGCTGATTGGCTCCAACAGCCGTGACGTGGCCCAGGCGTCGGCGGCCAAGCTGGCCGAGGCCAACAAGAGCCTTCCGCCCGGCGTGTCGGCCAACCCGGTGTATGACCGGACCTCGCTGGTGGACCGCACCGTCAAGACCGTGGCCAAGAACCTGGTCGAAGGCGCGCTGCTGGTCATCGCCGTGTTGTTCCTGCTGCTGGGCAACATCCGTGCGGCGTTGATCACGGCGGCGGTGATTCCACTGTCGATGCTGTTCACCCTGACCGGCATGGTGCGCGGCGGCGTGTCCGGCAACCTGATGAGCCTGGGTGCGCTGGACTTCGGCCTGATCGTGGACGGCGCGGTCATCATCATCGAGAACTGCCTGCGCCGGTTCGGCGAGTTGCAACACCGGCTGGGGCGGCTTCTCACCGATGAGGAGCGGTTGGATACCACCGCCGCCGCCACCGCGGAGGTGATCCGGCCCAGCCTGTTCGGCCTGGGCATCATCACCGCGGTGTACCTGCCCATCTTCGCGCTCACCGGCGTGGAAGGGAAAATGTTCCACCCGATGGCGATCACCGTGGTGCTGGCGTTGACCGGCGCGATGATCCTGTCGCTGACGTTCGTGCCGGCCGCCGTTGCGATGTTCCTGCGCGGCAAGGTGGAGGAGAAGGACACGCGGCTGATGCAATGGGCGCGCAGGGCTTACGCGCCGGCACTGGAGTGGACCTTGCGACATCGCGCCTGGGTGCTCGGCGGCGCCTTGGCCGGCGTCGTGCTGTGCGGCATCCTGGCCACGCGACTGGGCTCGGAGTTCGTGCCGAGCCTGGACGAGGGTGACATCACGGTGCATGCGCTGCGCATCCCCGGCACCAGTCTGACGCAGGCCGTGTCGATGCAGGAGAGCCTTGAGAGCACCTTCGCCCGGTTCCCGGAGGTCGGCACGGTGTTCAGCAAGCTGGGCACCGCCGAGGTGGCGAATGACCCGATGCCGCCGTCGGTCACCGACACCTACCTGATGCTCAAGCCGCGCGAGCAGTGGCCCGACCCCCGCAAGCCAAAGGCCCAGCTCATCCAGGAGCTGGAGGCTGCGGCACGCAAGCTGCCGGGCAACAACTACGAGTTCACGCAGCCCATCCAGATGCGCACCAACGAACTGATCTCGGGCGTGCGTGCCGACGTCGCCATCAAGCTGTACGGCGATGACCTGGAAAGACTGATGGAAGTGGGCGAGCAGATCGAAGCGGTTGCCAAAGGCGTGCCCGGCGCCGCGGACGTGAAGCTGGAACAGTCCACCGGCCTGCCACTGCTGACCGTGACCCCGGACCGCAACGCCCTGGTGCGCTACGGGCTCAACCCGGGCGTGGTGCAGGACACGCTCGCCACGGCGATCGGCGGCAAAGTGGCAGGCCAGTTGTTCGAAGGCGATCGACGGTTTGACATCGTGGTCCGACTTCCCGAGCACCTGCGGCAGGACCCGGCGGCACTCGCCGACCTGCCGATACCGCTGGACGGGGCGGATAACGCCGACGAGTCCAGCCGGGCCGCCGCGTGGATGTCCGGCACTCCGCAAACGGTACCGCTGCGTGAAGTCGCGAAGATCGACACAACACTGGGCCCGAACCAGATCAACCGCGAGAACGGCAAGCGCCGCGTGGTGGTGACCGCCAACGTGCGTGGCCGCGACCTGGGCGGCTTCGTCGCCGACCTGCAGCAGCGCGTGGATGCCGGGGTGAAGGTGCCATCGGGCTACTGGATCGACTATGGCGGCACGTTCGAGCAGCTGATCTCGGCCAGCCAGCGACTTTCGCTGGTGGTGCCGGTCACGCTGGCGATCATCTTCGCGCTGCTGTTCTGGGCGTTCGGCTCGGCCAAGGATGCGGTGATCGTGTTCAGTGGCGTCCCGTTGGCGCTCACCGGCGGCGTGATCGCGCTGGCGCTGCGGGGCATCCCGATGTCGATCTCCGCAGGCGTCGGCTTCATCGCGCTGTCGGGCGTCGCGGTGCTCAACGGCCTGGTCATGATCACCTTCATCCGCAAGCTGCGCGAACAGGGTGACCCGCTGGACAGTGCGATCGTCGATGGCGCCCTCGGCCGTCTGCGGCCGGTGCTGATGACCGCACTGGTGGCGTCGCTGGGGTTCCTGCCGATGGCCTTCAACGTGGGCGCCGGTTCGGAGGTGCAGCGTCCGCTGGCCACGGTGGTGATTGGCGGCATCGTGTCCTCGACCTTGCTCACGTTGCTGGTACTGCCCGCGCTGTACCGTTGGCTGCATCGCGACAATGAGCCGCAGGGCCAATGGCTCAATGGCTGACGGAGGATTGATCCATGGGTGATTGTGGCGCGTGCTGCGGTACGACCATTGACGTGCAGGCCTTGCAGGCGCGCCAGAAGCGCGTCCTGAAGGTGGTACTGGTACTCAACCTGGTTACGTTTGCAATGATGGTGGGCGCGGCCTGGTGGTCGCGCTCATCCTCGCTGTTGTCCGGCGGGCTGGACAACCTCGGTGATGCGCTGACCTATGCGCTGAGCCTGGCGGTGGTCGGGGCCAGCACGGCGGCCAAGGCCCGGGTTTCGCTGTTCAAAGGCGCGCTGATCCTGCTGGCGGCGTTGGTGGTGGGTGCGCAGATCGTCTGGCGGCTGGCGAATCCCGCGGTGCCACTGTTCGAGGGCATCGGTGTGGCCGCCTTGCTCAACCTGGGCGCCAACCTGCTGTGCCTGCGCCTGCTGACGCCCTATCGGCATGGGGACGTCAACCTGGCATCGGCGTGGGAGTGCTCGCGCAACGATGTCTGGGAAGGGCTCGCGGTGCTTGCCGCCGCCCTGGGCGTCTGGCTGTTCGATGCCGGCTGGCCTGACCTGGTGATCGCCGCCGGCCTGCTGGTGTTGTTCCTGCGGTCTGCCGTGCGCGTGTTTCGTGCGTCATGGGAGGCAATGCGCCAAGGCTCACCACAGAATTCCCAGGTGACGTGACCGGTCGCCCGGGGATCACGCCTCGACGCGGCCCACGAGTTCGCGAATCGCCTCGGCCAGCGGTTGCGCCAAGCCAATGCCGTTGCTGGGGTGGGCAATGCTGTCGGTGGTGACGATCCGCAGCGCACCCGCCGCCAGCAGTTGCGCATGCGCATCGCCGGCAAACACCGCATGGATGGCCACGCAGGTCGCCGGTGACAAGCCCAGACGGTGCAACTGGCCCAGGGTTTCGATCACGGTGCGGCCAGAGGAAACGATGTCATCCACGATGACGGGGTTGCGCCCGCGGGCCGCAGCGGCATCGGGCAGACTGACGCTCACGTCGCGGTCGCCACGGCGCTGCTTTTCCAGCACCTGGTAGGGCGCACCGGCGCGCGTGGCGATGCCACGCACCCATTGCTCGCTTTCGCTGTCCGGCCCGATGAGGATCGGCCGCTCGACCTCGCGCCGGATCCAGTCGGCCACCGCCGGGGCCGCCGCCACGACGCGACTGGGGATGTCATACACCTCATCCAATGCATGGATGCGGTGCAGGTGCGGATCCACGGTGACCAGCCAGTCGAAACTTTCGCTGATGAAGCGCGCGAACAGGGGCGCGCTGACCGCTTCCCCGGCATGGAAACGCTTGTCCTGGCGCATGTAGGCGAGGTAGGGCGCCACCAGACCCACCGAGCGCGCACCGAACTCGCGCGCGGTATCCGCGGCGAAGCGCAGTGCCAACGCCATGGCGTCCGGATCATGCAGGCTGGCGACGATGGCCACGTCGGCATCGGCCAGCGCGTCATCGAGGGTGACCAGCGACTCGCCATCCGGGAAGCGCCGCCAATCCAGGCGCCCCACGCGAACGTCGGAAGGATGATCCGAGCCGGAAGCGGGCATGCGCAGCGCATCCACCATCTGCGCGGCCAACGTGCGCTGGGCCGGGAAGGGCAGCAGGACCAGGCTCATGTCGGGTCCTCACGAAGATCGAAGATGGTCGGGCACGCCTGCGTGTAGTCGAGTGCGTATTCCAGTTGACCTTTGGATTGCGCATGCACGGTGAACATCGGCTCACCGGCACTGATCCGGTCACCGATCCGCCACCGCGACACCAGCCCCGCGGCGGGCGAAACCGGTGCGCCCGCCAGCTTGGCCACTTTGGACAAGCGGCGGTTGTCGATGGCCATGACCGTGCCGTTGCGCGGCGCAAGCACATCCGCGCGATGGCGGGCGAACTTCGGCTCGGTGAAGCCGCCCTGCGCGTCGCAGATGGCCATGAACTTGGCCAGTGCCTGGCCGGACGCCAGCGACTGCTCGGCCAAGCCCCGGCCGCGCCCGATCACGTTGCCCGGCACCAGGTCCAGCAGGTCACCGGCCAGCGCGATGGAGCGCTCGCGCAGGTCAGCCGGGGCGTCGGGGTCGCCGCGCAGGACGCTCAACACATCCGCAGCTTCCAGCGCCGGACCGATGCCGTACCCGACGGGCTGGCGGCCATCGGAGCGGTTGACCGCCACGCGCAGGCCCAAGGCCGCGGCAGTGCCGGCCAGGCGCCCGGTCAGCGAATCGGCCGCGGCAGCGGAGCGCACCTTGGCCGTGGGGCCCACCGGCATGTCGATCAGCACGTGGTTGGAGCCGGCGGCGACCTTCTTGGACAGGATGCTGGCGACCAGCTGGCCATCACTGTCGAAGTCCAGCGGCCGCTCCACCCGGATGAGCACGTCATCGGCCGGGCTGAGGCGGACGTTGCCGCCCCACACCACGCAGCCCCCCTCGCGCTCGACCACGTAACGCATCGCGTCCAGGTCCAGTTCCACCGGCGCCATGACTTCCATGGTGTCGGCCGTCCCCGCCGGCGAGGTGATGGCGCGCGAGGAGGTCTTGGGAATGCGGTAGCCCAGTGACGCCACGATGGCGACGATAATGGGCGTGGTGCGATTGCCGGGCAGGCCGCCGACGCAATGCTTGTCCAGCACCGGGCCTTCGCCCCAGTCGAGCGTATCGCCCACGGCGACCATCGCGCGGGTCAGGGCGGTGGTCTCACCGTGGTCCAGGCGCTCGCCGGCGCAGGCGGTCACGAAGGCCGCCAGTTCGATATCGGACAGGCGATTGTGCACCGTGTCCTGCATCAAGGCCAGGTAATCGGCCTCCTCCAGGCGCTGGCCGAACACCTTGGCGCGCAGCGCCCCGGCCGAGCGCGGCGGTTCAGGATGGTAGAAGGTGGCGATTGCATCCGGCTCAGGCTGGATGGCGCTCCACGCGGCTTCCGACAGGGCCACCGCGTCGGCCGGCAACAGGTCGCTGACCACCACGTTCAGGGTGGCGATCAGTTCGCGATGGTCGATGCGCATGCTCACCCGGGTCAGGGCGGCGAAACCCTCGGACCGGCAGACTTCGCAGTCGCGGTGCATGTAGACGACCGGTTGCTGGTAGGTATCAATGCCGGCGCGGATGACCCGCAGCCCGGTACGGTCGGCTTCTCTGTTCAATGGACGCGCCTCGGGAGGATGGTTGTAATTGAAACAGAAACTGTTTATTGACACGCCAAATTTTGGCGTGGTATCAGATGAATCGTATCCCCGGGGATCAATTTCGGACTCATGGCTTGGTCTGCGCTCGCGCTGCGGTGCCTGCTGATCGTGGCGTTCTGCCTCGATGGCGGGTTGTCGCTGTGGAAAGCCAGCGCCATGGCCGTCCGGATGGCCGAGACGGCGCCTGTAGTGGCGGCCTCCGACCCTGCGGCACATCATGGCGACGGCCAACCGCAGGCAGCGTCCGGGGCATGCGAGACGGAAGGGACGTTCCTCCTGCCCGATGGCGACCATGACGACTGCGATTGCCAGAGCATGGATGGTTGCAAGTGCCCCTGTACGTTCGCGGTGAAACTCATCGTGTACAAAATATTGCCGGCCTTGCCACAACGCCTTTCCATGCGTTCCGCCGCACCTTTGCGGGTGGCCGTGGCCCGGACGCAAACGTCCGCGGTATTCCGACCCCCTATCGGGTGATCTGACCGCCACCGCCGGTGGCCCATCCAGAAGCTGCACGCCGCCACGACGACCTGCCGGGTCTGTTGGTCATGGCTTGGCAGCGCTACTGCCAGATCACTCGTTCTCTCCAGGGGATTCACATGTACATGCGTAACCATCTTGCGCTGGCTGTTGCCGCGCTGTTGTCGGCTGGCGTTTCGACCCACGCCTTGGCGCAGGAGGGCGCCAGCGCCAAGGCGGATGCCACCAACCTCGACACCGTCACCGTCACGGGCAGCCACATCAAGCGCGCCGCGATCTCCGGCGTCGGGCCGGTTACCGTGATCGACACCGAGACCATCGAGCGCTCGGGCGCGATTTCGGTGGAAACCCTGCTGCAGCGCATGCCGGCCTCCGCCGGTTTTGCCGGCAACCAGACCAACGCCTATTGGGCAGACAACGGCTACGGCACCACCCAGGTCAACCTGCGCGGCCTTGGTATCAACCGCACACTGGTGCTGCTCAATGGCCGGCGTGTGGTCAACGGTGGTACCGGTGCCAACAGTTCGGTCGACCTGAACATCATCCCCGTGGCGCTGATTGAGCGCATCGAAGTGCTGAAGGATGGCGCATCCGCCATCTACGGTGCCGATGCAGTGGCCGGCGTGGTCAACATCATCACCAAGAAGAATTTCGAAGGTGCGCAGGCCTCCATCCGTTACGGCCAGACGTTCGAGCAGGACGGCGAAGAGGGTGCCGCCGACTTCGCCTGGGGTATCACCGGCGAACGCGGCTCGATCATGGCCGCGATCAACTACGCCGAGTCTGGCACGGTGAACATGGCCGACCGCGCACCGTGCGGCCTAGGCGAATCAGACGGTCAACTGGTGTGCGTGGGCAGTTCGTCCACCATCGGTGGCCGCGCGGTGCTGGCCGACGGGCGCCGGGTCAACTTCAACCAGACCCCCGGCGGCGATGGCAACTTCTACGAGACCTATTCGTCCGCCAAGCACAACTTCAACTCCAATCCGTACCTCAATGCGGTCAATCCGCTGAAGCGGATAAGCTTCAGCACGTTCGGCAACTACGCGCTGACCGGCAACGTGCGCGCATTCACCGAACTGATGTACACCAACCGCCAATCGGACCAGCTGGCCACGCCGGGCGCCATCGGCCTGTACCGGCCTATCCGGATCTCGGCGACGCACCCGACCAACCCCACCGGGCAGAACCTGACCCTGCAGCGCCGCCGTCTGCTGGAGGCGGGCGTGCGCGAGTTCTACCAGGAGGTGGACACCTTCCGCGCGGTGCTGGGCCTGGACGGACAGATCGGTGACGGTTGGGATTGGGGCGTGGCCGTCAACTGGGGGCGCAACACCGGCATCGACGGCTCAACCAATGTGGCCAACCTGGACCGCGTGGACCAGACGCTGAACACGGCGGTGTGCAGCAATGCACCGGGCGCCGCGATTCCCTGCGGCGACTACCTGGGCTACGGCGACCTCACCCCGGCGGTGCTGGACTACATCATGTTCACCACCCGCGACAACGGCGGCAACGACCAGAAGAGCTTCACCGCCAACGTGAGCGGCCAGCTGTTCGAACTGCCGGTCGGCTGGGTGGGCATGGCGACGGGCGTGGAGGTGCGCAAGGAGCGCGGCTGGCGCGATCCGGACCAGTTGACCGTGCTGGGCATCGCCAACGGCAACCAGCAGGACCCGATCGCGGGCGAGTACACCGCCAAGGAAGCGTTCGTCGAAGTCGCTGTCCCGCTGCTGCAGGACAGCGTGATGGCCGACTCGCTGACGTTGAACGGTGCGGTGCGCTACTCCGACTATGACCTGTTCGGTGACGACACCAACTACAAGGTGGGCCTGGACTGGCAGGTGGTGCCGTCGCTCAAGGTGCGCGCCAACTACGCCACCGCCTTCCGCATTCCCAACGTCCCGGAGCTGTTCGGCGGCGTGTCCGAGGGCAACCTGACCACGACCGACCCCTGCAACGGATGGAGCAGCCAGCCATCGTCGTCCACCATCTACCAGAACTGCCAGGCCGATGGCGTGCCCGTGGGCTACACCCAGCTGGGCAACACGGTGCTGACCACGGTGGGCGGCAACCAGAAGCTGAAGCCGGAAGACGCGGAAACCACCACGGTGGGTGTGGTGTGGACACCGGCCTTCGCCGATGGCCTGACCCTGACGCTGGACTACTTCAACATCAAGATCGACAACGCCATCCAGCGCATCGACGGTTCGACCAAGTTGGCGGTGTGCTACAACAGGCCGGGATTGGCGCACCAGTTCTGCAGCGCCGACAACTTCACCCGCAACGCGCTCACGGGCGAGATCGACTTCCTGTCGGCGCAGCCTGTCAACGCCGCCAATGAACGCGTGTCCGGCGTGGACCTGGGCGCGCTGTACCAGTTCGGCCTGGTCGGCTGGGACAGCACCCTGAGCTGGGACGTGTCGTACCTGAAGAACTACGACGTCCGTCCTTTCGACGGTGCCGATCAGATCCACTACGCCGGCATGATCACCGGCGGCCGCGGCAGTTTCACCCATTGGCGCTCGTTCGCCTCGCTGACGATGGCACGAGGCCCGTGGTCGGGCAGCTACAGCGTGCAGTACATCGGCAAGGCTGACGACATCAACGCATCTGCGGGTGACATCGGCGACCATGCCCCGAGCCTGAGCTACCACAACGCCCAGGTGAAGTACGCCTTCGGCGAGGTGGCCGACGTTGCCTTCGGCATCGACAACCTGTGGGACAAGCAGGCGCCGTTCATCCAGAGCTGGACGGACGCCAACACCGACACGATGACCTACGACTTGCTGGGTCGCCGCTGGAACGTGAAGCTCACCTATCGCTGGTGATCGCTGCATGCCACGTCTCCCGGGCACATAGCCCGGGAGACGTGGTCGCCTGCCATTTCTTTCAGGTAGTACCTTGATGAAACCCGCGTTCTGGGCCCGCAAGGCCCACAAATGGATCGGCCTGGTCATTGGCGTCCAGGCGTTGCTGTGGATGATCAGCGGCCTGTACATGACCGTGATATCGATCGATGTCATCCACGGCGACCATCTTGCCCATGGCGCGACCAGGCCACTGCCCGCGTCCGCCAGCTATCTCACACCGGCGCAGTTGTCCGCCGGCCACCCGGGGCTGACCGGCTTCCGCCTGAAGCATCTGCTCGAACGACCGGTATACGAGGTCAAGGCGGCGGGGCAGGTCATGCTGGTCGATGCGAAGACCGGCGAACCGCTGTCCCCCCTGGACGAGCAGGATGCGCGTCGCATTGCCGAATCGCTGTACCAGGGCGAGGCGCGCCTGGTCTCGATCTCCTTGCTCGCGAAGGCGCCGCAGGAAGTGGCCAGCCGTCCCGTGCCGATGTGGCAGGCCAAGTTCGACGACCGTGGTGGCACCACGCTGTATGTGTCACCCACGACCGGCGAACTGCTCGCCAAACGGCATGACCTGTGGCGCTGGTTCGACTTTCTCTGGATGTTCCACATCATGGATTACGAGGCGCGCGAGGACGTGAACAACACGCTGCTGCGCTTCGCGGCCGCCGTTGGCTTCGTGTTCGCACTGAGCGGTGCATGGCTGCTGTTCTACAGCTTCAGGCGCGGAGGCAAGGCATGACTCCCTGGCTGCGCAGGTTGCATAAATGGGTGGGACTGGTCATCGCAGTGCAGTTCGTGCTGTGGCTGGGCAGCGGCATGGTCATGAGCCTGCTGGACCACGACACCGTGCAGGGCCACATCCATCGCGCGCACACCGCCGAGGCAACGCCCGTCTGGCCTGTCACCGCAGTGGAACCGTCGCGGGTGATCGCCGGGGCCGGACGCGGGGTCCAGTCCATGGAGTCGTTCCACCTCGACGGCCGCCCGGTGTACCGGCTGACCGACAAGGCTGACGTCTGGCTGGTCGATGCGCTGTCCGGAACACCGGTGACGGTTGACCGAAACGTGGCCCTCTCGGTGGCCCGCAAGGACTACACGGGGCCCGGGCAACTCGGCACGCCGGTGCTGCAGCCGGCCGCCGACCTTGAGGCCCGCGAACACGCCGGGGCGATCTGGCGCATTCCGTTCTCCGACGAGGACGCCACCACCCTGTACGTATCGGCCCGTGATGGTCGCGTGCTGGAGAGGCGCAACGATGCGTGGCGCCTGTTCGACGTGGTGTGGATGTTGCACATCATGGACTACAGCGGCCGGCAGAATTTCAACAACCCGCTGGTCGTGACCATGGCCGTGGGCGGCGTGTGGATGGCATTGACCGGGATCTGGCTGTTGTTCGCCAGCTTCCGCCTCGGCGAGTTCATCCCTTCATGGTGGCGACCGCGGCGCGGGCTGAGCGTTTACGCGCCTGACGGCAGCCTGTTGCGCTCGGTGGAGGCGCATGCGGGCGACAACGTTTACGTGGCTCTGGCCCGTAACGGCCTGCAGTTGCCGTCCAATTGTGGCGGCGGGCAAAGTTGCGGACTGTGCGAGGTGAGATTCCGCGGATCGGCACCCGCGCCCACCAGCGCTGACCGTGCGCACCTCGGCGAGAGCAAGCTGAAACAGGGCTATCGACTGGCCTGCAACCTTCCCGTGGACGCGAACCTGGCGGTGGAGGTGCCCGGCGGTGCGGCACTGTGGACCGAGCACGTCGGCACCGTGGAGCGCGTCACGGCCATCACGCCGTTCCTGCGGGAGATCGTGATCCGGCCACGCAAGGCCATGGGACTGGCGATTCCACCAGGCGCCTACGTGCAGGTCCACGTTCCCGGATACCGGTTCGGTCGCGACGACCTGCACCATCCGGAACATCATCGCGATGACTGGCAGGCGCTCGATCTGCCGGACAGTTTCGCCTCGCGAGAACCCGTTCGTCGCAGCTACTCGCTGGCGATGCCGGTCGAATCGGCCAACGGCGCCATTACCCTGCTGGCGAGGTTCAGTCCCGGTCGCCAGGATCGCAAACGCCATCCGCCTGGCAAGGGTTCGTCGTACCTGTACTCGCTGAAGGCGGGCGACGCGATTCGTTTCAGCGGCCCCTTCGGCGACTTCCATCTCAAGCCCGGACACGCTGAGAAGGTATTCATCGGCGGTGGGGCAGGGATGGCGCCGCTGCGTGCGATGATCCATCAGCTGCTGGAGCAGGGAGCGTCGGAGCGCATCCACTTCTGGTACGGTGCCCGCAATCTGCGGGATGCGCCGTACCTGGACGAAATGGCCGCGCTTGCCCGTCGCCACACCAACTTCAGCTGGCACCTGGTGCTGTCCGAGGAGGCGGAGCATGCGGCGGGACTGGTCAAAGGGCTGGTGCACGAAGCCACGCACGAGGTCCTGCTGAAGGACCACCCGGACCTGCAGGCCTGTGAGTTCTACCTGTGTGGACCACCGGCGATGCTGGCGGCGACCCGCCAGATGCTGGCAAAACTCGGCATCCCCGAAGATCGCATCGCGTTCGACGATTTCAAGATCTGAATGGCCTCTCAGGCATCAGGAATCACGTCCTCGTCTGTTCGTGGGGCGGATAGCCACCACACACCTTCAAACCAGGAGTAATCAATGTCGTTCGCAACCCGGAAAACCCTGGCCGTCCTCGGTGCAGGCACGGGTGTTGTGGTTCTGGCCGCTGTCGGCTTCGTCTGGTCCGGCGTCTACGACATTGGCGCCGACGAGCCGCACTGGCCGGCTACGCATGCGCTGCTGGAAACTTTCCGGCAGCGCTCCATCGACGTCCGGGCCGGCAAACTGCAAGTGCCGTCGGACCTGGCCAACCCCGATCGTGTCCGCCAAGGCGCGGGCAACTACGCCGCAATGTGCGCGGGCTGCCATCTTTCGCCCGGGGTAGATGCAACCGAGATGAGCAAGGGGCTCTATCCATCGCCACCGGACCTGACAAAGCAGGCCGTGGACGAGGGCCGCGCCTTCTGGGCCATCAAGCACGGCATCAAGGCATCGGGCATGCCCGCGTGGGGCAAGAGCATGGACGATGAGTACATCTGGAACATGGCGGCCTTCATCCAGGAACTGCCCAAGCTGGATGCCGCCAGTTACCAGACCCTGGTCGACAGCAGTGGTGGGCACTCGCACGGAGGCGGTGAGGCCAGGCCGCATGAGCACGGAGACAGCGAGACCGCGCCACACGAACACCATGAGGAGATGCCCCGGGAACACCATGACCAAGGCGATGCCGACCACCATGCCGATGCGCCCACGCCCATGTCGCATAGCCATCCGCCGGGCACTCCACCACACCAGGATGCCCCCGAGGTGCCACCAGACCCGAGGTCAACACCTTCCGCATCACCCACGCCAACCGCGCCCGAATCGCACGACGAACCACACGACCACCACCCCCCGTTCTGAACCCGGAGGATCCTGAAGATGAACTCCGCATGCCTGAGTGCAGTGCCACGCAACGCGTGATGGCAAGATGATGGCGTTGCTGAGCACCGAAACCATGGTCCTGAAGAAAGGCGCCCCGGGCTGGCGCATCGTTCACATTCACTGCTCATCGCGGCCCAGGAAGTGAATCGAATCTGACCCGACTCCCGTTACTGGGCGGTGAGCCATTGACTCTGGACCATGGTCAAGGGGTATCACTGTCTCCAGCCAAACCACTTTGGGGTTCAGCCGACATACGTGTAAAAATGACTCACAGAATCTGATTTATTTTTGTAAATCATAGGGTTGGCGGATAAAAACGGTGCTTCGATTTGACCTATCTACGGCCACGGCCCTTTCCACCTGATGCCATATCGACCACCGCAGCCTGATCGGGTTTCAGCTGCGCCAATAGCTGCTCCAATGTTTCCAGGCGCACGCCGGCGCGCAAGGCATCGGCTTCGGCCTGCTCGCGACGTTCCCGTTCCTTGATCGCTTCGGCGCAAGCGCTGGTCAGTTCGGTCCGCGCTTTCTCCAGCGCTTGTGCGTCTTCAGCCCACCGCCCCTGCAACGCTTGATGCTCGGCGGCCGTCAGCCGCAAGGCATCCAGCTCCTTTTGCTGGGCCTCGATGCCGCGACGGGCTTCGGCGAGTTCCCGCTCTAGGCGCCCGTGGCGCTCTAGCCACTGGCTGTTGTCGCGATTGAGCTGCAGCAGTTCGTGGTTCTTGGCCGTCAGGGCCTCATTGGCCTGGCGTAGCGCCACCTGCAGCTCCTGTACCTGGTGCTCGTGGCGGCGCTGTTCCTGCTCGCGCTGCTCTTTCACCGAGGTCCGGTAATGCTCCAGCGCTTCCCGGGCGTGGGCATGCTTCTCTTCCAGCGATTTCGCATGGGCTTCATGCTCGGCCACACGGGCGGCCAGGCCGGCGATGCGCTCGCTGAGCTGGGCGATTTCCGTCACCCGCTCCGCCAGGGACTGCTGCGCCGAAGCGTGGGCGGTCCGTTCCTCATGCAACGCGGCCTCGGTTCGCTGCAACTGGTTGCTCAAGGCGAGCGCTTCCTGTCGAGCTTGTTCCAGCGCATCGCTGCGCTCCTGCAACTGCGCGGCAAAGCGCTGCTTTGCTTCGGCAACGATCGCCTCGGCCTCCTCGTGCAGTCGGGCCGCGAGCCGGCCGACCAAGTCCTGCAGGGCTTCGCTGACCGCGACCTTGGCGCCCAATCCTTGCCCTTCTTCCTCCTCCAGTTCCTTCAGGTAGCGGTGGATGGTGGTCTTGGAGCCGGTGTTGCCCAGCGCCACCCGCACTGCATCCACCGACGGGTGCTTGCCCTGCGCCCGCAGGGCGTCGCGGGCCTTCTGCACATCACTCTTGTACAACCCGCCACGGGCCATGGCTGCCTCCTCGGACGATTTCGTAATGTATTACGTACCACGTAATTACATAACAATCAAGCCATGGATAAATCCATATTTTGGTCTAAAGAACACACGGGATAATGTTGAATTATCCCGCCTGAGCGTCACTTGCCGGGCTCGGCTGCAGAAAATCCAGTACAGCAGAGCCGTTGATGGAGACTGAGCCAGATCGCGTTGTACTGCGAAGCGTCACATCTGTTGGTGTGCCTTGAATCGGCGTAGGAGCGAGGACTGAGGAGCCTGCAGCAACTCCCCGAGTCGACCGGACTCGACGACCTGGCCGCGTTCCAGCACGACGACACGTTCGCAGAGCTGGGCGACTTCCGCCGGATCGTGCGTCACCAGAATGACCGTGGAGCCGAGGGCTCGGCACAGCGCGGCGATCTGATCGAACAGCGCGTCTTTCGTCACCAGATCCAGTCCGGCGAACGGCTCGTCGAGCAGCAGGAATTTCGGTCGCACCGCAATGGCACGGGCGATCGCGACCCGCTGCTGTTGGCCGCCGGATAGGCGGCCTGGCCGGGCGTGTGCCAGATCAGGGATTCCGCAGCGTTCCAGTGCATCGAGCGCCTGGGCTCGAACGCGTGATCGCGCATGCCTCAAGCCCGGCAGCCCGAGCAGCACGTTGTCCAGAGCGCTCAGATTGGGCCACAGCGCCAGATCCTGGAATACCAGGCCGATGTGGCGGGAATGCGGTGGCACCAGGACGCGACCGGAGGCGGACAGGGTCCGGCCATCGAGGAGCACCTTGCCCGCCGTCGGCGCATCCAGGCCTGCAAGCAAGCGCAGCAGCGTGGTTTTGCCGCAGCCGGACGGGCCGATGATGGCGGTGTGCTGCCCAAACTTGAAATCCAGCGAGACCTCGGAGAGCGCGGCTTGGTCACCGAAGACCTTGCTGACCCCTTCGAGGCGGAACTGCGCTGGGTTCATCCCGGCCACCTGCCAAGGCCGAATCGCACCATACCCAGCACCACCATCACGGCCAGGACGTAGATCAAGCACAGCGCCGCGGTCCAGGCCTCCGGGGCATTGGCCATGACGGTGAAAATGGTCAGTGGCAGCGAGGGGTGGCCGGGCGGGTGCAGGAGCAGCACCGTGCTCACGTCGGCGCTGGCCAGCAATGCCACCAGCAGTACC
Organism: Aerolutibacter ruishenii; assembly: GCF_007830115.1. GTDB lineage: Bacteria > Pseudomonadota > Gammaproteobacteria > Xanthomonadales > Xanthomonadaceae > Aerolutibacter > Aerolutibacter ruishenii. The sequence goes on along the minus strand of NZ_VLKP01000005.1, from coordinate 35,976 downwards.
GAGGCCATCGCGCCGGGCGCCAGCAAGGGGGCGGCGACGCGGCTGAGATAACGAGACAGTGGAACGCCGTGCACGGCGGCGGCTTGCGCCCAGGAGGGGGCGAATCCGCCCCAGGCCCGCAGGCCCAACAGCACCGCGAGCGGAAACAAACGCATCGCCAATGTGACGCACACTACCAGCGGGCCGCGCAGCACCGGATCGGCTGATGCGGGCGCGGATGCGGCAAGTTCGACGACGCCCAATGCGAGCAATGCGGGCGGTTGCACCAGTACGATCAACGCGAGTACCAACGTCGCGATGCGCAGGCGTGGCGTGCGCCCTGCGCAGATGGCGACGACAAAGCCCGATGCGGTGGCCAGTACGCCGGCACCTAAGGCATACAGAAGTGTATCCACGCCGGTTCGCGCCAAGGTTTCGGTCGCCATCTGCAGGCTGGCGCCCGGACGCAGCGGCAGCAACAGGCCGGTCAGCGGTGCCAGCAACCCGCCCACAACCAGCAAGGCGAGCAGTGCCGCTGCGATGCCGCCCGGCAACGGTCGCAGCACAGGCTGCAGCTGCCGGACTTGTCTGGCCAGGACTGCGTCAGCCAGGCGCGGTGTCGCCATGGCGAGTATCGGAACGGTGAGCACCACCACCACGGCCGCCAGCCAAAGACTCTGGCGTGCGGCCAGCAGGAAATCGTACTGGGACGAAAAGCTGGTGAGCAGATCGCCGGCGACGGTCCGCACGCCGAAAATCATCCCCGGTCCAGGATCGGACAGCATCAACACCGCGACCAGCACGGCCGCGAGCGACGCCGGCGGCGCCACGTGCCGGGCGGCATGCCACACCACCGCGGTCTCTCCGCCGCTGACGCGCACCGCGTCCACCTGCGAAGCGGTGAGGCTGCCGGTGGCGGCGAACGTGGTCAACGCGACGATCGGGATCGCGGCGCCGGCATGGGCGAGGACCAGCCCAGGTACACCCGCCAACAGGCCCGTCGCAGCGCCCCAATGGGATGCCAGCGCAGACCACCCGATGGCCCACAGGAACGAAGGCGCCAGGATCGGCAGCATGGCCAGCGTGAGCAGCCACGTTCGGCCTGGAAAACGATAAAGCGCCGCCATCAAACCCGTCGGCAGGCCGAGCCCCAGGGCGATAGCCCCCACGGCCAGCGCCATGCGCAGACTGCCGCCCAACGCCGATGCGAACGACGCATCGGGCCAGGCCCCGGATTCGCTCAGCAGTGCGCGGCCGAGCAACACCGTCACCACGGCGAAGACGGGCAGGAAGCAGATCGCCAGCCCCGCACTGCGCCAGTGGCCGCCCTGCTCGAGGCGCAGGGGCGAAATCATTGCAGGTTGCGATCCACCCACTGCTTGAGATAACCGCGCGAGAGCGATTCCAGCAGCGGGGCGAGCTGTGCATAGTCCACCGTCATCGGCGAGAGCTGCTCCAGCGGCACCACATGCGGCGGAACCGGCACGCCCGGCCGCACCGGCATTTGTGCTGCCTCGCTTTCGGCCAGCCGCCGTTCGGTTTCCTCGCGCAGCAGGTAGTCGATGAACTGTTTGCCGGCATCGGCGTGCGGCGCCCCCGCAATCAACACGACGCTGTTGGGGATGATCAACGTCCCCATACCCGTGGCGTCCGGGTAGACCGCACGCACGGGCTTGCCCTCGATACGGGCGACATTGAAGTCATCGGTGTCGGTAAGCCCGACCGCGCACTCACCGGTCGCCGTGCGTCGCCGCACCTCGCCGTTGGAGGACAGGAACTTTCCGCCGTTGGCGATGAACCCTTCGAAGAATTGCTTCGCGGCCGCTTCGCCGAGCACGGAGAACAATGCCGCGGCGTGCATCGAGGTGGTACCGAACAACGGATTGGCGATGCATGCCCGGTCTTTGAAGCGATCGTCCAGCAAATCCATGACCGAAGCCGGCTTGCGATCCTCGCTGACCAACTGGGTGTTGTAGATGAGCACACGCGCACGGGCGGAGAAACCAGTCCAGTGATGCTCGGGATCGGAATAGCGCGTCGGCAGCCCCGCCGCGGTGGGCGGCCGATAGGCAGCGGACACCCCTTTGCCCTTGAGGATCGCCGCGCGGACCGGATCACCGCTCCAGAACACATCGGCCACCGGCCGATCCTTCTCGGCAATGAGTCGATTAAGCAAGCCGGTGCTCTTGGTTTCTTCCGTGTCCGGGACGAGTCTGACGCGGATGCCGGTCTCCTTCTCGAACTGCTCGGCGACCGGGCGCGCGAAGATCTCGTCCACGGAGGTATAGATGACGACCTCCCCGGATTGGCGGGGCGCCTCGCTGTCTTTTGAGCAGCCGATCAGGATCCCCATCGCGGCAATGCCTGTCAGCAAAGCGGTAGTCATTCTGGTCATGTCGAGTCTCCATCACGGAAGGAACTGCAGCCCGCAGTAAGCCAGCAACTCCGGCTCACCACTGGACGATCCGCGGAAGCTGCGTCCGGCGGACAACAGCAGGTTGAGATGGTCATTGATGCCGATCTTCGTGCCGATATTGAAGACCAGCGCTTCGTCATCGAAATCCTGGCTGGCGACGCCGGCAACTTCGGCCAGCAGTTCCAGTTGGCCATGGACGCGATAGCTTGTCGCGACACCGTAAAGCCATTGATCTTCGCTTGCCTCGACGAACTCGTAACCCGCCTCCAGATACCACTCGAAAGGTCCGGCCGAGCGTGTCATCTGAACCGGCAACTTGAAGCGCATGCCCTCATCGACCAGGCCGCGCTCGTCCGATGATGTCGGGTTGTTGAACTCGAGCTGAGGATAGATCGACATGGACACACCATGACGATCCTCGTCCAGGAAGCGATGCTTGATGCCGATTTCGGAGTTGCCGAGCCCGTCCGTCGTACCGTTGTCACGGCGGTCGACCACCAGCCACGGCACCTCGAACTTGAGTTGCGTGCGCTCGCCCAGGCCATAGTTGATGTCGAGCAGCGGGGCCTCGAAGATCCGCTCATCGCGCGTCTGTTCCAGCGTGATCGGGAGGTTGATTTCCCAGCGACCGTCACCGGGTGTGCCAGGGTCATCGGTGATCAGCGGCGGCCCGGCGGCATGCCCGGACAGCGAGGCGACGAGCGCGAACGGCATCGCCGTCGCGGCGCAGCGTCGTGCTGGCACACTCCCTGTCCGCATTACTCGCGCTTGTCCAGCGATGTTGCGCTCAGGTCATCGAACTGCGTGACGGCATCGGCCTTGGTCCACAAGCCGATCTTGCCAGGAGCGGTGAAGGTCGCATCCTCGACCTCGAACAGTTTGCGGCCGTTGAGAAATACCTCGAAAACCGGGCCCTTGGCGATCACGCGCAATGTGTTCCATTGCTGATGTGGCACTTCGGCTTCGACGCCATATGCGCTGCCCTTGCCCTTGACCCCGATGTTGCTGCGCTTGCCGTTCTGCGTCTTGTAGGCCACCACGTTGTCTTCCAGGGAATTGGCACGGACGACGTAGTAGTTCCCGCGATCCTGGTAACGAAAGACGATGCCTCCCGATGCGTCCACAGTCCCGCTGAGGGTCTTGAAGCGAACGGAAATATCGGCGTCCCGGGCACTCGCATCGTCACGCACCAGATGCGGATAGCGGGCATTGGTGCGATCGTCGCTGAGCTGGACCAGGACCTGACGGCCCGAAGGGGCGTCGTCCGCTTGCTGGACGCGCCATTCGCCCGGTGCGCCCGCACCGGTCAGCGCGGCGGTAAACCCCGGCGGGACCTGCCCTACCGGCGTGCTGTCGAAATCGTACGTCAACGCCTTGTTGGATACCGGTGGCGCCGGGTCGCTGGAGGTGGGTTCCGTAGACCGGGCACACCCGCTGAACAGGGAACCGACAAGAAGTCCGGTCAGAAGGTGTCGAATGTGCATGGTGTTCCTCCCGTTTGGTTGAGCGGTGTGGTTGAGTCCGAGCCCATGAGCGTCGGCCTCACTCGATCGGGTGCGTCTCTGCGTCGTGCTCCGCGACTTCCGCCAACGAAAGCCGCTTGTCGCCGTCGAAGTCCACGTCGGCGAAGTGTTGGCTGAGCGTGTGCTCCATGGGCAGTTCCTCCAGACTGAGGTAGCCATCTTGGTTGCGATCCAGTTGGGCGAACTTGGCTCGGATATCTTCCAGGTCGCAGCGTTGCTTCAGCGTGCCCACCTCGCGCGAAGTGAGGTCAACGGTGTCCCCCAATGCGGCCAGTTCAGTGCACGTCGTTGGCGCCGGCGGTACTGGCGGCGACGCCCTTTCGTCATCCTGCAGGCCGCTGGAACGGGCTGGCAACGTGGACACGAGCACAGCGATTGCGAATACGAAGGCGACAGGCTGTCGGGCGATCTTCATTGCGATTTCTCCAGGAGCGCGTTCGGGTTCCAGGTATGGCGCTCGCCCTGGGCATGCTTGCTCCAGGCATAGAGCGCGTCGTAGACCACCATGCCGTGTCGCAGCATCTCGTGGTCGTCTTCGAACAGCTGGGACAACCCCAAGGAGATCGCCAGCAGCCCGGCCGACTGCGGCGCCAGATCCAGGCGCGCGGTGTCGGCCCCGCGCACGATTCGCGCGAGATCGGCCAGTGCCGGATCGTCCAGGGCGTATTTGTGAAGAAAGGCGTCGAAGCTGCACAGCTCGCCGACGTGACTCAACTCCACGTCCGGGACATCGTAGGGAATCGCGCTGGTGGTACGCGCCACCGAGAGCACCTCACCCGGCGGCACGAACAGGAACTCCGCCTCCGGATCGATAAAGCGACGGATCAGCCAGGGACAGGCGATCCGATCAATCTTGGGACGTTCTCGGGTTACCCATTGCACGGTACACCTCCGTTCCGGCAACAGCCGGCGTGATGTCGAAGGGCGACGCCGTTCCGTCGCCCGGCCCAACCGGTTCAGTGGCCAAGTGCCTGCGACGCCCAGCCCCACAGCGCGGCGCCCGCGATCACGGCCGGAATCAGCAGCCGCGCCTTGGAAGCGAACAGGACGCCCAGGACGATCGCGAACAGGACCAGGGCCTCCAGACCCGTCAGGCTCACGCGCAGAAGAGCCAGCGTCGTTCCCGCAATCAGGCCGACCACGCCTGCGGTCACGCCCTCCAAAAAAAGCCGCACGCGTGGCTGATGCACTATGCGTTCCAAGGCATCGTGACCCAAAAGCGTGAAGGCGAAGGCCGGCAGGAAGATGCCCACGGTCATCACCACTGCGCCCCACGGCCCGCCGCCGAGGTAGCCCACGAAGGTCGAAAAGATGATCAGCGGCGCCGGCAGCAATCCCGACAAAGCCAGGCCGTCAAGGAACTGCGCATTGCTCATCCACGCGCCCTGGGTTACGGCATCGCGCTGCAGGAATGGAATGACGGTATAGGCGCCACCGAACGTCAACAGGCCGGCCTTCAATCCGGACCAGAACAACAGCAGTAGCGGTACCGTTGCCTGCGCCACGGCCGCGCTCGGTCCATCCGCGTGACTCAGCGCGTCTAGTCCGGCCAGGCCGCCGTTGCGCACTGCGAACACGACGGTCCCGGCGGCCGCCACTCCGATCACGCCCAGCGCGGCGATGCCGAGGCGGTGGCGTGCCATCAGGTAGATGATCCCGCCCACAGCGAGGATCAGCGCGAAGTGCACACCGGCCAACTGCGCACCTGTCGCCAGGATCGCGATCGCCCAGAGCCAGCGATCGGTGACGACGTGGCCGCCGATGCGAAACACGGCGCGCACGATCAGCGCCGCCACCGCCACCTGGACCGCCGCGAAGATGGCCAGCACGCCGTCGGCCTTCAACCCGAAGCGCACGTACGCCCACGATAGCGCGAACATCAGCACGAACCCCGGGAGCATGAAGCCCAAGCCCGCCAGCACACCGCCCCAGCGGCCGCGCGACAGCATCCCGAAATACACGCACAACTCGTGCGCCTCTGGGCCCGGCAGGATCTGATAGACGGCCAGCACCCGGTTGAACTGGGCGCTGCTGATCCAGCGCTCTTGCTCCACCAATTCATGCCGGATCATGCCGATCTGGGCGACCGGGCCACCCCAGGCTAATGCGCCGAAGCGTAGGAACCGCAGGAACAGCCGCAGCCACGGTTCTTGCGGTACCACGTAGGTGGGCGCGTCGTTGGTCTCGCTCGCGGCCACAGGGTTGGTGACTGTGCTCATGGGGCTCCCGTGGTCGTTGTTTGCGTCAGGTCGTGCATCGGATCACCGCGCCGCGGATTTGACTTGGGCACTTTGGGCATCCAGCACACGGCGAAACCCTTGGGCCAGCCCGGCCGCAGGCCCCTTGCCCCAGAAGTGGACGAAATAGAACGCCGGCTGCTCGCCCACCATGTGGTTGTGCAGCGCCACGACGTGGAAGTCTGCCTGGCGCAGTGCACGCAGCACCGGCTGGACTTCGTCGGCGGTCATGATCACGTCGCCGGTGACGGCAGCAAGCCGATCCGACCCGGTGAAGGCCGCCCAGGTCGTCAGGCCCATCGATCCGCCTACCGGCCGGCCGTGCATGCGTCCCTCCCGGCCGATCGTCACCTTCACCACGTCGCCAGTGATTTCCGGTGGATGCCCGATGGCCTTGGAGATGGCAGCGGCATCAATCTTTCCCGGTGTGGGCACGGGACCGCCGAAGCCAGTGGCCGGCTGCGGGCGCTGCGCGCGCACGGCCTTGATGGCGTCCCACACCTCTTTGACGCTGCCGGCCAATCGCACCGGATCGCCGTGACCGCCGATGTGCATGAAGTACACCTTCGGAGAATCGAAGAAGAAATGGTTGTGGAGCCCGGTCACATCGAGGCCGGCCTTGAACGCTGCGTCCATCGCCGCATCGACCTCATCCTCGAAGACGACGGTGTCACCCATCAGCATCGCGTTCTCGTCCGCCGGCATGAACGCGGCCCACGAGCCGAGCCCTGCGGGCGGCGGCAGCCGCACGCCGTCGACGGTCACCGCCACATCGTCGCGGCTCCATCCGATGCGAACCACCCCGTCCGGTTGCGCTTTTGCGTCTGCGCCGCTGGCCTCGCCAATCCGGGCAGGGTCGATTTCGGCCGCGTGGACTGTGGTCCAGCCCAAAACCAAAAGCAGCGACAGCGTGGTGGCCCGCAGGGCACGGTGAGGTATGGCATTCATGGCAACTCCAGTCATCGACGAAAAGAGGAAGGGGAACTTGCGCGCGGAGCGACAGCGCCTCGATCGGACGGGCGAACGTGGGGCTAGGCAGCCGGAGGCCTGCAGCAGGCCTCCAGTCGCTGCGCCACGGTTTCCCATTGGATGTTCTGGAAGAACGCGTCCACGTACTTGGCGGCCGCGGCGCCGTAGTCCATCTGGTAGGAGTGCTCGTACATGTCCATCACCAGGATGGGCAGCGTGGCCGCCGGGCCGTGAGCGTGATCGGCCATCCAGTAGTTCTCGAGCTGGCGGGTGTGGGTGTTGAAGCCGAGTACCACCCAGCCCGAGCCGCCGCCCAGCCCGGTGCCCATCCGGCGGAATTCGGTTTCCCATGCATCGAAGCTGCCGAAGGCTTCGGCCAGGGCCTTGCGACTGCCGGCATCGGCCTGGCCGCTGCCGCCCAGGTTGTCGAAGTAGTACTCGTGCAGCACCACCGAGCCGGTGCGCAGCAGGTGCTCCCGCTTGAGTTCGTTGTAGAGGTACGGCGGCATGTCCGGTGCGGCGAGCGCCTCGGCAAGGTGCTTCTTCGTCACGGCCAGCGCCTTGACCGAGCCGCCGTAGTTGTTCTCCCAATGCGAGCGGATCAGGCGTTCGGACAATCCTTTCAGTTTGGACGGGTCGAACGGCAGCGGCTTGAGCGTGGGGGTGCTGACGGGTGCAAGTGTGGAGGTGGACATGGCGGTGGTCTCCGAAGTCGGAACGGCATGGGCGGCCTTGGCGGCTCCCAGCGCGAGGGGGGCCGCAGCGGCCAGGCTCAGAACGTGGCGGCGTTGCGTGTCGATTGGTGAAGTCATGGTCATCTCGGTGATCACCGGAGCTTGAGGAGAAAGGTGCGGCCCATGCAGTGCGCGCATTGCTGCATCGCGAGCGCGCTTCGATTGAGTGGGAGGCGATTCACGCGGTGCTCCCGTTGCTGCGGAAACTGGCCAGCAGCCCGTCGAACACGGCGCAGGCGCGTTCCAGCAACTGGTCGTCATCGGCCACGGTGTCGCGCAATCCCGCCAGAACGCTTTCCACGCCCGACGCTTCCGGCGGCGGTGCGCCGCCCACGTCGAGGTAATGCACCAGCAGGCCCACGCGTGCGATCGGGCCTTGTTCCAGGCCGAAGCTGGCGGCGAGCACCTCGAAGGTGACGCGGTGGGCGACGTGGCTGAAGGTGGCGCCGTCGAAGTCGAAGCCCAACGCCTCCGGCGGACAGTCAGCCGGGTGGGTGAGCCACAGAATGCGGGCCTCGGGATCGATGAAGCGGCGGATCAACCAAGCGCTGGCCAGCCGATCCACCCACGGACGTCGCCGCGTGGCCCACAGGCGGCCTTGGTAATCGGCGGTGCGCAGCCGCTGGATCGTACCGGCCACAAAGCGCGGCTCGTCTGGCGCCTGCAGGCGGGCACAGGCCATTTCCAGCTCGGCCAGCGTGTCCTCGACCTGCCGCCGCGCTTCGCCCGGGAAGAAGTCGATCGCAGTGATCGACTCGAAGGTCCTGCGCAACTTGCGCGAGTGCTTCAACGCCTCTGACGGCGTAGTGTCGGGCAGGCTTTCACGAAGCCGCGTGGCATCGGCCAGCAGCTCGGTGTAGTCCCGGCTGCGGTCGAACAGGGCTACGTAGGGCGCCTCGTCGGTGGCCTGGGCGGTCAGCAGATGGGTAGCACCGCCACCCCCGGTCACATCGACCGCCACCGCTTCGAGCACGGCACGGTGCTCCGCCGCCGCTGGCAGCACGTAAACACCGTCCCGCAGGGCCGCAGCACCCGCCGCCTTGAGCGAGCGCCAAGCCCGCTGGCGCACCGTGGCATTCTCGGTGGGCAAGGAAAGAACCATGATGAGCCAATTCATTGGTAGAGTATCCTACATGAATGATGTAATTACTACGTCAAAATTAAGCAAGGCAATCGCGCGTGCCGTCGGCGGAGGTCGCAGATGACAGTGGAGCGCTATCTGGAGGCCGCCAACCGCGAAAACACGCAGCGCAGCTATGCTTCGGCACTGCGACATTTCGAGGTCGAATGGGGCGGGCACCTGCCGGCCACGCCGGACAGCGTGGCCCGCTATCTGGCTGATCACGCGGGCGAACTTTCCACCAACACGCTTCGGCACCGGCTTGCGGCCCTGGCAGGCTGGCACCACGAACACGGCTTTGTCGATCCGACCCGGGCTCCGCTGGTGCGCAAGGTGCTCAAAGGCATACAGACCCTGCATCCGTCGGTAGAAAAGCAGGCCGAGCCGCTGCAACTGACCCGACTGGCACAGGTGGACGATTGGCTTGGCGCCGCGATCGCCGCCGCACGCGAGCGCGGCGATCATGCGGACGAACTGCGTCATCGCCGCGATCGCTCGCTGATCCTTCTGGGCTTCTGGCGCGGCTTCCGTGGCGACGAGTTGATCCGGGTGCAGGTCGAGCACCTGCGCCTGGTCACCGGTGAGGGGATGACCTGTTTTCTCCCGCGCAGCAAGGGCGACCGGCAGGCACAGGGCAACACGTACAAGGTGCCGGCGCTGTCGCGGCTGTGCCCCGTGACGACCACGTGGGAGTGGATCGACGCCGCCGGGCTGACCGAGGGGCCACTGTTCCGTGCTGTTGATCGCTGGGGCCACGTTGCGGACGAGGCGCTACACCCCAACAGCCTGATTCCGCTGCTGCGCCGGTTGCTGACGTGCGCTGGGCTGCCTGATGCCGACGAGTACAGCAGCCACTCGTTGCGCCGCGGCTTCGCCGGCTGGGCCAATGCCAACGGCTGGGACGTGAAGGCATTGATGGAATACGTCGGCTGGCGCGATGTGCACTCGGCGATGCGCTACATCGATGGCGGCGATCCGTTCGCCCGCCAGCGGATCGAAGCGAGCTTGCCGGGAACGCCAACGCTGCTTGGGCCTACCTGAGGATACCGAATGGCGTCGATTGAACGGACCGCATACCCGCAATTCAAGCGCAACCCCGTCGTACGCGAACTGGTTGCGGCCTACACGCCGACCGACGCCGAACTGGCCTTTGTTGCCGAGAGTACCCGGCAGCCCGCGCACCGCCTGACATTGGCGATCCTGATCAAGACCTTCCAACGGCTGGGATATTTCCCTGCGTTGGACGAAGTGCCGCCGGCAGTGGTCCGCCATATCCGCGGCGCGCTGAAACTGAGGGTGCAGGTCAAGCCGGCGGTCCTCGCCAACGCCTCGCGCTATCGCTATTACCGCCGGATCCGCCAGTTCCTGCAAGTCCGGGCTTACAGCGATGGCGGCCTGAAGATCGCGGCACGGGCGGTATACGAAGCCGCCGCAGTCATGGACAACCCGGCGGACCTCATCAACGTGGCTATCGAACAGCTCGTGCGCGATCGCGTCGAGCTGCCGGCGTTTTCCACCCTAGACCGCTTGACGCGGCGCATTCGCACGCTGGTCAACGGTCGCTATTTCGCCCAGATCGAAGCGCGGCTGACCGTCGACGAAAAGCAGCGCCTTGAAGGTCTCCTGCAGGTCGAAGAGGGGCGCAAGAAGAGCCCGCTGCACGCGATCAAGCGCCTGCCCAAGCGCGCTTCGCTGCAGCACTTCCAGGAACTGATCGACCACATCGCCGAACTGGGCGAGTTGGTCGGCAGCGAGTTGCACCTCGCTGGCATTCCGGAAATCAAGCGCAGACACTTCGCCGCAGAGGCACGGGCGCTGGATGCCTCCGAGTTGCGCAAGTTTCGTCCCGCCAAGCGCTACGCCGTACTGGTGTGCCTGATCCACCGGGCCCGCGTCCAGACCCGTGACGATCTCGCGGAGATGTTCATCAAACGCATGGGCAATATCCACAATCGCGGCCGCGAGGAGCTTGAGCGGTTGCGGGCACGCTACCGCGAGAAGACCGAAGCGATCGTGGCGACGATGTCGGACGTGGTTCGCGTCCTTGACCATCATCCCGGCGACACTGAGGCGGGCCGGGAAATCCGGCGCCTGGTCAACGCCCACGGCGGCGTGCAGACCCTCCAGGCCGACTGCAATGCCATCGCGGCGCACAGTGGTGACAACCATTTGCCGCTGCTGTGGCCGTTCTACAAGAGCCATCGTGCCACCATCCTGCGGATGGTGCGCATGCTGGATCTGGCCTCGACCACGGAGGATCGCTCGCTCATCGATGCGATCGAGCTGATCCTGACGCAGGAACGGGCCCGCGGCGATTGGCTGGATGAACCGGTCGATCTGGCGTTCACTACCCAACTCTGGCGCAAGAGCATCGTCCATCGCACCGAACAGGGCGAGGAGCGCATCCACCGGCGCCTGTTCGAGGTCTGCGTGTTCTCGTCGCTGGCCAACGAACTGAAATCGGGCGACGTGGCCGTGCGCGGATCGGAAACCTACGCCGACTACCGCGAGCAGTTGCTGCCGTGGGAGCAATGCGAGCCCATGCTGGAGGACTACTGCGGCCAGGTCGGCCTGCCGGCAACGGCCGTGGGCTTCGTCAATGCGCTGCAATCACGCCTGATGCAGGTCGCCGAGCTGACCGATCAGGGCTATCTGGAGAACGGCCAGGTCGTCATCGGCGAGGACGGTATCCCTGTGCTCAAGCGCAGCAAGGCCAAGGAGATGAGCAGCGGCGCCCGTGCCCTGGAGACCGCGATTCTCGACCGCCTGCGCGAACGCAGCGTCATCGAAATCCTGTGCGACGTGGCTCACTGGACACGCTGGACCCGACACTTCGGGCCGTTGTCCGGCTCGGACACCAAGATCGAACAGCCAACCGAACGCTACGTCCTCACCGCCTTCACCTACGGCTGCAACCTCGGGCCGGCCCAGGCCGCCCGGCACCTGCGCGGCGCCGTCTCGGCACACATGCTGTCGTTCGTCAACCGCCGGCACGTGGACGCCAACAAGCTGGCGGCGGCCTGCCGCGACATCATCAACAGCTACGCTGGCCTGCAGCTCCCCAAATTCTGGGGCGACGGCAAGAGCGCCGCCGCCGACGGCACCAAGTACGACCTCTACGACCAGAACTTGCTGGCGTCGTACCACATCCGCTATGGCGGTTACGGCGGCATCGCTTACCACCACGTCTCCGACACCTACGTGGCGTTGTTCAGCCACTTCATCCCGTGCGGCGTCTGGGAGGCGGTCTACATCATCGACGGCCTACTGAAGAACACCTCCGACATCCAGCCCGACACCGTCCATGCCGACACGCAGGGGCAGTCGCTGCCGGTGTTCGGGCTCTCGCACCTGCTGGGCATCCAGCTGATGCCGCGCATCCGCAACTGGCGCGAGTACAAGTTCTTCCGCCCGGACGAGGACATCCGCTACGAGCACATCGAGCCGTTGTTCCGCGACACGGTCGACTGGGACCTGATCGAGACCCACTGGAAGGACCTGATGCAGGTCGTGCTCTCGATCAAGACCGGCAAGATCGCGGCCTCGACGCTGCTGCGCAAACTGGGCAACTACAGCCGCAAGAACCGTCTGTACCAGGCCTTCAAGGCGCTCGGTGCGGCCGTGCGCACCTTGTTCCTGTTGCAGTACATCTCCAACCGCGAGCTGCGCGAGCAGATCACCGCCTCGACCAACAAGGTGGAGGCCTACAACGGCTTCGCGAAGTATTTCTTCTTCGGCGGGGAAGGGGTGATTGCCGACAACGACCCTGTCGAGCAGGAGAAGGCCGTCAAATACAACGATCTGGTCTCCAATGCTGTCATCTTCTACAACGTGGTCGAGCAGACCCGGATCATGAAGTCGCTGATACGACAGGGGTGGAAGATCACCCGGGAGGACGTGGCTTCGCTCAGCCCGTACGTGACCAGCCACGTGAAGCGGTTCGGCGACTACCTGATCGATGTAGAGGCGATTCCGGAACCGTATGAGATCGAACTGGCGTTGGCGGCATAGTCTTGGCGCCAGAAAATATTCTCTAACCAGCTGATTCAATGGATAAAAACGGATCTTGTGAGCGATTTTTACACGTATGTCGGCTGAACCCCACTTTCTCCCTGAGAGGCAAAACACCTTCATGCACACCAAGACCGCACTCCTCATCGCCCTTGTAGCGGGGCTTGCCACCGCGTCGGCCGTCTCCAGGGCGAGTGGACAGACACAGCCCGTCACTGGCCACGGCTCCCATGGCACACACGCCCAGATGAAAAACAGTGCCAAGACGACCACGGCCGCCGCACCGACCTTCGCAGCACTGGATGCGAACAAGGACGGTTTCCTGAGCAAGGCGGAGCTGGCGAAGCATCCCATGGCAGCACATGCCTCAATGGTGGATGCGGACAAGGACGGTCGTTTGAGCGTCGCGGAATTCAAGCAGCTCCAGGGCATGTAACACCCAAGCAGCTCACGCAGCCGCCACTGACATGCCTCGCACGCGTGGCGTCACCTGGCGGCAGTGGTTCGCCTGGTCATCGCCGTGTCGCGTAAACTAATGCACCGACATGCGGGTGGCGTACATGACGCAATGTGATGAGGTTTGTGCGGCTGGCGACAGCGCAATGCTCAACCAGGGCTGCCGATGCGAGGTGGCCGATGTCGAAAGCGTCCGCAACACAATCCTGGCCGCGATTCCTGCGACGAAGGGCGCCGACCCCACGCTGCGTGCACACCTGTTCTCGCCCTATGCGCTGTTCGTGGATCGGCCGGCGCTGGAACTCATGGGTGCGGTCGCACGTACGGTATTCGAAGTCGCCGATAACGCTCGCTATGTGGAGCGCGCCTTGGCCAACGCTCCCGCGATCGCGCGCCACGACCTGGGATCTACAGGCGGAATTCTCGGTCTTGATTTCCATTTGACCACCGCCGGTCCGCGCCTCATCGAAATCAACACCAATCCCGGCGGCCTGCTGCTCAACGCACTGTTGCTTGATGCGGTGAAGTCCTGCGCGCCGCTGGCGTGGATCCCTTGGACGAGCGGTGCGGACGCACGCGCACTGGCCATCGCGGCATGGCTGGATGACCTGCAGGCGCAGTTGGGTCGAATGCCAGGCCGGCTGGCCTTGGTAGACGTGGCGCCATGCGATCAGTTCCTGCACCCGGAGTTCGAGTTGTATGCAACCGGATTCCGTGAGCGCAACGTCGATACCGTGATCCTTGACCCAAGCGAACTTGTCGTGGACGGATCGAGGTTGCGTGACACGGCGGGCGGTATCGATGCCATCTACAACCGGTTGACGGATTTCGCGCTGGCCAGCCCGGAGTGCGCGCCGCTGGCTGCGGCCTACCTGGATCGCCAGGTCGCGCTCACCCCGCATCCCAGGGCGCATGCGGTGTTCGCGGACAAGCGCAACCTGGAAATCCTCGGCGACGCAGCGTTGCTGGAGAGCTGGGGCGTCAACGCCGACACGGCGTCGCTGCTGGCGGGAACGATTCCGCGGACGCAGGAGATGAAGCCGCATGACCGGGACACCTTCTGGCGCGACCGCGGCAGGTACTTTTTCAAGCCCGCCGCCGGCTACGGCAGCCGAGGGAGTTATCGTGGCGACAAGCTGACCAGGAAGACCTGGGAGGCGATGGCGGCGATTCCGTATGTCGCCCAGGAGGTTGCACCGCCCGGAACGCGGATCCTGCACGACGGTGTGACGTTCAAGGCCGACGTGCGTTGTTTTGCCTCAGAGCGGGGCGTCATCCTGTTCTCGGCGCGCCTGTACCAGGGCCAGACGACGAACATGCGGACGCCGGGCGGCGGGTTTGCCACGGTATTGACGACGCCTGCGTAACTCAAGGCACCGCCGTTGGCCCGGGACATGGCGGGGCAGTGCAGCAGGCGAAACGTCCGCTCAAGTGGCTTCCAGTTCGCAGGAGTGTGGGCTCATGAGCTCAGCCGCAGCAGTCGCGAGATCAACCCCAAGCCCGATGGCATTGGTTTCGTGTGCGATGGTGTCGGTGCCGACGATGCGGGACAGTCCTGCCGCCTGCAGCTTTTCATACGCGTCCCCGGCAAACACCGGGTGGATGGCCACCAGTACCGGCGGCGGCAGCGCCAGTCGTTTGAGGTGCTCCACCGTTTCCAGGATGGTTCTGCCGGAGGAGACGATGTCGGGCGTCCGTCCAGCCGCCTCGCTTGCATCGGGCAGGCTGACGCGCACGTCGTAGTCCCCGTGGCGCTCTTTTCTCAATACCTGGAACGGCAACCCAGCCGCTGTCGCGATGCCGGCCACCCATTGTTCGCTTTCACTGTCGGGTCCGATCAGCATGGCGTCGGGGACCTGTGCCGCAATCCAGTGTGCAATTGCCGGGGTTGCCGACACATGCCGACACGGGATGCGATACACGGTGTCCAGCCGCACCAGTCGGTGAAGATGCGGATCAACCGCCACCAGCCAGTCAAACGTGCCTGACAGAAAACCCGCAAATATCGGCGCGCTCACTTCCTCGCCGGGATGTAACCGGGTGTCCTGCCGCATGTGCGCCAGATAGGGCGCGATCAAACCCACCGAACGGCACCAAACTCGCGAGCGGTTTGCGCGGCGAACCGCAGCGGCAGCGCCAGCGGGTCCGGATTGCGCAGGCTGGCGAGTATCGCGACATCCGTCCCGTCCAGATCGTCATCCAGGGTGACGAGCGATTCGCCATCTGGAAAATGGCGCCAGCCCAACGGGGCCATACGGGCGTCGAGCCGGGTGGCCACCACGCGTCCCAGCGCGGCATCGGCAGGGAAAGGGATCAGGACACGGTTCATTCAACTTCCTCACTGGTCACGAATTACGCAAACGGAAGCCGGTGACCGCGCCAGCGGCACCGAGGAAGTGAAGCTTGGATTCTGTAGCGTCTTTCATGGGGAACTCCAGATCAATGCTTCATGGGTGAGGAACTGTCGGTCAAACAGCCGCAGAGGATGTGGCGGCGGGAGGCGTGGCCTCATCCCGCGGCGCCAGGCGGACGCGCCTGAGCAGTAGCGCGTTGACCGCGACGATCACCGAACTGCCCGACATCGAGAGGGCGGCCATCTCGGGCGACAACGTGAACGGATAGAAGACACCCGCGGCAATCGGGAAGGCCACGACGTTGTAGCCCACCGCCCACGCCAGGTTCTGGTGCATCTTGCGCAGCGTTGCGCGGGCAATGGTGATCGCGCGCACGACGTCATACGGGTCGCTCCGCATCAGCACGACATCGGCACTTTCGATCGCCACGTCGGTACCCGCGCCGATGGCAAAGCCGACGTCGGCCTGGGTGAGGGCAGGGGCGTCGTTCACGCCATCACCGACCATACCGACCTTGCGACCTTGGGCCTGCAGCTTCTTGACCTCATACGCCTTGCCGCCCGGCAGGACATCGGCCAGCACGATGTCGATGCCGAGGTAGCGTGCGACCCGTTCCGCCGTCGGACGGTTGTCGCCCGTGATCATCGCCACCTTCACATTGCGGCGATGCACTTCCTCGATGGTAGCCCGGGACGACTCGCGGATCGCATCGGCGATCGCGATCAGGCCGGCCAGCTGTTTGCCCACGCCGACAAAGATCACCGTGCGGCCCGCGCCCGTCAGGCGCTCCGCTTCCGACTCGAGCACCTTGAGGTCGATGCCGTGTTCGCCCATCAGCAGGCGGTTGCCCAACAGGACCGGGGTGCCGTCGACGACGCCGGTCGCCCCCTGTCCATCGATATTGGTGAACCCGGTGGCGCGCGTCGCCACGCTGCCGGCGCGTTTGAGGATGGCCTGTGCCAGTGGATGCTCGGAGTGCGCCTCGACCGCCGCGGCGGTGGTGATCAGGCGGTCCTCGGTCCATCCCGGTGCCAGCGCGAGGTCGACGACCTCCGGTGCGCCAACCGTCAGGGTGCCGGTCTTGTCGAAAATGACCACGTCCAGGCCCGCGCTCTGCTCGATCGCCTCGGCATGCTTGAACAGGATTCCGTGGCGCGCCCCCAGCCCGGTTCCGATCATGATCGCCATCGGCGTGGCCAGCCCCAGCGCATCGGGGCATGCGATCACGAACACGGTGATCGTCAAGGTGAGCGAGAACATCAACGTCTGCCCGATCCACCAGTGCCAGACCACAAACGTGGCCAGACCAATGAGGATGGCCGCGAGCACCAGCCATTGCGACGCGCGGTCGGCCAGCAGCTGCGCGGGCGCCTTGGAGTTCTGCGCGTCCTGCACCAGCTTGATGATCTGCGCCAAGGCGGTGTCGCTGCCGACCTTGGTGGCCGTATAGGTGAATGCGCCACTCTTGTTGATGGCGCCGCCCACCACCGACGAACCAGGGTCCTTGCGCACGGGCATCGACTCACCCGTCAACATCGACTCGTCTACCTGCGAACTGCCTTCGATGACGGTGCCATCGACGGGAATCTTCGCGCCGGGGCGGACCACCACGGTGTCGCCGATCTTCACATCGGCCGTCGCGACGTCCAGTTCCTGGCCATCCCGGAGCACCACGGCACGTGGGGGAGACAGCTTGAGCAGGGCCTTCATGGCGTCCGAAGCACCCGCCCGCGCCCGCATCTCCAGCCAGTGGCCCAGCAGGATGAACGTCATCAGGACGGAAGCCGCCTCGAAGAAATTCGGGCCATCGAACACGAAGGTCGAGGCGATGCTGAAGCCATAGCCGGTGCCGACACTCAGCAGGATCAGCACCGACATGTCGAGGACGCCATGACGAAGCGAGCGCACCGCGGCTTTGAAGAATGGCCAGCCGGGATAGACGATGGCACCAGTCGCCCAGATGAACAACCAGACGTTCTTCCGCAACCCGAACGGCACCGGCGGCGGGTCCCACAGGCCCATGGGCGACCAGATGAAGACGGGGATCGTGAATGCCAGCGCGATCAGGAAGCGTCGGCGAATATCGCGGGCGGCCGCATGGAGGTCACCGCCATGGTGCATGCCCTCGCGGGCGTCATGACCGTCAGAGGGCGCTTTTTCTGCGGGTGTGACGTGCCTATCGTGGCCTTCTGCTTGGGCTGCGACGGGTGCGTGGTGGACATGCTTTTCGTCGTGCACATGGACTGCAGTTGCCGGTCCGGGGGCAGCGTCGGACTCCGACTCACAGACAAAGCCGCAGCGACGGATCGCGTCGGATACAGCTTCCGGGGAAAGCGTCTCGTCGAAGTCCACGGTCAGTCGCCCGGTGACGAAATTGGCCGACGCGGAAGTCACGCCGGGCAGCTTGGACACCGCTTTCTCGAGCGTTCGCTCGCAGCCCGTGGTGACCATGTCGGCGATGGGCCACGATCGCGTCCGCAACCTCGGGCTGCGGGCCGGAGCGTGGGCATGGGCGTGTTCATGTGCCATTGCATTTCTCCTTTTGACCTGCGTCGAACCAACCCGTTTCAGTCAATGCGCGGTTCGATCGAGTGCCAGTTGCTTTCGCTTGATCACCGCGTACAGCACCGGGATCACCACCAGCGTCAGCACTGTGGACGACACCATGCCGCCGACCATCGGCGCTGCGATGCGTCGCATGACCTCCGAGCCGGTGCCCGTGCTCCACATGATCGGCAGTAGGCCGGCCATGATCGCGACCACCGTCATCATCTTGGGTCGGACGCGTTCGACCGCACCTTCGATGATGGCGTCCTGCAGGTCCTGGCTGGTCAGGCTCCGGCCCTGCGCCTGCCGTTCCGACGCCCGTGCAGACAGTGCGTGATCAAGGTAGATCAACATCACCACACCGGTTTCCGCCGCGACGCCGGCCAACGCGATGAAGCCCACTGCGACGGCGACACTGACGTTGTAGTCCAGCAGCCACATCAGCCATACGCCGCCCACCAGGGCAAATGGCACCGACAGCATGACGATCAGCGACTCGGTCACGCGTCTGAAGTTCAGGTACAGCAGCAGGAAGATGATCGCCAGGGTGACCGGGATGACGATCCGCATCTTGGCCGCCGCGCGCTGCATGTACTCGTACTGCCCGCTCCAGGTGGCATAGGTTCCAGGCGGGAAGGTCACATTATTGGCCACCGCTTCCTGCGCCTTGCGCACGTAACTCCCGATGTCGCTTTCGCGCGTATCCACGTAGATGTAGGCCGAGAGCATGGCGTTCTCGGTCCTGATGCTGGGGGCCCCCTTGCTGACCCGCACCCGCGCCAGTTCTCCCAGCGGCACCTGCGCGCCATCCGGCGTGGGAACAAGCACCTGCGTGGCGATCTGCCGTGGATCGTCGCGGAGTTCGCGCGGGTAGCGCACGATCACGCCGAAACGCTCACGCCCTTCGATCAGGGTCGTGACCATTTCGCCCCCCAGCGCGGTAGCGACGATGTCCTGCACGTCGCCCGCAGGTATGCCGTACTGGGCAAGACTGTCGAGGTTGGGCTCGATGTCGATGTAATAGCCGCCCGTCAGGCGTTCGGCGTAGGCACTGGAGGTGCCGGGAACCGCTCGCACCGCACTCTCGATCGAGCGCGCCAGCTCTTCCATCTGCGCAAGATCGCGGCCGAAGACCTTGATCCCCACTGGCGTGCGGATGCCGGTTGCGAGCATGTCGGTACGCGCCTTGATGGGCATGGTCCACGAATTGGCGACGCCCGGGAACTTCAGCGCGGTGTCCATCTCCGCGACCAGTTTCTCGGTGGTCATGCCGTCCCGCCACTGGTCCTCGGGCTTGAGGTTGATGACGGTCTCGAACATCTCGATCGGCGCGGGGTCGGTCGCGCTGAGTGCCCGCCCGGCCTTGCCGAACACCGATTCGACCTCGGGGAACTGCTTGATGATCCGGTCCTGCTGCTGCAAAAGCTCCGAGGCCTTGGTCACCGACATGCCCGGCAGGGAGGCGGGCATGTACAGCAGGGTGCCCTCGTTGAGCGTGGGCATGAACTCGCTGCCCAGCTTGGACGCGGGCCACACGCTGGCGAGCAGCGCGACCCCTGCCACGACCAGCGTTGCGACCTTGTGTTTCAGCACCACGTTGATGATCGGGCGATAAGCCGCGATCAGGAAACGGTTAACCGGGTTCTTCTGTTCGGGCAGGATCTTGCCGCGCACGAACAACATCATCAGCACTGGTACCAGCGTCACCGAGAGCAAGGCCGCGCCGGCCATCGAAAAGGTCTTGGTGAAGGCCAGTGGCTTGAACATGCGGCCCTCCTGCGCCTCCAGCGCGAACACCGGCAGGAAGGAGACCGTGATGATCATCAGACTGAAGAACAGGGCAGGGCCTACTTCACGGCAGGCATCGATGATCAGTTCTGCGCGGCTGCGGGTGCCGTCATCACGTTCGATGTGCTTGTGCGCGTTCTCGATCATCACGATGGCCGCATCGACCATGGCGCCGATCGCGATGGCGATGCCGCCCAGGCTCATGATGTTGGAGTTCATTCCAAGCGCACGCATGGCGATGAACGCAATGAGCACGCCCACCGGCAGCATGACGATTGCCACCAGCGCACTGCGGGCATGGAACAGGAATATCAGGCACACCAGCGCCACGATCACGCTCTCTTCCAATAGCGTGGCGCGCAGGGTCTTGATGGCGCGGTGGATCAGGTCGGAACGGTCGTAGACCGCCTCGATGCTGACGCCCTCGGGCAGCCCACCGGCGATCTCGCTGATCTTCTCCTTCAGCCCATGGATCACCGACAGCGCGTTCTCACCGTAGCGGGCCACGGCGATGCCGGCGACGACGTCACCTTCACCGTTGAGTTCGGCAATTCCACGGCGCTCGTCCGGAACGAGTTCGACCCGCGCAACGTCGCCAATGAGGACAGGCGCACCGCCTTCTGCCCGCAGCACCAGTTTCTCGATGTCCGCCGTGCCGCGAAGGTAACCGCGGCCGCGCAGCATGTACTCGGTCTCGGTCATCTCCAGCACGCGTCCACCGACGTCGCGGTTGCTCGAGGCGATGACCTCGGAGACGCGCGAAAGCGGGATATTGAACGCTCGCAGGCGCACCGGATCGACGGTGACGGAGTACTGCCGGACGAAGCCGCCGACACTGGCCACCTCGGCGACGCCGGGGGCAGTGGTCAGCTGGTAGCGCACGTACCAGTCCTGGAGCGCGCGGAGTTGGTCGAGCGAATGCCGGGCGCTCTTCAGCACGTACTGGTAGACCCAGCCTACGCCGGTGGCATCGGGCCCCAGCGTGGGGGTGATGCCGGCGGGCAGGCTCTTCGACGCGAAATTTAGGTTCTCCAGGACACGCGAGCGGGCCCAGTACAGGTCGGTGCCGTCCTCGAAAATAACATACACAAACGAAGCACCGAAGAATGAGAATCCGCGGACGACCTTTGACTTGGGCACGGTGAGCAGGGCGCTGGACAGCGGGTAGGTAACCTGGTCCTCGACCACCTGCGGCGCCTGCCCGGGCACCTCGGTGAACACGATCACCTGGACGTCGGATAGATCCGGCTGCGCGTCCAGCGGGGTGTTCATCACGGCGTAGGTACCGGCCGCGACCACGGTCAGCGCCATCACCAGCACCAGGAAGACGTTGCGCACCGACCATTCGATGAGGCGGCCCAGCATGTCAGTGGCCCTCGTGCATGCTGTGGTCTTCCTTCACCGCCGGCTCGGTGCGATGGGCGGCATGCGGGTCGACTGCTTGGGCGCGATGGGTGGCATGCGGATCAGGCGTCGGCGACGGCCCGGTGGCAGGCGGTTGCGACGGCGACGGCGACAGTTTAGGCGTGTCGGGCTGAGCTGCGGGGCGATGCCCCTCGTGGCCCGCAGGTGCGGCTGGTGTCACGGCTGGCTCCATGCCAGCTTCCTGCGCATCGGCCGGAGTTGCCGATGCCCCATGGCCCGCATGTGCGCCAAGGCCCTGCAGCGCCGACTGCAGGTTGCTTTCCGCATCGATCAGGAAATTGGCGGAAACGACGACCTGCTCACCCTCGGCCAGTCCGCTGAGGACCTCGACGCGCCCCGCGCCTTGGGTTCCGAGCGAAACCTCCCGCGGTGAGAAACGTCCAGGGGATATCTGGACCAGCACCAACTGACGTGTTCCGGTATCGAGCAACGCCGACTTAGGCACGTTGATGACGGCTGCCTGGGTCGGCTGCTCCAGCAGCACATTGCCGAACAGGCCTGGACGCAGTTCACCCTCTGCGTTGGGCAACGCCACCCGTACGCCCACGGTACGTGTTGCCGCATCCACCACTGGCTGCACGAACGTCACTTTGCCTGCGAAGCTGCGCCCCGGCAGCGTCGTGGACTCGAACCGCGCCGATTGTCCGACGTTGATCGCGGCTGCCTGCGCCCCGGGCACTTTGGCCATGACCCACACGGTCGACAGATCGGCCAGGCGCAGGATGGTTTCACCCGCTTCAAACCGCGCGCCCTGCACAACCGGCTTCTCGATGACCACCGCACTGGCCGGCGAGGTCAGGACGAGGTTGCCACCGTCTTCCGTGCGGGCAAGGCGCGTCAACTGCGCGTCATCGATCTCCCAGTTGCGCAGCCGAGTGCGTGCGGCATCGCGCAGTCGCGCCATCGATGCCGCACTGGCGGGGTCGGACTGTCCCAGGCGTTTGGCGGCCGAGTCGGCGAGGCGATACTCCTGCTGCGCCGCGACCAGTTGCGGGCTGTATACCGCCAACAGGGGTTGCCCGGCACGCACGCGCATGCCGGTCTGGTTGGCGTAGAGCTTGGCCACCCAACCCTCGAAGCGCGGGGCGATTGCATATTGGCGGGTTTCATCGATCTCTATCGTGCCGCTCACGCGTACTTCGCTCGCCAGCACCGAGCGCTTCACGGCCTCGGTGCGTACGCCAAGGGTCTGGATCTTTTCCGGTGACAAGGTGACGGTGCCGGGTGCGGCGGGAGCCTCCTGAGCGTCGTAGACCGGGATGTAATCCATTCCCATCGGATCCTTCTTGGGCACAGGCGACGTATCCGGCAGGCCCATGGGATTGCGGTAATACAGCACCTTGCGCACGGGCGCGCCGGTGCCCGCAGTGGTGCCCGACGGTGCGTCGCTGCGGCCGGCGCGGCCAAGCATCCATCCGGCAGCAAGGGCGGCGACAACCGCGGCGATCGCGAGCGCCAAAGTCTGGTTACGGGTCATGGAGAATCTCCTTCGATGGCGCGCACTTCGGCAGCGCCCAGCAGTTCGTCACGGAGCGCATCAACGCGGGCAAGGTCCGCGCCTTGCCATTCGGTCAACGCTTCAAGCAGGGTGTTGAAGTCCACTTCGCCCACCTGGTAGCTGGCAAGGGCGGATTTGAAATTGGCGTCGGACTGCGGCAACTGGGCTTTCTCGATCAGGTGCCGCTTTTCGCGGGCCGCGCGCCATTGGGTCCATGCCACGCCAAGGCGACCGGCAAGTGCGTTGCGGGCCATCTCGGTTCGGGCCAGGGCGGCGTCTTCCATCCGCAGGCTTTCGCGTTCACGTGCGTGAAGGGCGCGACGCTGCAGCGGGATTTCGACTTCCAGCATCAGCTCATAGCTTTCGACACGGTCGTCGCGCTGCATGGCGCCCACCCCTAAGGTGATGTCAGGCCACCGGGCACGCCGTTGCAGCACCGCTGCATCGTGCGCGGCTTCGGCCAGGGCCTGGCTGGCTTGCAGGCTGGGGTGCCCGTTGTCGTCCAGACGCGCGAGCGCGTCGGTCAGCGTCGCGCTGTGTACCGGCAAGGTGGGCATCGCCGAAGGCGTGGCCAGCCCACTGTCCGCGCGTCTTCCCAGGGCCACGTTCAGCATGGCGGACGCCTCCATGCGATCGGACTGCCGCTGGATGCGTTCACGCTGCATGGTCGTGCGCTCCACCTGGGCACGGATGGCATCCTGCTGCGGGGCCAGTCCGAGCGCATAACGGACACCGGCGATCTCCTCGACCTGGTCCAGCAGTGCGATCAACCGATCAATCACCTGGGTCGATTCGTCGGCATGCCAATAGCGCACGTACGCCTGTTCGGCCTCGACCAGCAGCTCCAGCGCAGCGGCGCCACGTGCCAGTCCCGTGGCCCGTGCCTGGCCGCTGGCGACGTCACGTGCGAGGGCACGCTTGCCCCACAACGGCACGCGTTGGCGGATCTGGTAGGTGGTGGAGCCGACGTTGCCTGGCAGGAAGGCCGGATGGTCGGGGTCGATGTCGCGCAGCTCCATCGACACCATGGGATCGGGGAGGGCGCCCGCCGGAACGATCCGCGTTTCGGCGGCGTCGGCCTCGGCTTGCATCGCGCGCAACTCGGGGTTGTGCTGCAGCAGCCATCCGCGGATGGACGCGACATCACTGCCCGGCAATGCTTCGGGGGCCGTCTGCGCCAGTACCGGAGGCACGGACAGTAGCCAGGACAGCAGGAAAGCGGCAAACCATGTCCGATGGCCAAGCCAGCGGCATCCACCTGGTGGCCATCGGGTTATACGGGATACTTCGGGGCCAACGCGCACCGAAGCTGAAAGCGTCACCATGTCTCGACCTCTCCAGCACAACCCGTTGACAGGGCAGGCGGCTGATACGGTGGGGAACATGCCGTGCCATGGGCACGGCCGCCAACGACAACACGCGCCGGCACGTGAAGTGCCGTCGCGCGATGCGGGCGGGATCAGATCAGCAGGAGTGCTGCGGGGTGCGCCGTGGGGCGGTGCCACGACACTGGTGGCGGGAGGGCAGGGTGGCGGATCGGGGACGCCGGCAGAATGACAAACGTCGCCAATGCCGCCGGGATGGCCGCCGGCAGCGGCGGCAGGTCCGGAACGCGCGCGATGTCGCTGCTGAGCGTGGCCTGGCCACAGTGGGTGGGGCAGGCCGGATCGGCCTGTGGGCCGGACTCGTCATGGCAATCGTGCGAGCCGCTTTCGCCCATCTGGGCCGACACGGCATCGATCTGCGCCAATGCCATGAAGCCCATCGAGCAGGCAGGATGTCCGGCCAATACCACCTGCGACCACAACAATGCCAACATCGCGAAGATCGCGATGCGGACATGCAGCGGGCGGCGACGGCGGAAGCGTTTCATCTCATCGCGATCCTACGCCCGAACAGGGCGTCAACCTTGATCTGGATCAATCCAGCGTCTCTGCTTCCCGGCTCGCATGCCCATTTGTCATCTGGTGCGCCGACGTGATCCACAACGGGAGAACCGGGGCGCCACGGACGCCCCGGTGAAGGGACTCTCAATCAATACGGGCCCGCCCAAGCCGCAGCGCATTGCCCACCACCGACACCGAACTCAGGCTCATCGCCAGTGCGGCGATCATCGGACTGAGCAGTACGCCAAACACCGGGTACAGCACGCCGGCGGCAATCGGCACGCCCAATGCGTTGTAGAGGAATGCAAAGGCCAGGTTCTGCTTCATGTTGGCCACGGTGGCTTCCGACAGCTTCCGCGCGCGGACGATGCCACGCAGGTCGCCCTTGACCAGCGTCACCTGTGCACTGGACATGGCCACGTCCGTGCCGGTGCCCATGGCCACGCCGATGTCGGCGCCGGCCAGGGCAGGCGCATCGTTGATGCCGTCGCCGGCCATGGCCACCTTGTGCCCCTCGGCCTTGAGTCGCTGCACCAATGCCACCTTGTCCTGCGGACGCACCTCGCCATGCACTTCGTCGATACCCAGCTGGCGTGCGACGGCGTTCGCCGTGGCCACGCCATCGCCGGTGGCCATGACGATGCGCAGGCCGGCGGCGTGCAGCGCCTTGATCGCCTCGGGGGTGGACGCCTTGATGGGGTCGGCCACGGCCACCAGGCCGGCCAACGCGCCGTCAACGGCCAGGAACATCACGCTGGCGCCATCGCGGCGCAGCGCATCGGCCTGTTCGTGCAAGGGTTCGGTGTCCACGCCCTGTTCGCGCATCAGTTCAGTGTTGCCGATGGCGAGGTTGCGCCCGTCCACCACGCCGCGCACGCCGATGCCGGTGGAGGACTCGAACCGTTCCGGCGTCTGCAACACGAGGTTGCGACGTCGCGCTTCGGCGACGATGGCATCGGCCAACGGGTGCTCGCTGACCTGGTCCAGGCTGGCCGCCAGTTGCAGCACGTCCCGTTCCGAATAGCCGCCGACGCCAACCGCCTGCCGGAACGCGGGCTTGCCTTCGGTCAGAGTGCCGGTCTTGTCGACGATCAGGGTGTCGATCTTGCGGAAATTCTCGATCGCCTCGGCATCACGGAACAGCACGCCGGCCTGCGCCGCGCGGCCGGTAGCCACCATGATCGACATCGGCGTGGCCAAGCCCAGCGCACAGGGACAGGCGATGATCAGCACGGACACCGCGTTGAGCACGGCATAGGTCCACGACGGCTCGGGCCCGAACAGCCCCCAGACAAAGAACGTCGCCACGGCCACGGTCAGCACGGCCAGCACGAACCAGTAGGCGACCTTGTCCGCCATGCGCTGCATGGGGGCACGCGAGCGCTGCGCCTGCGCCACCAGTTGCACGATCTGGGCCAGCACGGTTTCCGAGCCCACTTTCTCCGCGCGGATGACCAGGCTGCCGGTGCCATTGAGGGTGGCGCCGATCACCGTGGCACCCACCGCCTTCTCCACCGGGATCGGCTCGCCGGTGAGCATCGACTCATCGACATTGGAATGGCCTTCCAGCACCTTGCCGTCCACGGGCACCTTTTCGCCGGGGCGCACGCGCAGGCGATCGCCCACGTGCACGTGGCTGAGGTCGATGTCCTCTTCGGTGCCATCGTCGCGCAGGCGGCGCGCGGTCTTGGGCGCAAGTCCCAGCAGCGCGCGGATGGCGGCACCGGTCTTGGATCGCGCACGAAGCTCCAGCAACTGGCCCAGCAGGGTCAGCGAGATGATCACCGCCGCCGCCTCGAAGTACACGCCAACCCGGCCGTGCTCATGGAACGACGCAGGGAAGATGTCCGGCGCGACGGTAGCCACGACACTGTAGACAAAAGCCGAGCCTACGCCGATGCCGATCAGCGTCCACATGTTGGGGCTGCGGTTGCGGATGGACTGCACGCAGCGCTCGAAGAACGGCCAACCGGCCCACAGCACCACCGGTGCGGTGAGCACCAGCTCCAGCCACGTGCGCGCCTCGGCCGACAACCAGGCATCGAGACGGTGGCCGAACATCGCCAGCACCAGCACGATCAGTGTCAGCGGCAGCGTCCACCAGAAGCGGCGACTGAAATCGACCAGCTCCGGGTTTTCCTCCTCGTCCAGGCTGGGCATTTCCGGTTCCAGCGCCATGCCGCAGATCGGGCAGGTGCCGGGATGGTCCTGGCGGATTTCCGGGTGCATCGGGCAGGTGTACATCGTGCCCGCGGGCGCGGCGACTTCGGGCGTGGCGGGTTTCGGCCCCAGGTACTGCATCGGGTTGGCGATGAACTTCTCGCGGCACCGCCCCGAGCAGAAGTGGTACGCCTTGCCGTCGTGTTCGGCGTGGTGTTCGGTCTTGGCCGGGTCCACCGTCATCCCGCATACGGGGTCGATGACGGTGCCGTCCGCAGGCGCGGCTTTGTGGGCGCAGCAACTATGCGTGTCCACGGGGGCTGCCTCTTGCTTGTGATGATCGTGCTCGATGGCGTCGTGCTTGCTGGCGCCGTGCTCGTGATCATCGTGCTTGTTGTGGTCGTGTGGATGGTTCATGCGTCCTCCGTGGACAGCGCCGCCAGGATGGGGCAGGCGCTCAGGTTGCCGTGACCGGGGCAGGCCGCAATCAACTGGCGCAGGCCATCACGGACACGGGTGAGTTCTTCGAGCTTGTGGTCCACGTCGGCCAGCTTGACCGTTGCCGCGGCCCGCACTGCGGCCATGTCCTCGCCCGTTCGACCGGAGAGCTCCAGCAATTCGCGGATCTCCCGAAGGGTGAATCCAAGGCCCTTCGCCCGGCGGACGAAGTTCAGGCGGGCGATGTCATCGTCATCGTAGGCGCGGTAGCCCGAGGCCTGCCGCGACGGCGCGGGAAGGATGTCGTGATTTTCGTAGTAGCGGATGGTGTCGATGGGGACACCGGTCCGTCTTGCGAGTTGACCGATCTGCATGGCAGGCGATCCGATGGCGGGGTATGGCCAAGTGTCGAGCCTTGACCATAGTCCAGAGTCAAGTCTTATGCGAGGCTCCGCACCGGAACAGACTGTTCGCGGCGCCGGGCCTCGCGGACCCGTCACTGCCCGTGCTGGGCAAACGGCGAGGTTGAACCGTCGCGCGCGACAAGCTCGACCACGTAGGGCTGGACGCGGCCGTCCGGCAGCTCCATGCCCGGCGAGCCGGCAGGCATGCCCGGAACGGCAAGACCCTTGGCGTCGGGCTTCTCGGCGAGTAGGCGCTTCACGTCCTCCGCAGGCACGTGGCCTTCGACGAAATAGCCGCCCACTTCGGCCGTATGGCACGAACCCTTGCCGTAGGGCACGGCGACGCGCTCCTTGACCAGGTTGATGTCCGCCACGTCATGGACCTCCACCCGGAAGCCCGCCTTCTGCATGTGCTCCACCCACAGGTGGCAGCAACCGCAGGTGGGGGATTTGGTGACCACCAGCAGGGGCAGGGGGGCGACCACCGCGTCCTTCGCCGCCGAGGACCTGGACGGCGCGGCTTCCGCTACGCCAGCGGCAACGGATGCCGCATCGTCCGAGCCGGAAACGCCGGTGGTCGACGTGGCAGGTGCCGACGGTGCCGCCACGGACGCGGACGCCTCGGATGCCTTCGGCACGACGGCGGACCCTGCCGTTGCCGCCTGGGACGACGAAGCGCCGCCGCACGCGGCCAGACCAAGTCCGGCGACCAGCGCGACCACCAGGGAAAGGCGCAGATTCTGCTTGTGCATGTTCATCTCCTCAGAACCATAGACGGACACCGGCGACGAACCGGGTGTCATTGACATGTTCGCCGTCCGCCTCGCGCAGGTCCGCGGTGCGGCCAAAGGCGCGTTCGTGCACCACGCCGATGTACGGCGCAAAGCGACGGGTGAATTCATAGCGCAGGCGCAGGCCGGCCTCTGCCTTCGACAGACCGCTGCCGACGCCGCGCGGTTCATCGTTCTTCGCTGCGAAGTCGAGTTCCAGCAGCGGCTGCAGGATCAGCCGGTTGGTCAGCAGCAGCTCGTACTCGGCCTCGACGTTGGCCTCGACACGGCCCCCATCGCCCACGTACGCCGTGGCCTGGACCTCGAACTTGTACGGAGCCAGTCCCTGCACGCCCAGGGCCGCCCAACTGCGTGACGGCCCCGGCCGGGTTTCCTGGCGGACGCCGCCGACCACGTCCCACCACGCCGAGACACTGCGGCCGTAAAGCACCTCGATGTCGGCGGCTTCGGTGCGGCCATCCGTGCGTTCGCCTTCGCTGCGTAGCCATAGACGGTTGAGGTCGCTGCCGAACCAGGCGGTGGCCTCCCAGGCTTCGCCGCGTCCCTCATCGGCATCCCAGGCTTCCAGCCGGTTGAAGTTCACGTACCAGTTGAAGTCCGATGCGTGCTCCATGTGCTGGTGCAGGGTGGGGAACGCGGCGGCGCGATCGGCATCGTTCACGGGGGGGATCGGCGTGCGTGGCATGTCAGGCGCGGCGGCATGGGCCATATGCCCTGCATGCTCGTCCTGCGCGTGCGAACCATGCGCGTCTTCCACCGGCTGGCTGGCTTCATGACGGGCATGGCCCGCATGCGGATCCTCTGCCTTTGGAACAGGCGTCGGCCGCGCTTGCATCGCGTGCGGATCCTGTTCGCCATCCTCCTGCGCGGATTGCGCGGTCGCGTGTCCATGATGTCCGGCATGATGCTGCGCGAGCGCCGCCGACGGCAGCAGCGTAGCAACCGAAAGGGCCAGCAACGTGAGGGCAGGGGAGCGGCTCATGCGCGTTCCTCCACGCGCACTTCGCGCATCATCCCGGCTTCCATGTGCATCAGCAGGTGGCAATGGTAGGCCCAGCGGCCGAGTGCGTCGGCGCGCACGCGGTAACTGCGCCGAGTACCCGGCGGAATGTCCACCGTGTGCTTGCGCAGGTGGAATTCACCCTGTTCGTTTTCCAGGTCACTCCACAGCCCATGCAGGTGGATGGGGTGGGTCATCATGGTGTCGTTGACCAGCACGATGCGCATCCGCTCGCCGTAATTGAGGCGCAATGGCTCGGCATCCATGAACTTCTGCCCATTGAACGACCACGCGAACTTCTCCATGTGGCCGGTGAGGTGCAGTTCGATTTCGCGGCCCGGCTCACGGCCATCAGGGTCATCGAACAGGCTGCGCATGTCCGCGTAGGTCAGCACCTTGCGGCCGTTGTTGCGCAGACCTATGCCCGGATCATCAAGTTTCGGCGCAACCGCCATGCTCTGCATGTCAACGAGCGGGTTGCCGTGCTCGCTGGCAGGGTGCCGCACCATGCCGTTTGAAGGGGCGCCGGCGCCATGCCCTGCGTGCGCATCCTGCATCGTGCTACCCATCATTGCCGCGCCGCAACCACCTTCCATTCCTTTCATCGTGGATGCAGCGCCCATGCCCATCGCCGCGCCGCAACCGCCTTCCATGCCTGCCTTGCCGTGCGCGCCATGGCTACCGTGCCCCATGTCGTCCATGGTCAGCAGCGGGCGGGGATCGAGATTCGGCAACGGCGCTTCAAGGCCATGGCGAACCGCGAGCGTGCCGCGGGCGTAGCCGGTGCGCCCCATGTCCTGGGCGAAGATGCTGAAGGCCTCCTGCCCAGCCGGCTCCACCAGCACGTCAAAGGTTTCCGCCACGGCGATGCGGAACTCATCCACGGTCACGGGGTGGATGTACTGGCCATCGGCGGCCACGACGGTCATCTTCAACCCGGGGATGCGCACGTCGAAGTAGGTCATCGCCGCGCCGTTGATGAAGCGCAACAACACCTTCTCACCCGGCTTGAACAGGCCGGTCCAGTTACCCGCCGGCGCAGCGCCATTCACCAGGTAGGTATAGGTGTGCGCGTTGACGTCGGAGATGTCGGTGGGCGTCATCCGCATCCGCCCCCACATGCCGCGGTCCTGCAGCGTGGCGGACAGGCCATCGTCACGCACGTCGCGCATGAAATCGCCGACGGTGCGCTTGTAGTAGTTGTCGTACTCGGCCATCTTCTTCATGCGGCGGAAGAGGGCACCCGGGTCCATGTCGGTCCAGTCCGACAGCAGCACCACGTGCTCGCGGTCGTAGTGGTAGGGCGCGGGTTCACGCGGATCCACGATGATCGCGCCATACAACCCCTCCTGCTCCTGCAGCATCGAGTGGCTGTGGTACCAGTACGTGCCGGCCTGGTTGAGCTGGAAGCGGTAGGTGTAGGTTTCGCCCGGTGGAATACCGTCGAAACTCAGGCCAGGCACGCCGTCCATGTTCGCCGGCAGGATGATGCCGTGCCAATGGATCGAGGAATACGCGTCGCGCAGGTGGTTGGCCACGCGCAGGGTCACGGTATCGCCCTCGCGCCAGCGCAGGACCGGCGCTGGCAACGAACCGTTGACGGTGGTCGCCATCCGCGCTCGCCCGGTGAAATTGACCGGCGATCGGCCGATGGATAGATCGAACTCGGTGCCCCGCAGTTCGGGGCT
This sequence comes from Aerolutibacter ruishenii, assembly GCF_007830115.1. GTDB lineage: Bacteria > Pseudomonadota > Gammaproteobacteria > Xanthomonadales > Xanthomonadaceae > Aerolutibacter > Aerolutibacter ruishenii. The sequence continues at coordinate 4,552 of NZ_VLKP01000005.1, read as the reverse complement.
CGCGGTGGCAGCCTGCGGTTGCGCGGCAAATGCCGGCCAACGTGCAAGGCCGCCCAGCGAGGCAACGCCACCGACGGCAAGACCGGTGACGAAACGGCGACGCGCCAGGTTGGCGCCGCCAGCAGAGGAATCACGAAAAGACATTTTGACTCCGCACAGGATACGGACGGGGCGAAAACCCGACGTGGCGGGTGCCCATGGAGGCGCTGGATTCAAGCCTGAATGCTACGTGGCTTCGGTGGCCCGAAAGGCGCGTGTCGCCGGTTCAGGCGATGGGAGGTCTGACCGGCTGCCGAAGCGACGGATCGTCGCGACTGGGTAGATTCGCGGCCCGGTAATGGGCACCCAGGTCCTCGCCGCCGACGCCCTGCGGGACCGGCCACACGGCCATCAGATACTGTGAACAGACGCCGGCACAGGCCGCCATGTCGCAGGATTGGGCAGGGTCCTCGCAGCAGCCAGTCTCGACCGGAGCTGGCACCGACGGAGCCGGGGCGGCCTGGCTGGATGCGTTTGCCGCCGTCTCGTGGCAGGAGCTGCCACCATCCGCCATCAAGGCGTCGGACTGCATGGGAACGTTGCCATGGGTCAACGGCGCGACAGCCGCAAGCGCAACCGACCCGATCCCGTTAAGGATCAGGCACATCGCCAGCAACAGGTGTGCGATCAGGCGCGGCATGACGCCACTACTTTACCAGCGGGCGAATGGAATGTGGCCGGCAGGCGATGGGCCAGTCAGTTGGCCGTGGGGGGGCGAGCCCCAGAAAGGCGATCCCGGCAGCAAAGGCGAAGGACGCCCGGCGAACTCATGGACGCCAGGACCGCCCGTTTGCGTTAGTTTCTAGGCATCTGGCAAGTGATAGCGGAAGTCGATGGCCGGTCAATCTTCAATGTGCATTCTCGTTTGTGGCGGGGCCGGCTATATCGGCAGCCATACCTGTGTAGCGCTGGCGGAGCGGGGCCACCGTGTGGTCATCGCGGACAACTTCTCCAACAGCTCACCGCAGGTATTGCCGAGGCTCGAACGCATCACCGGGGTGCCGATGGCATGTGAACGGGTCGACCTCCGCACGAAGGCACCCCTGGCCCGCCTGTTTTCACGCTACAGGTTCGACGCGGTCGTGCATTTCGCGGCGCTCAAGGCCGTGGGGGAGTCCTGCGCCCGGCCGCTGGACTACTTTCACAACAACATCAGCGGCACGATCAACCTGCTGCAGGCCATGGAACACGCCGGCGTGCGGCGCCTGGTGTTCAGCTCATCGGCAACGGTCTACGGCAATCCGGAGGCCGTGCCGATCACCGAGGAAGCCCGGGTGGAGGTCACCAATCCTTATGGCCGCACCAAACTGGTAGTCGAGCAACTGGCCAGCGACCTGTGCCGGGCCAACGGTGCGTTCCGGGTGGCCAACCTGCGCTATTTCAACCCGGTGGGGGCGCACCCCTCCGGGCTCATCGGGGAAGACCCGACCGGCGTCCCGAACAACCTGATGCCGTTCATCTGCCAGGTTGCAGTCGGGCGACGCCGCAAGCTCAATGTCTTTGGCGGTGACTATCCGACGCCTGACGGAACGGGTGTGCGTGACTATCTCCACGTCACCGACCTGGCCGAAGCCCATACCGACGCACTTGAGTACCTCGCGTCGCACGACGGTAACCTGACCGTCAACCTGGGTACCGGGAACGGAATCAGCGTCCTGGAATTGGTGCGAGCGTTCGAGAACGCGTCGGGTCGCAGCGTTCCGTTCGAGATCGTCGCGCGTCGCCCGGGGGATGTGGCCGAGGTCTATGCGGACCCGTCGATGGCACGGCGACTGCTGGGCTGGCGCAGCCGGCTGGACCTGGACGCGATGTGTCGTGATGCGTGGCGCTGGCAATCGATGAACCCGGAAGGGTATCGGCGGAACCGGTTGCACCCGGTGCGGCGGCCGCTTGTCGGGGTCGGCGGATTCGTTCAGGCGCAATTACCGTCTTCTTTAACATAATAGGCATTATGCGAAGTTGTGGAGACGCGACGATGGGGGGTCAGCCGAGATACGTGTAAAAACAGTGCACAAACGCGGTTTTAGCGTTCTGTATCAAACGCTTAGGCCGGTTTCGCTGCGCCGCAGCAATTCAGAAGTCTCCTACAGGTTTCGCGGCGCAATCCGACGGCAATAGCTTTGTGATCCGCTCATGCTGTGTGCCGCCGGCCAGATTAGATCTGGCGCCACCCTAGCTGGAGCACGCGCTCATGGACGAGTACCGGAACACCCTTATGTCGGCAGTAGATGCAGCCTGTCGCGGCGACCTGCAGGCGCTACTCATCGCTCAGTGGATGTTGAGCTCATTGCGGTCGGGCATGGTTACGGCAGCTGCTGACCACGCCACCCCGCCGGATCAGTAGTTCGATGGGCGGACCAGACCCGCGCTTGCGACGCCTTGCGGCAAAGACACCGTTGCCGGTTCTGGTTGCCAGACGTAGGCCAGCACCTGCTCGATCCCTTGGACCCCTGACGCCTCGATGAGCTCGATCGGCCTCCTCCTGCCGAGCTCTGCTCTCGGCAGATGCACCCAGTGCGGATACCAGACCCCAGCGCGCACGTAGCGCTGGGCGCCGGCATGGACTTTGAGTAGCAGGTCCAGTCGCACTTCGAACTCCGGGGTCGTGTGGCCAAGGACGTGCGGCCAGCGGCGCCGCGGCAGGCTCCAGGCCACCATGAGCGCGTGCGCACGCCAGCGGGCCGCGGCGTCGGGCGGTGGCCCGTCGCCCCACCAGAGGTCCGCCCAGTAGTAGCGCTCCAGTTGAGCCCGCAACGCATGGGAGGTCGCGGCCGCGTCCCGCGAATCCGACCATTGAATGAGTCTCCTGTGCTGGTCCGCGGGCCACTCCTCTTCACTGGGCAGGACGGCAAGCCAGCTGGGCAGCCTCCAGACGTGCCGCCGGGTGAGCCAGTAGATGATGTGTTCGTACCGCGACAAGCTCAGGGGCGGCACGTCGTCCCAGAGGTTCCCGACGACCTGGGTCGGCAAATCGAGCCCATGCGCCGCCCAGAGATCCTCGAGCCGGTGCGCGCGAGCCCACGGCGAGCTGACCACCACCTCCACCAGCTCCGCATACGGACCCAGCCCCTCCAGCAGGGTACGTAGACGCGCCGACGCCCCCTCTCGGCCTGCTTCACCGGGTTCGCCCGTGCTGTCGAGATCGACGAACAGGAGCACGGCCTCACCGGTAGAAGGTGTGGGTGTAGTCGAGAAGGGCCGACGCGCCGCCGGGCTCCACCAGTCGCTCGATCGGTGGCCGGCCGAGCCCGACATTGGACCCGCGTAGCCACTGCTGCGCCCCGTGTTGATCTCCGGCCAGATGCTCCAACCGGTACGCGAGATGGATCAGGCTCAGCGCGCTATGCCAGGCCGTCGACCCAGCCTCGAGCTCGCCGGACGGCGCCTGCAGCTCGAGCGCTTGGAGCAGTTCCTGGTCGCTCAGGCCCAGCCAGGCGGCGGCGCGGCCCACGGCCTTGGCGAGTACTTCCCCGGGCGCAACCTCACTCGCGGTCCCATCGGCTCCATCCATATCAATGCGAGACCGTCGGGCGGCGAACCCAAACCGGCGGGAATTCCGGCATTGCGACCCAATCCGGCGGCTCGGCCGGCTCGTAGCTGCTCAGGTCGATCGGCAGGCGCGGCTCGCGGTCATTGGTTTGCAGTGCCAGCGCCACCGCCCGCGCCACGCGCTCGGCGAACGCGTGCGGCACGGCGACCACCGCCAGCAGGCCCGTCGGCTCCACGGAGCCGGCCACGTGTGCGTGCACGAGGTGCACGGCCTCGGCGGCCTCGATGGGCCTGACGGCCTCGACGACCAGTTGCCCGATCCAGGCATCCTCGGGGAGCGCCGGCGAGACGTCGACAGGCGCATCGGGAACGGACGTCGGCGCCATGGCGGCGCTGCCATCCGACAGCAGCGCCAGGATCTCCTCCGGGTAGAGGGTGGTCGAGACATCGTTCGGGTCGAGCATGAACGTCGCGCCGGGCGCGCTCATGAAAAGATCCCAGCCTCGCACCTGGCCCACGCGGACCGCGCCTCGGGCCGCGACCGCCGCCTTGCCTTCGTCGGTGAACACCGGGATCACCGTGAGTCCATCCGGCCGGGTGAAGCACACGAGCTGCAGTGCACGCGATGAGGGCTTGAGCGGCAGATGCACGTAGAGCCGAGCTGTCAGCAGCGCGCGCAGGAAATCCGGCTCATGCCGCGGATCGGCTACCGACAGGGAAATCAGGCGTTGGAGCTCGGCGGTCGACGTCATGCCCCTCAGTATTACTTAGAGGTTTTGGCTCCTGCAGGCTTCGCGGTCCGGCCCGGGCGGGGGTTCGTGCTTGTTCGCGCTCGTGCGCGTTTTGCGATCGGCGCCGGTGCGAGCGCTGACTCCAAACTGCGCCGAAGCTCGGCCTGCTGCGCCTCCAGCGTCTCTCGTCGCGCCCGTTCTGCCGACAGATCCCGCGCCAGCTGCGCCGCGGATGTCCGCACCTCAACGAGTTCGGCGTCGAGCTGACGCAGGCGCGTCGAATGCGCCCTCTC
>NZ_VLKP01000004.1 GCF_007830115.1 Aerolutibacter ruishenii | reverse complement strand
AGGGCTGCCAGTTCACCAGCAACGACTGGCAGTCGTTCCTGAAGGCGCACCGGATGGTGCCGAGCATGAGCCGTCGCGGGAACTGCCACGACAACGCCGTGGCCGAGAGTTTCTTCAGCGTCCTGAAGAAGGAGCGGATCAAGCGGCAGATCTACCCGACGCGAGCCACTGCTGCTTCGGACGTGTTCGACTACATCGAGATGTTCTACAACCCGATTCGCCGGCATGGTTCCGCTGGCGGCATGTCACCGGTAGAGTTCGAAAAGCGCTACGCGCAGAGCGGCGACTGAGTGTCTATGGAACTCTGGTCGGTCCATGGTGCTGCCCGACGCAGTGCCCTTCATCGACGAGATCCTGCTGGGCCTGGGCACGCTGCTGCTGGCCAACTGGAAAGACCGCAAAGGCACCGGCGACACCCGGGCGAACACACCGCAGCGCTGACGCGGCATGCTGGTCGACACACACTGCCACCTGGATGCACCCGAGTTCGACGCAGACCGGGAGGCGGTGATCGCGCGCGCGCGCGCTGCAGGCGTTACCCGTCAGGTCCTGCCTGCCGTGGAAGCCGCGGCATGGCCGAAGTTGCGGGATATCTGCCGCAACCATGACGGGCTTTTTCCGGCCTACGGCCTGCACCCGATGTACCTGCCGGTGCACCGGCCGGAGCATCTGGTTGAACTCCGGGAATGGATCGAGCGCGAGCGCCCGGTTGCCGTGGGCGAATGCGGCCTGGACTTCTTCGTCGAGGGCTTGGACCCGGATACGCAATCGATGTACTTCGAGCAGCAGTTGCGGCTGGCCCGCGACTTCGATCTGCCGGTGATCGTGCATGCGCGCCGTGCCGTGGACCAGGTGATCGCGGCCATTCGCCGGTTCGGCCCACTGCGCGGGGTGGTGCACAGTTTTCCCGGCAGTCGCGACCAGGCCGAGCGGCTGCACGCACTGGGATTCCTGGTCAGCCTGGGCGGACCGGTAACCTACGAGCGTGCGAACCGCCTGCGCACGCTGGTCGCGACGCTACCCATCGAGATGCTGATGCTGGAGACCGATGCACCGGACCAGCCGGACGCGGGCGTCCGCGGAATGCGCAATGAGCCGGCGCGGCTGTCCACCATCCTGGAGGTGACCGCGGCCCTCAGGGGTGAGTCACCGGAAGCGCTGGCGACTGCCACCAGCCGCAACGCGGAACGGCTGTTCGGATTGCCCCCGGCCGTTTGATACCGCCCCCCGCCACCCAACGGGTCGTGGTCGTGCCGATGGCGTGGGAGGTCATGCGGCCTTGGCGCGCCCTTTGAGAAGGATTTCCAAGGCCCGCCCCACCGCCGCGAAGGCAAACGCGCCGGTGATGTGCGTCGCCGCACCTAGTCCGGCACCGCAGTCCAGCTTGAGCGCCGCATCGCCCGCCACCTGCGGGCGCAGGCCGCACACGGTGCCATCGGCCTGCGGGTAACGCACGTTCTCCAGCGAGTAGATGGCCGAGACGCCGAAGTAGCGGTCCTTGTTCTTTGGGAAATTGAACTCGGCGCGCAGCTTCTTGCGGATCAGCGCCAGCATCGCATCGTGCTCGGTGCGCGACAGGTCACGCACGCGCACCAGCGTGGGGTCGGTGCGGCCACCGGCGGCGCCCACCACGATCACCGGCAACTTGCGCCGACGGCACCAGGCGATCAACTCGACCTTGCTGCGGAAGCTGTCGCAGGCATCGATGACCAGGTCGAATCCCTGGTCCAGCAACTCGGCCTGGTTGGACGCGGTCAGGAAACTGGCCACCGGCACCACGTCGATGTGCGGGTTGATGGCACGGCAGCGCTCGGCCATCGCCTCCACCTTGGCCCGCCCGAACTGCCCCGCATGCGCGGGCAACTGGCGGTTGGTGTTGGACACGCAGATGTCATCGGCATCGATCAGGGTCAGGTGGCCGATGCCCGTGCGGGCCAGGGCCTCGACCACCCATGACCCGACGCCGCCCATCCCGACCACCGCCACGCGGGCGGCGGCAAAATGCGCCAGCGTACCGACGCCATACAGGCGATCGACGCCGGAAAAACGGTCGGTCCAGACCGGATCAAGGGCAGGTTTGCTCATGGTGCATAGTGTAGCGGGCAAGCGGCGTGGCCCCGGTGGGTGCGTGTTATCGTCCGGGCAACTTCGACCAAGGAGCGTTGACCGATGAGCACCCCGGACCCCATGCCCGCCACCCCTGCCACTCCCGCCAAGACCGGCCACGGCTCTCGATACCTGTTCCTGTTCCTGCTGGGCCTGGTGCTGGGTGTCGTGGCCACGGTGATGGCGCTGCGGGCCCTGGATGCGCGCAAGGACCATTTCCCCGAAGCGGTGATGCACGTGCAGCAGTGGCACATGGGCCAGCTGAAGGGGAGCGTGGACCAGAACCGGTGCGGCCCCACCGACACCCTGCCCCACGTGCAGTCGCTGCGGACGCTGGCCAACGACCTGGAGCCGGCATTCCCTGACCTGCGCGACGATGCACGCTTTGGCGATGCCGCCAGCAGGATGCGCGCCACGCTGGATGGCGCGCTGGCCTCGCCGCCGCTCAACTGTGCTGGCGTGCAGACGCTGATGAAGGACGTGGGCGGCGCCTGCAAGGCTTGCCACCAGGATTTCCGTGGCTGAACCGGGGCGCAAGGCCGCTTGCTGAACCGCGAGTGGCCGTGCCGCGGCAATTGAGGTGGTATTCACCGCCCTTGGCCTAGGTTTGGGCTGCACGGCGTACGCCGTGACCGAGCCCCAGCGAAGGAGTGTGCGATGAACACGATCAATCCCAGGTTGGCAGTACTGGCAGCCGTCGCGGCCACGGCGCTCGCCGGCTGCGCCACGTCACCCGTCTACAGCAGCCGCGACCCGTACTATGGCGGCAGCACCGCCGATTGCTACGACTGCGGCACCGTGACGCGCATCGAGCGCATCTCCGGCGGCGGTGCCCCCAATGCCACCGGCGCGGTGCTGGGCGGCCTGGTGGGCGCTGCCGCAGGGCGCGAACTGGCCGACGATGAAAGCAAGGGGCGCCGCAACACCGCTACGGTGGCCGGCGCGGTGGCCGGAGCCGTGGCCGGCAACGCCATCCAGAACCGGACAGGGGGTGACCGGTACAACGTGTACGTGCGCATGAACGATGGGCGCACCACCGTGGTCACCCAGAATGACATCTCCGGGATCCGCGAAGGTGGTTACGTGCGCGTGTACAACGGACGCGCCTGGTCGCGCTGAGCGCCCGCGCGCAGCAACGCCGCCGCAATGAAAAAACCCGGCCGTGGCCGGGTTCCAGTGACGGGGGCGTCGCCAACGGTGGCGACGTCCCCGTATTGCATCCGCGTTACGGCGGCTGCCGTTACAGCGGCTGCACGGCGTCGGCCTGCAGGCCCTTCTGGCCCTGGACGACGGTGAAGCTGACCGGCTGGCCTTCCTTCAGGCTCTTGAAGCCCTGGGACTGGATGGCGCGGAAGTGCACGAACACGTCTTCGCCATTCTCGCGGCTGATGAAGCCGAAGCCCTTGGCATCGTTGAACCACTTGACGGTACCTTGCTCACGGTTCGACATTTTCACTTGCTCCCTGAAACGAGTTGGTTGGTCCATCACCTTTCGTGACGTGCTGGTTGCAAGGAGGCGCCAGGTGCAACGATGAAGCGGATCGTACGTGCAGGCAGACGTGCATGTGGAATGATCGACCGCATCGGGCCACGGTTAACGGTGACCCTTGGCAAACACAGCGCCCGCACGGTATCCCGCGCCCCATGAAATTGCAATCGCGCCTCGACCAGTGGCATAAACCGTGAAAACCCGGGGGTTCTGATTGGATACGCAGACGATTCTCTATCTGGTGGCCGCGCTGCTGATGCTGGTGGGGCTGGCCGGGACGGTGCTCCCCGCGCTGCCGGGAATACCACTGATGTTCGTGGGCATGGTGCTGGCGGCCTGGGCCGGCGGTTTCGAGTACGTGGGCTGGGGATGGCTGGTGGCGCTGGGCATCCTGACCCTGCTTTCGCTCGGGATCGACCTGCTGGCGGCCTCGATGGGCGCCAAGCGCGTTGGCGCAAGCCGGTTGGCGCTGGCCGGTGCGGTGCTGGGCACCCTGGTGGGCATATTCTTCGGTCCACTGGGCCTGTTCGCGGGCCCGTTCGTGGGCGCCCTGGCTGGCGAACTGATCCAGCGCCGTGACCTGGGACAGGCCACGAAGGTGGGTGTCGGCACCTGGTTCGGCATCGTGTTGGGCACGGTGCTGAAGGTCGGCCTGGCGTTCGCGATGCTGGGACTGTTCGCGTTTGCCTGGTGGACCTGAGGCCATGGGTCGCGTGGAATCGATCCTGACTTCCCGCCGGTTCCGCGTGCCGACGAGGCCTTGCGGCCGCAGCCTGGCCATCGCGATGTTGCTGGCCCCCGCGGTCGCCGTTGCCGCCGAACCATCCCCCGTCACACCGGTGCCCGAACGGTCGCCAGCGGCATGCGCCCCCATCCAGTCGGACGCAGAACGGCTGAAGTGCTACGACGTCGCGGTGGGCCGTGGCCAGACCACCCCGACGGCCGCCGACCGTGCCGCCGCCGAGGCGCTGCTGACCAAGCAGCGCATCGCCGAGTATGACCGTGTGGAGCTCGAGGCGGCTGGCGTGCCCGCGGCACGTCGCGTGCTGGGCGAACTGTTCCGTTCGGAGCACGACTCCGTCTTCGACCAGCGAATCGCCAACGCGGGCATGGGCTCGATGCTGGACGGCCGCTGGGAACTGGCCAAGGGCTCCAAGCTTGGCCTCTTCAACCTGCGCGCGTACAAGCCGGTGTATCTGCTCCCGGTGTTCTGGACCAGCGACCCCAACCGCCAACCCTCCGCATCGGACACGGGCGGTGGCACGGGCGAACCACTGCCCTTGGACAACACCGAAGCGAAGTTCCAGCTGAGCTTCAAGACCAAGATCGCGGAGAACCTGTTCGGTGACAACGGCGACCTGTGGACGGCCTATACACAGAGCTCGCGGTGGCAGGTCTACAACGGCGATGAGTCACGGCCCTTCCGCGAAACCAACTACGAGCCGGAAGTGATGCTGGTGTTCCGCAACAACTACTCGTTGCTGGGATGGCGCGGGCGGATGCTGGCGCTGGGCATCAACCACCAGTCCAATGGCCGCGCCGATCCGGTATCGCGCAGTTGGAACCGGGTGATCCTCAACATCGGCCTGGACCGCGATGACTGGGCATTGACCGTCCGCCCGTGGTGGCGCATTCCCGAGGGCTCCCGCGAGGACGAGAACCCGGGCATCGAGGATTACGTCGGGCGCGCCGATGCAACCCTGGTGCGGCGCTGGAATGGACACGAGTTCGCGGTCATGGCCCGGCATTCGCTGCGCACGGGCGGACACTCGCTTGGTGCGGTGCAACTGGACTGGGGCTTCCCGATCACCCGATCGTTCCGCGGCCACGTGCAGGTGTTCGACGGGTATGGCGAGAGCCTGCTCGACTACAACCACCGCGCCACGTACGTGGGGCTGGGGATATCGTTGCTGGAGTGGTATTGAGCGACCACCATCATGGCCGAAAGGTGGCGGAAACGCTGCATTTCACGCGTAGTCCATGACCACGCGCCCCGACGTTCATCACTCGCCGCACGAAAAAAGGGCCGACATTCCTGTCGGCCCTTGCATTTGGCTCGTGCAGCAGGATCAGGCCACGACCACCGGGATCTTGCCGATGCGCGCCTGCCACTCCTTCGGCCCGGTCTCGTGCACCGAGGTGCCCTGCGAGTCGACCGCGACGGTGACCGGCATGTCCTGCACTTCGAACTCGTAGATGGCCTCCATGCCCAGGTCGGCGAAGCCGACGACCTTGGCGGCCTTGATCGCCTTCGACACCAGGTACGCGGCACCGCCAACGGCCATCAGGTAGGCCGACTGGTGTTTCCTGATCGCCTCGATGGCCGCGGGGCCGCGCTCGGCCTTGCCGACCATGCCCATCAGGCCGGTCTGCGCCAGGACCTGCTCGGTGAACTTGTCCATGCGCGTGGCGGTGGTGGGACCGGCGGGGCCGACGACTTCGTCACGCACCGGATCGACCGGGCCGACGTAGTAGATGAAGCGGCCCTTGAGGTCCACCGGCAGCGGCTCGCCCTTGTTGAGCATGTCGACCATGCGCTTGTGCGCGGCGTCGCGGCCGGTGAGCAGCTTGCCGTTGAGCAGCAGGACCTCACCGGGCTTCCACGAGGCGACCTCTTCCCGGGTCAGCGTGTCGAGGTTGACGCGACGGCCCTTGGAGGCGTCGTAGGTCAGCTGCGGCCAGTCGGCGAGCGACGGCGGATCCAGCATCACCGGGCCGCTGCCGTCGAGGGTGAAGTGCGCGTGGCGGGTGGCGGCGCAGTTGGGGATCAGCGCGACCGGCAGGTTGGCCGCGTGGGTCGGGTAATCCTTGACCTTGATGTCGAGCACGGTGGTCAGCCCGCCCAGGCCCTGCGCGCCAATGCCGAGCGCGTTGACCTTCTCGTACAGTTCAAGACGCAGCTCTTCGGCACGGTTCGACGCACCGCGCTGCTGCAGATCGGTGATGTCGATCGGCTCCATCAGCGCTTCCTTGGCCAGCAACATCGCCTTCTCGGCGGTGCCGCCGATGCCGATGCCCAGCATGCCCGGCGGGCACCAGCCCGCGCCCATGGTCGGCACGGTCTTGAGCACCCAGTCGACGATGGAGTCGGACGGGTTGAGCATGGCGAACTTGGACTTCGCTTCGGAACCGCCGCCCTTGGCCGCGACGATCACGTCAACGGTGTTGCCGGGGACGATCTTGACGTTGACCACGCCCGGGGTGTTGTCCTTGGTGTTGGTGCGCTTGCCGGCCGGGTCGGCCAGCACCGAAGCGCGCAGTTTGTTGTCCGGGTGGGCATAGGCGCGGCGCACGCCTTCGTGGACCATGTCTTCCAGCGCCAGGGTGGCGTCATCCCAGCGCACGTTCATGCCGACTTCCAGGAAGACGGTGACGATGCCGGTGTCCTGGCAGATCGGGCGATGGCCCTCGGCGCTCATGCGCGAGTTGATCAGGATCTGCGCCATCGCGTCCTTGGCCGCCGGGGACTCCTCGCGCTCATAGGCGGCGGCGAGGTTCCTGATGTAATCAACCGGGTGGTAGTACGAGATGTACTGCAGCGCGTCGGCGACGGACTGGATCAGGTCTTCCTGCTTGATCGAGACGGGCGGGAAGTCGGCGGGGTTGCGGGAAGCGGAACTGGATGAGGACACGGCGGGCTGTGGCTGGCAGTGGGGCAGCCATTTTAGCGAACGTGGCCCCTCGCGGGTTCATGGCCCCTTGGAACACACTGGTGCCAGGCGTTGGTCCTGTGGACGAGGGTGTTGCGTCGGCGGGCCCGGAGCCGCCTGGTTGGCGGTTTCGCCAACCAGGCGGCGCGTGTCCGCCCGCAGGCTACGCCGGGAGCGCCACGGCTGCCGGCCTCCGGAATGCCGGACCGGCGCCTGTGTGGCGGACGCACCTCAGCCGCCGCAACCGCCGCAACAGGTGCTGCCTTCGCCGCTGTGTGGCGGGGCCTTGCTCGCGAAGTGGCCTGCACCCTGCAGTGCGTCCAATACCTGCTGCTCGGTCATCAGGCCTTCCACCCGAACCCGGCGGTTGGCCAGTTGTACCGTGATTTCCGCCGTGGGGTCGCGGGCCAGGATGGCCTGGGTGACGGTGCCGGCGGCGGTGTCATCTTTCAGGGTGGCGATATCGAAAAGCATGCGTGTCTCCTGTCGGGGGCCGGCGCCATGCCGGTGCGGGGCCATGCTCATCGCCCTGCCCGTCTGCTGCCTTGACCGGGGTCATGACAACCGCATCGGCGCGGGACAGGACGGTATGCTGATGGTCCATCGTTCATCGCCCCGCTGGGCCAACGCCGACAGGAGCGCACCATGCGCCTCGCCGTTTCCCGTTTTGCCGCTTGCGCGGTGCTTCTGGCCCCGCTGGTCGCGTGTGGTGCCCGCCAGGACGCATCCGCCGAAGCCGTGGCCCGACCGGCTCCAGTTTCGCAGCCGCACACTTCATATGAGAGCACCGCAGGAGTGTTCGGCGTGACTGAGATCGCACGGGGCCTGGTGCACCCGTGGGCGGTTGCGCCGCTGCCGGACGGCGGCTTCCTGGTGACCGAGCGACCTGGCCAACTGCGCCGGATTTCGGAGACTGGCGCTGTGTCGGCACCGATCAGCGGAGTGCCCACGGTGTATGCGCACGGCCAGGGTGGCCTGCTGGACGTGGTGCTGGCGCCCGACTACTCCGTCACGGGGCGCATATACCTGAGTTACGCCGAACCCGGTGAAGACGGTACGGCCGGCACCGCGGTGGCCACCGGTCTGCTGCGGGGCGATGCGCTGACCGAAGTGCGCGTGATCTACCGCCAGATGCCGAAGCTGGAGGGGCCGAACCATTTTGGTTCCCGCATCGTCTTCGACGACAACGGCCATGTCTTCATCAGCCAGGGCGAGCGCAACGACAGGCCCACTGCGCAGAAGCTGGACATGCTGCAGGGCAAACTGGTGCGACTGAACCTGGACGGCAGTATCCCCCCCGACAACCCGTTCGTGGGGCGCAAGGATGCGCGCCCGGAGATCTGGAGCTATGGCCACCGCAACATGCAGGGGATGGCCATCGACCCGCGGACCGGCAAGGTCTGGCAAAGCGAGCATGGCCCGCGCGGCGGCGATGAGATCAACCTGCCCGAAGCCGGGAGGAATTACGGATGGCCGGTCATCACCCACGGCATCAACTATTCCGGACTGAAGATTCCGGAGGCGGTCGGCACCGCCGCGACCGGGATGGAGCAGCCCTACCACGTGTGGGAAAAGTCACCGGCCTTGTCCGGCATGGCCTTCCACGTCAACCAGCCTGCGTCGAAGTGGAACGGGAGCCTGTTCCTCGGGGCATTGTCGGGCCGTGCGCTGATCCGGCTATCGCTGGACGGCGAGCGGATCACCGGCGAGGAGCGATTGCTGGAGTCGCTGGAGGAGCGCATCCGCGATGTGCGCGCCACGCCCGATGGCCTGTTGTATGTGTTGACCGACGAGGACGATGGACGCTTGCTGAAGATCACGCCACCCGGCGTGGCAGGCGCGCCCTGACCCACCGCTGACCGGCGCTTGCAACGGATCACGGGCACGCAAGTGCCGATGCTGCGCGCCGCGGGCAACCTGGCCAGGACGAAGCCGCGCCTGCCGCCACGGCGGGCGTCGATCCGGGTACCGCGCAAGGCGATCCGCCCGCGGGAACCGGTTAGGCACCCCGGCGGCGGCTGGCGTAAAATGGGCAGTCATCCGCTGTCCTCCCCTGCCCCGCCCATGTCATCCGCCTTCGGCACCGAGACCGTGCTGGACGTCCGCCACTGGACGGACGCCTATTTCAGCTTCACCACCACCCGCGACGACGGCTTCCGTTTCGACAACGGGCAGTTCGTGATGATCGGACTGGAAACGGAGGGCAAGCCGCTGATGCGCGCATACTCAATCGCCAGCGCCAACTGGGAGGAGCAGCTGGAGTTCTTCAGCATCAAGGTGCAGGACGGCCCGCTGACCTCGCGGCTGCAGCACATCAAGCCCGGCGACACGATCCTGATCGGCCGCAAGCCCACCGGCACGCTGCTGATCTCCGACCTGCATCCGGGCCGCAACCTGTACCTGCTTGGCACCGGGACGGGCTTTGCGCCATGGCTGTCGGTGATCAAGGATCCGGAAACGTACGAGCGCTTCGACAAGGTCATCCTGTGCCACGGCGTGCGCAGTGCGGATGACCTGGCGTACCGCGACTACATCGTCAACGAGCTGCCGCACCACGAGTTCCTGGGCGAGACCATTACGGCCAAACTGCGGTACTACCCGGCGGTCTCGCGCGAGCCCTTCACCTTTGACGGGCACGACCATCGTGGCCGCCTGACCGACCTGATGGCCGACGGGCGGATGATGGAGCACCTGGGGATCGAGCCACTCGACGCCGAACACGACCGCGCCATGATCTGCGGCAGCCCGCAGATGCTGGCCGACTTCCGCGCACTGCTCGACAGCCGCGGCTTCACCGCCGCGCCGCGCATCGGCACGCCCGGCCAGTATGTGTTCGAGCGCGCCTTCGTCGAGAAGTAACTAATCCTCGCCGTAGGTCAGCCAGACCGAGGCCGACGTCTCGCTGGCGAACACGCGGACTGCATAGCCACGCTCGCGCGCGAGGATCTCGATGGATTCGGCCAGGGAGATGCGGTCGTCGTGCGCCTCGACATAGGCGATGCGGACGCCCTCCAGGCCCTGCCCGATCAGCGCGCCGATGAAGCGTTGACGATCCTCGGGGGACATCGCTTCGCCGGTCATGCGATCGACCACAAGCAACTGCGTCGGGCTGCACCGCCGGGCCTCGTCGGCAATGGCCATCCAGCGCGAGAGCATCACCTCCCAGGTGTCGTGCACGCCGCTGATCTCGGCGCGCAGGCGTGTGCTGGAAAACTGGAAGGTCACCTCGAACGGCATCCGGACGTCATTCACGGAAGCACCTCCGATCAGGCCAGGGCCGCCTCGATGTCGGCGGACAGGGATTCGGGTTTCTCGTTGGGTGCAAAGCGCTTGAGCACGCGACCGTCTCGGCCGACGAGGAACTTGGTGAAGTTCCACTTGATGGCATCGATGCCGAGGAAGCCGCCCTTCTCGTCCTTCAGCCACTTCCATAGTGGATGCGCCGCGTCGCCGTTGACGTCGATCTTGGCGTACATCGGAAACGTGACGTCGTAGGTGAGCGAGCAGAAGTCCTTGATCTCGGCCTCGTTGCCCGGCTCCTGGTGGCCGAACTGGTCACAGGGGAAGCCCAGCACCACCAGGCCGCGTGGGCCGTAGTCGCGCCAGAGCTTTTCCAGGCCCGCGTATTGCGGGGTGAAGCCGCACTTGGAGGCCACGTTGACCACCAGCAGCACCTTGCCGCGGTATTCGTCCAGCGTGCGCGACCGGCCGTCGATGTCGGTGGCGGAGAAGTCGTAGGCGGTCGTCATGGCGCTGCCTCCACTGGGGCCTCCAGCATACCGCCTCACACGCATCCGAAAACAAGGGCGCCAGCACGGGTGGGCCGTGCTGGCGCCGAACATCGGTCGACGGTGGCCGGGTTCAGAAGTTGGCCTTGAACTCCAGGCCAAACAGTCGCGGCTCGTTGATCATGCCGGTCAGGTTGTTGAAGTCGATGGCGCCCACCACCTGCACTTCATCGGTGATGTTGCGGCCGTACAGCGCCACGTCGTACTTGCCGTAGCCCCAGGTGTAGCCCACGCGCAGGCCACCTTCGACCAGCGACTTGGCAGTGAACTCCTTGGACTCGTACAGGAAGAAGTTCAGCTCGCTGCGGTACACCCAGTCGGTGTATGCGTAGAACTCGCCGCCGTTGGAGGTCGGGATGCCCCAGCGCAGGGTCACGTTGTGGGTCCACTCCGGGGCCTGCGGCAGCGGGTTGCCGTCGATCAGCGCCTTGCCGTTGCCGTCCAGTGGGTCGGTAACGGTGCACGAGGCGCAGACCGACACGGACAAGTCGGCATCCTTGATCTCGGTGTCGTTGTAGCCGCTGCCGAGCGTGAACAGCACGTTGTCGGCCAGGTAGGCCTGGAAGTCCATCTCGACACCCTGGCCGGTGGCCTTCTTGGCATTGACCAGGATGTTGGCATTGGACGAGCCGCCCACCGCGGTGAGCTGCTGGTCCTTCACTTCGTAATAGAAGACGCCTGCGTTGATGCGCGCGCGATTGCCCCACAGGTCCGCCTTCACGCCAGCCTCGAACGAGGTGGCGGTCTCCGGCTCGGCAAGGGACTTGAAGTTGAACGCACTCGCCGCCTGGATGCTGCTGCCGCGGTAGCCGGTGGCGACGCGACCGTACAGGTTCACGTCGTCATTGATCTCGTAGGTGGCCGAGAGATCCCAGCTGAACTTCTTGTCCTCGGTGTCGGCCGACAGGTCGCCGTCGGGCTCGGCAGCAGCCAGGTCGGCCAGGGTGCAGCGCACCGGACCCGGAATGATGCCCAGGCTCGGGCCGATGCAGGGCGCGAAGCCGGTGTTCCAGTATTCCTCGACCCTCAGGTCCTTCTTGTCCCACGTGTAGCGGGCGCCAGCGCGCAGTTCCAGCTTGTCGGTCGCCGCCCAGGTGACCGCACCGAACAGCGCCCAGGCGTCGTTGGTCTGGTTGATGCGCTCGTAGCCGTCCTGCGCGCCACCGGCCAGCGAGTCATAGCTGAAGCTTTCGACATCGTAGTCTTCGTTGAAGTAGAACAGGCCACCCTGCCAGTTCCACGCGCCATCGAAGTTGGACTCGATGCGGAACTCCTGGGTCCACTGCGAGTGGTCCGGGATGCCGTCGGCGGTTTCCGAGGCGAACGGGATCGCGGCGGTGAAGTATGGACCCGCGCTGCCGTCGATGTCGCCACGGCTGTAGGTGTCGAGCGTCTCGTAGCCGGTGATCGAGTGCAGCGTATAGCCGTTGCCCAGGTTCCAGCGCAGGCGCGCGTTGGCGCCAAAGCTGTCCAGCTCGGAGTGGTTGAGGCCATCGACGGCGATCTTGTCTTCGTCGAAACCATCGACGAGGTCGTTGCTGCCATGCTTGATGATGTTGGCGCGGAACAGGCGCGCGGTGCCGTTCAGGTGGCGCGCATGCGCGTTGAACAGGGCCTCGAAGTCCTCGCCCTCGTACAGCGCCTGCAGGCGGATGGCGGATTCGTCGTAGCCTTCCAACCCGTCGTTCGGGCCGGCAAAGGTGTTGTCCACCCAGTCGTCGCGACGCTGGAACAGTGCCGACGCACGCGCCGACCACTGGTCGGTCAGGCCGCCGCCAACGGCGCCCTCGACGTTCCACATGTTGTCGCTGCCGACGCCGACCTTGCCGTAACCGCCGAACTCCTGCGATGGACGCACCGACTCGAACTTGACCACGCCCGCGGGGCTGTTGCGCCCGAACAGCGAGCCCTGCGGACCGCGCAACACTTCCACGCGATCCAGGTCGAACACCGGGAACCCCTTCAGGATCGGGTTCTCCTGCACGACGTCGTCATACACCAGCGACACCGGCTGCGAGGTGTTGAGGCGGAAGTCGGTGTTGCCGTAGCCACGGATGTAGAAGCGCGGGAACGCCCGGCCAAACGAGGACTCGATGTTGAGGCTGGGCACGCGGCCGGACAGGAAGCGCACGTCGGTGCCGCCGGAGCCGAGCACGTCGAGCGCCTCGGCACTGATCAGGGTGACCGAGACCGGCACGTCCTGCAGGTTCTCGACCTTGCGCGAGGCCGTCACGTGCACCGCGTCGAGGGTCTTGGCGTCGGTTTCGACCTGAGGGGCGGTCGTGGCGTCCTGCTGGGTGCGGGCCTGCGCCAAGGCCTGGAACGGCAGGAGCACGGCAACGGCGGCGGCCAGGGCACTGCGGCGGAACAGGCGGCTATCGGGAAGACGGGTCATGGGCGATCTCGCTGGGGGACCATCACGCGCAGTGGTGGTCCGTGGATGCGGAGGGAGATGCAATGGCATGCGGCTACAGGGAGCCGTCCCTTGACGGCCCGGCGCCCCGGTCGGACGCGTGGCGATTCGCTAGGCATGGCGATGTTACAGCATCGTTAAAGAGCCCGTGTTCAGGCGCCGGAGCCGGCCCGGACCAGCCCGGCTACCCAGGCAATCCCCGCCAGATTAAGCCTCCGCGTCGTCCCGATGTGCCCGAAACCCGACTGAACGACCGGAAACCTGTGCCTTTCGTCACGGGCGTCGGGGGTTGCCCATCCGGTAGGCTTGAGCTTCTGTTTCCGCCGTCGAGACTCCATCCAATGAAGCATCCCCTCGCGCTTGCGCTCGCCGTGGCCCTGACCTCCGTCGCCGTCACCGCGTGCAAGCCGTCCGCCGACCAGCCCGCCGCCACCGAGACCGCCGTGAAGCAGGAAACCGCCAATCCGTTCTTCGCCGAAAGCACGCTGCCGCTGCAGTACCCGCATTTCGACAAGATCAAGGACGAGCACTTCGCGCCGGCCTTCGAGCGCGGCATGGCCGAGCACCTGCAGGAAATCCAGGCGATCGCCAACAGCAGCGAGGAACCCACCTTCGACAACACCATCATCGCGATGGAGAAGTCGGGCCGCCTGCTGACCCGCGCGGCCAACGTGTTCTACAACCTGGTCGGCGCCGACACCAACCCGGAGCGCGAGAAGCTGCAGGCCGAGTTCGCCCCGAAGATGTCGGCGCACAACGACGCCATCCGCCTGGACCCCAAGCTCTTCGCGCGCATCAAGGCGCTGCATGACAAGAAGGACACGCTGGGCCTGGACGCCGAGGGCGTGCGTCTGGTCGAGCGTTACTACACCGATTTCGTCCGCGCCGGCGCCAACTTGTCCGACGCGGACAAGACCAAGCTGAAGGACATGAACGCGGAGCTGGCCAAGCTGGGCACGCAGTTCAGCCAGAACGTGCTGGCCGAGGTCAACGACTCGGCGGTGATCGTCGATACGAAGGACGAGCTTGCCGGCCTGTCGGACGAGGCCATTGCCGCCGCCGCCAATGCCGCCAAGGAGCGCAAGCTGGAAGGCAAGTACGTGCTGGCGCTGCAGAACACCACCGGCCAGCCGCCGGAGACCTACCTGCACAACCGCGCCCTGCGCGAGAAGCTGCACAAGGCGTCCGTCGCCCGTGGCAGCCGCGGCAACCAGTACGACAACACCGGGATCGTGGCCCAGGTGGTCAAGCTGCGCGCCGACCGTGCCGCGCTGATGGGCTATCCGAACTATGCCGCCTACGTGCTCGAGGACGAGACCGCCAAGTCGCCGGAAGCCGTCAACGCCATGATGGGCAAGCTGGCCCCGGCCGCCGTGGCCAACGCCAAGGTCGAGGCCGCCGAACTGCAGGCCATGATCGACAAGGAACAGGCCGCCAAGGGCGAGCCGACCTTCCAGCTGCAGCCGTGGGACTGGGCGTACTACAGCGAGAAGGTGCGCCAGGCCAAGTACAACTTCGATGAGTCGCAGCTCAAGCCGTACTTCGAGATGAAGAACGTGCTGGAAAACGGCGTGTTCTTCGCCGCGACCAAGCTGTACGGCATCACCTTCAAGCAGCGCACCGACCTGCCGACCTACCATCCGGACGTCACCGTCTATGACGTGTTCGACAAGGACGGCCAGCAGCTGGCGATCTTCCTGTTCGACCCGTACGCGCGCTCGTCCAAGCGTGGCGGCGCGTGGATGAACTCGTACGTGGACCAGAACGGCCTGTTCGGCACCAAGCCGGTGGTCGCCAACCACCAGAACATCCCCAAGCCCAGCGACGGCAAGCCGACGCTGCTGACCTGGGACGAAGTCACCACCATGTTCCACGAGTTCGGCCATGCACTGCACGGCATGTTCTCGGACGTGAAGTACCCGTACTTCTCGGGCACCAACGTGCCGCGTGACTTCGTCGAGTTCCCGTCGCAGGTCAACGAGATGTGGGCCGACTGGCCGGAGATCCTGGCCAACTACGCCAAGCACCACCAGACCGGCGAGGCGATGCCGCAGGCACTGCTGGACAAGGTGCTGGCCGCGTCGAAGTTCAACCAGGGCTTCGCCACGACCGAGTACCTGGGTTCGGCCATGCTGGACCAGCGCTGGCACCAGATGGGCGCCGACAAGGCCCCGGCGGCCAAGGACGTGATGGCGTTCGAAGCCGCCGCGCTGAAGCAGAACGGCACCGACTTCGAGGCCGTGCCGCCGCGCTACAAGACCCCGTACTTCAGCCACATCATGGGCGGCTACGCGGCCGGCTACTACGCCTACATCTGGTCGGAGGTGCTGGACGCCAACACCGTGCGCTGGATCAAGGACAACGGCGGCCTGAAGGTCGAGAACGGCGATCGCTTCCGCGCCACCCTGCTGTCGCAGGGCGGCAAGAAGGACGCGCTGCAGCTGTTCAAGGACTTCACCGGCGCCGAGCCCAAGATCGAGCCGTTGCTGGAGAAGCGCGGCCTGACCGGTGGCACTGCGGCCGCCGGCAAGTAACACGCGTCCTCGTCAGACGTGGGCAGGGGGCCGCCCGGAGCAATCCGGGCGGCCTTTCCTTTTGGTCCCGCCGCATCGCTGCCGAACGGCGCGGGCCATCGCGCCAGCAAGGCAGAGACCTCAGGACACGGGTGAGGTGCAGGCTTTGAACAGGTCCCTGCCCGGGTCGTACTCGCGGGTGCTCACCTGGAGCAGCCCCAGCACCGAATGGAACAGGTTGTCGTGGCTGGCCGCCTGCCGTGAGCGGGCGCGCAGGCAGGCCATGTCGATACCGCGGCTGGCGGCCATGCCCGACGACAGCCACATCACCATCGGCACCTTGATCTGCGTGTCGGGTGCGATGGCGTACGGCACGCCGTGTAGGAACAGGCCGTTCTCACCCAGTGATTCTCCATGGTCGGACACGTACACCAGTGCGGTGTCGCGGTCGTGGCGCTGTGCCAGCCGACCGATGGCCTTGGCCAGGAAATCGTCGGTATGCAGGATCGCGTTGTCGTAGGCGTTGACCACCTGCTGCGAGCTGCAGTCGCCCAGCTCGGAGGTCTCGCAGGCCGGCGTGAAACGCAGGAACGCCTTCGGATAGCGCGCGTAGTAACTGGGGCCATGGTTGCCCAACTGGTGCAGCACCACCACCGCGTCGCGCGGCATGCGAGCCACCTTGTCCATGAGGCCATCCAACAGCACATCATCCATGCAGCCCTCGGCGGTACAATCGCCGGCCACCGTGCCGTGTTCGAACGACTCGAACGGCAGCCCCTCGCACACCCCCTTGCACCCCGTCTGGTTGTCGCGCCACAGCGTGCCGATGCCAGCGTGATCGAGCACGTGCAGCAGCGACTGCGAGTGCTTGATGCGGTCCTTGTCGTAGTCCGCGCGGCCCCATGGCGAGAACATGCACGGCAGCGACACCTCCGTCGCGGAGCCACAGGCGGTCACGTCGGGGAAATTGAGGGGCGCAAGGGCAGCCAGTTGCGGCGTGGTCTGGCGCGCGTAACCGTTGAGCCCCCAGTTCCGTGCGCGCACGGTTTCGCCCACCACCAGCACCAGCAGGCGCGGTTTGGCTCCGGACGGGCGCCCCACCACCTTCGCGTCCAGCCCGATGGGTGCACGTGGCTGCGCAGGACCGGCGTGGTCCTCCAGGACCACCTGGGTCAGTGACACGAGGTAGTTGCCGGGAGCAATGAGGTAGCGCAGTTCCTTGTGGTTGCGCATCAGCGCCGACACGTTCTGGAACGAGACCAGCAATGCGACGATCGCCACTGCGGTCACGCCGGCCATCCACAGCACCCGTACGCCTGCAGCCCGCGGCCACGGCGTGCGCACGACGCGCACACGCCACACCGCCACCGCCGGCAGTACGCCGGTCACCGTCACCCACGCCAGCATGCCCGGCGCGAACAGTTCACGCGATTCCTTGGCGTCGGTGTGCAGCACGTTGCGGACCATGTCCGCATCCAGGAACACGGTGTAGGCACTGGCGAAGTACGCCGCGGCCGCAGTGGCCACCAGCAGCACGGCCAGCAGCGGCCGCGCGGTCCAGCGGTTGAGCAGCACACCCAGCAGCAACGCGTGCAATGCGGTGATCGCCAGGAACATCGACACCCCGGTCAGCGTACCGCCAGCGCCGTGCAAGCTGCCGGTGGCGGCCACGCCACGCCAGTAGGCAACGTTGAACACCAGCGAGAAGTACAGGCTGGCAACCAGGGCCAGTTGTTCGACCGTCAGCAACGGCCGCGAGGACAACCAGTTCCGCACCAAGCCCCATGCGCCGCCGCGCGGCCATTCAACCGCACTCATGCGCGACCCTCGCGCCGATGGCCAATCCGCCAGGCCACGACGGCGACGGTCCAGCACAGCAACGCCGTCCACACGTCATGCGATAGGAAGTGGGCGCCGCGCAGCTGTTGCGACAGACCGAACACCAACCCCGCCGCCACGCCCACGCCCAACCCCAGCCAGCGCCATGCGGGCCGCACGGCGAGCGCATGGAAGTACAACGCCATCCACGCATAGCCGGCACTGGCGTGCCCGGCCGGGAAGCAGCGGTTGTGGCCCAGCGCCGCCGGACGGGCCTCCCACAGCGCCACGAACGGGCGCTGCCCGCCATAGCGCAGCAGGTCCCATGGGCAGTCCATGTTCGACCACGATTTGATCCACGCCACCAGGCCAGTGGCGAGCAGCACCGAGAGCGCGAGCAGCGCCAGTGCCCGGCGCTGGGCGCCCATATGCGGGCGCCGCCAGCTCAGGACCCAGGCGACTGCCACGGCCAGCCAGGCAGCTGCGGAGAGGTCACGGCCCATCCGGTGCAACAGGTCTTCGGTGACGAATGCGGACTTCAGCGCCCAGTGCTGGCCCTGCAACCCATACAGCTGATCGGCCCAGCGGAAGTCGACGTCGGCAACAACCATCAACACCAGCAGCACGATACCGACCAGCCACGGCACCCACAGTTCGGGCCACGGCAGCCTGCGCGCGTGCGGCGGCAGCTCCCCGCCAATGGCATGCGCGACCGCGACCTCTAGACGGGGATCGCGCCGCCCAAGGAAAGGCAGCCGCCAACCGGCCTGTGCGCCGCGGGCCGCCTGGGGTTGGAAGGGGGATGAATGCATGCGCGCACCATTTCCGAGAGCCGCGGAGATGGTCACGGCGGCGCCGTCGGAGAGACGTCGGAGGTTTGTAAACAACGCGTTAGCGCAGTACTGCGGAGTCACTGGGATATCCGGCCGCACGCATGAACCGGGAGGCTCATCGTTGCGCCGTCCGCATGCGCAGTGCTTGCGACTTGACGAGGACGCCTTTCGCGTCGCCGCGAAGCCTCGGCGCTTGCCCCATCCGTCGTCGCCACCCACCATGGGCAGGCCACCCGCGCGGCCCGGACAAAGTTCCGACATCGGCCGGCGCAGACTGGCCGATCAACGCTTGCATGCGCCCCGCGCGCGAGGACACCCGCACCCATGCGGATACTGGTGGTGGAAGACAACCGCAGCCTGGTGGCCAACCTCTTCGAATACTTCGAGGCGCGCGGCCACGTGCTCGATGCCGCGCCTGACGGCCGCACGGGCCTGCACCTGGCGCTGAACCACGCCTACGACGCCATCGTGCTGGACTGGATGCTGCCGCGGCTGGAGGGCCACGAGGTGGTGCGCGCCCTGCGCGAGGCCGGCCGCGACACGCCGGTGCTGATGCTCACCGCACGCGACGAACTGCCCGACAAGATCGCCGGCTTCCGTGCCGGTGCCGACGATTACCTGACCAAACCCTTCGCCCTGCCCGAACTGGAGGTGCGGCTGGAGGCCCTGGTCGCGCGCGCCACCGGCCGGGGCCGCATCCGCGTGCTGGAGATCGCCGACCTTCGCTACGACCTGACCACGCTGGAGGTGACCCGCGCCGGGCGTTCGCTGCACCTGTACCCGGCCTGCCGCAAGCTGCTGGAGGTGCTGATGCAGGCCAGCCCCGCCACCGTCACCCGCGAGCGGCTGGAGCAGGCGCTGTGGGGCGACAGCCCGCCCGACGGCGACATGCTGCGCTCCCACGTGTACGAACTGCGCCGCAGCGTGGACGGCAACGCGTCGGTGAAACTGATTCACACCCTGCCCCGGGTCGGCTACCGGCTGGGGGTCGGTGCCGACACGGACGCCATGCCGACGGGGGCCATGCATGGCGAAGGCTAACCTGCGCCAGCGCATCGTCTGGGGCATGCTCGCCTACCTCGCGCTGCTGACGCTGGCGGTGATGGCCTATGGCGCGATCACCAACGAGTACGCGGAACGCCTGGTGTGGCGCGCGGTGCTGGAGTCGGAACTGGACCACCTCGCCGAACGCCGCACCCAGGAATCCGGCTACGACTGGCACGATACCGCCTCGATGCGGCTGTACGACGGCAGTGCCGGACGCACGGTACCGGCATCGCTGCAGGCCCTGCCGCCCGGCCTGCACGACGACCTCGTGCTCGAAGGCCAACCCATCGCGGCAATGGTCCGCGACATCGACGGCCAGCGTGCGGTACTGACCATCGACATCAGCGACTTCGAGCGGCACGAGGAGCGGTTGGCGCTGGTGGTGATGGGTGCGGCACTGGCGATGATCCTGCTGCTCGGCCTGGCGGTGGCGCTGAGCGTCAACCACCTGGTGCGGCCGTTGAATGCGTTCACGCGGCAGATCGCCGCCCTGCGCCCGGACCAGCCCGGGCAGGCGGTGAGCCTGCCACACACCGCCAGCAGTGACCTGGTCGCCATTGCCGAGGCGCTCAACGGCTACCTGCGACGCAACGACCGCTTCGTCGAGCGCGAGCGCGCCTTCATCGACAGCGCCAGCCATGAGTTGCGCACGCCCATCGCGGTGATCGCGGGTGCAGCCGAGATCGCGCTGGCGCAGCCTCACGTCACCGCCGACGTGCACCAGCGCCTGGCGCGAATCCAGCGCACCGCCTCGCATGTCGAACAACTGATCTCGCTGCTGCTGGTGCTGGCCAAGGATCCTGCGCAACTGGGCAAGGCCAGCGATCGCATCGCGCTGGACCAGCTGCTGCCGGAAATCGTCGACGACCACCGCCACCTGCTGGAGGACAAGGCGCTGACCGTGCGGATCGACCCGCTACCCGCATGCGAGATACTGGCGCCAGTGGCCATCGTCCAGACCGCCATCGGCAACCTGCTGCGCAACGCCATCGAGAACAGCGACAGCGGCGAGATCCGCGTGCGATTGGAGATACCGGCCACGGTGATGATCGACGACCCAGGCCACGGCATGACCCCGGAGGAAATCAGCGCGATCTACGCCCGGCTGGCGCGTGGTGGCGGTGACCGCGGTGGCGGCGGCATCGGCCTGGACCTGATCTCACGGCTGTGCGAGCACTTGCACTGGGGGTTGAGGTTCGACTCAACCCCCGGGCGTGGCACCACCACCACGCTGCGCTTCTGATCCGCGCTTACAGCGGGAGCAGCACCTTCTGGTCCCCGTAGTTGACGTACAGGCCACCCTCGCTGCCGGCCAGCAGCGTGACGCTGCTCCACACACCGCCGTGCCCCTGGTTGCCTGGGCACGGGCCACCGACCACCGGCACGGTGCCGCTTTCGCTGAAGCTATCGCCGTAGCCCGTCAGGCTGAAGCCAGTCACCTTCGACTGCGGGTTGCGGCGCAAGGCGACATTGATCGCGCTGGAGACATCCATCTCCTGCGAGTGCGCAACGTTGTGGGTCTTCTCGCCGCGGGTGCCTTCACCCGTGGTCCAGGTGCACACCGCCGCATAGACTGCGGTAAAGCCATAGGTAAAGGTGACGCCGCCGGCGCTGGCCTGCAGGGCTGCGTCGTTCCAGCCGAAGGCCTCCTGCACATCGCCCTTGCCGACGGAGCCCACGCCGGTGTTGACGTCAAACACGACTGCAGCCAGAGCCGAGGTGCTGGCCAAGGCCAGCGCAAGGCCGATGACGGCCTGGCGGACGGTACGCTTCATGACTATTTCCCCTGGTTGGCGGCCACCGGGTAGTGGCCGGAGTTGTTCGCCACAGAGTCAAGCACATTTTGTGCCATACGTCACAATTTCACCGTGACCATATTCACGCGTAGACCGCCATTGACGGGCCTGCCCCACAGGAGCCATCAATGACGTAAGGCGTCATATTTCGACGGGTTTTTTCTTGAATCGGCGGTATGCGCCTCCAGCGCCGCCGCCAGCCCCGGCACGCCATCGGCGCCGTGGGACACGCTCAGGCTGGACCCGGCCAGGCCATCCCCGACCGGCGCCACCACCCGCCCGCCCGGGTGCCCGGGCGCTGCCCGAGAATGCCCTCGGCCACCGCGAAGAACGCCTTGCTGTTCTCGGGGCGCGCGAAGCCGTGGCCCTCGCCGGGGAACAATGCGTGGGCGACGGGAATGTCCTTGGCCTGTGGGGCGTGCACGACCTGGTCGCTCTCGGCCTGCTTGCCGAAATCCTTGCCGAAACCGGCGGACCCACGGAAGTTGGCCTGCATGACCGCATAGCCACGGTTGGCCAGCCATTTGGACTTCGCGATCGAAGAACAGTGCATCGCGCGATGGAATTTCCTGATCTGCCCCCGTCGCGCTCGATGCCGGTCATCGTTGCGCGCTGTAACCGCCCGGCACCCCGTGCGGCGACAGCATCAGCTGCCAGAGCTGCGAGCGACGACTGCGGAACGTCGCCATCGATGCACCCAGATAGAAGCGCCACATGCGCCGGAAGCGTTCGTCGTAACGCGGCGGCAGGCGGTCCCATGCAGCTTCGATGTTGCTGCGCCACGCCTGCAGCGTGCGGTCGTAGTCCGGACCGAAGCCATGCCAGTCCTCCACCACGAAAAGTCCTTCCATCGCGCTGGTGATCTGCGCGGCCGAAGGCAGCATCGAGTTGGGGAAGATGTAGCGGCCAATCCACGGGTCGGTGTGGGTGGTCGAAACGTTGGTGCCGATGGTGTGCAGCAGGAACAGGCCGCCGCCGGTCGCTGGATCCTCGCGCAGGCAGCGGCGCACCACATCGAAATAGCCGCGGTAATTGCGGACGCCCACGTGCTCGAACATGCCGATGGACAGGATGCGGTCGAACGGTTCGTCCAGCTCGCGGTAGTCCTGCACGCGGATCTCGATGGGCAGGCCGGCGCACAGTTCACGCGCAAGGGCCGCCTGCTCCTTCGAGATGGTGACGCCCACGCCGGAGACGCCATAACGCTCGGCGGTGTATTTCAGCGCCTCGCCCCAGCCACAGCCGATATCGAGCACGTGCATGCCCGGGCGCAAGCCGAGCTTGCGGCAGACCAGGTCGAGCTTGGCCTCCTGCGCCGCGTCAAGGTGGTCGGCGTTGGCCCAGTAGCCGCAGCTGTACACCAGCCGCTGGCCTAGCATGGCGCGGTAGAGGTCGTTGCCCAGGTCGTAATGGCGTTTGCCCACTTCGCGGCTGCGCCAGCGGGTCTGCAGGTTGGTCAGGTGCGCGTGCAGGCCATCGAGCACCCAGTGCCAGCCGTGGACGCGGTCGTCCAGATGGGACTGCAGCAGGCGGGTCAGCAGGCCGTCGAGGCTGCGGGTATCCCACCAGCCGTCCATGTAGCCTTCGCCCAGTCCCAGCGAGCCATCGGCCAGAGCCCGCGTGTACAGGCGCTCGTCATGGACCTGCAGGTCCCAGTCACGGGTGCCATCCAGCCGTACGTCGGCCAGTGCCAACAACTCCGCCACCCGATGCTTCAAGGGATGCACTGCCGCCATCGTCCCTGTCCTCGGTGGGCAATCGCAACCAGCATAGCGCCGGTCCTACTTAGTGGCGAAGAGGTCGCGGTATTCGGCGGCGATCAGTGGCAACAGAGCCGAAGCGGGCAGTTGCACCGACTGCACGCCGTCCGAATACGGGCCCACCTGGTAGGGCGGGAACACGAACTTCAGCCCCGCCAGTTTGCCGCCCGGCCCAGGCACCGGCTCGAACTGGCGGAAGCTGGTGGCATTGGGCGTGGTGCCTTGGTCGATCATGCGGCCGGCGCTGCGGGCCACCTCGGCGCGTTCCTCCGGCGTGAGCTCGTCCGCGTC
Organism: Aerolutibacter ruishenii; assembly: GCF_007830115.1. Lineage (GTDB taxonomy): Bacteria > Pseudomonadota > Gammaproteobacteria > Xanthomonadales > Xanthomonadaceae > Aerolutibacter > Aerolutibacter ruishenii. The sequence goes on along the minus strand of NZ_VLKP01000004.1, from coordinate 231,492 downwards.
CAGGCGCTGCGACAACGCGGTGTGCAACTGCTCGCGGACCAGGTCGGACAACGGCTTCCAGTTCTTCGCATCCGGCACCAGCCGCTCGGCAGTCAACCGGCGGTTCTGCCGGGGCAGCCACACGAACCGCTCCAGCAGCGGTTTGCCGTGCGCGCCGCCGGTGTAGCTGCTGCCATCGGCTGAGACCGCCACCACGTCGGGGGTTTCCATGACATCGGTGAAGGTCAGCGACAGGTCGTACAGGTCTGCCGCGCCGCCATCGCCACCGCGCCCCTGGGCAGCGGCAACCAGCTCAGCGCGCGCGGCATCGGCGTAAGCCTTGATGTCGGCCGCCAGCCCCGGGTACCTCGTCGCGGACTTCGGGAAGGTGATCCCGACCATGTAGCCGGGCTGGCTTTCCACCACGTCCTGCAGCCCGACAGGCGGTGCCGCGGTGACGGGCGCCGGCTCCGCGGTGGCCACCGCCGTGGGTGCGGGGACTGGTTTCTCACGCTCACAGGCGGCCAGCGCCAAGGCGAATACGGGGATGATCAGCAGGCGGTGCATGGTCAGGCAATCCGTTGTCCGATGCAGACGAACTGCCACCGACCGTAGCCGTCGGCATGTGATGAACGCATGGAGACAGGGGGCGGGCTGCATTCCTGCCAGCGGGTGTGGGTGACCGCGGCGGTCACCACTCGGTGCGGTTGGGCAACAGCCCGCGCAGCTCCGCGTCGGTGAGGTTGCGCCACTGGCCGATCTTGAGGTGGCCCAGCTTGACGTTGCCGATGCGCACGCGCACCAGCTTCTTCACCCGCAGGCCGAAGTGTTGCGCCATCAGGCGGATCTGGCGGTTGAGGCCCTGCACCAGCGTGATCCGGAACCCGAACTTGCCCAGCCGCCCGGTCTTGCACGGCAGGGTGACCTGGCCGTGCACCGGCACGCCGCGGGCCATGCCACGCAGCACTTCGTCGGTGACGGCGTGGTTGACCGCCACCAGGTATTCCTTCTCCAGCTTGTTCTCGGCCCGCAGGATCTCGTTGACGATGTCGCCGTTGCTGGTCAGCAGGATCAGGCCTTCGGAGTCCTTGTCCAGGCGGCCGATGGGAAAGATGCGCCGCTCGTGGCCGATGAAGTCGACGATGTTGTCCTTGACCTCGGACTCGGTGGTGCAGGTGACCCCGACCGGCTTGTGCAGCGCGATGTAGACGTGCTTCTTCTGGCCCTTGGTGACGGTGCGGACCTGCAGCTTCTGGCCGTCGACCAGCACGTCGTCGCCCTCGCCCACCTCGGCGCCAACGCGGGCGCGGATGCCGTTGACCGTGACCCGGCCCTCGCCGATGAGGCGGTCGGCCTCGCGGCGGGAGCAGAAACCGGTGTCGCTGATGTGTTTGTTCAGGCGCATGGGGCGGCGGCCGGGACGGGTATCGGGGCGCGCATGCTGGCACAAACGGCGGCCGGCTGCATGGCTCGGCGTGCTCGCCCGGCGGGCGGAGCCGGTGTCCGGGCGCTTGCATCGTCGCCTTTGCGCCCGGCTGGCGGCGGCGGATCAGGCCAGCAGGTCGCCCACCGACGCGTGATGCCGCCGGGCCCAGACATCGGCGTAGGAACACTCGGGACGCACCTTCAGCCCCTTGGCCCGCGCATGGTCGAAGGCGGCCTGGGCCAGTTGCCCGGCAATGCCCCGCCCGCCAATGGCCGGCGGCACGATGGTGTGGGTGATGACCAGCACCCCCGCCTCCAACTCATAGTCCAGATGCGCGATGACGCCCTCGACCGTGGTGGCGAAGCGGTTATTGGCTACGTCGTGGTGGACGTTGGATGCGAGGGTGGACATCGGGGCTCCTGGCGCGGCTGCGGTGGTTCAAGCCTATCCTGCCCGCCTGCAGGTGACCATGGCGTGGGCACCTCCCGCCATCAGCGGAACGAAGGACTCAGCAGCCGCTCCAGGAACACCGTCCCGACCCGCGGCTCCATCAGCAGCATGAACAACACGCCGTAAATCGCGCCCGACAGGTGTGCGCTGTGGTTGACGTTGTCGGTGCCCTGGCGGTCCATCCAGAAGGAATAACCGACATAGAAGACGGCGTACAGGATGGCCGGCACCGGCAGGAAGAACACGAAGATCAGCGACCACGGCTGCAGCAGCACGAACGCGAACAGCACCGCCGACACGGCACCCGATGCCCCCAGGCTGCGGTAACGCGCGTCATGCCGGTGACGAAGGTAGGTTGGCAGGATCGCCACGACAATCGCCGACAGGTAGAACAGCACGAAGCCCAGCGGCCCGATCAGCTGGCCCACCACCTGCTCGATCACCCGTCCGAAGAAGAACAGGGTGATCATGTTGAACAGCAGGTGCTGCCAGTCGGCATGGACGAAGCCATGCGTCACCAGCCGGTCGTACTGGTGCTTGCGGTCGATGGCGGGCGGCCACAGGATCAGCCGCTCCATCAGCCGGGGCCGGTCGAAGGCCAGCCACGACACCAGCACCGTCACCACGATCAACGCCAGGGTCATCATGTGGTCAGCCCGCCGGGCGGTAGTTGTCCACGACCGGGTAGCGGCGCGCGTACCAGCCGAACACCAGCGCCGCCACCAGCGCGAAGCCGGCGAAGAAGAACATCAGGAACGCGGTCTCGCTGAGCCCGGTCTGCGCGATCTTCCCGGTCACCGTATCGTTGCGCACGGCGGCGTTGGACAGCAGCACCCACAGGTTGCCGATGGTCGTGGTCAGGTTCCAGAAGCTCATCACCACGCCCTTCATCGACATCGGCGCCTGGCTGTAGGCAAACTCCAGGCCGGTGGCCGAGACCAGCACTTCGCCAAACGTCAGCAATGCATACGGCAGCACCTGCCAGACGATGGACATCGGCGTGCCGCCGTCCATCTTCAACTGGATCAGGCCGATCACGATCCACGCCAGGCCACTGAAGGCGATGCCCGCGGTCATGCGCCGCAGCGCGGTCGGCTCCACGCCGAAACGGCGCAGCGCCGGATACAGCACCAGGTTGTTGAACGGGATCAGGATCATCACCAGGGCCGGGTTCAGCGCCTGCATCTGCGAGGCCACGAACCACTCCGGCTTGACCATCGCGTTGCCCTGGATGACCCAGGTGGACGCCTTCTGGTCAAACAGCGAATGGAACGGCGTGACCAGGGCGAAGATCACCAGCAGCCGCAGCACGCTGCGCACGCCGGCGATGGCCGCATCGGGATGGATGCCGCGCGCGCGGTCCAGCTGCATCCACGCACCGCCGCCCACGCCGATCACCAGCACCACCAGCGCCAGGCAGAAGGTGATGACGAAGCCGAAACCCTTCGGCCACCATGCGGCCAGCCCCATCGCCGACAGCGCCCAGCCCAGGACCATGCCCACCGCCGCCGCGACACCGGCAACGGCCAGCGCACGACCCGGCGCGCCCTCGCCTTCGCGGCGGGTGTTGAGCGCAGTGCGGATCACGTTGGCGAAGGAGTTGGGGTCGCGGGTGCGTGCCGGCGGCACGATCACGTACTGCTTGCGGCCCAGCCAAAGTACGAAGGTCGCAATGAACATCAGCACGCCCGGGACACCGAAGGCCACGCTGGGGCCGTAGTTCTTCAGCAACAGCGGCATCAGCAGCGAGGCGAACAGCGAGCCGAAGTTGATGATCCAGTAGAAGCCGTCGAACACCACCTTGGCCAGCTTCTCGTTGGACTTGTCGAACTGGTCGCCCACGAACGAGGCCACCAGCGGCTTGATGCCACCCGCGCCCAGCGCGATCAGGCCCAGGCCGGTGAAGAAGCCGGTGCGGTTCTCCTCGAAGAGGGCCAGGCACGCGTGGCCGGCGCAGTAGATCAGGCTGAACCACAGGATGGTGTTGTACTTGCCGAAGAACCGGTCGGCCAAGTAGCCGCCCAGCAGCGGGAAGAAGTAGACACCGATCATGAACTCATGCATCAGGTCCTTGGCGGCCAGCTCGCGCTCGCTGCCGGCCGCGATGTGCTGCAGCAGCAGGCCGGTGATCAGGAACTGCACCAGGATGTTGCGCATCCCGTAGAAACTGAAGCGTTCGCAGCCCTCGTTGCCGATGATGTAGGGAATCTGCCGCGGCATGCGGCCGGTGCCGGCGGTGGCAACGGTGCTGGTGGTGGACGACATCAAGCGACCCTGTTTCGTGCAAAGGGGCCAAGCCTAACCGATCGGAGGGGGGCGATTCTTCTCCTCCCCCGTTCATCTTGCTACTGGACAGCAACAGTGAAGTCTCCTGCCGTCGCGGCTGGACAGCCCTGGGATGAGGTCCCCTTCCACCCCGGCGCGTCCCGGGCGACCCGGCAGCCAGGCCATCTGGTGGGGGACTTGCCATGACCTCCAGCAGGCCCTGGCCCGGCTCCCACCGCTTACCATCGGCGGTTGCATTGCCCACGGAACCTTCGCATGACCCGATTGCCGCTGCTCGCCGCCCTTCTCGCCTGTTTCCCGGCGACCGCAAGTCCCGCGCCCGCAAGCCCCATGCAGGGCGCAGCGGACGGCCTGGTGACCCTGTCCGAGCGCTCGGGTTTCGTCCGCACCGGCCGCTACGACGAAGTCATCCGCCTGTGCGAAGCCTTCGCACGTGCCTATCCCGCTTCCGTGCGCTGCGAGTCATTCGGCACCACGCCCGAGGGCCGGCCGATGCAGGTGCTGGTGGTTTCGAGTTCAGGCGCCTTCACCCCGGAAGCGGCGCGTGCGAAGAAGCTCCCGGTCACTTTGATCCAGGGCGGCATCCATGCGGGCGAGATCGACGGCAAGGACGCCGGCTTCCTGGCGCTGCGGCAGATGTTGCAGGGCCAGGCCGGCAAGGGCGCGCTGGAGCGGCAAGTGCTGCTGTTCGTGCCGGTGTTCAATGTCGACGGCCACGAACGCTTCGCGCGCTGGAACCGGCCGAACCAGCGTGGTCCGGAGGAAATGGGCTGGCGGACCACCGCGCAGAACTACAACCTCAACCGCGACTACGCCAAGGCCGACACGCCTGAAATGCAGGCGATGCTGGCGCTGGTGAACCGCTGGGACCCACTCGCATACGTGGACCTGCACGTCACCAACGGCGCCAAGTTCGAGCATGACGTCTCGATCCAGGTGGAGCCGGTGCACGGCGGCGACGCGGGCCTGCGCAAGGCCGGCATCGAATGGCGCGACGGGGTGATCGCCGCGCTGGCCAGGCTGGGTTCGCTGCCGCTGCCCTTCTATCCCTCGTTCGTGGAGTACGACAACCCGGCATCGGGCTTCGCCGACGGCATGTCGCCACCGCGGTTCTCACAGAGCTACATCGCGCAGCGGAACCGCCTGGGCATGCTGGTGGAAACGCATTCCTGGCGCGAGTACCCGCACCGGGTAAAAGTCACGCGCAACACCATCCTCGCGGTGCTGGACCTGGTCGCACGTGATGGCCGGCGTTGGCAGGCCGAGGCGCAGGCCGCCGATGCCCGCTCCATCGCCCTTGCCGGACAGCCGGTCGCGTTGGACTACAAGGCCACGGACAAGTCACGGACCATCGACTTCCGCGGCTATGCGTACACCCGCACGCCCTCGAAGGTATCGGGCGCGCTGATGACCCGCTACGACGAAACCACCCCGCAGGTCTGGCGCGTGCCGCTGCGCGATGACGTAGTGCCGTCGCTGACCGTGGCCGCCCCGGGGGCAGGCTATGTGGTGCCGCCCGCCCATGCCCGCGCGGTGGCGCACCAACTGGACGTGCACGGCATCGATTACCGCCGGCTGGGCACACCCATTGTGCAGGCCGGGGTGCAGGCGTTCCGTGCCACCGGCACGGAATCGGGCAAGGGCTCCGTCGAGGGGCATCAGCGACTCACGCTGCAGGGTGTCTGGGCCACGGAGCGGATGGATATCCCCGCCGGCTCGCTGTTCGTGCCCATCGCCCAGCCGCTGTCCCGCCTGGTGATGGCCCTGCTGGAACCGCAGGCCCCGGACTCCATCGCGGCATGGGGCGGCTTCAACAACGCCTTCGAGCGGAAGGAATACATGGAGGACTACGTCGCCGAGGACGTCGCGCGCGAGATGCTCAAGGACCCGGTGGTGCAGGCCGCCTTCGAGTCCCGCCTGAAGGCGGATGCCGCCTTCGCCGCCAGCTCTGCCGCGCGCCTGGAGTTCTTCGCCCGGCGCCACTCCTCGTGGGATGCGCGGTACAACCTGTATCCGGTGTTGCGGATGGACCAGCCGCCGCGCTGAGTCGGGGTCCGGGCCGGTTGCCGCGGGCAGCCGGCCTGCCGCCAACAGGGCCGGGAGGGCCATTGCAGCCGGGCGCTGGGCGCGGCCTATACTGCCCCCAACCTGCGTTGTACGTCTGCAGGAGAGGAGGAGACCGCCCATGGCTGACATCGGCCTGAAGGACCGCCGGCGCATGTCCAATGCATCGCCGACAATGCTGCGCGCACAGCTCAACGAAGCCCAGCTGATGACCCTGAGGGAGTTGGAGCGATTCGGTTGGGAGATCCAGTTCGTGCGACGTCCGTTGTTCCAGGACCCCATACCGGTGGTGGTGGACGGCGACCGCAAGACGTATGCGGTGCTGACTCCCGAAGGGGAACTCGACGAATCACCGGGCTTCAACCTCAGGCAACCCTGAGCGGTCCATGTCTTCGCCCAGCGCCCCTCACGCCACCAGAGGCCACGAGCCCTGCCACGTGTAAGCGCCCTGCTGCGCGACTGCACTGTCAAGCAGGTTGAACGCCTCCACCCTCCATTCAATCGGCGGGACGCTCAACGCTGCGGGCAACGGAGCGCCTGCATCACGCAGCACCGTCACGTGGGGCCTGAAGTGATGTCCACCGGCTACCGGTACGCCAGCGTGCGCGAGGGCCACGCCCAGTTCCCCCCACAGGCCCGCCAGACCTGGCACCTCGGCGCCGGGTCCCAGCCACCAGGGAATCGACCGGTTGGCGAAACTGCCGGCGCGGTCCACCACCAGGGTGAAGGGCGCAACCCGCACGCTCGCCGCGGCTGCGCGGGCCTGCGCCAGCAACGAATGCGGCAACCCGTCGAAATCGCCCAGGAACTGCATCGTCAGGTGGTAGCGCCGCGGGTCGATCCAACGCCCATGCGCGCCCTGTTCGATGCGTAGTCGCTTCGCGGCCCGGGACAACCGTTCGCGGGTCGTCTCGTCGGGCACCAACGCAAAGAACAGCCGGTGCCGCCCGTTCTGCGCTACCGCATCGCCAGTACCGGAACGGTCGCCGGACGGCATTGCCGGCCCTCAGCCGTCCAACTCGGCCCAGCGCGCATAAGCCGCATCCAGCGCCTGCTGGGTTTCACCCAGCCTGCTGCCGTGGGCGGCGATCGCCGCGGCGTCACGCTGGTAGAAGGCCGGCTCGTTCATCTCGCCAGCCAGGGCTTCCAGCGTCGCTTCCAGTTGTTCGATGCGGGCGGGAAGTAGTTCCAGCTCGCGCGCATCCTTGTAGCTGAGCTTGCGCTTGGGCGCCGCGCTGGCGTTGCCGGCGGTGGCGGCCGTCGCCTGGGGTGCCGCAGCGGCCGCATTGCCGGTCCCGCCGCTTGCCGTGCTGGAAGTGTCCTGCGCGACGCCCGCCGCGTTGCGGACACCGGCCGCGCCCCTGCCCCCGCCGGCGATCACCTGCCCCGGTCCTGCCTGCCGCAGCCAGTCGCTGTAACCGCCCACGTACTCGCCGACCCTGCCGTCGCCTTCCATCACCAGCGTGGAGGTCACCACGTTGTCGAGGAAATCGCGGTCGTGGCTGACCAGCAGCAGCGTGCCTTCGTACTCGCCGAGCAGTTCTTCCAGCAGTTCCAGCGTCTCCACGTCCAGGTCGTTGGTCGGTTCGTCCATCACCAGCAGGTTGGACGGCTGCGCGAACAGCTTGGCCAGCAGCAGGCGGTTGCGCTCGCCGCCGGACAGGCGGGTGATCGGCGCACGCGCGCGTTCCGGGGTGAACAGGAAGTCCTGCAGGTAGCCGATGGCATGCTTGCGCTTGCCGTTGATCTCGACGAAGTCGCGGCCTTCGGCCACGTTTTCCAGCGCATTCCAGTCCTCGCGCAGGGTCGCGCGGTACTGGTCGAAATACGCGACCTGCAGGTTGGTGCCCAGGCGCACCTCGCCGGACGTTGGCGCCAGCTCCCCCAGCAGCACCTTGATCAACGTGGTCTTGCCGCTGCCGTTGGGACCGATCAGGCCGATGCGGTCGCCGCGCATGATGGTGACATCAAGCGCCTTGAGCATCGGCTTGCCGCCATAGTCGAAGGACACCTCGCGCGCTTCGACCACCTTCTTGCCCGAGGACTCGCCCAGGGCCACGGCCATGCGCACGTTGCCCTGCTGCTCGCGGCGCTGGGCGCGTTCGACGCGCATGGCCTTGAGCCGGCGCACACGGCCTTCGTCGCGCACGCGACGAGCCTTGATGCCCTGCCGGATCCAGACTTCCTCCTGCGCCAGCAGTTTGTCGAAGCGCGCGTTTTCCTGCGCCTCGGCGTTGAGCCGCTCCTCGCGGCGGCGCTCGTAGTTGGCCCAGTCGCCGGGCCAGCTGGTGACCTGGCCGCGGTCGATCTCGACGATGCGGGTGGCCAGCGCGCGCAGGAAGCGACGGTCGTGGGTGATGAACACCAGCGCGCCCGGCCACGCCTTGAGGAAGCCTTCAAGCCAGTCGATGGCTTCGATGTCGAGATGGTTGGTCGGCTCGTCCAGCAGCAGCACGTCGGGCGCGGACACCAGCGCGCGCGCCAGCAGCACGCGGCGCTTCATGCCGCCCGAGAGGCCGGTGAAGTCCTGCTCGCCATCCAGGTCCAGGCGGGTCAGGGTTTCGACCACGCGCTGGTCGGCGCTCCAGCCGTTGGCCGCTTCGATCCTCGCCTGCACCGCGGCCAGCTTGTCGGTGTCCACGTGCTCGGCGTGGCTGAGGTGGTGGTACTCGGCCAGCCACGTGCCCAGCTCGCCCATGCCCGCGGCAACGACATCGAAGACGTCGCCCTCGGCCCCGTGGGGCACTTCCTGCTCCAGCCGGGAGACGCGCACGCCGCCCTCCACCCGCACCTCGCCGTCATCCGGACGCAGGTCCCCGGACAGCAGTTTCAGCAGCGTGGATTTGCCCGCGCCGTTACGGCCGATCAGCGCGATGCGCTCGCCGGGTTCGATGGACAGCTCGACGTTGTCGAGCAGCAACGGGCCGCCGATGCTGTAATCGACGTTCTGCAGGGTGATCAGGGGCATGCGCGCATTGTACCGGGATGCGCACCCCGACCCGCCTCAGCCGTCAGTGCAGGTGCCGCAACTCGTCGCGGATGCGGTCCAAGCTGGCATCGGTGACCTGCTTGTCCAGCGCATGGGTCACCATCCGCGCCACCTGCGGGTCCAGCTCCGAGCGTACCGAGCCCAGGAAGGCCGGCGCCGCCATCAGCACCAGGCTGTCGTAGCGGTGGGCCACCCGCGCCTCGCTGAGGAAACCGGACAGCTCCGCGGCGAATTCGCGGCGGTTCTTGTCCTCCGTGGAGGTACGCGGCTCGATGCCGTGCCGGGCGCTGCCCACGCTCTGCTGGGCACGCGGCATCCGGTCGCGATGCCCACGGTCGGCGTGGTGCGCTTCGGGATGGACGAAATCGGCGACTTCCAGCAGTTCGCCATCAACCCGCTCGCTCTCGAACAGGCGGGCATGGGCTTCGTCGGCGACAAGGATCCAGGTCTTCATGGCAGGTCCCTTTGCGCGGCCGGGTCCGTGCCGGGGGTAGCCCGGTACCCGGACGTGCGTTCACCGCGCTTGGCGGCTTGCCGGCCAGCATGCAACCGCCGGCGTTAAGTGGTGGTTACCCCCGCACTCACCGCGACCTTGCGTCGACCTCGACCCAGATGCGCTCCGCGATCCAGTCGTTGCCCGAGGGCCGGGCCTGCACGCGGATGACGTCCCCGCGTTGCAGCTGCTCCGGCCGCAGCACCTGCCCCCGGTATTCCACCCGGGTACGACCGTCGTAGTACACGCGTTCAGGACGGCCCGAATAGCCTCCACGGGTGATTTCGATCATCCGCGTCCGGGTATCGACATACGACACCGAACCCTGCAGGTCACCGCCGTAATAGTCGCCGCCCTGCCCGTCCCGCACGTTGTGCACGACCTCGATCGAGCGGGCCCACAACCGTCCGTCCGACCGCACCGCGTCGATGCTGATGCGGTCGCCGCGTTCGAGGCCCGCGATGTCCACCTGCCGACGCTGGTAGTACAGGCGCGTGTCGCGGTCGAACATGACGTCCACGTAGGACGAGCGGCTGTACCGCTGCGCATCGGCCGCCAGCTGGATGCGACCGGCGCGCAGGTCGACCTCCTGCACGGTGCCCAGCATGCGTTCGGTGCCGTATTCCTGGCCATAACCATCGCCGGGGTAGCCACCGTAGGGAGTCACGCAACCGGCCAGCGACAGCATCGACACCAGCATGGCCAACAAGCCGGGACGCACGCGGCGCCAGCCAAGGAAAATGGGAGTGGATGCGTTCATTGCGGCCGTCCTCGTGGTGGGTGGCAGGTGCGCCGATGATGGGTGGGGCCGGGTGAATCGCGCGTCAGCGTGACGGGGCCCATCGCTCCTGTCGTTGCGCCGGCTCAGGAGCTGCAGGACAACATCGAGCAGCCGGCCCTGGTGCGGGCCCAGTCCGGACGTTTGGCGGCGAAATGTTCACGCCCCGGTTGCGCGTCATAGGGGCGGCGCATGACATCGAGCAACTCACCCACGCCGGATGCGTCGCCCTGCATGGCACGGTCGATGGCCTGCTGGGCGAGGTAATTGCGCAGCACGAAGCTGGGGTTGGCGGCGTTCATGCGCGCACGGCGTGTTTCGGGAGCCGCCGCGTCCTCGCGCACGCGGGCGGCATGGCGCGCCAGCCAGGCCAACAACGCCGGCTCGGCCGCCTGTCGCTTGGCCTCGTCGTAGAACGACGCCTGCAATGGGCCCAGCGACGGCGGCGACATCGGATCCACGTCGGCCAGCCCCCTGAAGAACAGGGTCATGTCCACTTCGGCCTGCTTCAACAACCCGCGCAGGTCCTGCATCAGCGTCAGGTCCTCGTCGCGCGCCTCCAGAAGCCCCAGCTTGCGCGCCGTGGTCTCGCGGTCGGCGGTGTCCCACGCGGCCACGTAACGCTCCAGGCCCGCCTGCAATGGCTCGGCGGAACCGAACAGCGGCGACAGCGCGCCCGCCAGTCGCCCAAGGTTCCAGTACGCCACCTGCGGCTGCTGGCCGAACCGGTAGCGGCGGCGCTGGGCGTCGGTGGTGTTGGGCGTCCAGTCGGGGTCGTAGTCATCCACCCAGCCGTACGGGCCGTAGTCGATGGTCAGCCCGAGGATGGACATGTTGTCGGTGTTCATCACCCCGTGGACGAAGCCCACGCGCATCCAGTGCGCCATCAGCATGGCGGTGCGCTCGCACACCTGGGCGAACCAGTCGGCGTACAGCGCTTCGCCCTGTCCCGACAGTCCGGGGAAATCGCGGCGGATGCAGAAGTCCGCCAGCCGCCGCAGCAGGTCGAAGTCGCCGCGCGAGGCCGGCAGTTCGAAATTGCCGAAGCGGATGAACGACGGCGCCACCCGGCACACGATGGCGCCCGGCTCCAGCTCCGGGTGACCGTCGTAGAACATGTCGCGGACCACGCTCTCGCCGGTGCCGACCAGGCTCAGCGCGCGCGTGGTCGGCACACCAAGGTGGTGCATCGCCTCGCTGCACAGGAATTCGCGGATGGAGGAGCGCAGCACCGCACGGCCATCGGCGGTGCGCGAATAGGGGGTGAGGCCGGCCCCCTTGAGCTGCAGCTCCCAGCGCTCACCGGCATCATTGATGGACTCGCCCAAGGTGATGGCACGGCCGTCGCCGAGCTGCCCCGCCCAGTGGCCGAACTGGTGCCCGCCGTAGTTGGCGGCGTACGGGTCCATGCCCGGCAGCAGCGCGTTACCGGCAAACACCCGGACGAACTCAGGGTCAGCCAGATCGGTGTCACTGAAGCCCAGCCGGGCCGCCATTTCCGCCGAGTGCGCGACCAGCACCGGGGCGGCCACCGGGGTCGGTTCCACCCGTGACCACAGGCCGCCTTCGACCTGCCGGACGCGCGGACCCACCTCCGGATCACCGGGCAGTTCGCGCAGGAAGGCGTTGTCGAAACGGAGCTGGCGCATGCGGGGCGGCGTGGGAAATGCGTGGTGAACAGTGTCCCACAGTGTGCCGAAATCCCGGCTGGACAAGCGTTTGGGTGGCCGTCGCGGTGGCCGGGGCGCGTGTGCGGAAGCAGGCTTCCCTGCGCCAGCAGCCTGCCGCATCACACGCCCCATTCAGCAGACAGGTAAACTGTGCGATCCCCGACCGGCCGCCGCGCCGGCGCCAACGAGACTTAGCGATGAGCGCCGAGACGCCCGCAACGCCCGAATCCCAGAATTCCGCCGATAGCCCTTCCGTCAAGTTCAGCGACCTCGGCCTGCCCGAGTCGCTGCTCAAGGCCCTGACTGACGTGGGCTACGAGACGCCCTCGCCGATCCAGGCCGCCACCATTCCGCCGTTGCTGGCCGGCCGCGACGTGCTCGGCCAGGCGCAGACCGGCACCGGCAAGACCGCCGCCTTCGCCCTGCCGGTGTTGGCGCAGATCGAGCCGAAGCAGTCCAAGCCGCAGGCGCTGGTGCTGGCCCCGACGCGCGAACTGGCCATCCAGGTGGCCGAGGCTTTCCAGAAGTACGCGGTGAACATGCCGGGCTTCCACGTGCTGCCGATCTACGGCGGCCAGAGCTACTACCCGCAGTTGCAGGCGCTCAAGCGCGGCGTGCACGTGGTGGTCGGCACCCCCGGCCGCGTGATCGACCACCTGGACCGCGGCACCCTGGACCTGTCCGAGCTGCGTTGCCTGGTGCTGGACGAGGCCGATGAAATGCTGCGCATGGGCTTCATCGACGATGTCGAGAACGTCCTCAAGAAGACCCCGGAGACCCGCCAGGTGGCGCTGTTCTCGGCGACCATGCCGGCGCCGATCAAACGCATCGCCCAGACCTACCTGAAGGACCCGGTCGAGGTCGCGATCAAGGCCAAGACCACCACCGCGGCCAACATCCGCCAGCGCTACTGGTCCGTGAGCGGCGTGCACAAGCTGGACGCCATCACCCGCATCATCGAGGCCGAGCCGTTCGACGCGATGATCGTGTTCGCGCGCACCAAGCTGGGCACCGAAGAGTTGGCCGAGAAGCTGTCGGCGCGCGGCGTGTCGGCTGCGGCGATCAACGGTGACGTGCAGCAGGCGCAGCGCGAGAAGACCGTGCAGAACCTCAAGGACGGCAAGATCGACGTACTGGTGGCCACCGACGTAGCCGCGCGCGGTCTGGACGTGGAGCGCATCAGCCACGTGCTGAACTACGACATCCCCTACGACACCGAGAGCTACGTGCACCGCATCGGCCGCACTGGCCGTGCCGGGCGCAAGGGCGAGGCGATCCTGTTCGTGACCCCGCGCGAGCGCGGCATGCTGCGCGCCATTGAACGGGCGACGCGGCAGCCGATCGAGCCGATGGAGCTGCCGAGCATCGAGACGGTCAACGAGCAGCGCGTGAACCGCTTCCTCGGCAAGATCGGCGAAGCGCTGGAGAGCAGCGAGCTGGGCCTGTTCCGCGAAATGATCGAGCGCTACGAGCGCGAGAAGAACGTGCCGGCGATCGAGATCGCGGCGGCACTGGCCAAGCTGTTCCAGGGCGACACCCCCTTGCTGCTCGCGGCACCAACCCGGCCGGAGCGTGGTGCGCCGTTCGAGCGCGGACGCGACTTCGGCGACCGCGAACGCGGCCCGCGTCCGCAGCGCGAGTTCCGCGAGCGCGACGAGCGGCCGGCGCGCGAACCCCGCACCTTTACCGAACGCGAACATGCGCCGCGCCATTCCGAACGTCAGTTCACCCCGCCGACCCACCACGCCCCGGTCAATGCGGGCGAGGCGATGTTCGACGACCACGGTGATGCCGCACCCGCGGCGCACCGGCCGCGCGAGCACGATGCGCCGCGCGCGCCCGAAGCGGGCATGGAGACCTTCCGCATCGAGGTGGGCCACGTGCATGGGGTCAAGCCGGGCAACATCGTCGGCGCCATCGCCAACGAAGCCGAGCTGGAAAGCCGCTACATCGGCCGCATCGACATCCGCGACGACCACAGCCTGATCGACCTGCCCGAGGGCATGCCGCGCGAGATCATGGAGCATCTGAAGAAGGTGCGCGTGGCCGGCCAGCAGCTGCGCATCAGCCGCCCCGGCCAGGGCGGTTGGCGCCAGGCGCCGCACGGTGGGCACGACGAAGGCCGTCCGCCGCGCGCGCATGACGAGCGCCCGCGTGGCGGGCATGGCGATGATTTCCGTCCGCGTGGACCGCGCCCGCAAGGTGCTGGCCCTCGTGAGGGTCGTCCACACGGGGCCCGCCCCCATGACGGTCGTCCGGGCGGCCGTCCGCACGGCGCAGGCCCGCGCAAGCCGTTCAAGCCGCGCTGATGCCGTGACGCCCCGCGTGTTTGCCCGCCTGGTTGCGGGGCGCCGATGCATCTGATCCTGGCCAGCGCGATCTGCAGCGTGCTGGTGTCGGTGCTGTTGAAGCTGGCACCGCGACACCGGCTGGACATAGCGCAGCTGGTCACGTGGAACTACCTGGCCGCTACGGCCTTGTGCGCGTGGCTGCTGCAGCCCTCGCTGGACAGCCTGCGTGCGCCGGGCGCGCCGTGGGCGGCGTTGCTGGGGCTGGCCGTGGTGCTGCCGTCGCTGTTCCTGGTGCTGGCGGCTTCGGTGAAGGCCACCGGTATCGTCCGCACCGACGTGGCCCAGCGCCTGTCGCTGCTGTTGTCATTGCTCGCGGCGTTCACCCTGTTTGGCGAACGCGTGGATGGCATGCGCCTGACCGGCCTGGGCTTGGGGCTGCTGGCCGTGGCCGGTATCGTCATGCGCCCGGAGCGCGAGCCCACTGCCTCGCGCGGCTGGGGTCTGTTGCTGGTGGTCTGGGTGGGCTTCGCCGTGGTGGATGTGTTGCTGAAACGCATCGCGCAAGCGGGCACGCCCTCGTTGGCGTCATTGCAGGTCGCCTTCGCCCTCGCCTTCGCGATCATGTTTGCGTGGCAGCTGTTCCGTCACTGGCGGGGCGAGACGCGACTGGACCTGCGCCACCTCGCCGCCGGACTGCTGCTGGGCGCGCTGAACTTCGGCAACATCGTGTTCTATGTCCGCGCGCACCAGGCGTTGCCCGACAACCCGTCGGTGGTGTTCGCCGCGATGAACATCGGCGTGGTGGTGCTGGGCACGCTGGTCGGCGTCTTGGCCTTCGGCGAGAAGACCAGTCGCTGGAACCGGGCAGCCATCGGGCTGGCCGTCGTCGCCATCGGCCTGATCGCGCTGGCCCCGAAAGGTTGAAGTCCGGACATTCCCACATGGCATGACGCCAGAACCGGCCGTCACCGGGCCTTGCCCGTCGGCTTTGGCATAGTGGACCCCGATGGCCACGCCTGCCCCCCATGTCCCGCCTCCTCGTCTTCCAACACGTCGCCGCTGAGCCGCTGGGCACGCTGGACCCGCTGATCCGGCGGCGCGGGCACCGCATCCGCTTCAAGAACTTCGAGCGGCACCCGGACACGCAGCCCAACGTGGAGCGTTATCGCGGCCTGGTCGTGCTGGGCGGGCCCATGAACGTGGAGGACCACGCGCATCGCGCGCACCTGCTGACCGAAATGCGTGCCATCGAGCGGATGCTGGAACTGGGGCGGCCGGTGCTGGGGATCTGCCTGGGCGCGCAGTTGCTGGCCCATGTGCTGGGGGCGCCCGTGCAGCGCCACGCCGCGCCCGAGATCGGCTGGCATCGGCTGCAGCTCACCAACGCCGGCAAGACGGACCCCGTGCTCGCGCCGCTGGGCGATGCGGCGCCGGTGTTCCAGTGGCACCGCTACAGCTTCCAGGTGCCGCCGGGCGCCGAGCACCTGGCGCGCACGGATGGCTGCGAGCCGCAGGCCTTTCGCCACGGCGACAATGCGTACGGTTTCCAGTTCCACCTGGAGATGGACCAGCCCCTGATCGAGCGTTGGCTGGCCAATCCTGCCTACCTCGCCGAACTGGCCGCACACGGCCATGCCACCGACACCGAGGCCATCCGCGGCCACACCCGCGCGCACATCGCGTCGATGCAGGCGCACGCCGATGCGGTGTTCAACCGCTTCCTCGACCTGGTCGGCCGCCCGCAGCGGCGCTATACCCTGCCCTCACGCGAATGGGTCTAGTCGGAGTCGGCTTTCGAAACGCCGCATCCGCCCATCGATGGGATCGGCGAATTCCAGCGTTCCCGCAAGCAGCTTCAACGGTTGGGTGAAGTCGTCGTCGCGCCGGTGGTGCAACTCGGGATACACGGGGTCATTCGCGATCGGCGCGCCCAAAGCCGCCATGTGCACGCGCAGCTGGTGCTTGCGCCCGGTGATGGGTTCCAGCCGATAACGCCAAAGGCCCTCTCCCCGTTCGATCACATCGATCCGCGTTTCGCTGTTGGCCACGCCCACCACCTCGCGCATGCGGAAGAACGGTTCGCCAACCTCCAGCCGTGAGCGATGCACATGGGGAAACACCAGCCCCGGCAGCGCGGGTGCCAGCGTTTCGTAACCCTTCGCGATGCGCCTGTCCCGGAACAGCGCCTGGTAAGCCGCGCGGGAACCAGGATCGGCCGAGAACAGCACCAGGCCGGCGGTGTCGCGGTCCAGCCGGTGCAGCGGCACCAGGTGTGGATTGCCGAGCCGCCGCATCAATCGGCCCAGCAGGGTCTCGTGGACATGGCGTCCGGCGGGCGCGACCGGCAGGAAATGCGGCTTGTCGACCACCACCAGGTGCGCATCGGCGTGCAGCACGACTTCCTCGAACGGAACCCGTGTCTCCTCCGCCACCTCGCGGTAATAGTGGATGTCAGCGCCGAGCCGGTACGGTGCGTCCGCCGCCAAAGCGCGACCATCGGCATCGAGCACGCGCCCGCGTGCGAAGCGATCGCGCCACGTTGCCTCGGGGATCGCGGGGAACAGGTTGCACAGTGCCTCCAGCACGGTCCCCCACGCCCCCGCGGGCAGCTGGACATGGCTGGCCGGAAGGCCATCGATGGCAGGTGGACGCGTGCGCATGCCCTAGAATGACCGATTATCTTTCCCGGCGTCCGCCGGCAGGCACCCATGGCACTCAAGGCCACCGTCGTCAAAGCCGAGCTGCAGGTCAGTGACATGGACCGGCACTACTACGCGTCCCACAACCTCACCCTCGCCCAGCACCCGTCGGAAACCGACGAGCGGCTGATGGTGCGGCTGCTCGCGTTCGCGCTCAATGCCGACGAACGCCTGGAGTTCGGCAAGGGCCTGAGCAGCGACGACGAGCCGGACCTGTGGCGCCGCGACTACACCGGCGACATCGAACTGTGGATCGACCTGGGCCAGCCGGACGAGTCGCGCATCCGCAAGGCCTGCGGCCGTTCGCAGCAGGTGCTGGTGGTCAACTACGGCGGCCGGGCCGCGGATATCTGGTGGGAAAAGAACGCCGTCGGGCTGGGCCGGCTGAAAAACCTCAGCGTGATCGACATCGATGCCGCCAGCGTCGAGGCGATCGGCGCGATGCTGGAACGGAGCATGCGGTTGACCGCCATGATCCAGGACGGCGAGCTGCAGCTGATGAGCGAGAGCACCAACGTCGCGCTGCGGCCGCGCGCCCGCATGCTGTCGGCCGCCATGGCGGCGGGGGGGATGGCTGGGCTGCAGGTGGCTTGAGGCAGTCGGCAGCAGCGTCATGCAGCACTACGATGTCATCGTCATCGGAGCCGGCGCCGCCGGCCTGATGTGCGCGATCACCGCCGGGCAGCGCGGTCGTCGCGTGCTGGTCATTGATCATGCCAACCGCGTGGGCAAGAAGATCCTGATGTCGGGCGGTGGGCGCTGCAACTTCACCAACACCGGCACCACACCGGCCAACTATCTCTCGGCCAACCGCCACTTCTGCAAGTCGGCGCTGGCGCGCTACACGCCGTGGCATTTCATCGAAATGGTGGAGCGCCACCGCATCGCCTACCACGAGAAGGAGCTGGGCCAGCTGTTCTGCGACGAATCCTCCAAGCTCATCGTGAAGATGCTGCTGGAGGAGTGCGCGAGCGCGGGTGTGCGCATCGAAACGAGCTGCAGCATCGAGCGCGTGCTGCATGGCGAAGGCGCGGCCGAGGCGCCCTTCCGGCTGCACACCACGCACGGCGCCTTCGTCGCGACTTCGCTGGTGGTGGCCAGCGGTGGGCTGTCGATCCCGAGCATGGGCGCCAGTGGCTTCGGCTACGAACTGGCGCGGCAATTTGGACATGACGTGCTGCCCACGCGGGCCGGGCTGGTGCCGCTCACGCTCAGCGGCAAGCACCAGGAACGCCTGGCCGACCTGAGCGGCGTGGCGTTGCCGGTCACGGCCACCTGCAACGACCAGAGTTTCAGCAACTTCATGCTGGTCACCCACCGTGGGATCAGCGGCCCGGCGATCCTGCAGATTTCATCGTACTGGCAACCCGGAGATGAGCTGCACCTGGACCTGTTGCCGGGCCAGGATGCATTGGACACGCTGCAACGCTGGCAACGCGAGCGCCCCGCCGCGGAACTGAAGACCGTGCTGGGCGATGCCTTGCCCAAGCGCTTTGCACAACGCCTGTGCGAGCACTGGCTGGTCAACCGGCCGATGAAGCAATACAACCTGCCGGAGCTGCGGGCGATGGCCGACGTGCTCCAGCATTGGCCCCTGGTGGCCAGCGGCACCGAAGGCTATCGCACGGCGGAAGTGACGCTGGGCGGCGTGGACACCGACGGGTTGTCGTCCACCACGATGCAATCGCGGCACGTGCCCGGGCTGTACTTCATCGGCGAAGTGGTGGACGTGACCGGCTGGCTGGGCGGCTACAACTTCCAATGGGCCTGGGCGTCGGGATACGCGGCGGGCGAAGTGGCGTAAGCGATGCCACCTCCCCGCAACCTGTGGAGTGATCTACCCGCACCCCGTCGTGACCAACCCATCGTCCACGCCGTGCCCAGTCGGGCAAACTAGAACAACGCCGGTAAATCCAGCATCGGCGCCAGGAACCAGTACAGGCCAAACAGCACCAGCCCCCACATCAGCAGTTTCAGCGCGAAACCGGCGACCTTGAGCGCCAGGTACACGCCGATGACCACGATCACGATGCCAATCCAGCTCATGCACATCTCCGCTTCGTCTTTGCCGCAGCGTAGTCGGTGCCCGAGACGTGCGACAAGACCCGCCGCATTTGGCCCACCCACTTTCCGAGCTTCCACCATGCGCCTGATCCGCCCCCTGTTCGCCGCCCTGCTGGGCCTTGCCCTCACCGCCTGCACCGACCCCGGCCCGCCACCCGGCGGCAGCGTGGCCGAGTTGCAGCGCATCGATCAGACCACTGGCAACGGTGCGGTCGCCGTATCCGGCAGCGAGGTCACGGTGCACTACACCGGCTGGCTGTATGACGAACGCCAGCCGGACAAGCGCGGCGAGAAGTTCGACAGCTCTGTCGACCGCGGCGAGCCTTTCACCTTCCTGCTCGGCGCCGGGCGTGTGATACGCGGGTGGGACGACGGCGTGGCGGGCATGCACGTGGGCGGCAAGCGCACGCTGCTGATCCCGTCGCACATGGCCTACGGCCGCAAAGGCGCCGGCGGCGTGATTCCGCCGAACGCCTCGCTGGTGTTTGACGTCGAGTTGCTGGCGGTCAAGCCGCACTGACCTTGTAGCGCCGACCCGCGCGCTGTGGCGTGCAACAACTGCCAACCATGATGGATGCACCATGCATCGATCATGGGAACACGCAAGCAAACCCTCGACTGGACCGTGAACTGGGGTCAAGACTTCTTCTCAGTCTCGCCTTTACCTGTCTCGGCCTTCACCGGCACCAGCTTCAGGTCGTGGAAATCGAAGCTGAAGTCGGTCTGCGGCGAGATGGCCTTGATGCGTGCCTCCGCGATATTGCCGTCAGCATCCAGGGTGAAAGTGACGAACGCATCGGCATTGAGCCAGCGTTCGTCCCAGCGGACGATGAAGGTGTCGTGCTGCCAGTGCGACAGCGTGCCCACCAGCGACTTCGTGCGACCGAAGCGCATCACCAGCTTGCCACCTTCCTGGGCGATGACCACATCGCCATACCACGCATCGCGGTAGGTGCCGGCGTAACGCGCCAGTGGCAGTGACGGCTTGGAGCGTGCATCACGCGCTTCGACGTGCCTCTGCCAGCTTTCGTCCGCCTTGGCTTCGGCCTTTGCGACGGCGGCGGCGTAGGCCGCGACCCAATCGGTACGCGGCGCATCGACGAAGGCATCCAGCGCGCGCATCGTCACCGCATTGAACGCAGCACCCACCTCGGCACTGGTCAGCACCACCACGCCCAGCTTGTGCTCGGGTACCAGCGTCAGCCGCGAAACCATGCCCGGCCAGCCGCCGGTGTGCCACACCAGCTTGCGGCCGCGGTAATCGGACAGCTGCCAGCCCTCGCCGTAACCGAGGAAGTTCGGCTTGGCCGCGGCCAGTTCCGGCACCGACGGCTCGGGGATGTTCATCGGCGTGATCACCGACCACATCGCCTTCTGCCGCTTGGCGCTGAACAGCCGCTTGGCGTCGTCACCCTCGCCGGAGATCACGCCGCCATCCAGCTGCACGCGCATCCATTTGGTCAGATCGTGCACGCTGGCGTACAGGCCGCCCGCGCCGGACACGTTGTGCCAGGTCATCGGCGCCACCGGTTCCAGATCCTTGAAATCGGCCTTGGCATGGCCGGTGGCCACGTTGTCGCCGGGCTTGAGATGGTCGCTGTTGTAGCGCGTCTCGTCCATGCCCAACGGCGTGAACACGCGCGCCTGCAGGAAATCCGCGTACGACTGCCCGCTCGCCTTCTCGACCACCAATTGCGCCACCCCGTACAGGATGTTGTCGTAGGCGTACTGGCCGCGGAAGCTGCCGGTCAGCGGCACGTCCTTCAGACGCCGCGCCACCTCCTCGGTGGTGTAGTCGGTGCCGGGCCAGTACAGCAGGTCGCCCGCGCCCAGGCCCAGGCCGCTGCGGTGCGCCAGCAGGTCGCGCACGCGCATTTCGTGCGTGACATACGGGTCGGCCATGCGGAACCACGGCAGGTGGTCGATGACGCGATCATCCAGCGACAGCTTGCCCTCGTCGGCCAGGATCGACAGCGAGGCCGCAGTGAAGGCCTTGGTGTTGGAGGCGATGGCGAACATGGTGTGTTCGTCCACCTTGGCGGCCTTGCCCATCTCCCGCACGCCATAGCCGCGCTCCAGCACGATCCTGCCGTCCTTGATGATGGCGACCGCGATGCCGGGGACGTTGAACTGCTGGCGCACGCGTTCGACGTAGGCGTCAAAGTCGCGCAGCTGCTCCGGCAGTGCCGTTGTGTTGGCCGCGGCGGGCTGGCCCTGCGCGCTGACGGTCGCCGCAGTGGTCGTGGCGGGCAATGCCGGACGGTCGGCCCAGGCGGGGGCGGCGACCGCGCCCCACAGGGCTATGGCCAACAATGCGGCAAGGCGATGGGTACGCATCGGATCGTGTTCCTCGTGTCGGGGCGTCATTCCAGCCGGCGAAGATACCGTACCGGCCGCATCCACGTGCCCGCGCAAGCGCACCCCCCGGGGCGGCGCGGGTCGCCTTCCACGGCATAATGGCGCGCCTACTTCACGCCGCGTCCATGCCCGACTCCCGCTACAGCGCTCCCGGACTGGTGGTCATCGGCGGCGGCCCCGCCGGCCTGATGGCGGCCGAAATGGCGCGCGCCACGGGCGTGGAGGTGGACCTGTACGAGGCCATGGGCTCGGTGGGCCGGAAGTTCCTGATCGCCGGCAAGGGCGGACTCAACCTCACCCACGCCGAGCCCCGCCCCGGCTTCGACCAGCGCTACCGCGAGCGTGCGCAGACGGTGGGCCGCTGGCTGGACGACTTCGACGCCGACGCGCTGCGCGAGTGGGCACGCGGGCTGGGCGTGGACACCTACGTAGGCTCGTCCGACCGTGTATTCCCACTGGACCGCAAGGCGGCCCCACTGCTGCGCGGTTGGGTCCGTCGCCTGCGCGAACAGGGCGTGCGTTTCCACGTGCACCACCGATGGCTTGGCTGGACGGAGCACGGTGCGCTGCGTTTCACCACGCCCGTAGGCGAGCTGACGGTCACCGCACGCGCCACCGTGCTGGCACTGGGCGGCGGCAGTTGGCCGGAGCTGGGGTCGGACGGCGCGTGGGCACCCGTGCTGGCTGCGCAAGGCGTGGATGTGGCGGCGCTGCAGCCCGCCAATTGCGGCTTCGACGTGGACTGGAGCGAGCACCTCGTCCAGCGCCATGCGGGCGCGCCGCTCAAGCCGGTGATCGCGCATTGGTACGACGCCGACGGGGTCGAGCATGCCTTGCAGGGCGAGTGCGTGCTCACGGCCACCGGCATCGAAGGCAGCCTCATCTACGCGCTATCCGCGCCACTGCGCGAAGCCATCACCGCCAATGGCGAGGCCCGCCTGTGGCTGGACCTGGCACCCAATCGCGACCTGGAACAACTCCAGCGCGACCTGGCCAAACCGCGCGCCGGCCGCAGCATCAGCGAACACCTGCGCCGCCAGGTCGGCATCACCGGGGCGAAGGCCGCGCTGCTGCACGAGGTGCTGGGCCGCGAAGGCATGCAGGACCCCGACGCCATCGCCGTCGCCATCAAGCGGTTGCCACTGTTGCTGACCCAACCGCGCCCATTGGCCGAGGCCATCAGCACCGCGGGCGGCGTGCGTCTGGAAGCGCTGGATGACGGGTTGATGCTGCGGCAACACCCCGGCGTGTTCTGCGCCGGCGAAATGCTCGACTGGGAAGCGCCGACCGGCGGCTACCTGCTCACCGCGTGCTATGCCAGCGGTGTGCGGGCGGGCCGAGCGGCGGCGGCTCACCTGCGTTCACTCGACACACCAACAGGGTGACCGGATGGGCCGCCCGGGTCACATGTCGTAGGCCCCGACGCTCTACTGGCCACCCGTCTCGGCCCCCGAATCAACCCAGTCGTTACTCGATCGCCGCGGTCACCACGATCTCCACCTTCCACGCCGCATTGGCCAGGTGCGCCTGCACCGTGGCCCGCGCCGGCGCATGTCCCGGCACCACCCAGGCGTCCCAGGCGCGGTTCATGCCGGCAAAGTCGGCCATGTCTCGGAGGAAGATCTCGGCGCGCAACAGGCGGGTCTTGTCGCTGCCCACCTTGGCCAGCAACGCGTCGATCTCCGCCAGCACCTGCCGGGTCTGGCCCTCGATGTCCTGCGTGGCGTCCTCGGGGATCTGCCCGGCCAGATAGGCCACGCCGTTGTGGACCACGGCCTCGGACATGCGGTTACCGGCATCAATACGTTGGATCATGGGTCACTCCTCAGGCCGCGGCATCCACCAGCGGCAACAATTGCGGGTCCAGCGCCACGCGCTCGTCGAAGACGAAGCAGCGGCCGTCGTAATGCGCACCACCCACCTGCTCGAAGTAACCGAGGATGCCACCGTCCAGCTGCAGGACGTTGTGCATGCCGTCGGCCTGCATCCACAGCGCCGCCTTCTCGCAGCGGATGCCGCCGGTGCAGAAACTGACCACGGTGGCGTCGCGCAGGGCATCGCGGTGCGGCGCCAGCGCGTCGGGCAGGTCGGTGAAGTTGTCGATGGGCAGCGTCAGCGCGCCGGCGAAGGTGCCGTACTCGAACTCCTCGCGGTTGCGCGTGTCGAGCATGACGATGCGGCGCCCGCCGTCGTCGTGGCCCTGCTCCAGCCACCGCGCCAGCACCTCGGGCGTGACGGCCGGCGCGCGGCCCACCAGCGGCGACGCGTTGTCGCGCCGGAACGCGATGATCTCGCGCTTGAGCTTGACCTTCAGCCGGGCAAACGGCTGCGATGCACTGCGGCTGTACTTGACCAGAAGGTCGGCGAAGCGGGCGTCGGCGCACAGCTGCGCCAGGAACGCTTCAATGGCTTCCGCGCTGCCGGCCAGGAACACGTTGATGCCCTCGGGGGCCACCAGCACGGTGCCCAGCAGTTCACCGGCCTCGGCCCAGCCGCGGACGGATGCGGCCAAGGCCGCAGGGTCGTCCACGGTGGCGAAGTGGTAGGCGGCGATATTGACGATCATTGACATATTTTAAGTCGTTCGGGGCCAGCGCCGCAGCCAATGCGCCGCCAACCCGAGCCAGGCCACGATCAGCGCGATCACCGCCTTCTGCCCGGCGCCGCGCGGCAGGTCGCGCCAGAGCACATGCAGCCACAGCACCAGAAAGCACACTGCAGCCAGTGCGAAAGCCGGCTTCCAGTGCCGCGACAACGCACCCGCACCCCGCAGCCGCCACGACTGCAGCAGCATCGCCGTGGTCACGGTCAGGAAGGCGGTGTTGGCGGCGGTGCCGTGTACCCAGCCTTCCAGCGTCGGCGCGGCATCGGGCAGGTTGCTGCGGGCCAGTGCGGTGACGACAAGCGCCACGGCCCCGACTGAGAACAGCGACAGGGGGGCTGCACTACGGGCGTGGCGCGGCAACCCCCGGTAGTAGCCCACCGCCAAGGCCACCAAAGCCACGGCCAAGGCCATGTAACCCGCCTGCAGCCCCCAGCCGGTCGGCCCCAGCAGATAGAAGCTCATGGGCACGCGGACCCAGTCCAGGTCCGGTCGCAGGAATTGCCACACCACGCACGCGGTCGCGAAAGCGCCGATGCCGGCTATCGCCACGGTGCCGGCAAGTCGTCGCAACGAGGCGTCCCTTGGGGCCTCCACTCACCCCTCCCGCGCCGGCCGCACGGCCAGCAACGCCAGCAGCGTCAGCACCGACGCCGCGACCAGATACAGGCCCACGGACGCCAATCCAAATCGCCCCGCCAGCCACGTCGCCACGTACGGCGCCAGCGAGGCGCCGAAGATGCCCGCCAGGTTGAACGCCAGCGAAGCCCCGGTGTAGCGCACCGCGGCCGGGAACATCTCCGCCAGGATGGTGCCTACCGGTCCGTAGGTCAGGCCCATCAACGCCAGACCCAGCGACAGGAACAGCAACGTGCTCCACACGCTGCCGGCCACGAACAGCGGTGCGAACAGCAGACCGAACACCAGTATCCCCACCGTCGCGAGGAGCATCGCACGCCGCGCACCCACGCGATCGGCGTACAGCGCCGCCATCGGAATGGTCAACGCGAAGAACACCACGCCCACCATCTGCAGCCACAGGAACTGCTCGCGCGAATAGCCCAGCTTCGAGGTGCCCCAGCTGAGCGCGAACACCGTCATCAGGTAGAACAGCACGAACGTCGCCATCGCCCCGAACGTGCCTGCGAGCAGCGCGCGCGGGTGCGAGGTCAACACTTCCAGCATGGGCAGGCGTACGCGCTCCTCACGGTCCAGCACGCGCTGGAAGTCCGGCGTTTCGGCCAGGCGCAGGCGGATCCACAAACCGATGAACACCAGCACCGCGCTGCCGACAAAGGGGATGCGCCAGCCCCACGCGAAGAATTGCGCATCGTCCATCACCGCCCCGAGCAGCAGGAAGACGCCCGTGGCCAGGAAGAACCCCAGCGGCGCACCCAGCTGCGGGAACATGCCGTACCACGCGCGCTTGCCCGGTGGTGCGTTCTCGGTGGCCAGCAGCACGGCCCCGCCCCACTCGCCACCGAGCCCCAGCCCCTGTCCAAAACGGCACAGCGCCAGCAAGGCAGGCGCCGCCAGCCCGATGCTGTCGTAAGTAGGCAGCAGTCCAATCGCCACGGTGGACAAGCCCATCGTCAACAGCGCCGCCACCAGCGTGGCCTTGCGCCCGATGCGGTCACCGAAGTGCCCGAACACCGCCGATCCGATCGGCCGCGCGAAGAACGCCAGCGCAAACGTCGCCAGCGACTGCAGCGTCGCCGTGGCCGGGTCGCCCGCCGGGAAGAACAGCCTGGGGAACACCAGGACCGCGGCGGTCGCGTAGATGTAGAAATCGAAGAACTCGATCGTGGTACCGATCAGGCTGGCGAACAGCACGCGCGCCGGCGAATTACCCTGCTTGGCTGGAGTCATGGCGACATGGTCGATGGGTGGGCTCCGCACCCATGACCGCCTGCCAGGCCCCGCAGGCGCCCCCGCGGGACGGATGGCGCCACGATAGCGGGCATCCCCCGGCGGCGCAGCAAAAAAAAAAGACGCCGGCGGAAGCGCGTGCCGAGGGGGAGGAGGAAGGCACTGCAGCTTCGGCCGGACGTCTCGATCCAATCCAACGCGGCAGGCAGGCCAATAACGGCCGCGATTCACCTCCCCCGCATGGGTGAGCCCTGGCTAAGCGAGGGCGGGGAACGGCCGCGCCAGCGAGGCATACAGGTCCACCACGCGTCGCATCAGGACCTCGGTACTCCAGGCGCTGGCGTCGATGGGGCCGGCCTGCGCCAGCGCCGCGCGGGCTTCGGGCGCACGCAACAGCGACGCGACGTGGCCGGAAAATGCCGTTTCGTCCTCTTCACTGACGCGGGCACTGCGCGCATCGCGCAGCACGGTCGCCGTCCCCATCACCGCGGTGGACACGATGGGCGTGCCCACCGCCATCGCCTCGATCAGCACCAGGCCCTGGGTCTCGGTGGGCGATGCAAACACAAACACGTCACCGGCGCGATAGGCATCGAGCAGCGAAGTGCGGCGGTCAAGGTTGCCGAAAAAGCGAACGTTGTCCTGCAACCGCAACGCGGCCACCAGCTGGCGCAGCCGCGTGGCGTCCGGCCCCTCGCCCGCGATCAGGAACTGCAGCGTGGGAAACTCCGGCACCAGCCGGCCCACGACCCGGATAAGGAAGCCGATGTTCTTTTCCCGCGACAGCCGGCTCACGGTCACCAGCGTCGGCACATCGTGGTCGATCCCGTGCGTGTCACGGAAGCGCGCGCCCTCGCCACCGGCAAACTCCGCCAGGTCGATGCCGGTGGGAATCACCGTGCACGGGGTCCGTATGCCGTAGCGATCCAGCACCTGCTCCATCTGCGCGCTGGGCACGATCAGGTGATCCACGCCATGGCACAGGTACCGCGATGCACGGCGCGCGCCCCACCGCGCCAGTCCGGTAGGCAGCCACGGCAGGTAATGACCCACGTACTCCTCGAAATAGGTGTGATACGTCTCCACCACGGGCACGCCCGTCAGGCGCCCGAGCCGCACGCCCAGCTGGTGGGCGCGGAACGGCGTGTGCACGTGGATCACGTCCCAGTCGCGCACGGCAAGCCGGCGGGTGATCCCGGCCAGTGCCGCCCCCTTGATCAGGCGATCCTCGGGATCGAAGAAGATGACCCGGGCGGGCAGGCGGATGATCTCGAAGCTGCCGTCGTCATGCTGCTCCTGCCCGCTATCCGCCCCGTAGTCCGGTGCCACCAGGGTCACGGCATGGCCCATGCGGACCAGTGCCTGGGCGAAGGTGCGGATCGACGTGGAAACCCCGTTGACCCGGGGGAAGTAGACGTCCGAGAACATCAGGATATTCATCCCGATGCACGCTAGGTCAGGCAGATGACGGTTTCATTGCGCGCGCCAGTCCCGGCGTGGCCAGCGCCGCGACGCCGGCCACCACCGCGCCCATCCAGAACGCCGCAGGCGGCCCCTGCTGGTCCCAGAGTCCGCCGGCCACGGCACTGGCGACCAGCAGGCCACCACCAGACACCAGGTTGAAAACGCCGAAAGCGGTTCCCCGGTATGCCTCCGGCGCCACGTCCGCCACCAGGCTGGCGAGGATGCCCTGGGTCAGCCCCATGTGCAGCCCCCACAGCGCGATCCCGACGAACAGCAGTCCGAGGCCATCGGACACCGCCAGTGCGATATCGGCCAGCACCAGCACCGCCATGCCGAGGGCCAGCAGGCTCGAACGCGACATCTTGTCTGACAGATAGCCTGCCGGGTACGCCGTCAATGCATACACGGTGCTCATCACCACCAACACCATCGGCACCCACGCCACCGGCAGCCCGCGGTCGGTGGCACGCAACACGAGGAAGGCTTCGCTGAACCGGGCCAGCGCCACCATCAACCCCAGCACGACCAGCCACCAGAACGGCCGCCCCAGATGTGCCAGCCCCTCGCGGGTGAGCGGCAGCCGCGCCGGCTTGCGTGCGCCATCGGCGGGTTCAGGCACCTTGAGCAGCAGCAACACCGCGATCACGCCCGGCACCACCGCGAACCACAGCACGGTCTGGATGTCGTTGTCGTACAGGTGCATGAGGAGCACTGCCAGCAGCGGCCCCAGCACCGCGCCCACGGTGTCCATCGACTGTCGAAGCCCGAATGCCGCCCCGCGTATCTCACGCGGCGCCAGGTCGCTGATCAGCGCGTCGCGTGGGGCGCCCCGAATGCCCTTGCCGAAGCGGTCCAACAGGCGCGCCGTGGTCACGGTCGCCACGGAATCGGCCAGCGGGAACAGCGGTTTCACCGCCGCCGCGAGCCCATAACCCAACAGCACCAGCGGTTTGCGCCGCCCCACGGCGTCGCTGATGTAGCCTGAAAACACCTTCGTCACCAGCACCAGGGCCTCGGCCGCTCCCTCGATCAGGCCAATGACCAGCGCGCTGGCGCCCAGGGTGCCGGCCAGCAGCACCGGCAGCAGGCTGTGCACCACTTCCGAACCCATGTCGGTGAACAGGCTGACCAGGCCCAGGGCCACGATCGCGCGTGGCATGGCGGGACGCGATGTAACGGAAACTCCCACGATAGCCACCATGCCAAGGGTTCTGGGGGCGATCATATCCGCTCGTGGTGATGATCAGACCAACGCGCGTCCTGAAGGTCTAGGTTAAGGACGTTACATGGAGAATAATGGGGCCGTTCCCCGCGTCCTGTGTTCCATGACCAAACCTTGGCTCTCGCTGCTCTTGGCGACTGCGTTCACCGCAGCTGTGGCAGGGTGCTCGGGCTCTGAGCCATCGGCTGGGCCAGACGCCAAGGCGCCCGTGGTCACACTGGGTGAAGACCGCAGCGCAGCGGCGGTGGATGGCCTGCGCGGCACAACCCCGGCCCAGGCCACGCCGGATTTCACCTACTGGCCCCCCGCCACACTGGAAGGTGGCTCGGCTCGCGTCAGCTGCCACTACGACTACGACAAGCAGGGCGACGGCGAGCGCATCGGCGCGCTGGAGTTCTTCAACCTGGTCGACGTGCTGTCCGAGTGCCGCGACGCCGGCATGGTGCGACTGCGCTACAAGGGCAAGATCGACGCCGGTTTTACCGCATTGATGGCCCGCGTCACCGAGATCGCCGACCGCATGGAGATCCGCAACCGGGTGCTGGACATCGACTCGGCCGGTGGCCAGGTCGAGGAGGCCATCCGCGTGGGCGACCAGATGGCCGAAGCGACCTGGTCGATCTGGGTGCGCGAGGGCTCGGTGTGCCACAGCGCCTGTGTCCTGGTGCTGGCCGCTGGGGATACCCGTTCCATCGCCGGCAAGGTCGGCATCCATCGCCTGATGCGGCTGAAGTCCACGGCCACCACCCGCGTGGAACTCAACGACGAGCTGCGCGACGTCACCCAGCAGTTGCGCGACTACCTGTCGCGCAACGGCGTGGGCGCGGACCTGGCCGACCGCATGATGACCATTCCCGCGCGCAACCTGCTGCTGCTCACCACGGCCGAGCTGCGCCAGTACGGACTGTCCGGCACCAACGCCGCGCAGGAGGACCTTGACCGCATCCGCGTGGCGCGCAAGTGTGGCGA
The DNA here is from genome assembly GCF_007830115.1 of Aerolutibacter ruishenii. Lineage (GTDB taxonomy): Bacteria > Pseudomonadota > Gammaproteobacteria > Xanthomonadales > Xanthomonadaceae > Aerolutibacter > Aerolutibacter ruishenii. Next base: position 201,819 of record NZ_VLKP01000004.1, on the reverse strand, counting down.
GGACTTCGCCCGCCGGCGCGATGCCTTCGGCCGCGCCTTCGACGACCAGTGCATGCAGCCGGGTGCGGCTTTCGAGGTGCTGGCTGATTGCGGCCGTGCGCTACGCGGTGAGTTCGGATTCCCGGACGAGCGCTGCCCGGACGAGACGCCGCTCGCACGCTTCGACAACGCAACGGACACGTCGCCACCTTCGCTGTTGCGGCAATGACGGCCCGGCGCGCGTGTACTCCGCGCCCCGGCAGACCTGGCCGATCGCGCCGCCGATACCAAAGGCGTATCCTGCCCACCGCCTGCGCGCGGCTATCCTCACCCGATGACCACGCTCCCCGACCCCGGCCTCAGCCACGTCATTGGTGACCGCAGCGTCCCGCTCCTTGAAGAAACCGTTGGCGACATGCTCGCGCGCATCGCCCGCACCTGGCCCGGGCAACCGGCATTGGTGGTACCCCCGCAGAACGTGCGCATGGACTACGCGGCATTGGATGTCGCCGTGGATCGCCTGGCCGCCGGCCTGTTGCAACTGGGGCTGGTGCCCGGCGACCGCATCGGCATCTGGTCGCTGAACCGGGCCGAATGGGTGCTGCTGCAGTTCGCCGCACCGCGCGCCGGCCTGGTGCTGGTCAACATCAACCCGGCCTATCGCACCCACGAGCTGGAATTCTCGCTCCGGCACGTCGAGTGCAAGGCACTGGTGCTGCCCCGACGTTTCAAGACCTCGGACTACATCGGCATGCTGCGCGAGCTGGCGCCGGAGCTGGATGCGTGCGCGCCGGGCGCATTGCACGCCGCTGCCCTGCCCGAGCTGCGCCACGTGCTGGTCATGGGCGACGGCGAGCCGGTGCCCGGCGCCCACGCGTTCGATGCCATCGCCGCGTGCGACGATGCCGGCGCCCTGGCCCGCATGCGCGAGGTCGCCCCCACGCTCTCGGCCCACGACGCAGTCAACATCCAGTTCACCTCCGGCACCACCGGTTCGCCCAAGGGCGCGACGCTTACCCATCGCAACATCGTCAACAACGGCTTCTTCATCGGCGAGGCCATGAACCTCACCGAACAGGACAAGCTGTGCATCCCCGTGCCGTTCTACCACTGCTTCGGCATGGTGCTGGGCAACCTGGCCTGCGTGACGCACGGCGCGTGCATGGTGATCCCCGGCGAAGGCTTCGACACGCTGGCGACGCTGCAGGCGGTGCAGGACGAACGCTGCACCGGCCTGCACGGCGTACCCACCATGTTCATCGCCGAACTCGAGCACCCGCGCTTTGCGGAGTTCGACCTGTCCTCGCTGCGCACCGGGATCATGGCCGGCTCCAATTGCCCGATCGAAGTGATGAAGCGCGTGGTCGACACCATGCACCTGTCGGAGATCACCATCACCTACGGGATGACCGAGACCAGCCCGGCCAGCTTCCAGACCACGCGCGACGACCCGCTGGACCGGCGCGTGGACTCGGTGGGCCGCGTGCACCCGCACGTGGAAGTGCGCCTCATCGATGGCGAAGGCCGCACCGTGCCGCGCGGTACCACCGGCGAGCTGTGCACCCGCGGCTATTCGGTGATGCAAGGCTACTGGAACGAGCCCGCGCGTACCGCCGAGGCCATCGACGCCGATGGCTGGATGCACACCGGCGACCTCGCCACCCTCGACGCGGACGGCTATTGCCGCATTGTCGGACGGGTCAAGGACATGCTGATCCGCGGCGGCGAGAACATCTACCCGCGCGAGGTGGAGGAATTCCTCTATGCCCACCCCGCCATCGCCGACGTGCAGGTGTTCGGCGTGCCTGACGCGAAGTTCGGCGAGGAAGCCTGCGCGTGGATCCGGCTGGTCGAAGGAGCCACCGTGTCCGCCGAGGAGATCCGGGCGTACTGCCAGGGCCGGATCGCCCACTTCAAGATTCCGCGGTACATCCGATTCGTGGATGAGTTCCCGATGACGGTGACGGGCAAGGTGCAGAAGTTCCTGATGCAGCAGGCCATGGCCGAAGAGTTCAGGCGCGACCGGCCCGCGGGCTGAAGCCGTACAGTAGCGGCATGGTCATCGACCCTGCCCCCCCGCCCGTGCCAGTCCCCGTGTTCCGCGCGCGCGGACTGACCAAGGTCTACCGCATGGGCGACATCGACGTGCACGCCCTGCGCGGCATCGACCTGGAGTTGAATGCAGGCGAGTTCGTGGTCCTGCTCGGCGCGTCGGGAAGCGGCAAATCCACCCTGCTCAACATCCTGGGCGGCCTCGATGCACCTACCAGCGGCGACGTGGAGTGCCAGGGACACCCGCTCACCGGCGCCAGCGAGGCCGTGTTGACCCGCTTCCGTCGCGAACACGTGGGCTTCGTGTTCCAGTTCTACAACCTGATCCCCAGTTTGACCGCGCGGGAGAACGTGGCGCTGGTCACCGAGATCGCCGCACATCCGATGGCGCCCGAGGAGGCGCTCGCCATGGTGGGGCTGCAGGAGCGGATGGACCACTTCCCTGCACAGCTCTCCGGTGGCGAGCAGCAGCGGGTGGCCATTGCCCGGGCCATCGCCAAGCGCCCAGCGGTGCTGCTGTGCGACGAACCCACCGGTGCGCTCGACTCGGCGACCGGCATCCTGGTGCTGCAGGCGCTGGAGCGCATCAATCGCGAGACCGGCGCGCTGACCGTCGTGATCACCCACAACGCGGTGATCGCGGCCATGGCCGATCGCGTCATCCGCCTCAGCGACGGAAGGATCCTCAGCCAGGAATACAACGAACATCGCGAACCCGCATCGGGGCTGCACTGGTGAAGGCCCTGCACCGCAAGCTGCTGAGGGAAATCGTGCAGCTGCGCGGCCAGGTGATGGCCATTGCCCTGGTCATGGCCGGGGGTATCGGTACCATGGTCATGGCGCTGGGCAACCACGAAGCGCTGTCGCGCACGCGGGCGCAGTTCTACGCCGAATACGGGTTTGCCGACGTCTTCGCCCAGGCCAAGCGGGTGCCGATGCCGCTGGCCAATACGATCCGCGCGGTGCCCGGGGTGCGCGCGCTGGATGCGCGCATCGTGGGTTTCGCACCGCTTGAGTTGGACGGGTTTTCCGACCCCGTCAACGCCCAGCTCGTCTCCTTGCCTGCGCGCGGCGGCAGCGACCTCAACCGCCTCCACCTGCGCTCCGGGCGGCTGCCGCAACGACCGGAGGAAACCGTGGTCGGCGAGGCCTTCGCCGAGGCCCACGGGCTGCACGAAGGCGACAGCCTGGTCGCCATCCTCAATGGTCGCCGGCAGCAACTGCGGATCGCCGGCATCGGGCTGTCGCCTGAGTTCATCTACCAGATCAAGCCGGGAGAGGTCTTCCCCGACTTCCAGCGCTTCGCCGTCCTGTGGATGCAGCACGAGGCCATGGACCGCGCGTTCGACATGGATGGTGCCTTCAACAACCTGGTCGCCGTGCTGCAACCCGGTGCTCGCGAGGCCGACGTGATCGATGCCATCGACCGGCTGTTGGCACCGTTTGGCGGCACGGGCGCCACGGGTCGTGACCTGCAGCCTTCGCACCGCTTCCTGGACGAGGAACTGGACCAGTTGCGGATGATGGCCCGCATGTTCACCGCGATCTTCCTGGGGGTGACGGCGTTCCTGCTCAATGTGGTGCTCGGCCGTCTCGTGGCGTCGCAACGGGAGCAGATCGCCCTGCTCAAGGCTTTCGGTTATTCGCGCCTGCAGGTGGCTACCCACTACGCGCAACTGGTGCTGATGGTCGTCACCGCGGGCATCCTTCCGGGTCTGGCACTGGGCGCATGGATGGGGCGCGCCATCGCCGGCATCTACCGCGAGTACTACCGGTTTCCCTACCTCGAATGGTCCTTGGACCCCTCACTGGTGCTGATGGCCGCGGCGTTCGCGATTGGCGCCGGCACCCTGGGCACGTTTGCCGCCTTGGTCCGCGTGCACCGCCTGGCCCCCGCCGAGGCCATGCGCCCGGAAGCCCCCGCCACGTTCCGGCCATTGCTGCTGGAGCGACTGGGGCTAGGCCGCTGGGTGGACCCGGTCGCCCGCATGGTGCTCCGCAACCTCGAGCGACGTCCCTTGCGCACGTTGTTCTCGGTGCTGGGCATCGGGTTGGCGTGCGGCATCCTGGTCATGTCGAGGGCCATGCCCTCCTCGGTCGAGCACATCGTGGATGTCCAGTTCGGGTTTGCCCAACGCGACGACTTCGGGATCGGCTTCACCGAGCCCACCGGCAACCGCGCGGTGGAGGAGCTCGCCCGGCTGCCCGGGGTGCGCGCCGTGGAGCCATTCCGGGTCGCCGCCGTCACCCTGCGCAACGGCCACCGGTCGTATCGCACGGCGCTGCAAGGCTTGCCGGAAAAGGGCGACCTCAAGCGCGTGCTGGATGCCGGCATCCAACCGGCTGCGCTGCCAGCAGAAGGCTTGTTGCTGACCGACTACCTGGCCGACCTGCTTGGCGCCAGGCCGGGGGACCACCTGCAGGTGCAGTTCCTGGAGGGGCACCGTCGCACGATCACGGTGCCGGTCGCCGGCACCGTGCAGGAGTTCCTGGGCGTTGGCGCATACGCGCGCCATGCCTACCTCAACACGTTGCTCACCGACGGCAACGTCGCATCCGGCGCGTGGCTGGCGATCGACGCCCGACAGCGCGAGGCTGTCCTGGCGGAACTGCGACGTCGCCCCCGCGTGGCGTCCGTGACCGACCGCACCGCGATGATCCAGAGTTTCCGCGACACGATGGCGCAAAGCCTGTCCACATTCACCTTCGCCATCACCCTGATGGCCGGCGCGATTGCCGCTGGCGTGGTGTACAACGCCGCGCGCATCACCCTGGCCGAGCGCGGACGCGAGCTTGCCAGCCTGCGCGTGCTGGGCTACACACGCGAGGAGGTTCGCGGCTTCCTGTTGGGCGAACTCGCCACGCTGTCGTTCATGGCGCTGCTGCCGGGCTTTGCGCTGGGCATGGGCATGATCGTGCTGCTGTCACGCGGCCTGCAGTCGGACCTGTTCCGCATCCCCGTGGTCGCCGACGCCGCCGGTCTGGCGTTTGCCGGGCTCGTGGTGCTGGCGGCAACGGTACTATCGGCCCTGATGGTGCGCCGACGTCTGGATGGCCTGGACCTGGTGGCCGCATTGAAGACCAAGGAATGACCCGACGATGCCGGTACCGACCCGCGCCCGCCTGATCCGATGGCTGCTCGCCTTGCTCGTGGTGGGCTTGCTGCTGGCGATGCTGCTGTGGCCCAAGGCCTCGCTGGTGGACACCAGCCGCGTCGACCAGGGCACCGTGCGCGAGGTGGTCGAAGCCGAGGGCCGTACCCGCCTGCGCGACCGCTACCTGATCACCGCCCCCATCGCCGCCACCGCACGACGGCTCGAGCTGGAGCCCGGCGATCGCGTGCGGCCCGGGCAGACCCTGGTCGTACTGGATGCGATGGCGGCCCCTGCGCTGGACGCACGTGCCCGCGCGGCGATCCAGGCGCAGGTGGCTGCCGCACGCGGACGCCTGGCCGCCGCGCGCGAGGCCGCCGCTGCCGCCGCCACCCGCGCGCGACAGGCACGCACCGACGCGAACCGCCTGCAGCGACTGCAACGCGAACAACTGGTGGCCGCCACCATGGCCGAACAGGCCCGGACGACCGCCAACGACGCGCAACGCGAAGCCAACAGCGCGCGCTTCCTGGAGGCGACCGCACGGCATGAACTGGAGGCTGCACAGGCAGCGCTCACGCACGGCAGCGACGAGCGCGGCGCCACCGTCCTGGTCCTGGAATCACCGGTTGCCGGCGTGGTGCTGCGTCGCCACTTCGAGAGCGCCCGTCCGGTGCAAGCGGGCGATGCACTGCTCGAGGTCGGCGAGCCGGGTGCACTGGAAATCGAAGTCGACGTATTGTCCGCCGACGCCGTCCGGCTTCGCCCGGGGATGGCGGTCGAACTGGTCCGCTGGGGCGAGGACCGCGCCCTGGCCGGTCGCGTACGCCGCGTCGAACCCGGCGGTTTCACCAAGGTGTCGGCACTGGGCGTGGAAGAACAACGCGTCTGGGTGATCGTGGATATCGCCAGCCCCCATGAGCACTGGCAGCACCTGGGCGAAGCGTACCGCGTCAACGCGCGGTTCCTGCTGCGCCAGGCCGGTCCTGTATTGCGGATTCCCGCCAGCGCCGTGTTCCATGAAGGCGACGACGCCGCCGCCGTGTTCCGGGTGATCCAGGGCAAGGCCCGACGAACCCTGGTCACACTAGGCGTGCAGGGCGAAGGCTGGGCCGAGATCCATCGTGGCCTCGACGCGGGCGACACCGTCGTGGTCCACCCTGACCGCACACTCGAAGACGGCGACCGCGTTTGCGGACGGGCGGACTGAGCCAACCGCTCGCAGCGGTATCGACCTGGTTGCCCTCCGGCAGCTGAACCGGAACGTCATCCGCGCCGAGGTACCACGGCCGATGTCAGTGCCCATTCATGCGCCTTCACGCCAACTGCACACATGGGGTGCGGGCGGTCCGCGGCCCACTACGGAGAGACGACATGAACGGTTACGGCCAGCGATTCCTGCTCGCGGTGGTGATCGCCTCCTTGCTTGCCATTGCAGCACCGGCCGCGGCCCAGCAGGCCCAGCACGAGGAGCGGAGCGAGCAACCCCGCCGTGGCGAGGGCCGCCGCGTGGACAAGGAAGAACGCGCCAGCGAATCGCGGCCGGAGCGTGCGTCCCAGGCGTACGAACAGACGCGCGATCGGGCTCGCGAGCAGACACGGGAGCGTCAGCCTGAGCCGCGTGTCGCGGTCGACCGCGACAACCAGGGCGATCGTGGCGAACGCGCCCGCGAACAATGGCAACGTCAACCCGAACATTCCGCCAACGGCCCACACCAGCCGCAGCACGACGACCGGCGGGAACGGGCCGATCGTACCCGCAACGACCAGGCCAACCAGCGTCGCCGGGCCGCATTCGACGGAAACCGCGCGACGGAGCCGCGCCGCATTGATGGCGTCAGGACCGACCGTACGGAGAACAACCGGAGCCGTGACACCGACGAGCGCCGCAACCCCGCATGGCGCGACATGGATCGGATCGCCCAGGACCATCGTGATGCCGACCGGCAAGACCGACCAGACCGTTCCGATCGTTCAGACCGCGATCGGCGCGAACACGACCGTCGCGATCGCATCGACCAGCGCGTGCCCGCGCAACAGCAGCGTCGCCTGATCGAAAACCAACGGCGCCAGGCCGAGGATTACCGGCGCGTACAACTGGACAGCCAGCGCCGTGCCGACGCCTACAACCGCGCCCTGCGCGACCAACGCCGTCATTCCCAGTACCGCTACCAGAGCGATTATCTCCGCCGCCTGCGCGACCACAACCATCGGTATGCCACGCGCCGCTGGGACTATGCCAACGATCCGTTCTTCTACACCCCGGTCAGCTATCGCTATTACTTCAGCGGCTACCACTACGACACCAACCGCTACGGTGCCGACCTGCTGCGCGACGCGGTCCGCCAAGGCTACGAGGAAGGCTACTGGGCCGGCCGTGCGGATCGGATGGATGGCTGGCGTCCTGACTACCGGAACTCATACGCCTACACGGATGCGAGCTATGGCTATTACGGCTACTACGTTCCGTACGATGCCTATCGCCATTATTTCCGGCAGGGATTCCGCCGCGGATACGAAGACGGCTACTACGGCGGCGACCGCTATGGCCGCTACCACCGCGGCACGCCGGCGATCCTGCCGGCGATCCTGGCGGCGATCGTGGTACTGGAGGCGCTGGACTGAGCGATCCCCGGCATCGTCGGGGCACTGCTCCAATGGCAATCCCGACGCCCGGCCCCGGCCGGGCGTTGTCGTTCCGGCACATGCAGGCAAGGCAGGCAAACCGCCAGCCACCGACGGGCAGCTTCGTGACGCCGGTCATGGCGCTCAGCGCCCCCCGCCGCTCCGCCATATGGAATACACCAGCCACGCCCCCGCCAACGCCGCGCCAACGAAGCCCAGCAGGCCGAACAGCGGCAGCCCCAACAGCGTCGGCCCACCCTCCACGGTCAGCGTGATCGACGACCCCACGATCAACGCCGCCAGCACCACGCCCACCGTCAGCCGGTTGGCCGAGTGGTCGATCTGCGTACTGAACTCCTTCAGGTGGTCGATGTCGATGTGCACCTTCAGCTTGCCACCGCGCACCACGCGCACGATGCGCTGCAGGTCGCGCGGCAGTGCGCCCAGGAAGCGCGCCGTATCACCCAGCACGTGCCATCCGTGCCGTGCGAGCGCACGCGGCCGGTAGCGGCCGAACATCGCGGCGCGCAGGAATGGCGCCGCTTCCCCGGCCATGTCGAACTCGGGGTCCAACGTGCGCCCCAACCCCTCCAGGGTGATGAACACCTTGGCCAGCAGCGCCAGCTCCGAGGGCATCGCCAGCTTGTGCGCGCGCAATAGCGCCGTGACTTCCAGCAGCATCGCCGCCAGGTCCAGGTTGCCCAGCTTCACCCCGTGGTAGCGCTCGACGAACGCATCGATGTCCTGGGCCAGTTGCCCCTCGTCGGCATCGGACTGGCCCGTCCACTCCATCAGCACATCGCCAACGCGCTCGGGATCGTGGTCCACCAGTCCATGCAGCAATGACAGGATCTGTTCGCGACGCGCCTGCGACAGGCGCCCCACCATCCCATAGTCGATGACCGCGATGCGCGAATCCCGAAGCACGAAGACGTTGCCCGGGTGCGGATCGGCATGGAAGAAGCCGTCTTCCAGCACCATCTTCAGGATGGTCTGCGCCCCACGGCGCGCAATCAGCCTGCGGTCGATTCCGGCGGCGTCCAACGCGGCGGTGTCGGCCACTGGAATACCGTCGATGTAGTCCTGCACGTTGACCCGCTCACTGGTGAAGTCCCAGTGCACGGGAGGCACGACGATCTCCGGGTGGCCCTCGAAGTTGGCCGCGATGCGTTCGGCATGGTGGCACTCCGCGGCCAGGTCCAGTTCCAGCATCAGCGAGGCGCGGAACTGTTTCACCACGCCGACCGGCTGGAACTGGCGCCATTCCGGGAACTTCGACTCGAACACCTGCGCCGCCCGCTGCAGCAGGCGCAGGTCCGCTTCGATCACGGGCCGGATTCCGGGCCGCCGCACCTTCACCACCACCTGCCGGCCATCGCGGAGTGTCGCGCGATGCACCTGTGCAATGGAGGCCGCGGCCATCGGCGTGGTCTCGAAGTGGCGGAACACCTCGCCGGGCGGCGCCCCCAGGTCCTCGCACAATTGCGCGTGGATGGCTTCGTACGGTACCGCAGGCGCCTGGCTGTGCAGCTTGCCGAACTCCGCGATCCACTCCGGCGCGAACAGGTCCACGCGGGTGGCCAGCACCTGGCCCAGCTTCACGAACGTCGGACCCATGTCCTCCAGTGCGCGGCGCACCCGCACTGGCGCCGGCAGCGCCGCCGACTCGGACAGTTGCGACAGCGGCAGCACCTTGCCCGCCCGCGCCACCGCCCCGCCCAGCCCCAGCCGGTGGACCATGTCGCCAAAGCCGTAATGCACCAGGATCGAGGCGATGTCGTGGACCCGGCCCAGGTCACGCACGGCGGTCAGGTGTTCCCACATGCTCGACTCCTCCGGAATGGCCGCTACCGTAACGCGACGAACGGGGTCATGGCACCGGCCAGTGCGCCTGCTGCAGGCTGGCATTGCCGTCCGGCGCGATGACGACGACCATCACGCGGTCGTATTCGCTTTCATCCATACCGGCCACGTCGCTGGCCCCCAGGGCGCTTGCCAACGCGGGCAGCGTGTTGCTGTGGCCAACCACCAGTACCTGCTGGCCCGCATGCCGGCGGCGCAGCACGTCGGCCAACGACGCAGCCGACTCCCCCGCGGGACGTACGGTAACCGTCAGCCCCCGCGCCTTCGCCAGCGGCCCCGCGGTCAGCTGGGTGCGCCGGTACTGGGTGGCGTAGATGGCGGCAATGGGCCTGTCGGCCAAGCGATCCAGCAATGCTTCGGCCCGCCGGCGCCCCGCGTCGGTCAGCAGTGGATCGCGCGATCCATCGGTCGCCTTCTCGGCATGGCGCACCAGCACCACGACCGTGTCCGACGCTGCCTTGGCCGCCAACGGTGCCGCCATCAGGCACAACCCCAACCAGAACGACCGCATGCAGCGTACCTCCGCACCTCGCGCACGTCGCGCGCCCGTGCCGAAACGTAGCACGCTGCCATCGCCCGATTGGCCACACCCGCTTCGCCGGGAACGGAAATGGCCGGCGGTACCCCCCGGCACCGCCGGCCGGCCTCCCCTACCGCAAGGCTATGACCGGGTTTTGCAGGTGCTCATGCCCAGCATGGCGTAGAGCGGGCAGAAATTGAACAGCCCGGTCAGCAGGGGAACCACGCCGATCCAGGCCCACGCAGGCCCCCCCATTGCCGCCCACGCAATCAACGCCACGCCGACCGCGATCCGCAACCATTTGTCCGCGCCACCCACGTTCGCTTTCATGTCGCAACTCCGTCTGGACGTGCCGCCAAGGTAACCGATGCCGCGCGGCACGATTTGATCAACCGCAAATCAGGGCGGCAAAGGCCATTCCTGCCAACGATAGAAGCGGTGGCTGGCCAGTTCCAGCATGGGTTCGTCCTCGCGGGTATCACCGTAGGCATAGATGTCGACGTACTCGCCCAGCCGGTAGCGATCCAGGACCAGCCGCGACTTGAAGGCACCGAGGTCCCCGTCGCGCATGCGCCCGGTCATGCGGCCACCGCTTACTTCGAGTTCGTTGCAGATCAGCTCCAGCCCATGCAGCCTGCACCACGCGCGAGGTACACATCCAGCGACGCCGAGACCACCACCACCCGATCCCCGCGCGCCTTGTGCCAGCGGATGCGCTCGAGCGCCTGCGGGCGCACGAAACCCGGCAACGTCTCGCACGCATACCGTTCGCCCGCGGCGCGCAGCGCGGCCTCATCCAGCCCACGGAAGGCGAATGCGCTGGCCAGGGTGCGGATCAGGGGCGCGGAGACCAGCCCCAGTTTGTAGCCCAATATGACGGGCGCCAGCACGATGCGCCCGAGCAGCATCCTGCGCGGCGAGACGGCCAGCGGCAGGAAGGCGGAAAAAGTGTCGTTGACCGTGATCGTTCCGTCGAAGTCGAAGAGCGCAAGGTTCATCGCATGCATCCTGCAAGGTGTCCGGCAGCTTACCTCAGCTGACTGTCCTTGCTGCCGCGCCGGTTGTATCCGCTGGCGCCGCCCTGCTCCAGGTCATGCGCTTCCTGGCACGGCACGCACAGCCGCACGCCCGGCATGGCCTTGCGGCGCGCTTCGGGGATCACGGCATCGCACTCCTCGCAACGCTCGCGCCCCGGTCCTTGCGGCAGTTGGCTGCGCGCACGCTTGATCGCGTCCTTGATGGTCGCGTCGATCTGGTCCTGCACGGCGCCGTCGCCGGCCCAGCCGGTGGCCATGGCTTGTCTCCGGGTCCACGTGGTTCCAGTCATGCAGGATACGCCGCGCACGCCAACGGCGATTGAATGACGCGGACTGGCCTTCGCCCCCGCGGCCCCTGAGACGGTTCAGCCGCGGAAGCTGTGCAGGTGGATGCTGGTTTCAGTAGCGCTGACGCCCTTGATGCGGCGGATACGCTCCAGCGTCGCCGACAGTTCGGCCAGCGAACCCACGCGCAGCTCCGCCAGCAGGTCCCAGCGGCCGTTGGTGTCGTGCAGCGCCGCGACACCCGGCTCGCCCAGCAACGCACGGATGACACCCTGCTGGTTGCCCTCCACGGCGACGCCCGTCCATGCATGGATTTCGTCCGGCGTGGCGTCGGGCCGAAGGCGCAGCGTGTAGCCCACGATCACGCCCTCGCGCTCAAGCCGGCTGATCCGGTTGGTGATCGTGCCGCGTGAGACGCCCAGCGCCTGGGCGAGGTCGGCGATGGACGCGCGGGCGTCGTGCCGCAGCTTGGCGATCAGATGGTGGTCAAGGTCATCCATGCTGCCATATTGACACTGGATGATATCATTTTGCTACTTTCCTGCCTATATCCTGCCACTATTGCTGTTTTACGCTGACATGGGCTTCTGGACAATGCCACCTCCCGCCTGCACCGGAGGCCGACATGACCACCCTGCTGACCACCCGCGATGTCGCCCGGATCGTCGCCGCCCACGGTTTGCCGGAGGTGCTCGGGCGCATGGTCGAATATCTGGAAGCCGACTTCCGCCGCTGGCCGGATTTCGAGAAGTGCGCACGACTGGCCTCGCATTCGGATGTGGGCGTGATCGAACTGATGCCGGTGTCCGATGCCCGGGAATACAGCTTCAAGTACGTCAACGGCCACCCCGCCAATACCCGTGCCGGCCTGCCCACGGTCATGGCGTTCGGCGTGCTCGCCGACGTGGCCACCGGCATGCCCACCCTGTTGAGCGAACTGACCCTGTCCACCGCCATCCGCACCGCTGGCACCTCGGTGATGGCAGCCAAGCGACTGGCGCGACCGGACAGCAAGGCGATGGCGCTGGTGGGCAACGGCGCGCAGAGCGAGTTCCAGGCGTTGGCGTTCCACCACCTGCTGGGCATCGAGCAGGTGCGCCTGTACGACGTGGATGCTGCCGCCACACGCAAGCTGACCGCGCACCTGCAGGCTGCGGCCCCGGCCCTGCGCGTGGTCCAGTGCGCCAGCATTGCCGACGCCGTGCGCGGCGCGGACATCGTCACCACGGTCACCGCCGACAAGACCAACGCCACGATCCTGACCCCGGAGATGCTGGAGCCGGGCATGCACGTCAACGGCGTCGGCGGCGACTGCCCCGGCAAGACCGAACTGCATCCGGGCGTACTGGCCAGCTCGCGCGTAGTTGTCGAGTTCGAGCCGCAGACCCGCATCGAAGGCGACCTGCAGCACCTGCCGGCCGACTTTCCCGTGACCGAATTGTGGCGCGTGCTGGCGGGACAGGCCGACGGCCGTCGAGACGCCACCGAGACCACGGTATTCGACTCGGTGGGTTTCGCGCTGGAGGACTACTCGGCCTTGAGGCTGCTGCGCGACTGCGCGCGGGAGCTTGGCCTGGGCGTCGAAGCCGGCATCATCCCGGCGCTGGCCGACCCGAAGGATCTGTATGGCCACCTGGTCGGCGAAACGCCGGCCCGGTGCCAGGCCGCCTGAGCCACACGGCGACCGCAAGACCCGAAGATGGATCGACCTGGCCGCAAGGACGCGGCACCTTTTCCCGGTCGGCAGCCACCACCCGCACCGATGCGGCCTTGGCCTGGTGATCGACCATCTCGGCGCGGCCATGCACGCCGCGATGCGAACCCGGCCTTCAGAACGGGTTGGCGCGAACGGAGGCCCGTTCCCGGGGTCAGGGTCGCCCGTCCCGCCTTGACGCCTACCTGCTCAGCCGCTGCAACCACCGCAGCATATCGAGGGCAACTGTTCGACCTGTTCTGGCGTGACGGGGTGGCCAGCGTGCCGCAGCAGCACTCCCAGTTCGACAGCGGTGAACGTACCCGCCACCCGCAGCCTTTCCCCCGTGGCGTCCAGGTCCACGAGCGCCGCCGGATCGGCGTCAAGCAGGGCGCCTTCGATCGTGTGCAGGTCTGGCCGCGCGCCGCGAAGATGCACGTGGAATTCCATCGATCCTCCTCCCATTGGGTTTGGGCCATCGCAGATTAGGCGGAAGCGCAGCGGGGCGCCCTGACGCCGGTCAACCCGGACGCGACACGGCACCAGCCCCCGGCGCAGATCCAATCCAGCGACGCCAGCGTGCGTGCCGACAGGCGTGCCGGTACCCTGCGTGGATGCAATCCAGCCGCTTCATTCCCCTCCTCGTGCTGGCCGGCGTGTTGGGGTTGGCCTCGTGCGCCAAGCCCGAACCGCAGCCCACGCCGGCGCAGATCCGCGCACAGGTCAGCCGGCTGCTGCCGGTGACGCTACGCGACAGGGCCGACTGGGCCCAGGACATCCAGGTGGCGTTCACCTCGCTGGGCATCCGACCGCTACCCCCCAACCTGTGCGCGGCGCTGGCCGTGATCGAGCAGGAGACCGGTTACAACCCGGACCCTGCGGTGCCCGGACTGGCCGCGATCGCGAGGAAAGAGATCGAGAGCCGCGCCGGCAACCTGGGCGTACCACGATTCGTCGTGGCGGCCGCGCTGGAGATGGATGCGGACGATGGTCGACCTTACGCCGAGCACCTGGCCGCCGTGCGCACCGAGCGGGACCTGAGCAACCTGTACGAGGGCCTGATCGACAAGGTGCCGCTGGGCCGCCGCCTGCTGGGCCGGGCCAACCCTGTGCGCACCGGTGGCGCGATGCAGGTGAGCATCGCGTTCGCCGAAGCCTTCGCCAATGCGCGCCCCTATCCGTATCCGATTGCCGGCTCCATCCGCGACGAGGTCTTCAGCCGGCGGGGTGGTGTCTACTTCGGCATCGCGCATCTGCTGGCATACGAGACGTCCTACCCGCACCTGCGCTACCGCTTCGCCGACTTCAATGCCGGTCTCTATGCCAGTCGCAATGCAGCCTTCCAGAACGCGCTGTCCATCGCCAGTGGCATGCCCGTGGAACTGGACGGTGACGTGATCGCCCACCGCCAGGGGCGGAACCACGTGGGGCAGACCGAACTGGCCGCACGCACGTTGACGCCGGTGCTGGGCATCGACGATGCCGCCATCCGGCGTGCACTCAAGCTGGGGCACGCCCGGCGCTTCGAAGAGACGGCGCTGTACCGGGAGGTCTTTGCCATGGCCGAACGCCGGGCTGGCAAGCCATTGCCGCGGGCAGTGTTCCCCCGCATCCGCCTGCAGAGTCCGAAGATCACCCGCCGCCTGACCACCGAATGGTTCGCCACGCGGGTGGAAAAACGCTACCGGCAGTGCATGGCGCGGGCAGCGACCTGATCGCGTTCGCCGGATCGGCTCCAGTGGGTACGTAATCGGACCCAGCGGCAGGCGTCTGGGCGCCAAGGTACGGTCGGCCACGGCGCTGGCCGGAATCACCCCGCAAAGAAAAGGGGCCGCTTCCGCGACCCCTTTCCCATCACAGCTTGCAGGTCACGGCCTGCCGATCACCAGATGCGCACGCGATCCTTCGGCGCCACCCACAGCGGGTCGGCCTGGGTGATGCCGAACGCCTCGTACCAGGCGTCGATGTTGCGCAGCGGCGCGAACGCGCGGATATGCCCCGGCGAGTGCGTGCCGTTCACCAGCTGCTGGCGCAGTGCATCGTCACGCCACAGCGTGCGCCACACCTGCGACCAGCCCATGAAGAAGCGCTGTTCGCCGCTGAAGCCATCGATCACCGGAGCGGGCTTGCCACCCAGCGAGCGGCGATAGGCTTCCAGCGCGATGGTCAGCCCCCCCAGGTCGCCGATGTTCTCGCCCATCGCCACGCGGCCGTTGATGTGCATGCCTGGCAGCTGCGGGAACGGGTACGCCTCGTACTGCGCGCCCAGCTTGGTGGCCTGCACCTCGAAACGCGCGGCGTCCTCGGCCGTCCACCAGTCACGCAGCATGCCCTTGCCGTCGGACTTGCGGCCCTGGTCGTCGAAACCGTGGATGATCTCGTGGCCGATGACGCCACCGATGCCGCCGTAGTTCACCGCCGGGTCGGCCTTCGGATCGAAGAACGGCGGCTGCAGGATGGCGGCGGGGAACACGATCTCGTTCTTGACCGACGAGTAGTACGCGTTGACCGTCTGCGGGGTCATGCCCCACTCGGCCTTGTCCACCGGCTGGCCGATGCGTGCGCGGCGGTAGTCCCATTCGAACTGGCGCGAACGCTGCGCGTTGCCGAACACGTCACCGTTGACGATGGCCAGGCCGCTGTAATCACGCCACTTCTCGGGATGGCCGATCTTCAGGCCGAAGTTCTCCAGCTTGGCCATGGCCTCGGTCTTGGTGGCCGGGCCCATCCACTCCAGCTTCTCCAGGCGGGCGCGCATGGCGGCCTTCACGTTGCCGACCAGCTCATCCATCTTGGCCTTGGACTCGGCCGGGAAGTACAGCTGCACGTAGTCGCGGCCAATGGCTTCGCCCATCGCGCCTTCGGCAACGGCCACGCCGCGCTTCCAGCGCGGACGCTGCTCCGGCTGGCCGGACAGGAACTTGTTGCGGAACTCGAACTCCGCATCCACGAAGGCCTTGGACAACAGCGGCGCGGCCTCGTCCGTGGTGCGGAACGCCTGCCACGCCTTGAGCGTGTCCAGGTCGGTCTCGGCGAAGACCTGCGCGATCTTCGGGAACGCGGTGTCCTGGCGCAGCACGGCGCGCCCGGCGCTGTCCACGCCAGCGGCCTTGAAGAAGGTCGCCCACGGGAAGCCCGGCGCCTTGGCGTCCATCTCGGCCAGCGTGGCGGGGTTGTAGGTCTTGTCGCGGTTGCGGCTCTCGGCGCGGGTCCAGTGCGCCTGCGCGATGCGGGTTTCCATCGCCACGATCTTCGCGGCGTTGTCCTTGGCCTTGGGCCAGCCGGCCATGGTCAGCATCTGCTCGACGTAGGCCTGGTAGCGCTCGCGCTGCGGCGCGAACTTGGCGTCCAGGTACATCTCGCGATCGCCCAGGCCCAGGCCGGACTGGCCCAGGTACAGGGCGTACTGGTCGGGGTTGCGCGCATCGTCGGAGACGAAGGCGCCGAAGAAGCTGCCGCCCAAGCCGCCGCTGGCGCGACCCATCAGTTCGGCCATCGCGTCCTTGTCCTTCACCTTGGCGATGGCCGCCAGGTGCGGCTTGAGCGGCTTGGCGCCCAGCGCCTCTATGGCCGCCTCGTCCATGAAACCGCGGTACAGCGCGGCCACCTTGGCCGCATCGCCGTCCTTGGCCGGGTCGCCCAGCGCATAGCCTTCCACCAGCGTGCGCACGCGCGCCTCGGACAGGTCGCGCAGCACCATGAAGGAGCCGTAGCTGGAACGGTCCGACGGGATCTCGGTGTTCTTCGCCCACGCGCCGTTGACGTAGCCGAAGAAGTCGCTACCCGGCTTCACGCTCCGGTCCATGCCGGCGGTGTCGATACCCCAGCTGCCGTAGCGCGTGGCATCGGCGGTAGGGGCGTTGCCGCCACCGGAAGCGCTGTCGGTGGCGAACAGCAGTTCCTGTTCGCAGGCGGCGTCCATGCAGCCGTCGGTCTCGTGGGCGGCCAGCGGGGCCGACAGGGCCAGCGCCAGGGTGGTCGCGGCGCAGAGCAGGGTCTTCTTCAAGGGATACCTCCGGGTGGTCGTCACGCGCCCCGCCCGGCCAGCCGGGGGGACACCTGGCCCCACGCGGGGCCATCCTCCCATTTAGCCAGCGTCGGCCCCTACGGGACAGTGCCGGTGGTTGGGGTCCCGGGCGGTTGGCTTTGCCGCAGAAGTTCAGTTCGGCTTCGGTGGCCTACGGAAACAGGCATGCACGGCGTGTTCGAGCCGCCCTGCCCCCCCCCTTGCCCGCGTCGGCGCTACAGTAGCCTCACGCTGCCCGTGCCTGGACTGTCCGATGGAATACAGGCTGCCGCCACTGTCCGAGCTGAAGGACCTGCTCCTCGATGCCCTCTGCGTGGTCGACGAGCAGGGCAGGTACCTGTTCGTCAACGCGGCCTACCAGCGGATCTTCGGGTACTCCGCCGAGGAGGTCCTGGGCCGGCGCATGATCGACTTCGTGCATCCCGATGACCGTGAAGCCACCCTGTGCGCGGCGCGGGACATCATGGCGGGCCACTCCAAGTTCAACTTCCAGAACCGGTACCTGCACCGGGACGGCCGGGTGGTGCACGTGCAGTGGTCCGCCCACTGGTCGACGGCACACCGCGTGCGGATCGCCCTGGGCCATGACATCACCGAACTCAAGCGTGCCGAAGCCGTGCAGTCGGCATTGCTGGAAATCTCCGAGGCCGCGCACGCGGAGGCGGACCTGCAGTCGCTGTTCACGCGCATCCACCGCACCGTCGCCAACCTGATCCCTGCCCGCAACTGCTTCATCGCGTTGCGGCAACCCGAAGCAGATCGCGTCGAGTTTCCCTACTTCGAGGATGAGCTCGACACCGCGCCCGATACCTTGCCATTGGATGCGCCCACGCTGTCCAACCATGTCATCCGCAGCGGCGAGCCGCTGCTGATCACGCCGGAAACACGCCCCGGCCTGCCGGACCCGCTGCAACCGCCGGTCGGCCATCGCGCCACCGGTTGGCTGGGCGTGCCGCTGGCCACGCCCTGCGGCGTGATCGGCGCACTGGTGGTGCAGAGTTACGACCCCAGGACCCGCTACACCAAACATGACCTGCAACTGCTGCAGTTCGTCTCCGTCCAGGTGGCCGCCGCGATCGAGCGCACCCGCAGCCGCAACTGGCTTGCATACCTGGCCAGCCATGACCCGCTGACCGGACTGCCCAACCGCAGCCACTTCCACCAACGGCTGCAGCAGGCCCTGAACCCACCCGGCTTCCAGCGGCAGCCGGTGGCGCTGATCTACCTGGACCTGGACGGTTTCAAGGGCATCAACGACCGCTTTGGCCACGAAACGGGCGACCAGTTGCTGCGCGCCGCCGGCGAACGCATCCGCCACGGTGTGCGTCAGACCGACACCATCGCCCGGCTCGGCGGCGACGAATTCGCGGTACTGCTGCACGGCACAGCGCGGTTGCCGGATGCCATGGAAGTCGGCGAGACACTTCGACAGGCGCTGTCACGACCGTTCCAGTTGGACTCGCGGCGGGTGGCCATCAGCGCCAGCATCGGCATTGCACTCCAGCCCAACGGTGACATCTGCGGCGACGGCCTCCTGCAACAGGCCGACAAGGCGATGTACGCTGCCAAACGCGCTGGCGGCGATCGACTGGTGCTGTTCGACCCAACCGATGCGCAGCAAGGGTAAATGCAACGGTGACGTTTCCGCGTCGCCACCCGACCATGATCCACGCCCCAGGAAACAAGGAACTGCCCCGATGTCCACTGTCCTGATGCCCGCGGCATTCATCGGCCATGGAAGCCCCATGAACGCGCTGGAGCGGAACCGCTTCACCGAGGCCTGGCGCGCCTTCGGCGCCGCGGTTCCGCGGCCGCGGGCCATCCTGATGGTTTCGGCCCACTGGTACACCAACGCCACGGCCGTGACCGCAATGCCGCGGCCACGCACCATCCACGACTTCTACGGCTTCCCCAAGCCGTTGTTCGATGTGCAATACCCGGCGCCCGGCCTGCCCGAGCTCGCAGAGGAAGTAGCGGATCTGGCGAAACCCGACCCGGTGGGCTTCGACCTCGACAGCTGGGGGCTGGACCACGGCACCTGGTCGGTGCTGGTGCACGCGTTCCCCGATGCGGACATCCCGGTGGTGCAGCTGTCGATCAATGCGCGCAAGCCGCCGGAATACCACGTGCAACTGGGAGCCCGCCTGGCCACCCTGCGCGAACGCGGCGTGCTGCTGATGGCCAGTGGCAACGTGGTGCACAACCTGCGTGCCATCGACTGGCGCAATCCCGACGGGGCATTCGACTGGAACGAACGTTTCGAAGCCGCCGCGCGCGAGGTGATGACCGCTCGTCCCGGCGACGCCGCCGGGCTGGCGGCGCATCCGGATTACGCCATGGCGTCACCCACGCCCGATCATTTCCTGCCGCTGCTGTACATCGCGGGCTTCGCCGCCGCTACCGCAAAGCCGGCGGATGTACTGGTGGAAGGCCCGGCATTCGGTTCGCTGTCCATGACGTCGTACATCGTCGGCCAGCCGTGTCCGGACCACGACACCCGCCTCAAGGGTTCGGCGGCGATGGACACCACCCTGTCACCGGAGGCGACCAACGCCTGACGTGGTCATGCCTGTCTTCCCATTCGATGGATGGCGGGCTGCCACGCGTCGACAGGATGCGAGGGCGACTGCCGCCCCGCGCACGGCACACGCACATGCGGGCACGTGATGGTGCGCTCGCGGCCTCAAGGATGCGCGAGCGCGAAATCGATGGCCGCGCGCACTGCTGTCGCCTGCGCCTCGTCGCATTGCGCGGGCGTGGCACGCGGGCTGTCGGGATACACCTCGGTAGTGGTGCGATAACGCGCGTTGCTGATGCCCCCGCACAGCCCAAGCTTGCGGTAGTCATACTCGATGACCCCTGGCGCCACCACGGGCGAGCCAATGATGGTGCCATCCGGATCCGCGGGCGCGATGTGCGTGACGCGCCCCACCGCCTCGATCACGGCCTGCTGGAAAACCGGCTCGGGTGACTCACTGTCGGCGCACAGGTAGAACCCATCGGGAATGGTCCCAGGCTCGAAGGGCTTGCCGTCGCGGGCGGCCAGTGCCGGCCTGAACTCCGATTCGTCGCTGTCGGTCGTTTCATGCAGGTCGATGTGCACCACGATCCGGTCACGAAACGGCGCCACCAGCGCCATCAGCGCCGCGGACTCGGCGGCGGGGCTGCCCTCCCGGAACGAACGGTTCGGATCGATGGCATCGGCGTTCCAGCGATGGATGCGCTCATAGGCCCACGGGCTGATGCACGGAGCCACCAGCAGGTTGATGCGGCCTGCGTACTGCGCTGCATGGCGTTCGAGGAAGCGCAACGCCCCGTGCACCCCGCTGGTTTCATAACCGTGGACGCCACCGGTCACCAGTGCGATGGGCATGTCGGCATGCCAGTCGCGGTTGCGCACGGCGAACAACGGGTAGTGATCAGGTGCGTACTCGATCTGGCCATACTGCGCCACGTCGAAAGCGCCATGCAGACGATCGATGGCGCCCACCACTTCGTCGGTGTAGCTGCGTTGCTTGACCTGCCGCGTCCGCCACTCGTCCCTCTCCTTCTCGCCCCATGCCTGGCCAGACGTACCGATCGGAGGGAAGGTGGAAATGTTCATGTCGTGGGCTCGCTTGGCGTTGGATGCGTGAAGATCCTGTCAATTTATCACCTGTGCACGGCGCGATCAGGCAATTTCACCTGCGCTTGACCACCATCAACACATCGTTCTAAGGCGTTGGCGGTAAACTTGCCGGCGGCTGACAACCACCCCCATCGCCACTGCGGCAAGACCATCGAGTACCGCAAGCCGTGGCGACTCCCCAACCCTGGAGATTGCCCCATGAACGTCAAGTTGACCCTGCTGGCCACGGCCTGCGTCCTCGCGCTGAGCGCCTGCGGGGAAAAGTCGCCGCCACCGGCTGCTGAGCCCGCCGCCGAACCGGCGGCCGCCGCCGAGCCCGCACCGGCACCGGAACCGGCCCCGGCAACCGAAGCCCCAGCCGAACCTGCGGCCACCGCCCCTGGCGCGGATGCCAAGCCCGCGGCGACCGTCGCCAACTGCGCCACCGAGATCGAAAGCAACGACGCCATGCAGTACAACGTTGGCTCGATTGCCGTTCCCGCGTCGTGCAGCGAGTTCAAGATCACCCTCAAGCACACCGGCAAGCTGCCGGTCACCGCGATGGGCCATAACGTGGTGATCGCCAAGGCCGCCGACATGCAGGGCGTGGCGGCGGATGGCATTGCCGCCGGCGCTGCCGCCGCCTACGTCAAGGCCGACGACGCACGTGTCATTGCCCACACCAGCCTGGTCGGGGGCGGTGAAAGCACGTCGGTCAGCTTTGCCGTCAGCAAGATCAAGGACGGCGGCCCATACGAGTTCTTCTGCAGTTTCCCGGGCCATTCGGCCCTCATGAAGGGCACGATCGCCGTGCAGTAAGCCAGGCGCCATGCCGGCACCAGTGACGCCCGGATCGATGCCGGGCGTCACTGTTTCAGGGGTTCCACGCGGGTGTCCCTGCGGGATGCGAGTCCGATCCGCTACCCTGCACGCCTTTCCACCGGAGCAACCGCTGTGCCCCACTACACCGGCCCCCTGCTCACCCGTCCACTTGCCGAAGCATTGCTGGCCGCACGCGATGCCGGCGCCACCACGTGGACGGGATCGCTGGACCTGGGCCGCAGCACGGCTGGAGCGACGCTGGGCCCCGACACGTGGCAATGGCACGGACACGCCTACCCGTATCCGGCCAGGCTCAAGGACCGCACGCTCTACCACTGGGACGGCGAGGCGTTCGAGCCGGTGTCACGCTATTCCGGATCGCTGATCAAGCTGGTTCCCACGGAATGGGGGGCGCCCACCTTCGAGATCGACGGCATCAAGATGCTGCCCACGTCGAAGGAATCTCCCGTCGACGATGCGCGGCGCAAGGTGGCCCTGGTGCAACCGGCAGGAAAATCCGTGCTCGATACCTGCGGTGGCTTGGGTTACTTCGCCGCCTGCTGCCTGGAAGCGGGCGCCACGCGCATCCAGTCGTTTGAAAAAAACAACGACGTCCTCTGGTTGCGCACGCTCAATCCGTGGTCACCCGATCCTGATGCACCTGCCAGTGCGGGCCGCCTGCAGCTGACCCACGCCGATGTATCGCAGGTCATCAGCGGCCTTGCGGATGCCTCGTTCGACGTGGTCCTGCATGACCCACCGCGCTTTGGCATCGCCGGCGAGTTGTACTCGCAAGCGTTCTATGACCAGTTGGCGAGGATCCTGCGCAAGGGCGGCCGGCTGTTCCACTACACCGGCAGCCCCAACCGGCTCACCAGCGGGCGCGACGTGCCACGTGAAGTGGCAAAACGGCTGGAAAAGGCCGGGTTCAAGGCTGAGCTCGCGCTTGACGGCGTATTGGCCGTACGACGTTGACCGGGTTGCCAGGATCGGGCCATGCGAAAAGTTAACGTTTGCGGACCCGCGATTGTTGGCTTTCAGAACATCGCGCCTTGGCCACGGTGATAGAATCACTATCGACCGGTCACCCCCGCACGCCTGACCTGGGCACTGCCGACTCCGGGTGACCCGTCCCGTCCTTCCGGGAGGACGCCATGACGACCTTGCATTCGGGCGCAATGCCCTCGCAATCGGGCCACGGGACGTCACACATCGCTTTGGGTGAGCCGTTTCGCTGGCTGTCGCACGGACTCCGCGACGTCCGTCGCGCTCCGGCGGTCGGCCTCGTCTACGGGCTGATGATCACCATCATGGGATGGCTGGTGTTCGCCTTGGGCAACCACCCGTATTTCATTGCCGCCGCCGTCAGCGGCTTCCTGCTGCTGGGACCCATCCTGGGCGCGGGGCTGGTAGAGGCATCACGCGCCATGGAGGCCGGCGAGACACCGACCTTCGATGCGTCGCTGCGCGGTCTCGGGCCCCACCGCCAGGCACTGGAACGTCTCGCCATGGTCCTGCTGGGCATCGCCGCCGTGTGGCTGCTGCTGTCGGCATGGGTGCTCAACGCGACCTTGGGGCCCATCGCTCCCTCCCTGGAGCAGTCGCTCTGGGACGACACCCTGCGGATGCTGACATCCGGGCAGTGGTACGCGTGGGCCATCATGGGCGCGGTCCTGGCCGTGGCAAGCTTCTCGGTCTCGGTGATCGCCGTCCCGCTGATCCTCGATCGCGATGCCAGTGCCGGAGAGGCGATGCGCGGTAGTCTGCGTGCGGTTGCCCGCCATCCCGTGGCTTGCGCGGAGTGGGCGCTGGTGATCGTGGCGCTCGTCGCGGTTGGCCTGGCCACCGCGCTGCTGGCATTCATCCTCATCTATCCGGTACTCGGACACGCCAGCTGGCATGCCTACCGGGCATTGCGGCGATAGCTGGCTCCGGCCAGGCCACGCACCACGCACGGTGCGTGAGCGCGCGCCGGGCATGGCGGTGCTGTCGCCCCCGTTGCGTGCGCTGTACCTTGGGAACTCCATCGTGCCGATTTCGGCGACAGGAGTCCCCATGGCAACCAGCAAGTCGAAACAGCAGAAGACGACTACGGCGGCTTCGAAAGCATCCCGTTCACCGACGGCGCCGAAGCCGCCCGGGAGCCCCAAAGCGGTTGCCCCCCGCGGCCAAGGTGCAGACTTCACGTGCACTGGCCGCTTCGACGGCAAGGTCGTGATCGTCACTGGCGCGGCATCCGGACTGGGCAAGGCCACCGCCGAACGGCTCGCCAGAGAGGGCGCTTCGCTGGTGCTGGTGGACCTCAAGGCTGATGCGCTGGCCGCGACCAAGACCGCCATCAGGAAGATGGCCAAGGGGGCCGAGGTGCTCATCGTCGAAGCCGACGTCTCCAGGGAAGCCGACGTGCAGCATTACGTCGATGCCACTCTTGGGAAATTCGGTCGCATCGACGGCTTCTTCAACAACGCGGGTATCGAAGGCCACCAGAACCTGACCGAGGATTTTGGCGCCCAGGAATTCAACCGCGTCATCGGCATCAACCTCAACGGCGTGTTCTTCGGCATGGCTGCGGTGCTCAAGGTCATGCGCCGGCAGGGCTTTGGCGCCATCGTCAACAGCGCCTCGGTGGGGGGTATCCGTGGTGTCGGCAACCAGTCCGGCTATTCCGCCTCCAAGCACGGCGTGGTGGGCCTGACCCGCAATTCCGCCGTGGAGTATGGCCAGTACGGCATCACCATCAACGCCATCGCACCGGGCGCGATCATGACCGCGATGGTCGAAGGCTCGCTGCGGCAGATGGCCGGCGACGATTGGGAAGCCGCTGGCAAGGAATTCGTGAGCGCCAACCCCATGAAGCGCTTCGGCCGTCCCGAGGAGGTTGCCTCCGTCGCGGCGTTCCTGCTGTCGGGCGAGGCCAGCTTCGTGAATGGCCTGGTGGTGACCATCGACGGCGGACAATCCTACAAGTACTGACGCGCACCGACCCGGGCCGCGGCACGGGCACATTCCCCGGCGGATGTGCCCAGTTGCGCGGAACAAGGCCCATGCGCCGCCTCCCCCACGCGCGCGCATACCAGGAGCGGTTATTGGCGCGCACCTCGTTCAAGCGTGCGGTGGATGAAGCGCGCCCATTTCGATCGCACTTCCCGCCGGGGGCGCCAGACCGCGATTGAGTCCGTACCGGACAGGGCCGATCAGTGCCTTCCGTCGCGAAGCAACCGCGCGAGATCCTCGTCCTTCTCCCGCCACAATCCGTTCATCCACTGCTGGAACCGGGCACGGAACGCGCGATCATTCTGGTAGTCGCCACGCAGCATCTCTTCCGGAATCGGACGCTGGCGTATCTGGACGCGCACCTCGGGCACGCGATCAGCGAGCAGGTCCAGCAGTGTCGGCCGCCCGCCCGGATACGCGATGGCCACGTCCAGAATCGCATGCAGACCGTCGCCCATCGCGTCCAGCACGAAGGCCACGCCGCCCGACTTTGGCTTGAGCAGGTGCTGGTAGGGCGATCTCTGCTTGGCGTGCTTGTCCGGGGTGAAGCGCGTGCCTTCCACGAAGTTCATGATGGCCACCGGGATGGCACGGAACTTTTCGCAGGCGCGGCGGGTAGCGGCGATGTCGCGCCCGGCCAGCTCCGGCCGGCGCGCGATCTGCTTGGGTGTGTACCGACCCATGAACGGGAAATCCAGCGCCCACCAGGCCAGGCCCAGCAACGGCACCCAGAACAACTGCCGTTTCAGGAAGAAGCGCAACAGCGGAATGCGCCGGTTGAACACCTTCTGCAGCACCAGGATGTCCACCCAGCTCTGGTGGTTGGCCAGCACCAGGTAGTGGCCATCGATCTGGAGCGGCGCATCGTCGTCCACATGCACGCCGGTGCGGGTGAACTGGCTCCACATCCAGTTGTTCACGCCAATCCAGCTTTCGGCAAGCCCGGTCAGCAGGGGATTGCTGGCCACCCGCAGCCGCTCCGACGGCAGCAGGGCCTTGACCAGCGCCACCAGCAGCAAGGGCACCACATGCACCACGGTACTGACCGCAATCAGCAGGAACAGGAAGGCAAGGCGAAAGGGACGCATGTCGGAACCGGGCCCGGGAGGGAGCCCTATTGTCCCGGCTATTGCGTCTTCGCGTCACCCCATGGGCATGTGGAGGCACCGGTCCGCAGCACAGCCTATTCGCCCCTTGCCCGCGTCCGGACGACGGATTGGGGTAGCGCAACGGCCGCCCGCACACGCTCCGCTTTGCGGAATGCAGCTTTCACGCGTTGCTTCCATACCCACGCGCAAAGTCACAGGCGCGTCCACCGCCCGGAGTCCGCCATGTCCTACATCGATGGGTTCATTCTCGCCGTGCCGACGGCCAACAAGGACGCGTTCATCGCGCACGCCCGCATGGGCGACTCGGTGTTCATCGATTATGGCGCCCTGCGCGTCCTGGAATGCTGGGGCGATGACGTGCCACACGGCAAGCTCACCGACTTCCACGGCGCGGTCAAGGCGCAGGAGGACGAGACGGTGGTGTTCTCGTGGATCGAATGGCCTGACAAGGCGACCCGCGACGCTGGCATGAAAAAGATGATGGAAGGCAACGATCCGCGCATGGACCCGGAGAAGAACCCCATGCCATTTGACGGCAAACGCCTGATCTACGGCGGATTCGCGCCGATCGTCGAACTGACGAACAAGTAGCCACGCATCCGCCACCTACCCGACGCGGGCAAACAGCGCGTGCCACCTGCCTTGACCTTGCCCCAGGACATGGCCGGGGACACCATGGCATGGCGTTTGACCAGTAGTTCGGGCGTGGATCTGCCCGAAGCCGGGAACGCGACGTGCGCCATCCTCATTCGGCCAACCGCTTGAAAGTGCAGAGCCTTCGGCCTGCACTGGCAGCAGCCGCCATCTTGTTCACGGCCTCGTGGTCATTCGGCGCAAAAGCACAACAGGACTGCCGTCCAATACGCTTCCCACCCGGCCACAGCGCCGCGGTCGTCACCGGAATGGCGCCTGCCAGCGGCCGAAATTCGGCTGCCGAGATCCTGTGTTACTCGTTGGCCGTTGGCGATGGCCAGAATGCCACGATCAGGCTGGAGTCCGGCCATAACGTGGCCATCTCCATTCCGGACATCGGCGATGCCCGGGACGGCTTTGAGTTTGTTACCCGACGCGGCACCTACGAGCTGCACGTCTTCCAACTGTTTCCAGGGGGAACTACAGAGCCGTTCCGCATCAGCGTCAAAGTGGCGGATTGAAATTGCCACGTTGCGGCCGGCGCGCATCCCCGCATAAGGGGACCGTAACCGGAGAATCCGATGAACGCCAAACGATTTCGATACATGGTGCTGGTCGCGCTGCTGGTGACCGTACCCGCGTCGGCCCAGTGGTATGTGCAGTCACAGCGCGCATATGACAGCGCTTGGGTAAAGACACCGCACAAATTCCTGGACGCGCAGCAGGCACGCCAGTTCGCAACGTTCCAGTGTGGCCTTGGCAACGGAGCCAATGTCCGGAACGTCCGCATTACTGGCCCAGGCCAGGACAATGTGATCCCGTGCTCGACACTGCATGCGCAACCGGCGACCCACCTTCCGCCTCCGCCAAGCAAGACCTCGCCAGCACTCAAGCCAGGCCTTCCCGGCACCATGATTTCCGTACCGATTCCTGGCGCAAGCCCAGCGAATGTCATCAAGGCGCTGGCGGACAAGCTGACAACCGCAATCTCACCCGCGCCCGTGTCGACCACCGTGCCCGCCATCACAAAGGCAGTCACATCCACGCCCTCTACCGCAGGATTGGATCTCATTGGCCTACGCCTTGGCATGTCGCCCTCGGTCGCCGAGCAAGCCGTGCGTCGCCACATGCCAGTAGGTTGGGTGTACATCCGCGATCGCACCAAATCGCCCGGCCCCGCCAGCACCTATGAATCACTGAAAGGCTTTCTCGCTGCCGACCTGTCCGAAATCGTCCTGCTCTATTTCGAGCCCTCCCTGACCCAAGGCGTCCTGGTGGCCGTGCGCCGTCACTCCATGCTCGGCAAGAGCATTTCCCCTGCGGCGCTTGAAACCGTGCTGGTACAGAAATACGGCCTCCCGACCTTCGCACGGAATAACAACTGGGTCTGGGGCAAGTCCAGCGGTTGCAGTGCCTCAGGCGTCGGCCTTCTCCAGATCCAAGCGCTGACATTCATCGAAGGGACACCGCGCAACGACCGGACGTTCCGCGACACCATTGCCACGGGCCTGGATCTTGCGACACATGACAAACGCCCACCACCCGCGCTCTACGAGCACTGCGGTCCCGTGCTCTGGGTACTGAAGCCCGCGACAGGTGTGATGACAACACTGGCCGATCAGAAGTTCGCCGCCGCCAACTGGGCTCCGGAGCGATTTGACGCCAGCGATATCACTTTCTAGGCACCGTACAAGGAATCCTCACCTCGCTTCGGTAAAGGCCCCCAGCACACCCGCAACGTTCAGCCCGATCTCGGCGACCGCATAACCGCCTTCCTGCACCAGGACCGTCGGCAACCCCAGCGCAGCGATGCGTGCGCCGATCTGGGGGAAGCGGTCGGCGCCAAGACGGAACGCACTGATCGGATCGCCCTCGAAAGTGTCCACCCCCAGCGACACCACCAGCGCCCCGGCCTGGAAGCGACGAATCGCCGCGAGCGCGGTCTCGAGCGCGGCCGTGTAGGCTGTCCAGTCGGTTCCGCGTGGCAACGGCAGGTTGAGGTTGCCGCCGGCACCGTCGCCCTCGCCGGTTTCGTCATCGAAACCGAGGAACCAGGGATATTCGGTCTCGGGCGTGCCATGGATCGAGACCGTCAACACGTCGCCGCGCGTCCAGAAAATGTCCTGGGTTCCATTGCCATGGTGATAGTCAACGTCCAGCACCGCGACCCGCTCAACGCCGCCATCGCGCAGACGCTGCGCCGCGATTGCTGCGTTGTTGAGGAAGCAATAGCCGCCGTACGCGCTGCGGGCCGCATGGTGCCCCGGCGGGCGGCACAGTGCATAGGCGGCCGTTGAACCCGACAGCACGTCCTCTGCCGCCGACAACGCGCAATGTGCCGAGGCACGCGCTGCTGTCCAGGTGCCGCCCACGATCGGCGTGCCCGCGTCGAAGGCGTAGTACCCCATCGCACCGTTGATGCCCGCCGGCACGCGGTCGCGGCGCAGGCTGCGCGCCGGAAAGCCGCTCGGCAGCATGGAGCCGTCCCGGCCTTCCTCGCGCCACCGCGCATGTGCGGTGCGCAGGAAGTCGACGAATGCTGCATCATGCACGCGTGCCAGACGACTGTCGTCATGCTCCGCTGCCTCGACAAAGGCGTGGCCCACGTCGCGCAGCGCCCGTGCGATGTAGTCGGCACGCGCCGGCATCTCGAAGCACGGCACGAGTTGGCCACGATGCAGTTCCACCCCGCCGTCGTGGCGAGCATGCAGGGGTGAATGGAAGACGCGCATGGAGGGGCCTTAGGACGAAAACCGCAATTCTAAGCGCGCAACGCCAGCGGGAGCACGGCCGACCCGCCCGGGCCATCCCGGCGCCGGCATCAGCTCGCCTCGATGGGCCCGGACGGCGCGCTCCACGTCAGCAACCGCGGCATTACCTCGATGGCGGATGAGGTCCTGAGGCTCGTGCCGCAGTTCGCCGCTCGGGAAGTGGCACGGCACTCAGCCGCGCAACAGCATCACCGGCAATGCCAACAGGGCCAGCATGAACACGATGCCCAACATGGTCAGCACCACCCGCACCGGGTCGTTTCGCAGCACCGACCAGAACGTCTCGGCTGTGCCCGCGCGCTTGGCGGACTCATGCTCGTCGCGCGCGCGTTGCTGTCGGCCGGCCTGGTAGATGGCCATGAGGCGCTTGGCCTCGGCGAAGTCAGATGCCTCCGTCACCCAGATGCCGCCAAATGAAATGCCCCACCGACTGGGTTTTGTCTCGTAATACGCGATCCGGCGCTGGTCGAGCATCGCGCGCACGTCATCGGCCTCGTCATCAGGTACGTTGCGCAGGTTCATCAGCAGCTTGGACATGACGCGAGGATAGCAGCTTGCCCCGCCTTCCCCGTCGCCACATTGAAGGCGGGCCGAGCCCCGCATCCCATGGTCAGAACCGACCAAGGAAAGACCCCGGCACCAGGCCGGGGCCGAGAACCACGCTTTGTCCGAGCACCTCGCCCCCCAGTCGGCTATGGTTCGTTCACCCAGGGCCCATAACGAAGATCATCCCTGGGCTCCAGCTCGTCGCCAGAACCCATGACTTCCGTGAATGACATCACCTGCGGCGGATACAACGCGGGACTGCCCGACTCAGGCGGCACCGGGATCGGCAGGCCGAGCGCCGCGATGCGCGAATCGAAGAGCAAACCGGACGTGTCCTTCGCTTCGTAAACCAGTTTGGCGCTGAACACCCGCGAGCCCCCGAACCAGATGGGCGCCAACGCATCCGTAACCGAATGGAAGCGCGTGGCGCCAAAGCACATCCGTGGCTTCTCGAGATGCTTCATGTCCGGCGCTCGGCTGGCTTCGCCCCGTTTCGCAAACCGCTCGCGCACAAGCGCCAGGAACTCGGGATCCGGCTTGACGCGATACGCCTTTTCACCCATGGGTGACAGCACGTACTCGACGTACTGCTCGGCGGCTTCATCAACGATACGGCGCTCCAGCAGCCCCGCCGCATGCAGCACCTGACAGCGGTCGCAACCACCGCTTTCACGACCGCCGCGATAGGGGAATGGGCCCGCATCCAGGCACAGCGGCTCGTTCGCAATCAGCATTTCGTCGATTGCCGTGCGCACGCGGGCCAGTTTCTCGTCCGGCAAGGACGCCCCGTCGTCGCAACCGACAATGGTCAAGGCCAGCAGACACGACAGCACTTTTCCGACCACCCCGCAGCGGATCATGGGAAGGCTCCAAAGCGCTCGTCGGTCAGCACGGCCGTGGGCCGGTCGTGCGTACGCGCGACGCCGCCGTCGCCCAATGCACCGTTGCCGTTCCCTCCCCATGCAAACAGTTCACCCGACTCGGCCAACGCAAGGCCCGTGCCGTACATGGCGGCCACGGCAAGCCAGCGCCGTGAGTCATCCGCCAACACCGGCTCGTATGCCGATGACCGCGTGTCGTCGCCCAGCCCCAACTCCTGATCCATGTTGCGGCCCCACCCCCACAGCGAACCGTCACGCGCGATGGCGAGTGAAAACGAATGACTGACCGCTGCCGTGGCCCACGGTCCACCGGGTATCGGCTGCAATTCGCCAGTGTTCAAGTCGCCGGGATCACCCGCGCGGTCCGGTTCGCCCACGCCAAGTTCGCCGAAGGAACTGAAGCCGTAGCCATGCAGGCGCCCGTCCTCATCCAGCGCCAGCACCTGGCCGGCGTTCCCGCGGCAATAGACGTGCTGGAGGCGGGCCGGGGCGGACAATGCCTGCATGCCCGTGCGTTCGCCCTGGAAAGGGCCCTTGCCGCCGGCTCGGCCATGCAGGTCCAACGTGCGCCACAGGCGACCGGCGTCGTCAATGGCATGCAAACGCGGCCCCTGCAGGCAGGCATCCACGAAACGCGTGCCGGGCATGAGTCGCCGTGGCGCCCGTAGTGTCAGCACGACAGGTTGCAGCCTTGCCTGCTCCTCCAGATCGTCATCCTGCCAGTACCACAAGCTGCCGTCGGCGCGGATTCCCACCCCCACGCCCCAGGTCTCGATCAGCCGCTTCCATCGCTGGTCAGGCCCGACTGGCAGCGGCTTGGGCAACGCGTTGGCGGCCGCGGCATCCTGGACGTCACCCATGCCCCAACGCCACAACGTCCCGCTGGAATGAAGTGCATAGATCGCCTGACTCCCGGCGCTGACCTGGGTATACCCTTCGCCGTCGAGCAGCAGTCGTGGACGGCGCGACTGGCTCAACAATTGGCTGTCACTCCAGCCCCGCGCCGCACCGCCCCAGCCAAAGACCCGACCACGCCGATCCAGTGCGAGGAAATATGAATCGCCAGCCGCGACCACCTGCGGCTGTGGTTTCACCGAGGGGCCGGCAGTGCGAGCCGCGCCTTCACCCGAATCCAGTACCTGATAGGCCAATCCCCCCGCCACGGCCAACAGGCCGAGCATGATCCAGCGCATCACTCCCCCTTGAGCATCCCCGCTTTGACCCGCGATTGTGCCAAAACAGGAACCCTGAGGAGTTCAACGGCGAAGGCCATGTTTCCCGTGGGTACCGCGGGATCAGGATCAGGATCAGGATCAGGATCAGGATCAGGATCAGGATCGGGATCGGGATCGGGATCGGGCGGAGAGGACGCGGACGGGACTCGACCGGTCAACTGTCCCACTTCAGCGGATCGATCCTGCTGAGCACGTCCATCTTCCAGTCGTTCCCGCGGGTCATCAGGTCGCGGAGGGAATAACCGGAAGGGCCGCTGAAGGTGACGAGACGCCGCGAAATCAGGTCCCCTGGTTGGCCGAGAAGATCCTGTTCACGCTCCTCGTAAAAGATGCCGACGGCATCCACCGCCCGACCGTCCACTGCCTTCGGGGTGAGTCGTACGCTGTAGCGAACGGTGCAATGGGGCATATCAAAGATTCTGCTCTGATTCTTCATGCGTGTGCGGCCTGCACGCGTCACCCGAATGGGTGGTCAAGCACCACGTCCCCCCAAGCGCAATCGAGCATGCCGGCATTCGGTGTGCACTCGATGCGCACTCCCCATGCCGGGAATGCGCCGGGAATGTGCCAGGGCGCATGCCCCCGCGCCTATCCGAGTGCCAGACGACACGTAAACTTCGGTAGTCTCGCTGCCTTAACTGAGTCCCCCACGCCCATGTTCCGAACCCGAGCCAGCCTGTTGTCCCGGTCCAGCCTCTGCACGGCCGCGCTGCTGTTGCTGGGACTGGCCGGCCCATGCCCCGCAATGGCGATGACCGCCGATACCGACGTGGAGCATGACCATTACGGGAACCGGATCGAGAACTTCGAACCGATGCCCAACGCTGATCCGGCGACCACGCCGTCGAACAGTCGCTGCACCGCCGACCGGCGCTGGTGCGCGGAGATCCAGCATGGCGATACGGAAACGGCACCGCTGCTGGTGTTGTCCGACAGGACAAACCCGGTCCAGGCAAAGGAAATCGCGCGTTATGCCCTGCCATTGGCCGAGGAACAGGCCGACGTGGACCTCTGGTCCCGCATCGTCCGCCTGCCCGAGTCCACTGAACACGCCGGGCAGCAGGCCATGATCGGCGTGGTCACCGGCCTGCACGCCATGTATTCCGGTGGCGGCGCACACGCGGAACGCCTCAGCCTGATCCAGGTCAGCATGGAGTACGGCAGCACGATGATCAGGGAGGTACTCTCCGTCCCGCTCAACGGCTCGGCCTTGATTCGCGCCTGCTTCTTGGAAGAAGATCTGGAACGCCGGGCCGGTGCCTGCCACGATGAATACAACTTCGCGGCCACGTTGACCTTGCGTGAGACCAAGAACCGGCACGCGGCAAAGCCCGGTGCGTTGCCGCAGTTCGACTACGTCACCGCCGCGACGAGCTTTCCCGGGCCGGTTTCACGCGACAAGGATTCGCTTGCCAATCCGCCACTGACGGAGAAAGACCTCGTCCACGCCGTCAACGACGAATGCAGCTACCGCCGGGTCGTCCGCTTCAACCCCGCCACTGAACGCTACGAGTTCGATTCACCCGCGCCCGACTGCAGCGCCTTCACCGTGCCCTGATCGCCACCCACGGACACCGATGTCCGCCAGGCAACGCCCTACCCGCGCCAATTGGCGTGCACCTGCCAGAACGCCACGCTGCGCTGATAGGCTTCGCGGTCCAGCGCCACGCCCGAACCGCCCTCCTCCACGCCCAACGCGTTGCGCATCATCGTCACGGGTGCCATCGGCGTTTCCTCCGGTTCCATGGTGTACATGCAGCCCACCACGCCCCAGTCGGCGGTGATGGCCGTGCCCTCCTTGGCCAACTGCTCGCGGCTGTAAAGGATCACCACCAGGTACTCGGCCACCGGCGGTTCGATGCCCTCGAACCAGCGCACCAGCACCGGCAACTCATCGTGCGTGCGCGCCTCGTAGTCCGAGCGCAGCAGGTGCCGGTTGCCCTCGGTGATGGGCACGGCCAGGCAACGCGTGGACGTCCAGTTGCGATGCACGTGCAGCTTGCAGAACGGCGCGTAGCCATCCAGCACCTTCAGCGGCGGCACCTCGGCGAGATGGCGTTCGAACTGCCCGGGCGTGATGTCCTGGATGGTGTTGCGGCGCGGCTCGCGCGGGAACAGCCGGGGGCGGGCGAAGTCGGTGAGGATGATGGACATGCGACGGGGGATGGACCGGGGCCCCGATTATCGGCCAGACCCGCACATCGCGGCATCAAGTGGCTGCGCATCCCTGCAACCCCCTTCCTACCCGAACCCATCGCTTCCCCTTGGTCCAATACATTCCACCCGCGCCCCCACGTAGCCTCAACCCGCAGGCCGCGGCACGGCAACCGCGCCAAGGGAAAGGACCACCATGACCGCCTCCCATCCGTGGCCGCAACGCGCCACGCCGCTGCGTCGCCAGGGCAAGCGCGTCTCCGCCGCCGACGCGGTACGGCTGATCCGTGATGGCGACACCGTCGCCACGGGCGGCTTCGTCGGCATCGGCTTCCCCGAGCAGTTGGCGATCGCACTGGAACAGCGCTTCCTGGACGAAGCCCTGCCCCGCGACCTGACCCTGGTGTACGCCGCCGGCCAGGGCGACGGCGGCACGCGCGGACTCAACCACCTCGCGCACGAAGGCCTGGTCGCCCGGGTGATTGGTGGCCACTGGGGCCTGGTGCCCGGCCTGCAGAAGCTGGCCGTGGACAACCGCATCGAGGCATGGAACCTGCCGCAGGGCGTGATTTCGCACCTGTTCCGCGACATCGCCGCCGGCAAGCCCGGACAGGTCAGCCGCGTGGGGCTGGGCACCTTCGTCGACCCGCGCCACGGCGGCGGCCGGCTCAACGCCCGCACCACCGGCGAACGGGTGAAGCTGCTGCACATCGACGGCGAGGACCTCCTCTACTACCCCACGTTCCCTGTGCACGTGGCGTTGATCCGCGCCACCACGGCCGACCTGGACGGCAACCTGACCATGGAGCGCGAGGCGCTGACCCTGGAGGTGCTGTCCATTGCGATGGCCGCGCACAACAGTGGCGGCATCGTCATCGCCCAGGTGGAGCGCATCGCCGAGAACGGCAGCCTGCCGCCACGCCAGGTCAAGGTGCCGGGTACGCTGGTCGATGCGGTGGTCGTGGCCGAAAGCGCCGCACACCACCCGCAGACGTTCGCCGTGGCCTACGACCCGGCGTACTCGGGCGAGCTGCGGATACCCACCGCCAGCGTCGCCCCGATGCCGGCCGGCCCGCGCAAGACCATCGCCCGCCGCGCCGCGCTGGAACTGCGCGCCAATGCCATCGTCAACCTCGGCATCGGCATGCCCGAAGGCGTGGCCTCGGTGGCGGCCGAGGAAAAGATCATCGACCTGATCACCCTCACCACCGAGCCGGGCACGATCGGCGGAATCCCCGCTGGCGGCCTGAGCTTTGGTGCCGCGGTCAACGCGCAGGCGGTGATCGACCAGCCCTACCAGTTCGACTTCTACGACGGCGGCGGCCTGGACATCGCCGTGCTGGGCATGGCCCAGGTGGATGTCGAAGGCAACGTCAATGTCAGCCGTTTCGGTCCGCGCCTGGCTGGTGCCGGCGGCTTCATCAACATCAGCCAGAACGCGCGGCGGCTGGTATTCGTG
Source organism: Aerolutibacter ruishenii (assembly GCF_007830115.1). Lineage (GTDB taxonomy): Bacteria > Pseudomonadota > Gammaproteobacteria > Xanthomonadales > Xanthomonadaceae > Aerolutibacter > Aerolutibacter ruishenii. Next base: position 166,435 of record NZ_VLKP01000004.1, on the reverse strand, counting down.
GGCAGCTTCCAGGCCGGTCGCGGCGACAGCATTGCGCGCAAGTTCGTGCGGGAAGTGGAGCACCGCACTTTCTCCGCACAGGAAGCGCGGCGCCGCGGCCAACCGGTGCTCTACGTTACCGAGCGCTGCGTGTTCGGCCTGCACGCCGATGGCGGACTGGAACTGCTGGAGATCGCGCCGGGCGTGGACCTGCAGCGCGACATCCTGGCGCACATGGAATTCCGACCGCGCATCGAAGGCACACCGCCGACGATGGATCCGGCGCTGTTCGCCGACAGCCCGCTGGGCCTGCGCGAGCGACTGCTGGAGCGACCGCTGGCGCAGCGTTTCAGCCTGGATGTCAGTGCCGAGACGCTCTACATCGACTTCCAGCACCTGCGCATCCGCAGTGCGGCCGACATCGACGCGGTGCGCGAAGCGGTGCTGGCGCTGGTCGCACCCCTGGGCCGGCGCGTGTACGCCATCGTCAACTACGACCACTTCCAACTGCCCGACGAGCTGGAGGACGAATGGGCGGAGATGGTGCACGACCTGGTCGAGCACCACTACACGCGCGTCACCCGCTACAGCGCATCAGGCTTCCTGCGCGCACGGCTGGGTTCGGCGCTGAGCGCGCACAGCGTGGCGCCGCACTGGTTCGAGACCGCCGAGCAGGCCCGGGCCGGGCTCCGCGAGGACTGACGCGCTGGCGACGACCCCGCGGGTTACCCGACGGCGCAACGCAGCCAGATCACCCTTCGCCAGGCGTCACCCGCACGCCGTCGGCCACGATGCGGAATTCCACCGTTTCTACCGGCAGGCGCTTGCCACTGTCTTCACTGAAGTGCTTCGCCTGTTCGGGCGTCAGTTGCTTGCGCTCCAGCACACCGTGCACCACAGCCGTGCCGCTGGCGTCCTTGGGCAGGAAGAACGCGTGGTCGCCAAATTTCACCCGCGCGGCCTGGCCGTCGTGCTCCAGCATCATCCAGCAGCCCTGGGCCTGGCAGACCTCGGTGATGCGGCCGCTGAAGCGGCGCGGTTCACCGGCATGCGCCTCGAAGGCCGCGATTGCCGTCGACACCGGCACCGCCGGGCCATCGGCGAATGGCTTGCCGTAGGACGTGGACCCGCCCGCGTAAGCGAGCAGTGTGGCGGCGGACAACAGGCAAGCGGCGAGCAGGCGCATGGGAAACCCGGTGGACAGGAGATGCACCAGACGATAGCGGCCGAATGCGCCCGAGGCCAGTGGCGGACTCATCAAAACGATGTCTGCATGGGGCTCCACGTTACGACAGCGCCGCCCGCTCCTCGCGGGTGATCACGTGCGGTGCCTGCAACGGGCGTCCACTGCCATCGAAGAACGCCGACGCCCGCTCACGGCGCAAGCGCGCGCCGAGGATGCCAGCGAAGATACGCAAGCCGCCCAGCGCAAACGCCAGCGGCGTGGCCCTCACCGGCGCAATGGCGGACCTCGTGTTGAGCACCACGCGGCCACGCGGGCCAAAGGCCGCATCCAATTGGTGCGGCGTTACCAGGAAACAATCGGTCACCATGCCCACGTATGGCAGCTTCGGATCGCGCGGCGTATTGGCCAGCGGCGTTCGGCAGCACGACGCGTACCAGCGCAATACCCCTTTGGGGCTGAGCGACATGCACGTCACCAGCCCTTGCCCAGCCGTGAACCGCACCGCGGCCGGCGCCATCGGGATGATGTCGGTACCGCCAGCGGCATCCAGCACGCCCGGCACGCCCAGGTAGCGGGCAAAGGCGCGGCAATCCTTGCAGTAGCAGGTGGCACGCACGTACGCACGGCCTTCGTCGATCTCACCTTGCACCGCACCGCAACGGCATCGCAATGTCATGGTCATGGCAGCGCATCTCCTCCAGTCGCCGCGGCTATCGGCCACGGCGCCCTCCGGATCATAGACCTTGGCCGTCGCCTCCACGTCCGCACGTTGCTCCCCATTGGTCCCCAAGGCAGCCCGCGCCATGCCCACTCGCCGCCAGTTCCTCTCCGTCCCGATCGCCCTTGGCGCCACTGCACTGCTCCCCGGCGCATTCGCCACCGCGCTGGCGCAGGAAACCCCCGCACTTCCCGATCTCGCCGACTGGGACAAGGTGCGCGCGCAGTTCGTGCTCGACCCCGAGTGGATGCACTTCGCCAGCTTCTTCCTGGTCAGCCACCCCGCGCCGGTACGCGACGCCGTGGATGCCTGGCGCCGTGCACTGGACCGCAATCCCTACCTCACGGTGGAGCACAACGCCTTCACCGAAGACGAATCCAGGTGGGTGCCGGGTCATGTCACGCGCGCCGCGGCCACCTACCTGGGCGGCAAGCCCACCGATATCGCCCTGACCCACAACACCACTGAGAGCCTCGCGCTGGTCTACCACGGCCTGCCGCTGAAGGCCCGCGACGAAGTGCTGGCCACCACCCACGACCACTATTCCCACCTCACCTCCATCCGCTACGCCGCCCAGCGCACTGGCGCGACGCTGCGCCAGGTCACGCTGTACGACGATGCCGCCACGGCCACCGTGGACAGCCTGGTCGAGCGCCTGCTGCGCGGCATCGGCCCGCGCACGCGCGTGGTGGGCCTGACGTGGGTGCACTCCAGCACCGGCATGCGCCTGCCCATCCGCGAGATGGCAAAGGCGCTGAAGCAACGCCACCCCGAGGTGCTGCTGGTGGTGGATGGCGTGCATGGGCTGGGGGCCGCGGACGAGGACATCGCCAGCACCGGCATCGACTATTTCTGCGCCGGCTGCCACAAGTGGCTGTTCGCCCCGCGTGGCACCGGCCTGGTCTGGGCCAACGCCGAGAACTGGGCGCGGCTGCGGCCGCTGATTCCCGACTTCAGCGAGCTCGACGGCCACCTGGCCTGGCTCCAGGGCCGCGAGCGCAAGGGCCCGACCACCGCCGAGCGCATGACCCCGGGGGGATTCCAGGCGTTCGAGCACCAGTGGGGCATGCTCGCCGCGTTCCGCATGCACCAGGCCATGGGCCGTGGCCGCGTGGCCGCGCGCATCCGCAGCCTCAACGACCGGCTCAAGGCGCAGCTGGGCGAGAACCCCAAGGTGCGCATCCACACGCCTCGGTCCGGTGACCTGTCGGCCGGCGTCATCGCCTTCGAAGTGGCCGGCATGAAACCCGAGGAGGTCGTGAAGCACCTGCACGACAAGCACATCATCGCCAGCACCAGCCCGTACGCGGTCAGCTATGCGCGGCTCGCCCCGAGCCTGGTGAACACGGAAGACGAGGTGGACCGCGCCGCGCGGGCCGTGGCAACGCTGACCGGTTGAGCTCGCTACTTGGAGCCCGACGACAGCCGGGCGCCCAGCACTGGGCCTTGCCTTTACCGAGTGCCGATTCACGCCCGCCTCATCCGCGATAGGCCTGGATGGACGACGGAGGGCGGCCGAGCATGCACGTCGCGCCCTCGGCCGCCCACTCGGGAGAACCGATCATGATCCCCAAGAACACCCTCTGCCTCTGGTACGACCATGACGCGCTGGAGGCCGCCGAGTTCTACGCCCGCACCTTCCCCGACAGCGCCGTGGGCACGGTGCACCGCGCGCCGAGTGACTACCCGTCGGGCAAGGAAGGCGACGTACTCACAGTGGAGTTCACCGTCATGGGCATTCCCTGCATCGGACTCAACGGCGGACCAGGGGTCGAGCACACCATTGCGTTCTCGTTCCAGGTCGCCACCGATGACCAGGCGGAGACCGACCGCCTGTGGAACGCCATCGTCGACAACGATGGACAGGAGAGCGAGTGCGGCTGGTGCAAGGACAAGTGGGGCCTGTCCTGGCAGATCACCCCGCGCGTCCTTACCGAGGGCTACACCAGTCCCGACCGCGCAGAGGCCAAGCGCGTGTTTGAAACGATGATGCAGATGCGCAAGATCGACGTGGCGGCTATCGAGGCCGCAAGACGCGGGTGAAGCCGCGCCAATCGGACGCAGTGCCTGCCCCCTCGCGTCCTCCGGCACGTCGCTGGTTCCACGCCCAATATCCCGTGCTGAGCACCACCAGCACGATCAACAGGACCATCGACGGTGCCGGCCCCTGCGGTTCGAACAGCAGCGTGGGCGCGTTGCCCAACGCATGCGCCCCGACCGCCACGAACAGATTGCCGGTGGCCGCATACACCAGGGCGAAGACGATGCCGACGAAGAACAGCATCAACAGCGGGCCGGCAAGCGCACCGGCCTCCGTCCCGGTGTACAGCAGCACCGGTACATGCAGCCCGGCGAACAACCCCTGCGACAACAGCAGGCCGAGTGCCGCCGCCCACGCCGCCGGGAGACCTCGCCGCAGCCACAGGACCAGTTGTGGCCAGAGATAGCCACGGAAGACGGTCTCCTCCATCAGCGCGGTGCCCAACACCTGGGCGAGCAGCGGGCCCAGCGCAATGCCCAGGCCCCGCTCCCATGCGGCCGCCGCAACAAGTGGCGCCCCCGATACCTGCGCGGAAAACACCGTCGCCGCCTGCATCGACGCCCACAGCAGCAAGCTGACCACAAACGCAGGCACCAGGTACCCCGCCCGCCAACCGACATCGGCAAATGACTGCCGCCCCAGTCCGAACACGATTAACAGCGACACCATTCCGATAGCGCCGGAGGCCACCAGCGTGACCGACACCCAGCCGGCCGTGGCCTGCTGCAACTGCCGTAGCGTATCCATCGGAAACCACAGCGATACGAACCAGATCGCGGACAGGCTCATCCAGACACCCAGCAGCAACACCGCCCACCAGGGTGAGCGCACGGACCCGGTCACCGCCATGACTCCCTCCCCCCGACAGCTCCGCTCGGCGAACGCCACGTCTAACGGTTGTACACCATGTGCAATCTCCCCATGCAATCAAACGGCAAACGCAAAGGGAACGGCATGAAGGACAAGGCGACCCAGGGAGTACCCCAGGAACGCCCCAGGCACGGCCTGATGCCGTGCGGACCTGGCCATCGCGCACTTATGGTGCGTCATCCATTCCGGGTACGATTCCAAGCCAGCAATCACGGAGGGATGTCATGGGTCTTGTCAAGGCAGTGGCGGGTGCGGTCGGCGGCGTGCTGGCCGACCAGTGGAAGGACTTCTACACCGTGCCGGAGGGTTTGCCGCCCACTGCGGCCCTGTTCGCCGCCGTGCCACATGGCACCAACGCCAGCCGCGGGTCCAACACGCGCGCCTCCTCCAACATCATCAGCAACGGCACCCGGATCGTCGTGCCCGAAGGCTATGGCCTGCTACTGTTCCAGGACGGCAAGATCACCGGCTTCGCCGCCGAGGCGGGCGGTTATGAATGGCGCTCGGACGACCTCAACTCACAGTCGATCTTTGCCGGCGACGGCATCGTCAGCCCGCTGATCAAGCAGAGCTGGGAGCGCTTCAAGTTCGGGGGCCAGCCGGGTGCGCAGCAGGCGGCCTTCTTCGTCTCGCTGAAGGAGCTGCCGGACAACCGTTTCGGCACCCAATCCGAGATCTACTGGGACGACGGCTTCCTCAACACCCAGGTCGGCGCGATCACGCGCGGCTCCTACACGCTGAAGATCGTCGACCCGATCCTGTTCGTGAAGAACTTCGTGCCGGCGTCCTACCTGCAGCCCGGCCAGGTCTTCGACTTCACCGACATCGACAACGCCGCCGCCAGCCAGCTGTTCAACGAAGTGGTGGGCTCGCTCGCACCGGCCTTCAGCCTGTATACCAACGACCCGGGCAAGGGCAACCGCATCACCAAGCTCCAGCAGGACTCGCTCGGTTTCGCCAAGAGCCTGTCCGATGCGGTGGAGCAGGCCTACCAGTGGAAGTCCGACCGCGGCCTGGCCATTGTCAAGACCGCCATCGTCTCCATCGAATACGACGCCAACACGCGCGAACTGTTGAAGACCGTGCAGCGAGCCGACGCGCTGACCGGCTCGCGCGGCAACGCCAACCTGCAGGCCAGCGTCGCACAGGGCATCCAGTCCGCGGGCGAGAGCGGCGGCGCGGCAGGCCTGATGGGCGTGGGCATGGCGACGGGCATGGTCGGCGGCCTGGCCGGCCTGCAGCAGCCGGTGGCACCAGCCGTCCCCGCGGCCGAAGACCCGGTGGCCAAGCTGAAGAAGGCCAAGGAAATGCTCGACCTGGGCCTGATCACCCAGGCCGATTACGATGCGCTCAAGGCCAAGGCGCTGGGCCTGTAACCCGCAGACCGCACGACGCCCATGCCGAACACCCACCAACCGCCGGCAACTCCTGCCGGCGCGGGCTCGCCACAGGACGTGCCGCCACAACCCGGCACCTTCCCCATCGACCCGTCCACCCTGCCCCCACCCATCCGCGACGAACTGCTGGCGCCCGACCCGGTCGCCATCGACACCTCCGCCACCGAACTCAAGGACGGCCTCAACCGCTGTCCCAAGTGCGGTGCCACCGACATCCGGCAGAAGTCCGGCAGCGACCTGCTGATCTGCCTGTACTGCCGCAACGAATGGCACGGCGTGCGGGTTGAAGAAGAGTTCGGGCTGGGCGAAGGCATCGACCAGCTGCGCGGCACGGTCATCGCCTCCGGCGCGCAGGACATCCAGGCCGATGCCGCCAGCCTGATGAGCTTCAAATGCACCGGCTGCGGCGCCGAGGTGACGGTCAACACCGAAAACGCCATGACCGCGCGCTGCCACTGGTGCCGCCATGTCTTTGGCGTCAACGAGCAGGTGGCCAATGGCGCCGTACCCGACGCCGTGCTGCCCTTCCACATCAGGAAGGACGACGCGGTCGCGCGCATCCGCCAGTTCGTGCACAAGCGCCGGCTGTTCGCGTTGAAGGCGTTCAAGGAGGAATTCACGCCCGGGAACGTCGTGGGCGTGTACCTGCCGTACATGATCGTGGACGGCAATGCCAGCGCCGGCATCGCCGGTCGGGGCGAGATCGAGACGCGCAGCTACACCACTGGCAGCGGCGACAAGAAGAAGACCTATTACGATGCCGACGTGTACCGGGTGGAGCGCCACGTGGAGTTCACCGTGGATGACCTGCCGCTGGAATCCTCGCGCGAGCGCGGCAACCTGGACACGCGGGTCAACACCCACAACATCATCAACACCATACTGCCGTTCGACACCAAGAACGCAGTGAAGTGGAACGCGTCGTACCTGTCGGGCTTCAGTTCGGAGAAGCGCGACCGCGACGTGGCGCAACTGCAGCCACGCCTGGAGGACCAACTGCTCTCCATCGCACGCGCCCAGGTGGCGGCCTCGGTGGACCGCTACGACCGCGGCGTGCGCTGGGAACGCGAATGCCTGGACGTGCATGGCACCCGTTGGGTGTCGATGTACCTGCCGGTGTGGCTGTACTCGTACCACCAGCCCGGCACGGACCTGCTGCACTACATCGCGGTGAACGGCCGCACCGGCGAAACCATGGGCAGCGTGCCCGTACAGCAATGGAAGCTGCTGGCCGCGGCGCTCACCGTGGGCACCTTCCTGGAAGGCATTGCACTGTGGATCGTGGGGAACACCTGATGAGCGACGACAGCGGACTCTGGCTGCTGCTACTCGGCCCGGCCGGCGCCGCCGGGCTGTACTGGACGTTGTACCGGTACTACCGCAACACCGACAAATCACATGCGTTCGAGCACGAAACCGACGTCAAGGCCAAACCGGTCACGGGCTCGGACCAGAAGGTCGGCGAGGTGAAGGGCACGCAGGACAGGCATATCGACGGCGACAACGTCCACGCGTACCGAGAACGCGTGCAGCGCATGCCGAGCGGCAGCGACTGACGCCAGCCGATGAGTCTCATCACGCTCTGATTCCCGGCATCGGCCTGCCCCGGGGGCGGTAACGCGGGTACGGATACCCCCGTCCGGGTGATACCGGCGCACGCTGGTTTTTTCGTTGGCAATAGTGTGCCCCGCTGTCATCACACGCGACATACCGCCACCGATGGCCAGCAGGGCGTGCTGAGGAATTGCCATGAACGCCCAGCGCCTTTGCGGTCGCTTCCTGTCGCTGGCGGTTGTTGCCGCCCTATGTTCACTGACCACGGCTTGTGGCGGCGGAGGAGGGGGCGTGCGCACTTCCGAGCCCCCACCGCCCCCGCCTCCTCCTCCGCCTCCTCCGCCCCCCCCTCCACCGTCGGATCAATCCGGGCCCTGCCTACCCCCGCACACTGGCGATTGTCTGGTGACGCAGTTGGGCACCATGTTGGGCGGTCGCGATAGCCCGTACGGATTGGACGTCAGCCTGCCCTACGACTTTGGCCTGGACCTTGGCGATGGCACGTCGCCCGGCGACCGATATGTGTTCGCGGGCGGCACGTCGGTCACCGGCGGTGGCTACATCCGGGTCACACCGTTCAACACCCTGGTGTCCAACGTCGACGTGGATGGATTCAGCACACTTCTCGTGGATGGCAACATCGAAGGCAACATCCTGGTCCAGCCCAGATTCAATCTGAGCGATGGCAGCAAGGTACATATCCAGCCGCAAGGCAACGTACGGGGAAATCTCGACAACGCAGGCATCGCCATCCTGGACGGCCACCTGACCGGTAACGTATCCAACACCGGTGAACTGCGATTCACGGGGCTGGTGGACGGCAATATCGTCAACAACGGCAGGATCGCCGTGACGGTCTTTTCCATCGACAAGCCCGTATACGGCACCATCAACGGCAACTTCACCCAGACGGCAACCGGGACGTTCGCCCTCCAGTTCGCACCGGGCGGCCTGACGCCTTCGCCGGCCCCCCTGCAGATCAACGGGCAGGCGCGTCTGGACGGCACCCTGGAGTTGAGCGTGTACACCGACCCCTCGGCCCCCCGTCCGCTGCCCGGCACCGGTTCGCAGCACATCTTCCACGCCAATGGCGGCGTGTTCGGACAGTTCGCGCAATGGACATCGCCCGGACTGTTCCTTGAAGGCAACGTGCGCTATGGAAGCAACGACGCGTGGTTCGACCTGACCCGGATTTCGCTGCAGTCGGTGATGGCCGCCAACGCCAGCACGCCGCAAACCCTGGCCAGTGCAGCCAACCTCGACCGGGTGTTCGACAGGATCGATGGCATCCCACCGGCTGCCCCTCACATGCTCGGCACGGCGCAACGCCAGTTGCTGATCTCTGCCGGCGCCGTGCTGCGCATTGGCGACCTGGCCCAGGCGACGCGCACGCTGGACAGCCTGTCCGGCCAATCTTTCGCCGACATCCGCAACGGGTTGTTCGACAGCTTCGCCCACGTTGGACCGCAATCGGCGCAACTGCAGCAGTGGCGCGATGCTCCTGGGGCACACCATGCCTGGGTGGCAACGGCCACACCATTGGCTGCCATCGGCGGCACCGGCCAGATGCGACGCGGGATCTCGGAAAAAGGCGTGGTCAGTGGCGTCACCTACCACCTTGGACCGCAACTGCTGATCGGGGCCGCCACGGGCAGCGGCGATGCCTGGATGGCCCACGACCGCGACGGCCGTGCACGATCCGTGGAATCACTCGGCATGTTGTACGGCCATGCCTGGCGTGGCCCATGGCATGCCTATGGCGAAATACGCGGCAACCGCGGCTGGGTGGACACCTGGCGGCACATCGACGTGGGGGATCGGCGCATGCACCGCGCCTTCGCCGACTTCGACGTCGCCCATGTGCGTGCGCGACTTGAAGGTGGCGTCGACCATGCGGTGGGCGGCGGCCAACTCACGCCCTACGCCGCCCTGCAATACGACCGGGTGCACAGCGACGCGTTCGCCGAAGCAGGAGACACCGGCCTTGAACTGCTGGGCCAGGCTGCCAGCAGCCGCCGTACCAGCGCCGAATTTGGCCTGCGCTACCTGCACGACTGGCAACGACCAACGGGCTGGCTGCGGTTGCAGGCAACGGGAGCGCGTCGCCACGCAGTACGGACCGATGGAAGCATGACGGCAGCTTTCACCGGCATACCGGACGTGATGTTCCGGATCGACGATGCGGCGCCCGCGACTGACCTGTCCTGGTTTGACCTGCAACTGGATGGCGGCCGTGGCGCGTGGTGGTCCACCACCCTGCGTTACCGCTGGAGTGCGGACGATGCAGTCATCAACAACGGCTGGTGGCTGGGAATCGAACGCAGGCTGTGAGCGGAGGCCCCTCCTGCCGGGGATGATTGCCCTGCCCAGCCGGCATGGGGCTTCCCCTCGGTTGTGATCGGCCTGCAGACCACACCTCAAGCGCTCGCTGTTGCCCAGCGCGCCCGTGGCCGGCCTCGCCCCGCGAATCCGTATTAACCTTTTCGTGCCTCCCGGGGCGCCTCGCCTTGGCCGGGGGCTGACCCCGTATCGCTCAATATCACTCCGGAGTTCCCCATGCCCCTTCGCATGCACCACCCGCTCGTCCTTGCGCTGTGCCTGTGCTTCAGCAGTACGGCAGTCGCGGCAGAGGCTGATCCGGAGCAGTTGGTGCAACGGGCCACCGAGGCCTACAACGCCAAGGACTACGGTGCCAGCGCGGACGCCTTCATCGCCGCCCTCGCCGTGGTAGGCGAGAATCCCGTGCTGTACTACAACGCGGCCAGTGCGTCGGCGCTGGCCGGGCGCACGGAAGCGGCCTTCGAGCTGCTGCCGAAGGCGACGGCGGCGGGTTACACCAACATCGCCGCCATCCGCGCCGATCCGGACCTCGTGTCACTCCGCCCGGATCCGCGCTTCGAGACGCTGCTCGCGGCGACCGAGCGCGCCGAACAGCAGCGCAAGCGGATGTGGAACAACCCCGTCTTCGCCACGCCCTACCAGCCCGTGCTGGATGAGAACCAGCGCGTGGCCGGCCTGTCACGGCTGTGGTCGGAGGCCAAGTTCAACTTCGCCAGCTTTGACCTGGTCCCCGACCTGGACTGGGATGCGCTGTACCTCGCCACGCTCCCGGACGTGCGCGCCGCTACCAGCACGCCGGAGTATTACCGCGTGCTCAAGCGCTTTGTCGCGCAGCTGCGCGATGGCCACAGCAGCATCCGCCTTCCGGGCGAAGTGGCCGACCAGCTGGAGGCACAACCCGGCGTGCGTACCGCACTCGTGGAAGGTCGCATCTTCGTCGATGCGCTGCTGGATCCGGCCCTCGCCGCAACCGGCCTGGAGCGCGGCATGGAGATCGTGGCCATCGAAGGGCAGCCCGTGCAGGCGTGGGCAAAGACGCACATCACGCCCTACCAGCCCGCATCCACGCCGCAGGACCTGGCGGCGCGCACCTACGAGCGCGCACTGCTCTCGGGCTCCATCAACCGTCCCGCGTTGGTGACGGTGCGCGACGTTGCCGGCAAGCAGCGCACGCTGTCGCTGCCCCGCATGACGGCCAAGGCGTTCGAGGAGGCGTATTGGAGCGGCCCCACGTTCCAGATGCGCATGTTGCCGGGCGGCATTGCCTACGTGCGGATCCTGCACTTCGGCAACAGCGACGCGGCCGATGGCTTCCGCCAGAACTTCGCTGAAATCGCCAAGGCCCGCGGCCTGATCATCGACGTGCGTGGGAACGGCGGTGGCAACAGCGACGAGGGCTACAAGCTGCTGTCGATGCTGACGGACAGGCCATTCCGTGGATCGCGCTGGCAGACGCGCGAATACGTGCCCACGTATCGGGCCTGGGGCCGGCCGGAAGCCACGTACGCCGAGGCCGCCTCGCAGATGCAACCGGACGGCACGCTGCACTACGACGGCCCGGTGGCGGTGCTGACCAGCGCGCGCACCTATTCGGCCGCCGAGGACTTTGTCGTGGTCTTCGACGCCATGCAGCGCGGCCGCATCGTCGGCGAAGCCACCGGCGGCAGCACGGGCCAGCCGCTGCAGTTCAGCCTGCCTGGCGGGGGAACCGCGCGCATCTGCACCAAGCGCGACAGCTACCCCGATGGCCGCGAATTCGTCGGCGTCGGCGTGCAGCCGCAGGTGGCCGTGGCGCCGCGCATCGCGGACCTGCGCGCGGGGCGGGACACGGTGCTGGAGGCGGGGTTGGCGGCGTTGCGAAAGTAAGCGCGACGACCAAGGCCGGCGGCAGCGTCAACTTCTACGCCTCCCCGGCGTTCCACCACGCCTTGATCCTGTGCGCCCGTCCCGCCCGCTCCAGCTCGATGTGCTTGTCGAACGCCACCGCCATCACGTCGCTGCCCACCGCCTCCAGCACCTCCTCGCTGAGGGCCAGCACCCGGCGCAGCCGCTCGCACTGGGCGTGCATTTTCTCCAGCAGCGGCGTTTCGCCCAGCAGGATCTCGTAGGCCTCGCCGCTGTCCAGCTTGTCGCTGTCATCGTCGTCGATCTCGCTGCCGTACAGGTCCAGCGCCGCCGCCACTTGGCGGCAGTACGCCGGTGACAGCTCCGGCGACCACGGCATCACCCCGCGCTTGTCGCCGGGGGCGTAGCGCAGCAGGCTGAGGGTGACCTCCATCGAGGCCAGCAGGGCGTCCAGCGTCTCCAGCCGCTTGAGCGGCAACACGCTGGTGGCAAAGGTCGGTTCCAGTTCCATGGCATACCCTTGGCAATGGGGTCGGCGACCCCGTGGATGGGGTCGTGGACCCCCTGATGCATCGTTGCTCAACTGTCGTCGGTGTCTCGGATGCGATTTCCAAACCATCCCGCTAGCCTCAAGCTGCGACCCGCTCGATATGCGCGATCGTCTTGCCCAACGCCCGGTGGACTTCCTCCAAGTCGTAATCGGCCTGCAGCCCCAGCCAGAACCGCTCGCTGGTGCCCAGTGCGGCTGCCAGACGCACCGCGGTATCGGCGGTCACGCTGCGCTTGCCCAGCACGATTTCGTTGATGCGGCGCGGTGGCACGCCAGCGGCGCGTGCCAACGCATTCTGGCTGATGCCCAGCGGGACGAGGAACTCTTCCAGCAGGATCTCGCCGGGGTGGATGTTGGGCAGCGATTTCATGGTCGACTCCTGATGTCAGTGGTAATCGACGATTTCCACGTCTTGGGCGTCTCCGTCTTTCCAGCGAAAGCAGATACGCCATTGATCATCGATCCGGATGCTGTGCTGGCCCTTGCGGCCGCCTCTCAACGCCTCCAGCCGGTTTGCCGGCGGGATGCGCAAGTCGTCCAGGGTTGCCGCATTGTTGAGCATTCGCAGCTTGCGCCTGGCGACCTGCTGGATGTCGGCAGGCAACCGCCGGGACGGCGTGCCGCCCCAGACCTTTTCCGCTTCCTTGTCGGCAAAGTTCCTGATCACGAGCCCACCATAACGGGCGGCGTTACATAACGCAATGCGTTATGGTTACGAAAACTGAACCTGATCTGACCTTGCCAGCACGCCCCACACGCCAGAAAAATACCTGCCGCGTGATAAAATACGCATATATGCCGAAGCGCGGTCCCTGGCCTTTCCGGCTTGCGCGCGGCCCCGTGCGCCCTCTGCCTACCGCTGCCTCCGGCAACCGGCGAAGCCGCCACACCCTCACGATAGCCGCCCACGCGGCACACCTCGTAGCGGCGCAGCTCGCGCGCCCGGCGCCGATTTCCACTCCCCCCCCTTGGAGAGCACGCACATGGCCACCATCGCCCGCCTGATCGACCACGCCATCAAGGGCGCCCCCACCGCACTGCTCAAGGCCCAGGGCTTCACCCGGGCCGGCCACGACTTCCACCGCCAGCGCGGCGACCTGATCGACCTGGTCAACTTCCAGAGCAGCGTGGCCGAGCGTCGGCGCGAGGGCCGGCTCACCATCAACGTGGGCATCTACTCGCAGCTCACCAACGAAGCGCTGCTGCGCAAGCCACAGCCGCGCCCGCACGAATACGACTGTGCCCTGCGCAGCCGCATCGGCGCGCTGTTGCCCACTGGCATCGACAAATGGTGGACGGTCAAGCCCGACACCGACAGCGCCAAGCTGGCCGCCGAACTCGCCCTTGCCGTGGAACTGGCCGGCCTGCCCTGGCTGCAGGGCTTCGAAGACCTGCCCGCCCTGTCCGCCCAGCTCGCCACCACGCCCTCGCTGGAATCCGCCGCCTCGGCCCTGGCCCTGGGCGACCGCGGCGAAGCCGAGCGCCGCCTGAAGACCTTCGGCCAGCGCTATCCGCGCGCGCGCCCGATGATCGAGGAATGGGCCCGCCAGGCACTGGCGTGAAACACCGCACCGGTTCCACGGAATGGCGTCGCGGCCCCCACCCGGCCCATCAATCCCGCCGGAGCCGCTGCGCCATCTCGGCCGCGGCCCGCAGCACACTGGCGTAGTGCTCGCGCTGCTTTGGGGCCTGGGCGGCCACGTTCTCCAGCCCTTCGACATAGGCCGCCACCGCCGACGGCCCGTTGTACAGGTCGCCCAGTTCGGTCATGGTCTTGTTCACGGCATCGCGCAGATGCCACTCCACCTTGACGCCCTTCTCCGCTTCATTGGCCAGGTCTACGACGCGCAGCAGATGCGGCGTCACCAGACCGACGACGGTGGCTTTGGGGGGAGCTTTCATCAATTCAATCCTGTTTTCGGGGCAACGGTAGGCTAACGCGGCGGCGTGGCTCCACCCGCAGCAGTGGGCGCTCCACACCTTCAGAACTCAATGGCATCCGCTTCATTGGCCGCCCCCCACGACGCGCTGCAGCGGCATTCGCCACCCGCATCGTACACGCCCGCCACGTCGCGCTGAAGGCGGCCGGCCTTGGCGACCCCCACCCACTTTCCGTGGACAATAGACGCGCGGCACTTGGGTCGCGCGGCGCGATGAATCGGTCAATTCACCCATGCGAACCTTTGTACTGCGAGCCCGGGCGGCACCCACGGACAGCCAGAAGCTGTTGGCCTCCGTGGGCAAAGAGGCCCATACCGAAATCCTGGCGCATACGCTGATGAACGCCATCTTCGTGGCCCAGTCGCATCGCGCCGACGTGACGGTCTACCTGGTGCTGGAGAGCACGCAGGACTTCTCCCGCACGATCCGGTTCGATGCCAACGCCATGCATGACATCGGTGGCTTCGACGAACGCGCGCTGCTGGGCAAGGTCGCCAAGGCGCTCGACGCGTCCAAGGGCATGGGGAAAGAAGAAACGCGACCGGTGGAATCGGGCGTTACCGTGCAGACGCTGAGCTTCGAGCGGCTGGTGCAGGCGCTGGCCGAAGACCACCAGCTGTTTGTCATGGACCGCAAAGGCACGCCGATGCGTGAGCAGGTGTTCGAAGGCAACCCCTGCTTCCTGCTGACCGACCACATCCCGATGCCGAAAAAGACCTTCAACAGCCTCGAACGGCTGGGCGCGAAGTACATCGCGCTGGGGTCGAAAATGCTGTTTGCGTCACAGTGCGTGGTGTTGATCCACCATGAGCTGGATCAGCGGTGACGCGAACGCACACCTTCGAGAACGCACCCTGGCTCAATACCGCACTGATGACGCCAGTGGCGACATCGACACCAGGGCGCGTGGACCCCATCGTGGCCTTGGCGGCGACAAACATGCGTTGAAACGGGAGCGCCACCAGGCACCTGCCTGGTGATCTGCGGCCTGCTGCAAATCCGGCTGCAGCCTCCACCCACCCCTTTGCGGCCCCCACTCGTCCCTCCCCGGCCCTCGGGATCCCGCGGCTTGGGTATGCTGCCCACGCCGGCGACGGGGTCGGCGACTGGAGGCAGCCCAGCCGATGGCACAGCTTGCTAGCGAAGCGCACGAAGGGTCGCCACCGGTGGTGGAACACGGGCCCCCGATCGGTCGCCGCGGCATGATCATTCTGGCGGCGTGGGCGCTGGTCGCGATGCTCTTCGCCGGGCAGGCCTGGTTTGCCGCACAGGTGCGCGGTGAACCGTTGGCGTGGACACGGGTCAGTGCCATCTGGTTTGTCTGGGCCGCCGTCTGGGCCGCCCTGACACCCATCGCGCTGCGACTCGAGGCGCGTTACCCGCTCCAGCGACCCCGCCTCCTTGGCTCGCTGGCGGTGCACGGCGTCGCCTCGGCCGCCTGCGCCCTGGTCAACCTGGCGCTCTTCGCGCTGGCGGCGCCCGTCATCGGCGCGACCCAGGTCGAACCCACGTGGCTCGGCACCTTCAGCCGACTGCTGGGCACGACGCTGCTGCTGAACCTCCCGGTGTACTGGCTGATCGTGGCCGCGGCCCATGGGGAGCGCCTCGTGCGGGCTGCCCGGGAAAAGGATCGCCGGCAACTCCGCCTCGAAGCGCAACTGGCCGATGCCCGCCTGCAGACATTGCGCACCCAGTTGCAGCCACACTTCCTGTTCAACGCCCTCAACACGATCGCCGTGCTGATGCGCGAGGATGTCGACTCGGCCGAGCGGATCCTGCTGCAGCTCAGCGCGTTGCTGCGTCGCTCGCTCGATAGCAGCGAGGCGCATGAGGTGACGCTTGGCGACGAAATCGCCTTCCTGGAAAGCTATCTGGAGATCGAGCAGGCCCGCTTCGCCGGGCGGCTGAGTTACCGGATCTTCGTACCTGATCATGTGCTCGAGGCGCGGGTTCCGAACCTGATCCTCCAACCCCTGGTCGAGAACGCGCTGCGCCATGGCCTGGCCACGCGCGCTGGGCCGGGGCACGTGGAGATCAAAGCGCAGCGGCAGGGCGACTCCCTGCTGCTGCGCGTCGCCGATGACGGCCGGGGCCTCCCCCCGGCGACGACCGAACGCGTCGGCCTGGCGAACACCCGGGCGCGGTTGCGTTTGCTGTATGCGGACAGGCAACGCTTCGACGTGCGAAATTCCGATGACGGCGGCGTCGTCGCCGAGATCGAGCTCCCCTGGCGCACGGCCCCATGACCCTCCGCGTATTGATCGTTGACGATGAACCCCTCGCCCGCCGCGGGATCTTGCGTCTTCTGCAGCAGGAGCCGGACATCGAAGTCGTCGCAGAGTGCGGTGACGGTGCCGCCGCGGTCTCGGCGATCGGCGCACTTTCGCCCGACCTTGTCTTCCTCGATGTGCAGATGCCCGAGCTCGATGGCTTCGGCGTCATTGAAGCCATCGGGAGCGACCGCATGCCCGCCGTCGTGTTCGTGACCGCCTTCGATCAACACGCGGTGCGGGCGTTCGATGCGCAAGCGCTCGACTACGTGCTGAAGCCGATCGATCCGGAGCGCTTTCACCGTGCCCTGCAGCGCGCTCGCGCCCACCTGGCCCAGCCTGATGACAACTTCGTCCGCCGCGTTTCCGAGGCGTTGAAGTCAATCGATCGAGGAGAGCTGAAGCGGTACCCTGCGCGACTCGCCATCCGCTCAGACGGGCGCGTGCGGTTGCTCGACATCGACGAGGTCGACCGCATCGTTGCCGCAGGGAACTACGTCGAGGTCCACACCAGCACCAAACAGCACCGGCTGCGCGAGACGATGGCCAGCCTTGAGTCCCGCCTGGACCCCCAACGCTTCGTCCGGGTTTCGCGGGCGGCGTTCGTCAGCATTGCCCAGATTCGCGAAGTGCAGCCGCTGTTCAATGGTGACTTCGTCGTGCTGCTCAAGAATGGCGCGCAGGTCAACGGCAGCCGCCGCTATCGCGTGGCGCTCGACGTGTTGCTTGGCTGAGCGCTGCTACGGCACGCCTGGCTTTCCGCGCGCCAGACAGCAGGCCGCGATCCTCCGACACGCTCCCGTCACTTCGCAGCCTCCACTCCTCCCACCGCCGCGTCCGCCTGCCACCACAGGGCTGTCAGCGGCCGAACGGCAGCTGATCATCCGCAGCACGCACTCATGCGTTTGGGAGCTGATCATGAAAACGTACAACATCCTGCTGTCCGCGGTAGCCACCAGCGTCGCCCTCACCGGCGTACTTCCTTGCGGGGCGAATGCGTCCGACGGCGTTCGCGCTGAGTCGCTGGAACTCAACAAGTCGATCACCCGCCGGGTGTACAAGGAGGGTCTCAACCAGGGCCGATTCGAAGTGCCATACAGCGCCGACTTCGTGGGCCACGGTGGCCGGGCCACCTTTACCCATGCCGATGGCATGGCCGAAGCCAAGGGATGGCGCAAGGCGTTTCCGGACCTGAAGATCACGGTCGATAAGCAGGTGGCCGAGCAGGACATGGTGGCGGTGCGCTGGACGGCGCGCGGGACCAACACCGGTACCGGCAATGGCATTCCGGCCACTGGTCGCGCGGTGCAGATCACGGGCACCACGCTGTTCCGAATGGCGGATGGGCAAATTGCTGAGGAATGGACATGCGCCGATTCGCTTGGGCTGAGGCGCCAGCTGGGCTTGTTGGCGACCCCGGCAGCGCCGTCGGCGACCGGGGGAAGCGCTTCTGCTGGTGCTCCCTGACCCAGGCCGATACAGCGTCCAAGGGCGCGCCGATCTTCGCCACGACGTGGAGGAAAAGGAGGCGCTAGCCTCGCCTCGTCTGCCCGTGTGGGGTGGGTACCGGCTAACCTACGGCAGACCAAGGATCGAACACGGGAGTGCCCCCATGCAGTGGATGACCTTCGCTGGCTTGCTACCGTTCCTTATTTCGTCCGTGCTGGCGCTGATCCTGGCCCTTTCCTACAAAGCACTCAAGAAGCGTCGAGACCGTCTGTCACCGCTGGCGTCGAAACAACTCGGCCACGTGCCCGGGCAGCAACTCATGACCAAAGTGGCTGACCATGAATTCGACATGATGTCCGGGGTGATGCTGATGTACATGGCCCTTCCCCTGATGTTCATGACCTGGGCAGGTGCACGCATTGACTGGTCATCCGTGCGCTGGGGATTCCACGAATGGTTGTTCCTGGTCGGTGGCGTGGCGCTCTTCGGCTACGGCCTGCGCGAGTACATCCGGAACCTGCACGCCCGCGACCGGGTTCGCGACGGCCTGGTGGCTGAGCGCGTCACCGGCATGCAGTTGAACAGGCTCATTGCGCATGGATGCACCGTCATCCACGACTTGCCTTGCGAAGGCTTCAACATCGACCACGTGGTCATCGCGCCGAAGGGGGTATTCGCGGTGGAGACCAAGTCGTTTCGCAAACCGAAGGTGCGCAAGGAGGGCGAGCCGGCGAAAGTCCTGTTCGACGGCGCCTCACTGGCCTTCAGCGATTTCAGCACCCGGAAGCCATTGGAACAGTCTCGGCAACAGGCGCAATGGCTGGCCCGCTACCTCCGGGAGTCGCTCGGCGAGGCCATTCGGGTCGATCCCGCCGTCTCGGTGCCAGGTTGGTTCGTGGAGAAGAACGAGGCGGCCAGGACGGCGGACGTGTTCGTGTTCACCCCGATGGGACGCGGGTATGAATGGTTCGCCTATGGGGAGCCAGTCCTGCCAGCCGCAAAGCGCGCACTGATCGCCCAAGCACTCGCGACACGATTCCCTGCGCTCCCTTGAATACTTGCTTGCGAGCGCAGGTTGTGGCGCAACGCGGCGCTGGGGGATTCGGGAGAAACGCCGGGCGGGACTGGACCCGGTGTGGGCTCCGGATTCTCGAAGGTGAAGCCGCTGGGGTCGCGGAATCCAATGAGCCAGTCGCCGACCCCATGCAATGGGGTCACGAACCCCATCGATGCAGTCGCTAGCCCCATGTAATGGGGTCGCGGACCCCATCGAGGCAGTCGCCAACCCCATGTGATGGGGTAGCGGATCCCATCTGGACACTCACCGACCCAACACAAAAAAGCCGCCCGAAGGCGGCTTTGGGTTACGACGCGGTGCCTCAGCCCGCCGGCACCGGCTCCGGCGTCAGCGCGGGTCGGCGGCGACGGTTGAACTGCGCCCCGATGTCGCCGCGCATGTCATCCAGCCCGCTGTCCGCGCTGCCGACCAGCTTGAGCTGCTGGTACCCGTCGTAGGCGAAGTCCATGACGTCGTGGCCGAGCAGCGCCACCGTGTCCTCCAGCTCCGCGTGCAACAGGCGCACCGCCTCCAGCAGCGGACGCAGGGCGTCGAGCGCGTCCAGGTCGGCCTGCGCGCCCGCCACGTCCAGCGTGGCCGGCACGATGTGCGGGTGCGCCTGCAGCGCCCGCAGGATGCCGCGGCCGAAGACCTCGTTCTTGGCGCCAAACCCGTGCAGCTCGCGAAGCTCGCCCGGCTGCAGCTTGGCCAGCGCCGGCAGCGCCGCCTTGACCTGCGCGACGCCCGCCGCGGCGGCCTGGCGCTGTTCCGGGGTAATGACCAGCGTGATGCGATTGACTGACACAACAACCTCCAATGTTTTCCGTGTGTATGTGCACCGGCGGGGCCGGATGCGTCCTTGCTCCGCCGTCGTCCGTGTGGCGGGGGTGATCGCTACGGGCGATCGGAGCGGAGAGCATTGTCGCAGATCGGAGACCGGGGCCCGGGCCTCAGGGCCACGGGCGAAGTCACGAATCCTCCCCGGTCTCACCTCACGCGACTCCAATAGGGAGACTGGTTGCGAGTGTTGTCCCCGAACCGCCGGGAGAGCACGTCGACCACCTTCCACCATGGGACACGATTGGACATACTGTCCACACACCGTCCCGGAGCCAGCATGGATACGTACGAACTGATCGACCTCGCGCTGACGCGCTACTCGCCCAAGGAAGTGGCTTTCGCACTCGGAGTCGATC
Source organism: Aerolutibacter ruishenii (assembly GCF_007830115.1). GTDB lineage: Bacteria > Pseudomonadota > Gammaproteobacteria > Xanthomonadales > Xanthomonadaceae > Aerolutibacter > Aerolutibacter ruishenii. Next base: position 146,042 of record NZ_VLKP01000004.1, on the reverse strand, counting down.
CGAAGACCGTCCGCCGCTGGCACCTCCGTGAGACCGAACCGAAACCCTACATCGCCGACGCTATCCGCCAGCGCCTGCTTCCCTTGGGTGAGGCGCCTACGGGCGAAGCGGCATTCCGCTTCATCGACCTGTTCGCGGGCATCGGAGGTATCCGACTCCCGTTCGAGAAGCTCGGCGGGCGCTGCGTCTTCACCAGCGAGTGGGACGCTTACGCCCGCAAGACCTACGCTGCGAATTTCCATGACGGTCCCGAGCACTCATTCGCCGGAGACATCACCGCCGTTCATGAGGACGACGTCCCGGACCACGACGTGCTGCTCGCCGGCTTTCCCTGCCAGCCTTTCTCGATCGCAGGAGTCTCCAAGAAGAACGCCCTCGGGCGTCCTCACGGTTTTGCAGACAAGACCCAAGGCACGCTGTTCTTCGACGTGGCCCGGATCATTGCCGCGAAGCGACCCAAGGCGTTCCTGCTGGAGAACGTCAAGAACCTGGTGAGCCACGACAAGGGCCGCACCTTCTCGACCATCGTCGACGTTCTGCAGAACGAACTCGGCTACCGGGTGCACACGAAGGTCATCAACGGCAAGCATTTCGTCCCGCAGCACCGCGAGCGCATCATGATCGTCGGCTTCCGGGAGGACGTGCCCTTCGATTGGGCGGATCTGAACCTGCCCGCGCTGGAGGATGGCCCGAAGCTTGACTCCATCCTGCACCGGGAAGATGGCACCGAGCCGCCGGAGTGGCATTGCCTTGAAGGAGCGAAGGGCAGAGTCAGCGACAAGTACGTCCTTTCGGACAAGCTATGGGCGTACCTGCAGAACTACGCGGCGAAACACCGCGAGAAAGGCAACGGGTTCGGCTTCGGGCTGGTGACGAAAAAAGATGTCGCCCGGACCCTTTCCGCCCGCTATTACAAGGATGGCTCGGAAATCCTCGTTTCCCGTGGGGCCCGCAAGAACCCCCGCCGCCTCACACCACGCGAGTGCGCCCGGCTCATGGGTTACGGCGACACGTTCCGGATTCCGGTGTCGGATACCCGGGCCTACAAGCAGTTCGGAAACTCGGTGGTTGTGCCGGTGATTGCATCCGTCGCGCGCCTGATGGTGCCGCTGCTGGATCAGATCGGCACGGAGGCCGCTCCGGCCCGGAAGGTTGCCTGACGCGATGGACACGATCAGCCCGGAGCAGCGCTCCGCGCTGATGTCGCGAATCAAGGGGAAGGACACAAAGATCGAGTTGGAGGTCCGGCGCGGATTGCACGCGCTGGGTTTCCGTTACCGGCTGGGGGGCGCCGGACTGCCTGGGCGACCGGATATCGTGTTGCCGAAGTACCGGACGGTTGTCTTCGTACATGGGTGTTTCTGGCATGGGCATGACTGCCATCTTTTCCGGCTGCCCAAGACGCGAAGCGATTTCTGGAAGGCGAAGATCGAGGCCAACCGCGAGCGCGACGCACGGGTTGCCAAACGACTGGAATCTCTGGGCTGGATGACTGAGACTCTTTGGGAATGCGAGCTCAGAGGCGCCTCGTCGCAAGAACGGATCAACGCTATAGCCAACTTGGCACAACGTATTCGATCAGGGGAATTGGATGACAGAACAAACGGAGCTTGAACTGGAAGGCGGATCGCGAGTAGCGGAAGAGGCCGCCGACGGCACTCCCCTGTGGTGGAAGATTCAGGCGCTAGTCCCGGAGAGCGAATCACTCTTTATCAAAAAGCTCTCGCGAAATGATACGTCGTGGACTTCCGGGGGGAGCAACCAAGCGGGTTTTTACGTTCCTCGTCCTATACGAGATGCCGAGTTTCTTCCCACGCTGAAGGCCGACAACCCAGCCAAACCCCACATCTTCCATGCCGAGGTCGGAATTCTATGGCCACAAACTGGTGAGATCACGCGATCCCAGATCCGACACTTCAGCAATAAAGGCGCAGAAGTACACATCACTAGAGTTGCACGTTCGCTGTTCAAGGAACTCACGCCTGCGTCCCTGCTTCTCATGGGTCGCTTCAAGACGTCGTCGGAAGACATGAACTATTGGGCGGTAGTTATTGACTCTGCATCCGAAGAAGCAGAGCTCCTTGAAACAGTTTTCGATCTCGACGCCAGTTTCCACTACGCCATATTTGCGCCCTCAAAATTCCATGATTACGCCACAAGCACCTCGGATGAATTGAATGAGCTCATCGAAGAGTTTCGTTCTGCTATCCGGGGTGGAACTATTGATGCCCTCGTCGCGAAGTACGCCACGATCCCCAACCCCTCAATAATCGCGGAGCGGGCAAGAAATGAGTGGCTGGCTACCCATCGATTATCAACGTTCGACCCGTGGGTTATCGCGACTCCAGGCGATGCAATCATGGAAATAAGCCGGGAGATCGAGTATCGACTGTACCGGCATCACGAGCTGCGCAGACGCACCTCAGAACTTCTGTCGATCCTGCACGGCAGCAATGATCTACCTACCGGACTGATCCAGCGATACCCTGAGCTCGACCAAGTCCTCCTCAGCGCCAGCCAGCAACGCAAAACCCGTGCGGGCCGCTCCTTTGAGCATCACATTGCTGCCAGTTTGACGGCTGGCCGTATTCGCTTTGTCGAACAGGCTGTCACCGGGGGTCGGCGTCCCGATTTTGTCTTACCCGACTTGCACGTATTGCGAAGCAGAAAGCGCGGATACGCAGAAGCACTTGTCTTGTCGGCGAAGACCACATTACGCGAACGATGGAAGCAGGTCTCGAGCGAGAAGCTGAATTGTGAGGTTTTCCTCGCGACCGTCGACGACCGAGTGGCTGCGAATTCAATCCGTGAGATGGCTGCATCCGGAATCCGGCTTGTCGTTCCGGAAACACTCAAGACGAGCGACGAAGCGCACTACAAGGGACAGCCCAACGTCATGTCTTTCAGGGATTTTTTTGACGGCGAGATCCGTCGCAACCGACCGTTTCTGTTGCTGGGCATGAAATGACAGCATCCAGCGAAATTACTGTCTGAAACCGCGCGAACAGGGGAGTTTTAACAATGCGGCTCGAATGGAGGTTCCTGACCAACGAAGGACAGGAAGAGGAAGGACTAGGCCATGCGGGAATCGAGACATTCAAAGGCTCACCGTATCCGGGCCTCGCCCGCGAGAGCGCACAGAACAGTCTCGATGCCTGCCTTAAGACGCCCGAGGGTTCGCATCAGCCCATCCGGATGGTGTTCCGCCAGCAAATGGTCGCACGAGAATCCATCCCCGAGGTAGCAGCGCTGCAACAGACCTTGGATGCATGCCTCTCCAGGTCCAAAGACCGAAAAATACGCAAAGACACGCTTTTCTTCGAGCTTGCCTGTGATGCCATCCGTAAGCCGCTCATCAGCGTTCTGACCGTCGAAGACTACGGAACCACGGGGCTGATCGGCCCTTCTGAAGCGGGCACACCTTTCCACGCCCTGATCAAAGGGTCTGGAGTCAGCCAGAAGAGCAGTACGGATGCAGGCGGTTCTTTCGGAATCGGCAAGAACGCCGCGTTCGCGGTGTCGCAGCTCCGGACAGTCGTTTACTCGACCCTGTATAAACAGGGCACGAGCCAACGTTATCTCGCGCAAGGCAAGGCAATTCTCGTCTCGCATACCGACCATCGGAGCGACGAAAAGCGCGGTATCGGTTACTGCGGCCACGCGGACTTCCAAGCCGTGGAGACTCCCAAGCTACTTCCGGAATGGCTGCATCGCACTGAAACCGGCACGACGGTTGCGTCCCTCGCCTTCCAGCATCAGGGAGGCTGGGAATGGCAGATGGCGGAATCACTGGTCCGAAATTTTTTCGCAGCGGTGCACGAGGGCACGGTCTCATTTGAGGTTGTCCGGGAAGGCAGCGAGCCCATAACGATTACGAAGGACACGCTCGGATCACTGTTCGAGCACGATGCGATTCACAAAGCCGCTGAGGGCACCGGCTCTTCGTCCGAACTGTCTTTTGCTTCGGCCATGTACCAAGCGCTCACCGCACCCGAGACCAAGACCTTTCAACAGACATTCAAGGACGTCGGAGTATTCAGATTCCGCCTGCTGGAAGGCGCCGGCCTTCCCCGGAAGATCGGCTTCCTGCGCAATGGAATGTATCTGACCGACAACCTGAGGCACTTTGGCCATCCGCTGGCACGCTTCAGCCTGTCGCGTGACTTCGTCGGTGTGGTCGAACCGCTGGACGTCGCGACGAGCGGGCATCTTCGTGAGTTGGAAAATCCCCGTCACGACGAGCTTTCCGCCGACCGACTTGATGACCCGCGAGCGCGGGATCAGGCACGGGCAGCCATGAAGAAACTGGGGAAGTGGTTGAGAGATGTCGTCAAGGAGCAGACCTCCACCCCTCCAGAGGCCGAGATGCTGCTTGAAGAAATGAACAGGTTTTTCTCGTCACCCGAGACCGGCACCGAGATTCCGGACCCAGCGAACAGTCAAACAAACCCCGAACGCATCAAGATTCGGACAAAGACCACTTCCATGCCGCCGGCCGGCAGCGGTCCGGTTGGGGAAAGCGGATCGGCTGGTGGGCGCAAGCCGAAGGGCGCGGGCAGTGGACAGACAACAGGTACACGCCCTGGTGGTGGCCGAGGAATGCAAGGTGGACGTGGCGGAAAGACGATCACGTTCCGCTCGCTCCGCAGCCATTTAGTTGATCCAGCGCAGGCAAACACTCGGGTCATCAGCCTAGAACCGACGGAATCCGCACTGGCGAGACTGGAAGATCTTCTGATCGGTGCGGTAAGCGACGAACCGCTCGATATCGTGACGCTCAACGGTCACCGGTGCGCTAAGACACCATCAGTGCAGCTGACCGAGGGGGAGCGCAAGTCGGTCACGGTCGAGTTCATCGAACCCTACAGTGGCCCGATCCGCGTGGTGCTCACAAAGGTGGACGACGAGGGGGCACGTCATGCTGATTAAGCCTTCCAGTACCTTCGCCCATCCGGTGCTTTCACCGCAGACTGACGACTACGGCGACCGCTTGTTCGACATCTCCTTAGAGGTGGAAGAAGCTCCGGAAGCCGGAGAAGTCGTGCTCAAGGGACTTTGCATCCTCGACGACCCAGCACCTCGCCAGCTGATCGGTTCCGGTCAGGCGACGCTTGGCGTTGTTGTCGAGTGTCTGGAAACGTACTTCCAGCGCTTCTTTATGGTGCAGGAAGACGGATTCACGCTGCAGTTTGGCGCCGGTGAGCTTCGGGGCAGAGTGGCCGTCCAAGCTGTACTCGCAGCTTCAGAGGACGGCGTCCAACTGGAGTCAAAGTTCATCGCCGCCGACTACCCCCCAAATACACGGCGATTGGAATCCGGGGATGTCATCGCGCTGAGCGCGATTCACACGTTCGAGGCCGGTCTCGACAAATTGCTGCCCATGGAATCCATTTTCCATCTGGTTGCGAGTGAGGATGTTGCCGATGGCATTTTCCAAGTCGGATTGGACACCGAAGCGATTCGGTTGGAGGTCCATCCGGATCTTTACAGAACGATCTACGGAATCAGAGGGACAAGCCTGCGCGACATCCTACTCTCTTCCCTCTTTCTTCCAGCCGTCATGAACGCGTTGGATGCCATGCGGAGTGGAGGGTACGAGGGACAGCGCTGGCATCGGGTCATTGAAGCCCGCTGCAGCAACGAAGGTGTCATCGTCGATGACAACACTGATCTCGCGCTGTCGGCCCAGCGACTACTTGACGGACCTTTGGGACTATTGCGCGGCATGTTCAGGGAGGGCGACGAATGAGCAGATTGCTCTATGTCGGACAGCAGACTGCTGATCTTCTTGCGGACAGTGTTGACGAGAATCTCGAGCGATACTCGTCATTAGGGTTCGACGACCTTGAAGCAAGTGGCGACTGGCGTATCCCGCTGTCTGTCCACGGCGACCTCGCTCTGCTCAATGGATTAAATCCGGAGAAGGGCCAAGAAGCTGAAGTCCACAATTCAATGCTAGTCGGACGTGCACTCGCGAACCTGACTCCATCGCTTGCGCGTGAAAACCGGATCTGGATCCGACTCAGTCATGTGGAGGCGCTCTCGTTCGCACGCGCGCGCTGGCTGACTGGCATCCATCAAGAAACCCTGGCGAAGGCTGTTCGCACACACTTTTTCGCGTCCACGTGGACAGGATGCCGAGATGATCACGCGATCTCGCGTCTCTGGTGGAACCATCACATCGCGTCAAAGATTTGTTCCGACGAGCCCGAGGCGGTGTTGTCTTTAATTCTTTCCAGAGCCGACCTCCGGGCCAACCTGGTTGAACGATCGCGGGTTGGCACTCGCTTACAGTTGTCGCGCGCGATTGTGAGCGAGCTTCGGGATAACGATGCCTTGCGATCATCAGAACCCCAGTTCCGGAAGTTCATGAAGCTGCTCAACGCACAGGGTGCAGGCCAGTACGTCGAGGTCTGGAGCGAAGACAAGCTCAAGGCGTTTGTCAGTGAGTGTGCGGTATACGCCTGGCGCTAGCAGCGGGTGTGAAGTGCACCTGAGCAATGGCGCCATCGCCACTCCCCGTGGTGGCGCGACTCCATCTTTCCCGCACATCCACCCGCATGACGCGCGACACCATGCAGCTGCCGCACACGGATCGCGGTGGATGATCCGTACCTCCGGATGCCTGGCGACCACTTGACACATAGACTTCAGGCATAAAATCCGCCCCGAATGGACATCGCCCCATAAAGAAGGCCCGCAATTGCGAGCCTTCTTTCTTCCGTGGACAGTAAGTTACATATTCCGCCGATACTCCCCACCAACGTCATACAACGCATGGCTAATCTGCCCCAGGCTATGCGTCTTCACCGCCTCCATCAGGCTCTCAAACACATTCCTACGCTCCCGCGCCGTCGACTGTAGGCCGCGCAGCCCGGCTTCGCTGTAAGAATTTCTCGCGGCCTGGTACGCCTGCACATTCTCGATCTGCTGCCCCTTCTCCCCCTCGGTACTGCGGATCAGCTCGATCTCGGTGACGATGTCGCCGCCGTGGTCCTTGGGCAGGAAGGTGTTCACGCCGATCAGCGGCAGGCTGCCGTCGTGCTTCTTGTGCTCGTAGTACAGGCTCTCTTCCTGGATCTTGCCGCGCTGGTACATGGTGTCCATGGCGCCCAGCACGCCGCCGCGCTCGCTGATGGCCTCGAACTCCTTGTACACAGCCTCTTCCACGATGTCGGTCAGCTTGTCCACGATGAAGCTACCCTGCCACGGGTTCTCGCAGAAGTTCAGCCCCAGCTCCTTGTTGATGATCATCTGGATGGCCACGGCGCGGCGCACGCTCTCTTCAGTCGGCGTGGTGATGGCCTCGTCGTAGGCGTTGGTATGCAGGCTGTTGCAGTTGTCGAACAGCGCGTACAGCGCCTGCAGCGTGGTGCGGATGTCGTTGAACTGGATCTCCTGCGCGTGCAGGCTGCGGCCGCTGGTCTGGATGTGGTACTTCATCATCTGGCTGCGGGCGCTGGCGCCGTAGCGCTCGCGCATGGCGCGCGCCCAGATGCGGCGGGCCACGCGGCCAATCACGGTGTACTCCGGGTCCATGCCGTTGCTGAAGAAGAACGACAGGTTGGGCGCGAAGTCGTCGATCTTCATCCCGCGCGCCAGGTAGTACTCCACGATGGTGAAGCCGTTGCTGAGGGTGAAGGCCAGCTGGCTGATCGGGTTCGCGCCGGCTTCGGCGATGTGGTAACCGCTGATGCTGACCGAGTAGAAATTGCGGACGTTCTTGTCCACGAAGTACTGCTGGATGTCGCCCATCATGCGCAGGGCGAACTCGGTGCTGAAGATGCAGGTGTTCTGCGCCTGGTCTTCCTTGAGGATGTCCGCCTGCACGGTGCCGCGCACGGTGGCCAGGGTGTGCGCCTTGATCTTCGCGTAGGTCTCGGCGTCCACCACCTGGTCGCCGGTCACGCCCAGCAGGCCCAGACCCAGGCCGTCGTTGGTCTCGGGCAGCATGCCGCTGTATTCGGGGCGATTGCGGCCCTCGAACATCGCCTGGATCTTGTCATGCGCGGCGTCCCAGCGGGCCTGGTCTTCGCGCAGGTACTTCTCCACCTGCTGGTCGATGGCGGTGTTCATGAACATCGCCAGGATGATCGGCGCCGGGCCGTTGATGGTCATCGACACGCTGGTGCTGGGCGCGCACAGGTCGAAGCCGGAGTACAGCTTCTTCATGTCGTCCAGCGTGGCGATGTTGACGCCGCTGTTGCCGATCTTGCCGAAGATGTCCGGGCGCACGGCCGGGTCTTCCCCGTACAGGGTGACGCTGTCGAACGCGGTGGACAGGCGCGCGGCCGGCTGGCCCACGCTCAGGTAGTGGAAGCGGCGGTTGGTGCGCTCCGGGGTGCCCTCGCCCGCGAACATGCGGATCGGGTCTTCGCCGGTGCGGCGGTACGGGTACACGCCGCCGGTGTAGGGGTAGTAGCCCGGCAGGTTTTCCTTCTGCAGGAATGTCAGCAGCTCGCCCCAGGCCTTGTAGGTGGGCGCGGCGATCTTGGGAATCTGCTGGTGGCTGAGCGACTCGCGGTAGTTCTCCACGCGGATCACCTTGTCGCGCACCTGGTACTCGTTCACCTCGTCGGTGATCGACTTCAGGCGGGCGGGCCACTCGCGCAGCAGCTTCAGCGCTTCGCTGCTGAGGGTCTGCACGGCGTCGTTGTAGCGCTGGCGCAGGGTCAGCAGGCTGCGGTCGGCGCCTTCGGCACCGGGCTGCACGGCTTCGGTGGCGTACAGGTCCAGCGCCTTGGGCAGTGCGGCGTCACCCAGGGCGTTGAGTGCCTGCCAGTAGCTCTGCGCGCGGTCGGCCACTTCGGCCTGCGTCTCGATCTGACGGTTGATGCCGCGGCCCTGCTCGGCAATCTCGGCCAGGTAGCGCACGCGCGCGCCGGGGATCAGCACGGTGGCGCGCGGCTCCTTCAGCGTGGTGTCGATGTCGGGCTGCCAGTTGCAGTGGGCGGTGTCGATGCCGCCCTCACCGCCCAGCTTGGCGCGCAGCAGGCGGCACAGGTTGGCGAACATCCAGCTCACGCCGGGGTCGTTGAACTGGCTGGCAATGGTCGGGTAGACGGGGATGTCCTCGTCCTTGATGTCGAACTTGGCGCGGTTGCGCTTCCACTGCTTGCGCACGTCGCGCAGGGCGTCTTCGGCGCCGCGCTTGTCGAACTTGTTGAGCACGACGAGTTCGGCGTAGTCCAGCATGTCGATCTTTTCCAGCTGGCTCGGCGCGCCGAAGTCGCTGGTCATCACGTACATGGGGAAGTCGACCAGGTCCACGATCTCCGAGTCGCTCTGGCCGATGCCGGCGGTCTCCACGATGACCAGGTCGTAGCCCAGGCCCTTGAGGAAGCCGATGCAGTCCTTCAGCACCACGTTGGTGGCCACGTGCTGGCGGCGGGTGGCCATGGAGCGCATGTACACGCGCTTGCTGCGCAGCGAGTTCATGCGGATGCGGTCGCCCAGCAGCGCGCCACCGGTGCGGCGGCGGGTCGGGTCCACGGAGATCACCGCAATGCGCATCTCCGGGAAGTTGGCCAGGAAGCGGTTGAGCAGTTCGTCGGTGACGCTGGACTTGCCCGCGCCGCCGGTGCCTGTGATACCCACCACCGGGGTCTTGCCGCCGGCCAGCTGCCACTGCTTGCGCAGGTGGGCCAGTTGGCCTTCGTCCAGCAGGCCTTCTTCGATGGCGCTCAGCATGCGGCCGATGGTGATTTCATCGTGGATGTCCGCGGCCTTGTCCGGCACCTGCGCGGACTGGCGGGCCTCGGCGGCGCGGCGCACCACATCCTCGATCATGGCCACCAGGCCCATGTGCATGCCGTCGTTGGGGTGGTAGAGGCGCTCCACGCCGTAGGCCTGCAGTTCGCGGATCTCCTCCGGAGTGATGGTGCCGCCACCGCCGCCGAACACGCGGATGTGGCCGGCGCCACGCTCCTTGAGCATGTCCACCATGTACTTGAAGTACTCCACGTGGCCGCCCTGGTAGCTGGACAGGGCGATGCCGTCGGCGTCTTCCTGCAGCGCGGCGCGCACCACGTCCTCCACCGAGCGGTTGTGGCCCAGGTGGATCACCTCCGCGCCCTGCCCCTGGATCAGGCGCCGCATGATGTTGATGGCGGCGTCGTGGCCGTCGAACAGGCTGGCGGCGGTGACGAAGCGCAGCGGGGTGGTCTCGGCGACGGCTTCGGGGAGGTGGCTGGCGGGGGTGCTCATGGGGCGCAGTCTGTACTTTCGGGTATGACCCGATTGTAGCGTGCCGCCCTCCCCGGGGCCCGTGACCCGCGCAATGCCCGCCACGCAACGCGGAGGGCGCCCCTAGCGTCGGGGTTTCGCCGATGCTGGAGTAGCGTTCCCCTGGGCGGATCTTGCAATGGAATCCGGCTTCAACACGTAGTCGCCGCGGTGCCATGCCATGGCCGCCTCCCGCAGCGCCCCGGCCGAGCCGAGCCCAAGCTTCTGCTTGATGCTTTCGCGATGCGACTCGATGGTCTTGACGCTCAATCTTAATTCGCGGGACATCTGCAGGTTCCCGTGTTCCCGGCCGATGTGATCGAAGACCTGGTACTCGCGTTCGGACAACGGAAGCTTGGGCAGCATCACCGACTGACGCAGGGGGCAGCTGCTGCAATAACCGTCGCCCAATCGCGAGGCGCCGCAGCCTCCGATGATACGCATCGCGGAGCGTATGTGCCGCAGCGGCGACCGGTCGCGCACGAATCCGCACGCACAACGCTCGCCGCAGCCAGACTGCATACCGACATGATGCCGGGTCGACAGCAACAGCACGCGGGGACTGTGCCCGGAAAAATCCGCTCCATTTACCGCAGCGTGGCCATGCACGTCGGCAGCCAGGTCATGATCGAGCAGGAGCACGTCCGGCTTGTGCTGCAACAGCAGGTGTACCGTTCCTGGAGCGTCACTGGTGCTTGCGATGTGCCTGAGTTGCGGCACCTCCGGAAGCAACGTCAGCAAGCCCGCCTCGAGCAGGCTGCTGCGCGATGAAATCACCATCGTTGCGGGCGACCACGTGTTCTCGTCCATGCCGGTGGGCCCGACGATCGCGGGCAGATGATGGTTACTGCGGCTCATGCGACCTGCATCTCACCTTGCAAGCCGCGAACGATAGCATCGAGTAAGGCCAGATTGCCTCGGGACTCCGCACCCCGGGGACTCCCCTATACCCGTCCCCCACGGTCCCCGATAACAATCGCCTTCGCTTGGAGCGTCGCGAAATTTCCGGCAGGACGGTTGTCGCGGCTCCAGGCAAGGCGCAGCACGCAGGTCGTATGGGGGATGGATGCTTGTCTTGCAGCGCTTCAGCGTTTATCGACAAGGGAGCCCGGTGGTCCGGGACACAACGTTGTCGGTTGAAAGTCCGGGGATGCTTTTCCTGATCGGGCCAGGTGGCGCCGGCAAGTCGTCGCTGCTGTCAGCAATGGCCTCCCGCGACAACGGCAACATCACTCGAATGGGGACCGCGCTTCTCGATGGAGAGGACGTGGGCGGACCCAACGCCCGCGCCACCTTGGTGCCGCAGCATCTTCAGCTGGCCGGGGCGGAGCCGCTCGCCGACGCACTGACCCACTTTTTGCGGATGCGCCTGGACGAACTGCCAGCGTGGCTACAGGCCCACGGCCTGGACGAGGTGATCCGACTGCTCGACCAGCCCTGCGCTGGGCTGGATCGTTCACTCCGGCGCCTGCTCGCCGTACTGGCCGCCCTGCACTTCGAAACCCCATTGGTCCTGGTCGACGAACCTGGCGCCGGGTTATCCGAGGAGCACGGCGAACGTCTATGCAGACGTCTTCATGACCTCGCCTGCCGCCACATGGTGGTGGCGGCCACGCACAACCGCCAGGAATGCCTTTCCCTGGGCGGATACACGGCGCTGCTGGCGGGAGGACGAATCCAGGAAATTGCGCCCAGCGCCGACTTCTTCGCGGCGCCGGCCACCGACGCAGGAAGGACATACGTGGCAACCGGCAACTGCAACCTGCCAACCGACAGGGCCGTCATCCAGGACGGGATCTGGTGGGTGGTTCCGGGCCTTTTGTGCGGGATGAGCCGACCAGGGCTGATCGTCGATGCGAAAACACAGTACGACCGCCTGGCCGAGGCCGATGTGCGCTCGCTGATCTGCCTTGAGGAGCGGTGCGAATACGCGGTCACGGAGGCGCGCGAGTACGGCATCGCGCACCTGCACATTCCCGTGAACGACATGGCGCCCCCCAGCTTCAACCAGGCGGTCGACCTGTGCCGTCGGGCGGAGCAGCCAATCCGCGACAACCAGGCGGTGGCGTTCCACTGTCGGGCTGGGCTGGGCCGCACGGGGACCGCCCTCGCACTGGTCCTGACATGGTTCGGGGACGAGCCAGAGGTTGCGATCGCCAAGGTGCGACGCGCCAATCCATTGGCAATACAGAGCGATGCGCAACAGCGCTTCGTAAACGAGTTCGCCGACCGAATCCGCGGTTGGCACATACCAGGCAGTAGCGAGGAGAGGTCAAATGTCGTTGGATAAGGCTCTTGCGGTAGCCCAGTCGGAAATCCCCGAGTGCGTGGCAACCGGTTACGTCGACATGATCAGCGGAATGTTGCTGGGCGTGAAGACAGTCGATTCGCACCCGGGCGAAGTGCTCGACCTGGTCGCCGCTGCCACGGCCGATCTTTTCCAGGGAAAGAACGTCGTTGAGATCGAGCGGCTTTTCGACAAGTCGCGCGGCATCACGGGCCGCAACCACCACTACTTCAATGAGATCGTGGTGTTCAGCAGCAACCTGATCCACGTGTACGTTCGCTCCAAGCGCAACCCCGACCACGCGGGCGTGTTCGTAAGCCGCATCGCCGCGAACATCGGCATGGTACTGGTGCGGGCGCGCGCGGCGATGACGCATTGTGAAGCCGCTGCGAACTGACATCCCGACGCCATAACGCTATCTCGCGCAATCGACCATGGCCTCCACCACCGTTCTGCAACCGCGTCGCATCCTGTGCCCCAACTTCAACGATGATGAAGTGAAGGCGCTCCGCTCGCTCTGTGAGTTGCTGCGCAAGCACCTGAAGCATCCATGGCAGGTGGTGACCCATGGCGAGGCCGACCTGTTGCTGGTCAATCTGGATGCCGGGTGGGCGCCGCCACAGGTGCCCACCGTGCCCCTCGTGGGGTGCGCCCTGCGTCCGCGGGCCCACCCTGTCGGCACCATCCACCGGCCTCCACGGGCGGCGGAACTGCTTGCTGTTTTCAGCGAGTTCATACCCACCACCGACGCGGCGGGGGCGGCGCGGACACAGGACGTCCTTGACGCAGGTCAGGTCGATGACCGGTATGTCCTGCTGGGCTGGCCGCTGGACTTCGAGCGCTGGCCCCCCAGCTGGCGTCGCGTGCTTGCCGCCCTGAGCCGATCCAGCGCCTCGATGGATGAAATCGCGCAGTGCACCGGCCTGACGCCCGTCGACATTGGCCGCTGCATTGCGATGCTCGATCGACAGGGACTGGTCGAACGCCAGCGTTTGGCCGCGGCTCCTGTCGTGCGCGCCCAAGGGCGCTGGAAAGGGCTGTCGGAGCGGGTCGGCCATTTACTCGGGTTTTCTCGATGACCAACGTGCACAAGATTGTCTTCATAGGCGAACCTGGGGCAGGCAAGACGACCTGCATTGCCGCAGTGAGCGACATCGAGCCTGCGAGCACGGACGTGGAGTGCACCGATGAACTTCGGCTGCGCAAGGACACCACCACCGTCGCGCTGGACTACGGTGAGTTGTGCCTGGGAGACCAGGGCCGGCTGCTGCTGTATGGCCTACCCGGGCAAGCCCGGTTCCGCTTCATGTTCGACGTGGTGCGCGAGGGGCTGCTGGGCGCTGCGGTCCTCGTGGATGCAAGCAGTGGGAGTCTCCAGGGGCTGGAGGACACGCTTTCCACGTACGCCGACGAGTTGCGCCGGTTGCCGTGCGTCATCGCCGTCAACCGATGCACGGGCGATGCGCAGGCAATCCAGAGGCAATGCCTGGAATTGCTGCAATCACACCGCCTCGTGGCACCGGTCATCGTGGTGGACGCGCGTCGGAGGGCGGACGTGGTCCGCACGTTCGAACTGCTGTTCCTGCAACTGGAGCATGCCATCGTGCGGCAACCCCAAGGGGCGACAGCATGCAGTTGATGGACAACAGGGTCGGCACGACGCTGGAACCGGACCGCAGCCGCTGCGCGTCCGCCCTGGATCACCTGGTGGCCAGCGACGGCATTCTCGCGGCCATGCTGGCAATGCGCGACGGGCGTCCGTTCCTCATGCGAAATCGCAATCGCAGGTGGGAAGAGGGCAAGATGGCCGCCATGGTGAGCTCAACGGTGGCGTTGGGCCAGACGTTCCTTCGCGAACTGACCGCCGGTCCGCTGGACCACATCCTGATCGAGGGCACCGAGGGGAAGCTGGTGATCTGCAGCGTGGCGCGCAGCAACTCGTTGTTGCTGCTGGCCGTGGTCGCCGAGCGTGACGCCCGCCTCGGCATGGTGTTGGGGCACAGCAAGACCTGCGCGCAGGCCGTCGCCGAGGCTTTTCCCGGCATCGTGGCCAGCGGGAAGGGCATCGCATGAGTCGACTGGAGTACCAAGGCAAGGTGTTCTCGGCTGCGCCCGGCGAGACCTTGCTTGATGCCCTTCTGCGCCAGGGGGCGGACATCACCCACTCCTGCCGCAAAGGCAGTTGTGGCTGCTGCCAACTCCGCCTGCTGGACGGCAGCGTCGACACGCTGCGCGAGGTGGATGCATCCCTTACCCAGGGCAGTCATGTGCTGTGCTGCGTATCGGTACCGCGTGGCGACGTGAAGTTGGCGCGCCCCGATCCCAACCAGCGGCTCCAGCAGGTTGAGTTGCTGGCGCGCACGCAACTGGCGAAGGACACCTACGCCTTGGATCTGGCGCCGCTGCGCATGCTGGAGTTCCGTGGCGGACAGCACGTTTACCTGATCCGCGGGGACAACCTGGCACGCCCGTACTCCATTGCCAGCCGTCCCGAGGACGACTTTTCCTTCCGCATCCACGTTCGAAGGCGGGGGGAAATGAGCACGTGGCTGTGTGAGCAGGCGCGCATCGGGGAGCGCATGTACCTGCGTGGCCCCCATGGCGGATGCCACGATCGCGACGACTTGCGCGGTCGTCCGCTGCTGATGCTGGCGACCGGCGTGGGAGCCGGGGCGCTCATGGCCGTCGCGCGGGATGCGTTGGCGCAGGGGCATGCCGCGCCGATCGAGTTCCACCACGGGGTGGGTGACGCTGGCGACCTGTATCTGGATGCAGAACTGCGAACCCTGGCCCAGCAGCACCCGAACTTCCACTACCGCCCCTGCGTAAGTGGCGAGCGCACACCCGGTGCGGCCCACGGCCGCATCGTCACCCATGCGCTGGAAAACCGGCCCCGTCTTGAGGAACATGCCCTGCTTCTCTGCGGACTGCCAGCCATGGTGGAGGACGCACGCGTGGCGGCGATACTTGCGGACATTCCGCGTGAGCGGATCCTGGCCGATCCGTTCGAGTTCACCCATTCGCCGCGCCCCCGCGACGCGGAGAAAGTGGCCGGCATGCCAGCTGACCCGGAACTGTGGGCGGCACTGGAACAGGGACCGGGGCTGACCCGCCTGCTGGAGGCGTTCTACGCGCGCGCGTACGAAGATCCGCGCCTGTCGCCGTTCTTCCACAATGTCACGCGCGACTGGGCGGTCCAGAAGCAGTACGAGTTCCTGTCCAACCTGTTCAATGGGAACAAGGCGTACTTCGGCCTGAACCCGTACAACGCGCACCACTGGATGGTCATCTCCGATGAACTGTTTGACTACCGGGAGGCCCTGTTCGAATCGGTGCTGCGCGAGGCCGGGCTGGCACCAGACCTGATCCGCCGTTGGCTGGCGCTGCACGAGCAGTTCCGCACCGAGATGGTCAAGGGCGCCCCCCGGGGCATGATCATCGGCGGCGTGGAGCAGCCCCTGCACAACCTGAGCGTGCAGCGTCTGGAAATCGACGCTGTCTGTGACGGTTGCCATGGGGAAATCGCCGCCGGCGCGCCCAGCCGCTACCAATACCGGGTGGGCAGCCTGCACTGCGCCGAGTGCGCGGGGATCACGGACGCCTGAACCGCGTTGCCGGCCACGTCGCGGGCCCCCACCGGTTCCCGTTGCAGGCCCACGCCCGCATGGACGGGGCATGGCGGGATAGTGCCGCCGGTCCGCCACGGGTACCCTGACCGCATGAGCACAACCGCCCTGCCCGACCTGCAGACCCTGCGCGCCAATGCTGCCGGCGGCGCGCCCAACGCGCAGTTCCAGCTTGCGCGCATGCTGCTGGCCACCGACGTCGACGCCGCCGCGGAAGCCTTCGACCTTTACCGCCGTGCGGCCGAGCGAAACCACCTGGCCGCGCAGGTGGAGTACGCACGCATGCAGTTGTATGGCGTGGCCTGCGACGCGGACCCGTTGGCTGCGATGACCGGGCTGGAGCGCGCCGAGCGCGGGGGCGCAGCGGGCGCGGCGGCGCTGCTGGCCAACATCGCGCTGGGCGGCATCGTCATGGACCGCGACTTCCTGCGCATGGGCCAGCGCCTGCTGCTGGCCGCCAAGGGCGGCGACGTGTCGGCGATGCGTGCACTGGCGATGTACTTTGGCGGCGACACCGACAACCCCGCGGCCATGCGCCAGTCGCGCACACTGCTGGAACAGGCCGCGCGCGCGGGCGATCCGATCAGCGCCAGCCTGCTGCTGGAACGCGTGCGCCACGGCGAGATGACGGCTGGTGGCGAACTGGCCGCATGGCAGGCGCTGGTGGCGCAGGCGGGCATGCCGGCAATCCCGGCGGTGCCCGGCCCCGTGCCCGTCGACGGCCCCAGCCGGCCGTTGCAGCTCAATCTGGAACCCAGCCTGCAAGCGCCGATGCCACAGGTGCTCAGCCAGTCCCCGCGCGTGGCCACGCTCGAAGGCCTGCTCACGCCCGAGGAATGCCGCTATGTGATGCTGATGGGCGCGCCATGGCTCAAGCGCGCGCGGGTGGTCGACCCGCGCACCGGCGAATGGCTGGAGCACCCGGTGCGGACCGCCTTCGACGCCACGTTCAACGACATGATCGAGGACTTCCCGCTGCGCCTGCTGCAGTTGCGCATGGCCGCGGCGATCGGCATCGACTTCACCCATGCCGAACAGATGGTGCTGCTGCGCTACCTGCCCGGCCAGGAATACCGCCCGCACCGCGATTACCTGCCCCCGCAGACGCTGGCCGGCGACCGGCCGCAGGCGGGCCAGCGCGCGACCACGCTGTGCACCTACCTGTGCGACGTGGAATCCGGCGGCGGCACGGCCTTCCCCGAGGCCAACCGGGTGGTGGAACCGCGCGTGGGCCGCGCGGTGGCGTTCCGCAACACCGACGACGCAGGCAACCCCGATCCTGCGTCGCTGCACGCGGGCGCGCCGGTGCTGGCGGGAGAGAAATGGCTGGCCACGTTGTGGCTGCGCGAGCGGCGTTACCGGACGTTCTGAAGCCGGGACGGCCGACCCCACCCGCATGAACCGGTTGCATTCGTAACCGTATTCGCCGATTGGCGTAGACTATGCCCCCTGCGGCGGGCCTGTTATCCCGGCCGCAGAGGCGAATCCTCACCGATTCAACGACTTAAACGCACAGTTGGCGTGGCGCCTACCGCGCATTCCCCACGCCAATCCGGAGCACCTGATGATTTTCGAGACCCTGGACACCTACGGCCACGAACAGGTCGTGTTCTGCCACAACAAGGACGCGGGCCTGAAGGCGATTATCGCCATCCACAACACCGTGCTGGGCCCCGCGCTGGGCGGCACCCGCATGTGGCCGTACAAGTCCGAGCAGGAAGCGTTGAACGACGTGCTGCGCCTGTCGCGCGGCATGACCTACAAGAATGCGGTGGCCGGCCTGAACATCGGCGGCGGCAAGGCCGTGATCATCGGCGACCCGGCCAAGGACAAGTCCGAAGCGCTGTTCCGCGCCTTCGGCCAGTTCGTGGACTCGCTGGGCGGCCGTTACATCACCGCCGAGGACGTCGGCATCGACGTCAACGACATGGAATACGTGTACCGCGAGACCGAGTTCGTGACCGGCGTGCACCAGGTGCACGGTGGTTCGGGCGACCCGTCGCCGTTCACCGCCTACGGCGCCCTGCAGGGCCTGATGGCAACCCTCAACAAGCGCTTCGGCGACGAGGAAGTGGGCAAGTACAGCTACGCCGTGCAGGGCCTGGGCCACGTGGGCATGGAATACGTGAAGCTGCTCAAGGAGCGCGGCGCGAAGATCTTCGTCACCGACATCAACCAGTCGCTGGTGGACAAGGCCGTGTCCGAGTACGGCGCCGAGGCCGTGGGTCTGGACGAGATCTACGACGTGCCGGCCGACGTGTACAGCCCGTGCGCGCTGGGTGGCACCGTGAACGAGCAGACCCTGCCCCGCCTGAAGGTCAAGGTCATCTGCGGCGCGGCCAACAACCAGCTGGCCAACAACGCCATCGGTGACGAGGTGCAGAGGCGCGGCATCCTGTACGCGCCGGACTACGCGGTCAACGCGGGTGGCGTGATGAACGTGGCGCTGGAGCTCGAGGGCTACAACCGCGAGCGCGCGATGCGCATGATGCGCACCATCTACCACAACCTGCACCGCATCTACGAGATCGCCGAGCGCGACGGCGTGCCGACCTACCAGGCCGCCGACCGCCTGGGCGAGGAGCGCATCGCCGCCATCGGCAAGCTCAAGCTGCCGCTGGGCCGTGGCCAGACCCGCTTCAAGGGTCGCATCCGCGGCGGCAACTGATCCACGTCAGGTGCACTGACGCGCTGAAGAGCAAGAATACGACGGGGCCCAGTGCCCCGTCGTGCTGTCCGGCTGGGGCATGAGGCCCGAGCCTCCCATTTCGAGCGTCGATAGGCTTCGGCGCCAAAACGTTGCCAGGAGTAGTCATGCGCCCTTTCCCGCTGGGTGAAGAGATCGATGCGCTGCGCGATGCGGTCCGCCGTTTCGCCGAGGCCGAGATCGCGCCGCGCGCCGAACAGATCGACCACGACAACTGGTTCCCGCAGGACCTGTGGCCCAAGCTGGGCGAGATGGGGTTGCTGGGCATGACCGTGCCGGGCGAGTACGGCGGCAGCGGTATGGGCTACCTGGCCCACCTTGTGGCGATGGAGGAGATGTCGCGCGCGTCGGGCTCGGTGGGCCTGTCGTACGGCGCGCACTCCAACCTGTGCGTCAACAACCTCTACGCCAACGGCAACGAGGCGCAGCGCCACAAGTACCTGCCCAAGCTGTGCATGGGCGAGTGGAAGGGCGCGCTGGCGATGAGCGAACCGGGCGCCGGTTCCGACGTGGTCGGCTCGATGTCGTGCCGCGCCGAGTTGAAGGGCGACGTCTGGGTAGCCAACGGCAACAAGATGTGGATCACCAACGGCCCCGAGGCCGACGTGCTGGTGGTCTACATGCGCACCGCCGGCAAGGACGCGGGCAGCAAGTGCATGACCGCCTTCATCGTCGAGAAGGGCATGAAGGGTTTCAGCACCGCGCAGAAGCTGGACAAGCTGGGCATGCGCGGCTCCAACACCTGCGAGCTGGTGTTCGACAACTGCGAGATCCCCGCCGAGAACGTGCTGGGCGAGATCAACCAGGGCGTGACGGTGCTGATGAGCGGCCTCAACACCGAGCGCCTGGTGCTGTCCGGCGGCCCCATCGGCCTGATGCAGGCCGCACTGGACATCGCCCTGCCCTACACCCGCGAGCGCAAGCAGTTCGACGCGGCCATCGGCACCTTCGGCCTGATGCAGGGCAAGATCGCCGACATGTACACGAAGCTGCAGTCCAGCCGTGCGTTCGCCTACCAGGTCGCGCGCGACTACGACAGTGGCTACAATAGCCGCGTGGATGCGGCCAGCTGCCTGCTGCACGCCTCCGAGTCGGCCGTGCAGGTCACGCTGGAGGCCATCCAGACCCTGGGCGGCAACGGCTACATCAACGAATTCCCGACCGGTCGCCTGCTGCGCGACGCCAAACTGTACGAGATCGGCGCGGGCACCAATGAGATCCGCCGCATGCTGATCGGCCGCGAGCTGTTCAACGGCCACAGCTGAGGCGCCGGAACGCCGCGCCCGCCTGAACGGGTGCGGATTTGCGGCAGCGCAACAACCGGCGCGATAATCGGGGTGTCCCGGCAAACCGCCGGCCCCCACTGGAGCAGTCCATGTCCGACATCGTCATCGTCGGTGCCAAGCGCACCGCCATCGGTTCCTTCCTCGGCCAGTTCAACGGCGTCGCGACCCCGGTGCTGGGCACGGCCGCCATTACCGGCGCGCTTGGACACGCGGGCCTCGCCGCCGACCAGGTGGACGAAGTCATCATGGGCTGCGTGCTGCCGGCCGGCCTGGGCCAGGCGCCGGCGCGCCAGGCTTCGCTGGGGGCCAACATCCCGGCCTCGGCCGGCTGCACCACCATCAACAAGGTGTGCGGCTCGGGCATGAAGGCGATCATGCTGGCCCACGACATCATCAAGGCCGGCTCGGCCAACGTCGTCGTTGCCGGCGGCATGGAGTCGATGACCAACGCACCACACCTGCTCAACGGCTCGCGCAACGGCATCCGCTACGGCAGCGCCGAGTTCATCGACCACATGGCGTTTGACGGCCTGACCGACCCGTACCAGGGCAAGGCGATGGGCGTCTTCGGCGACATGGCGTGTGCCGAGTACAAGTTCGACCGCGAGGCACTGGACGCCTACTCCACCGAGAGCGTTAAGCTGGCGCAGGCCGCACAGGCCAGCGGTGCGTTCAAGGACGAGATCGTCCCGGTCACCGTCAAGGGCCGCAAGGGCGACGTGGTGGTCGACTCCGACGAGGAACCGGGCAAGATCGACACCACCAAGATCCCGACCCTGCGCGCAGCCTTCGGCAAGGACGGCGTGCTGACCGCCGCCTCGTCCTCCAAGATTTCCGACGGCGCTGCCGCCACCGTGCTGATGTCCGCCGACGAAGCGGCCGAGCGCGGCCTGAAGCCGCTGGCGCGCATCGTGGCCCACGCCACCCATTCGCAGGCACCGGAATGGTTCACCACCGCCCCGGTGACCGCCATCCAGAAGGTGCTGCAGAAGGCCGGCTGGACCGTGGCCGACGTGGACCTGTTCGAGATCAACGAGGCGTTCTCGTGCGTGGCCATGGCCCCGATCAAGGACCTGGGCATCCCGCGCGACAAAGTCAACGTGCACGGCGGCGCGGTGGCGCTGGGCCATCCCATCGGCGCCAGCGGTGCCCGACTGGTGGTCACCCTGCTCAATGCACTGCGCCAGCGCGGCGCCAAGCGGGGCGTGGCATCGCTGTGCATCGGCGGTGGCGAGGCCACCGCGATCGCCGTCGAACTGGCCTGAGAAACGCCCATTCATCGGCTGACATTAGATATAACGACGTCTTAACCAAAAAAAGCCGGTCAACGCCTTGACAGCGTTCTCCGGCTTGTCATCATGTACACGGCGCGCATTTTGCGCGTTGCCCTATTTATTGACGAGGAAACCGCATCATGACCATGAACAAGGCGCTGCTCGCCCTGGCCCTGGGTTTTGCCTTGGCTGCCTGCTCGAACCAGCAGCAGGCTGCTGATTCGGCCGCCGAGGCTGCCGACGCTTCCGCCGAGGCTGCCACCGCTGCTGCCGACGCCGCCGCCACCGGCGACGCCGCTGCCGCTGACGCCGCCGCTGCCTCGGCTGACGCCGCTGCCGCTTCGGCCGACGCCGCTGCCACCGCCGCTGACGCTGCCACCACCGCCACCGACGCCGGCGCTGCCGACGCCGCTGCCGACACCGCTGAGCAGGCCGCTGACGCCGCTGAGCAGGCTAAGGAAGGCGCTGAAGAAGCCGCCAAGCAGTAATCAGACCCCAGGGCCGCTCGCGGCCTGACGGTTGGAGAAGCCGCTGGTGCGCCAGCGGCTTTTCGTTGGCTCGACGACATTTATGAATAGGGGGTTTCCCTTGTTCATGGCGCGGGTCGACACGTTGTACCGCTTTCCAACACCTCATCGTTACAGTCCATCTTTCCGGAGATTTCCATGAACACCAAGCTCTACGTTGCCCTGGTTGCCGCTGCCCTCGCCCTGACCGCCTGCAAGAAGGAAGAGGCCGCTGCCGTTGAAGCCGCCCCGGCTGCTGACGCCGCTGCCGTCGAGGCCCCGGCTGCTGACGCCGCTGCCGCTCCGGCCGATGCCGCCGCTCCGGCCGCCGAGGCCACTGCTGGCGACGCCGCCGCTGCCGCTGCCGACGCCGCTGCTCCGGCCGCCGACGCTGCTGCCCCGGCTGCCGACGCCGCTGCCGCTCCGGCCGAAGAAGCCAAGCAGTAATAGGCTCTACGCCTGTTGCACGAAAAGGGGCCCGCGAAAGCGGGCCTCTTTTTTTCACTCACTTCCGCGACCATTCGACGCCCCTCGGCCCGCACGGCATTGCGTGTCCGAACGCCCGCGAACCTTGGCCCCTGGCGCTGCTTTGTGGTTTGATGCGCGCCTTACACGGACGCACCACCAAGATGCCCGCACTGACCTCCCAGCTCGATACCCGCTCGCAGGACTTCCAGGCCAACGTGGCCTATCACCGCGCGCTGGTGGACGAACTGGACGCCCGGCTGGCCCGCGCGGCGGGTGGCGGCGGTGACAAGGCCCGCACCCGGCACACCGAGCGGGGCAAACTGCTGGCGCGCGACCGGATCACCGCGCTGCTCGACCCCGGCTCGCCGTTCCTGGAGATCGCGCCGCTGGCCGCCGAAGGCATGTACGACGACGCCGCGCCGGCCGCCGGCATGGTGTGCGGCATCGGCCGCGTGATGGGCCAGGAAGTCGTGATCGTGGCCAACGACGCCACGGTCAAGGGCGGCACCTACTTCCCGATGACGGTGAAGAAGCACCTGCGTGCACAGGAAGTGGCACGCGAGAACCAGTTGCCGTGCGTGTACCTGGTCGACTCCGGCGGCGCGTTCCTGCCGCTGCAGGACGAGGTATTCCCGGACAAGGAGCACTTCGGCCGCATCTTCTACAACCAGGCGCGGCTGAGCGCGGAAAACATCCCGCAGATCGCCGTGGTCATGGGCTCGTGCACCGCGGGCGGTGCGTACGTGCCGGCCATGTGCGACGAGAGCATCATCGTCAAGGAACAGGGCACCATCTTCCTCGGCGGCCCGCCGCTGGTGAAGGCCGCCACCGGCGAGGTGGTGGACGCCGAAACCCTGGGCGGCGCCGACGTGCACACCAGCATCTCCGGCGTAGCCGACCACTTCGCCGAGGACGACCGCCACGCGCTGCAGATCGCGCGTGACATCGTCGGCACGCTCAACCGCAAGAAGACACTGCCGGTCGCCGTGCAGCCGGTCCGTGAGCCGCTCTACGCCGCCGAGGAGCTCTACGGCATCGTGCCCAAGGACACCCGCCGCCCGTTCGACATCCGCGAGGTCATCGCGCGCGTGGTCGACGGCAGCGACTTCCAGGAGTTCAAGGCGCGCTACGGCAAGACCCTGGTCACCGGCTTCGCGCACCTGCACGGGTATCCGGTGGGCATCGTGGCCAACAACGGCATCCTGTTCGCCGAGAGCGCACTCAAGGGCGCGCACTTCATCGAGCTGTGCAACCAGCGCGGCATCCCGCTGGTGTTCCTGCAGAACATCACCGGCTTCATGGTCGGCAAGAAGTACGAGCAGGCCGGCATCGCCAAGGACGGGGCGAAGATGGTGACCGCGGTGGCGTGCAGCCACGTGCCCAAGTTCACCGTGGTGATCGGCGGCAGCTTTGGTGCCGGCAACTATGCGATGTGCGGCCGCGCCTACGGCGCGCGCTTCCTGTGGATGTGGCCCAACGCACGCATCAGCGTGATGGGCGGCGAGCAGGCGGCCAGCGTGCTGGCCACGGTGCGCCGCGACGGCATCGAGGCCACCGGCAAGGTGTGGACGCCGGAGGAGGAGGAAGCGTTCAAGGCGCCGATCCGCGAACAATACGAAACCCAGGGCAATCCGTACTACGCCACCGCGCGCCTGTGGGACGACGGCATCATCGATCCGGCGGACACACGCCGGGTACTGGGCTTGGGGTTGTCGGCCTCGCTCAACGCTCCGATCGATGACCGCACGCGTTTCGGCGTGTTCCGCATGTAATTCCAGACGGCAGTGCGTCGGAAGGGCGGCTCCAGGCGTGTGGCGCACCCAAGCGGGTATCGGAGCGACTGCGCCGCACGCTCCGGCTCGCCTGCCCCGGTCTGTACCCGCCCGCCAGTTCCCGTTACATTTGGCCGGGTCGCCGGCGTACCGGCGGCGCGTTAGTGCGTCGGCTGCCCGGACAAGGGACTTCCTTCACGGTGCGATGGCGGACGAGATGTATCCTTGCCCACCTTTCTCTGGAGCACACCCATGAACACCAAGATCTACGTTGCCCTGGTCGCCGCCGCCCTGGCCCTGACCGCCTGCAAGAACGAAACCGCCACCGCGCAGAACGAGGCCGCCGAAGCCGCCGCCGCCACCGAGCAGGCTGCTGACGCCGCCGCCGCTGCCGCCACCGAGAGCACCGAAGCCGCTGCCGCCGCCACCGGCGAAGCCGCTGCCGAAGTGGGCGCCGCCGTGGAAGGTGCTGCCGACGCCGCTGCCGCCGCCGGTGCCGACGCCGCTGCGGGCGCTGCCGCCGCCACGGCCGATGCTGCCCAGGCCACCGCTGACGCCGCCCAGAACGTGGCCGACAAGGCCGACGCCGCCGCGGAAGAAGTCAAGAAGTAATCGCCTTGCGGCGAGGCGAAAGCCAGATGGAGGCCCGCGCAAGCGGGCCTCTTTCTTTTCACGCAATGGAAAGTTGGACGCTCACGCGTGGCAGGCGACGTGAGGCCGGTGGCCCAGCGCCAACCCGTCTGCGTTCAATCGCAGCCGTCGCAGCCACCGCAACTGCTGCCGCCCCCCACCACTCGCGGCGCGATGCGCTTGCCCAGCCGGCGCATCCATCCGGGCCGCCCCTCACGCACCAGCGGCACCGCCAGCGCCAGCCGTGCCTTGCGCACGGCGCCGGGAAACTGTCGCTTCGCCACGAACCACGCGCTCAGCAGCACCGCCAGCGCGATGACCACGTATTGCACCAGCAGCGAGGCGTCCACGCCGGTCACCCCGCGCCCAGCAGCACGGCCACCTGGTAGGTGACGAGCGACGCCAGGTAGGCCATGGCGAAGAGGTAACCGGCCGCGATGCCCACCTGCTTCCACGAATGTGTCTCGCGGCGGATGGTGGCCAGCGTGGAGATGCACTGCGGCGCATAGATGAACCACACCAGCAGCGACAACGCGGTCGCCAGCGACCAGCTGTCGCTGATGATCGGGCTCAGCGCCTGGATGGCGCTGTCCTCGTCGGTGGCCGACAAGGCGTACACGGTGGCCAGCGACGAGACCACGACCTCGCGCGCGGCCATGCCCGGTATCAGCGCGATGCAGATCTGCCAGTTGAAGCCGACCGGAGCGAACACCGCGGTCATCGCATGGCCGATGCGGCCGGCGAAGCTGTAATCGATGGCCGGCCCGGTGGCCCCTTCCGGCGCACCCGGGAAGGTCAGCAGGAACCACAGCAGGATGGTCATCGCCAGGATGATGCCGCCCACGCGCTTGAGGAAGATCGCGGCGCGCTCCCACAGCCCCAGCAGCAGGTCGCGGGCGTGCGGCACGCGATACGACGGCAGCTCCAGCATCAGCGGATGCTCGCTCTTGTCGCGCCGCCACTTCTTCATCACCCATGCCACCAGCAGCGCGCTGAGCACGCCCGCGGCATACAGGCCGAACAGCACCAGGCCTTGCTGGTTGAGCACGCCCCACACCTGCTTCTGCGGGATGAACGCACCGATCAACAGTGCGTACACCGGCAGGCGCGCCGAGCACGTCATCAGCGGCGCCACCAGGATCGTGGCCATGCGGTCGCGTGGGTCCTGGATGGAACGCGTGGACATGATCCCCGGCACCGCGCAGGCGAAGCTGGACAGCAGCGGGATGAAGGAACGGCCGGACAGCCCGGCCGCGGACATCATCCGGTCGAGCAGGAACGCGGCGCGCGGCAGGTAACCCGATTCCTCCAGCGCCAGGATGAAGGCGAACAGGATCAGGATCTGCGGCAGGAACACGATCACCCCGCCGAGGCCGGCGATGATGCCATCCACCACCAGGCTCTTGAGCGGCCCTTCAGGCATGTATGCCCCCGCCCACTCGCCCAGCTTGGCGGTCAGCAACTCGATCCCGTCCATCAACGGCGTGGCCCAGGCGTAGACCGCCTGGAAGATCAGGAACATCACCACGGCCAGGGTCAACAGGCCGAAGACGGGATGCAGCAGCCAGCGGTCGAGCGCGTCGTCGATCTCGGCGGTGCGCCGCGGCATGGCCACGGCCAGTGACAGCAATCGACGCGTCTCGGCATGCAGGGTGTCGCTGTCCAGCTCGCTGCCCTGTGCCAGGCGGACCGTAGGCGCGGCAGGATCTTCGGACAGGCCGTCGAGCATCGCCACCAGCTCGCGCGCGCCTTGGCGCTGCACGGCCACGGTGGGCACCACCGGCACGCCCAGTTCGCGCTCCAGTACCTTCAGGTCCACGTCGATGCCGCGGCGACGCGCGGCGTCCATCATGTTGACCGCCAGCACCATGGGCCTGCCCAGTTCGCGCACTTCCAGCGCGAAACGCAGGTGCAGGCGCAGGTTGGTGGCGTCGACCACGCAGACGATCACGTCCGGGGCGGGTTCGCCCGGGTAGAAGCCACGGCACAGGTCGCGGGTCACCGCCTCGTCAAGGCTGGCGGCGTGGAAGCTGTAGGCGCCGGGCAGGTCGAGGATGGCGTACTGCCGTCCAGACGGCGCGTGGAAGCGGCCTTCCTTGCGCTCCACCGTGACGCCGGCATAGTTGGCCACCTTCTGCCGGCTACCGGTGAGCAGGTTGAACAGCGCGGTCTTGCCGCAGTTGGGATTGCCAACGAGGGCAATGCGTTGGACGGCGGTGGTCATGCCGATGCCCTCGCCTGCGGATCGAGGGCAATGGCGGTGTCCTGCCCCGCCACGATATCCGGACGCGTTGCCAGGCTTTCCCCCGTGGCAACGCTGGCCACGTCCGCGGGTTCGGGCTGGGCGTTGGGGGCTGCGGCACGCGTGACCGCCGGGGACGGAGCCGGTACCGGCTCCGCGCCTGTCCCCGCGCACACGGTGATCCTCGCCGCCTCGCTGCGGCGCAGGGCGAAGCGGGTAAAGCCCACCTGCACCAGCATCGGCTCGGCCGCGATGGGCCCCACGGCCATGATCTCCACCTGCTCGCCCGGGACGAAGCCCAGCTCCCGCAGGCGGCGCGCGATGGGGTCGTTGACGACCTGGTCATCGACCGAGGCGACCGTCGCGATGGTGCGCCGTGGCAGTTCGGACAGCTTCAAGCGGCAATCCTACAAATAGGAATTGTTCTCATTCTAGCATTTCCTTCCGTACCGGGGCGGTGGTCCGGGCCCACCGGCTATCATTTGCGTTTGCCCTGCCTCGCACGGACCGCCCGACCATGACTGCCCCCCTGCTGAGCCTGCGAGACGGACCGGTCGCGCGCCTGCGCCTGAACCGTCCGACGCTGCACAACGCCTTCGACGCCACGCTGATCGCCGCGCTGACCGGCGCGCTGGACAATCTGGCCCACGATGAGGGCGTCCGCGTGGTGGTGCTGGAGGGTGATGGCGCGTCGTTCTCGGCCGGGGCGGACCTCAACTGGATGCGCGGCATGGCCGCCGCCAGCGAGGCCGACAACCGTACCGATTCGCTGGCCCTGGCCCGCCTGATGCGCACGCTGGACGAGTTGCCCAAGCCGACGATCGCACGCGTGCATGGCGCGGCGTTCGGCGGCGGCGTGGGCCTGGTGGCCTGCTGCGACATCGCCATCGGCACGCCCGAGGTGAAGTTCGGCCTGACCGAGAGCAAGCTGGGGCTGCTGCCGGCGGTGATTTCGCCGTATGTGATCGAAGCCATTGGCGCTCGCGAGGCGCGGCGCTGGTTCGCCACGGCGGAGATCTTCGATGCGGCCGAGGCGCTGCGCATTGGCCTGCTGCACCAGGTGGTGCCGGCCGACGACCTGGACGATGCCGTGCTTCGCCAGATCGACCTGCTGCTGAAGGCCGGTCCGGTGGCGGCCGCGTCGGCGAAGGCTTTGGTACGCCGCGTCGCCGCAGGCGCCCCGCGCGATACGCTCGACGCCGACAACGCCGCCCTCATCGCCCGCCTGCGGGTGTCGCCGGAGGGCCAGGAAGGCCTTTCCGCGTTCCTGGACAAGCGCAAACCGAACTGGACGACCGCCTGATGTTCGACAAGATCCTGATTGCCAACCGCGGGGAAATCGCCTGCCGCGTGATCCGCACCGCGCGCAGCCTCGGCATCCGCACCGTGGCGGTGTATTCCGATGCCGACGCCAATGCCCAGCACGTCCGCCAGGCCGACGAGGCGTACCACATCGGCGGTCCGCGTCCGCAGGAGTCCTACCTGCGCGGCGACGCGATCCTGGAGGTGGCCAAGCGCAGCGGCGCGCAGGCCATCCACCCGGGCTACGGCTTTTTGAGCGAGAACGCCGACTTCGCCGATGCGGTGGAAGCGGCGGGCATCGCCTTCATCGGCCCGAAGGCGGCGTCGATGCGCAAGATGGGCAGCAAGGCCGGCGCGAAGGAGCTGATGCACGCGGCCGGCGTGCCGGTGGTGCCGGGCTACACCGGCGAGGACCAGTCGCCGGACGTGCTGCAACGCGAGGCCGACGCCATCGGCTACCCGCTGATGATCAAGGCCGCGCATGGCGGCGGCGGCAAGGGCATGCGCATCGTGCGCCACTCCGGCGAGTTCATGGCCCACCTGGAGAGCTGCCAGCGCGAAGCCGCCGGCGCCTTCGGCCGCGATCGCGTGCTGCTGGAGCGCTACGTCGAGAAGCCGCGCCACATCGAGATCCAGGTGTTCGGCGACAGCCACGGCCATGCCATCCACCTCAATGAGCGCGAATGCTCGGCGCAGCGCCGCTACCAGAAGGTGCTGGAGGAATCACCGTCGGCGTTCCTGACGCCTGAGCTGCGCGAGGCGATGGGGGCCGCTGCCGTGCTGGCCGCGCGCGCGATCGACTACGTCAACGCCGGCACGGTGGAGTTCATCGTCGGCCAGGACGGCGGCTTCTACTTCATGGAGATCAACACCCGCCTGCAGGTGGAGCATCCGGTAACGGAATTCGTGACCGGGCTGGACCTGGTGGAGTGGCAACTGCGCGTGGCGGCCGGCGAGCCGCTGCCGTTGGCGCAGGACGCCATCGCGCAGAACGGCCACGCCATCGAAGTGCGCCTGTACGCCGAAGACCCGGAAGCCGGCTTCCTGCCCGGCTCGGGCAAGCTGGACCGGCTGAAGCTGCCCACGCCCGATGCGCACGTGCGCCTGGATTCGGGCGTGGTGGAAGGCGATACGGTCACCATCTTCTACGACCCGATGATCGCCAAGCTGATCGTGTGGGATGCGGACCGTCCCGCCGCCCTCGCCCGCCTGCGCGCGGCGCTGGCGCAGTGTGAGATCAACGGGCCGAAGTCGAACATCGAGTTCCTCGAGCGTTTGTCGCGCCACCCGGCGGTCGTGGAAGCGACCATCGACACCGGCTACCTGGACCGCCACCTGGACGAGTTCATGCCGGTGGCCGACACCGTCGATATCGACCTGCTGCTGGCCGCCACCGTGGCCGAACTGCTGGGGCAGGAGCGCGCCACGCGTGACGCCGCTGCAGGCTCCAACGACCCCACCTCGCCCTGGGCCATCGCCGACGGCTGGCGCCTGGGCCACGGCGGCCGCCGCGCCCTCGCCTTCCTGCACCGTGGCGAGCGCATCGAACTGCTCGCCCAGGGCAGCGCCGGCGAGTACCGCATCGAACACGCAGGCACCGTGCACGCCATCGCCGGCGCGCGCCTGTCCAACGACATGCTGAGTCTTCGCATCGACGGCAAGGGGCGCCGTTTCGACGTCATCGAGCAGGACACGCATCTGGTGGTGCACGACGGCGTCCAGCGCTTGCGCCTGGACCCGGTGCCGATGTACCGTTCCGAGCAGGGCCAGGGCGGCAGCGGCGCCGACCGCGTACTGGCGCCGATGCCCGGGCGCGTGGTGGTGGTGAAGGCCGCGCCGGGCGATGAGGTCGAAGCCGGCCAGGAGGTGATGGTGATCGAGGCGATGAAGATGGAGTTGAGCCTTAAAGCCCCACGCGCCGGCAAGGTCGCCGAGGTCCGCGCGGCCAGCGGCGACTTCGTCGAGGCCGACACCGCCCTCGTCGTGCTGGAGGCCTGACATGGGCATGCCATCGCACGTGCGCATCGTCGAAGTGGGTCCGCGTGACGGCCTGCAGAACGAGAAGACGCTGGTCTCCACCGCCGACAAGATCACGCTGATCGACCGGCTTTCGGCCACCGGCCTGCAGAGCATCGAGGCCACCGCCTTCGTCAGCCCCAAGTGGGTGCCGCAGATGGCCGACGCCGCCGACGTGTTTGCCGGCATCACCCGCAAGCCCGGCGTGCACTACCCGGTGCTGGTGCCCAATGAGCAGGGCTACGAGCGCGCGCGCAGCGTGGGCGTGGAGGAAGTGGCGGTGTTCACCGCGGCGTCCGAGGCGTTCAACCGCAGGAACATCAACGCGAGCATCGACGAATCACTGGCACGCTTCGCCCCGGTCATGGAGCGCGCCCGCGCCGACGGGGTGAAGGTGCGCGGCTACGTCTCCACCGTGCTCGGCTGCCCCTACCAGGGCGACGTGCCGCTGGCCGACGTGGTGCGCGTGGCCAAGGCGCTGCATGCCATGGGCTGCTACGAAGTCTCGCTGGGCGATACCATCGGCGTCGGCACGCCCGCCAAGGCGCGCGCCATGCTGAAGGCCGTGGCGGCCGAGGTGCCTATGCCGTCGCTCGCCATCCACTTCCACGACACCTACGGCCAGGCGCTGGCCAACATCCTCGCCTGCCTCGAGGAAGGCGTGGCTGTGGTGGACGCCGCCGTCTCCGGCGCGGGAGGCTGTCCGTATGCCAAGGGCGCCAGCGGCAATGTATCCAGCGAGGACGTCGTCTACATGCTGCACGGCCTGGGCATCACCACCGGCGTGGACCTGCCGGCCCTCGCCGAAACGGGCCGCTGGCTGGCAGGCATACTGGGACGCGACACCCAAAGCAAGGTCGGTAAGGCCCTCTCCGCCGAATGAGCCATCGCGTGCCACCGACTACCCCTGAAGCGCCGCGCCCGTTCGCGGAGCCGGTGGAAGTGCTGGCCGCGATCGATGGTACCTTGGCCGATCCGGCCATCGCACCGGGGATCCGCAGGCTGCTGGAACAGGCGCGTCAGGCGCTTGTGCACGCAGGAGAGCACGCCATGGCCGCGCAGCGGCGCTACCAGGCCCTGTTCGACGCGGTCCCCGATCCGGTCAGCATCATCGGCTGGGATGGCATTGTCCTGGACGTCAATCGCGCGGGCCTGAATGCCTACCGTCGCTCGCGCTCGGAGATCGTCGGCAAGCCGATCCACGTACTCAACCCCGACCTCCCGCGCGACCATCTGGGCCCGGTCTGGGAGGCGCTAAGCCGCGGCGATACGTACGTGGTGGACGTGACCAACATGCGCGCAGATGGCACGCGCTTCCCGGTGGAGGTGCACTCCGCGACCTTCGAGCAGGACGGCAGGAAGCTGATCGTGGCGGTGGCCCGCGACCTCAGCGGTCGCCGCGACGCCGAGACGCGCCACCGTGAGCTGATGGAGACCATCGACAAGGGCATCCTGGTGCGCGACGCGACCGGACAGGTCATCCATGCCAATGCCGCGGCCATGCGGCTGTTCGGCATCGAGGTCGGCCAGCCGATCGAGGAAATGCTTTCGGAAGCGCACTGGCTGGTGGTCGATGAGCACGGCCACGCCCTGTCCAACGACGAACGTCCGGCCGCGCGCGCCCTGCGCCTGGGCCAACAGGTGGAGAGTACGGTACTGGGGTTCTACCATCGACAGGACAGGCGCCTGTTGTGGCTGTCGGTCACGGCGGTGCCACAGTTCGAGCCGGGGACCGACCGCGTGCAGCAGGTGCTGTCGCTGTTCTCCGACGTCACCGCGCTCAAGCGCGACAGCGCGCTCTTCGACCGCGCACAGGCGTTGGCGCGAATCGGCGGCTGGGAATGGGATTCGGGACGCAACCTGCTTTACCTGACGGGCGAGGCTTTGCGCATCAGTCGGTGCCGATGCCGTGCAACCTGGCATCGAGGGCCTGCTCGATTCCCTCGCGCCCGCGGACGCGCTCTGCCTGCGCGCCGCATTGGAGCACGCCATCCGCGACGGGCGTGGCATCAACCTCGATCTGCAGGGCACGCGCAGTGACGGCGAGATGTACTGGATCAGGCTGATGGGCGAACGCCTGGCGGCGACTCCGCTCAGCGTGCAACTGACGGGCACGTTGCAGGACATCACCGGGCCGAAGCTGGCCGAGGAAGCCCTGCGGGAGCAGGCGCGCACCGACCCGATGACCGGGCTGCTCAACCGCGATGCCGGCCTGGGTGACCTGGAGCAGTTCCTGGCGCCGGGCGTGGAAGATCGGGTCGCCGTGCTCTACATCGACCTTGACCGCTTCAAGATCGTCAACGACGTACTTGGCCATGCGGCCGGCGACCGGCTGCTGGCATCCGCCGCGCGGCGACTGCTGCGTGCCGTGGGCGATGAGGGCAGCGTGGTCCGCTTTGGCGGCGACGAGTTCCTGGTCATCTGCCGCTTCGGCAACGATGCCACCCGCCCGGCGCGGCTGGCGCAGTCCATCCTCACGACATTCTCGGAGAATTTCCGGGTCGACGGCGAGGAGTTCAGCATCACGGCCAGCATCGGCATCGCGCAGTCGCCCGAACACGGCGAACGCCCGCAGCAGCTGATCCAGAGTGCGGACGTGGCCATGTACGACAGCAAGCGCCGGGGCCGCAATGCGTGGCAGGTGTTCAGCGCGGAACTGGCCGAACAGCAGGTCGAGCGCCTGCAACTGGAAACGCACCTGCGCCGTGCGGTGGACAACGACGAGTTCGAACTGGTCTACCAGCCGCAGGTCGACCTCGCCAGCGGTCGCACGGTGGCGGCCGAGGCGCTGATCCGTTGGCGCAACGGTTCGCTGGGCGAGATGCCGCCCGACCGGTTCATCCAGCACGCCGAAACCACCGGCGACATCATCGAAATCGGCAGCTGGGTGCTGCACGAGGCCTGTCGCCAGCTGTCGCGCTGGCGCGCGGGGGGCATGCAGTTGGACCGCGTGGCGGTCAACGTGTCCTACCGCCAGTTCCTGGGCGAGGACCTGGTGCGGACCGTGCGCTCGGCGCTGGCCTCGTCGCAGCTGCCCGGCTCATCGCTGGAACTGGAGTTCACCGAGCGTGTGCTGATCGAGGACGAGCCCGACACCCTGAGCACGTTTGCCGAACTGCGCGACATGGGCGTGGTGCTGACCATCGACGACTTCGGCGAAGGTTACAGCGCACTCAACTACCTGCGCCGGCTGCCGATCCACGGGCTCAAGCTGAGCCAGCTGTTCGTGCAGGGCGTGCCGGACAACCACTCGGACGTGGCCGTGTGCCAGGCGGTGGCCGGCATTGCGCACAGCCTGGGGCTGGAGCTTATCGCCGAAGGCATCGAAACCGAGGCCCAGCGCGCGTTCCTGCTGCGGCTGGGACTGGGCGTGGGCCAGGGTTTCCTGTTCCAGCGCGGCGTGCCCGCGTACCAGTTGCGCCAGCACTATGGCAGCCCGTTGATGGTGCTGGGTTGACCGGACTCGACTGGGCTACCAGCCCTTGAAGAAGCTGCCGTCGGCGAAGTCCCAGAGCAGGTTCAGGTGGAAGCGGTAGTCGTAGGGCTGGTCGCTGAGCGGCACTTCGACGCCCAGGTTGAGCGCCACGTGCCCGCCACGGGTCAGGCCGATGCGCACCTGTGGCACCGCGCTGAATTTCACCCGGTCCCCGCCATCGTCCTGGAAGGGCGTGGTCGCGGTCAGTTCCATTGCCCCAAACACCCGGCGCGGCCACGGCGTCCATTTGTAGTGCGCCACCGCGGTCAGTTCCAGTTGTCCTTCGTCGGGATGGTCGAACGGCACGGTGGTGCGCGCACTGGCCTGGGTGATCCACCGGTCCGACCACTGCCTGCCCCACGCCAGGTACGGCGCCAGCGCCTCGGATGAGCCGTCGGTCGGGAACGCGACCACCACCGCGCCGGAGAGGATCGACGCCTTGCGCGCGTTCCAGGCCAGCACGTGCTTGTAGCCCACCTCGACCTCGGTGATCTCGCTTTCCACGCCGTTGTCGGCGTGGATGACCTCCATCAGCCACTGGCCACGCTTGCCCACGCGCTTCTCGACTTCCAGCACGTTGCGGAACTCGTCGCGACCGGGCCGGTCGGTGTAACGCGACTTCCACACCACCTCGTCTTCGGGGAACGCCTTCTTGGTGCGGATGGGCAGGAAGAAATTCAGTTCGCCCGGCGGATAGTCGGAGGTGTCCGCCAGCGTCTTGACGTACGCCACCACGTTGCGGACATCCGCCTCGCTGAGGGCGCCGCCCTGCGCGGGCATCTGTTCCGACAGGCCCATGGAATGGCCGCCGTGGCGGACCACCATTTCCCAGTCGGGAGCGGGCTCGCGGCTGTTGAAGAGCGGATCAGCCAGATCGGCCGGCGGCGGGTTCATCGTGGCCCGCAACGGACTGTCCGCAGGTAACGTGCCGTTGGGGCCATGGCAGGCCGCACAGACAGTCTCGAAGATCGTCCGGCCTGCTTCCAGGTCGGCGGAGCCGGGGGGATTGGCAGCGGTGGCGGTGCCGGCGAATGCCAGCGCAACTGCCATCGTGAGGGCCCAGCCTCGCCGCCATGGCGACCTGCAACCCCGAGTTCCCTTGGCCATTGCGCCCCCCCCTTTTCATGGATGTCGGTCGTTTCCGTGGACCACGGGACCAGTCTAGGAAAGGCACGTGCGGCGGGCCGGACCGAAGCACGACTCAGTCGCGTTCGCATCGTCGCCTCGCGACGCATGGACTCCATGCCGGTTAAAATGCCGGTTTTCCAGTCCGGGGTCCCCCATGCAGCTTGCATCCGTCCGCGCCGTCATCACCGGCGGCGTCTCCGGCCTTGGCCTGGCCGTGGCCCAGCACCTGGTCGCCAATGGCGGCAAGGTCGCCCTGTTCGACGTCAACGAGGACAAGGGCGCCGCCGCCGTTGCCGCACTGGGCGAGGCCAATGCGCGTTTCTGGAAGACCGACGTGAGCAACGAGGAGACCGTCGTCGCCAACGTCGCGGCCGCCAAGGAATTCCTCGGCGGCCTGAACGTGGCGGTCAACTGCGCGGGCATCCTCGGTGCCGGCCGCGTGCTCGGCAAGGAAGGCCCGATGCCGCTGTCGCAGTTCCAGACCACGGTGATGGTCAACCTGGTCGGCAGCTTCAACGTGGCCAAGGCTGCGGCAGCGCTGATGCAGGACAACGAAGCCGGCGTGGACGGCGAGCGCGGCGTGATCATCAACACCGCCTCCGTGGCCGCCTACGAAGGCCAGATCGGCCAGGCCGCGTATTCGGCGTCCAAGGGCGGCGTGGTCGGCATGACCCTGCCGATGGCACGTGAACTGGCGCGCTTCGGCATCCGCGTGATGACCATCGCCCCGGGCGTGTTCTGGACGCCGATGGTGGACGGCATGCCGGAGTCGGTGCAGCAGTCGCTGGCCGCCTCGATCCCGTTCCCGTCGCGCCTGGGCCAGCCGGAAGACTTCGCCAGCCTGGTCGCCTACATCCTGGGCAACACCTACCTCAACGGCGAGACCATCCGCCTGGACGGTGCCACCCGACTGGCGCCGAAGTAACCCTTTTCCCACCCTCCCCCGGTCCCCCCGACCCCGGGGAGGAACAGGACCGGGTCACACGATCCAGTGAGCAATCCATGAAGGCTTTTGAAGTCAAGAAGGGCAACGTCGTCGAGTTCAACAACGGCGTGTACCAGATCCGCGACATCGAGCGCAGCTCGCCGCAGGGCCGCGGCGGCAACGTGCGCTTCCGTTTCATCATGTACAGCGTGCCGGGCGGCAACAAGCTCGACGCCAGCTTCGACGCCGACGACGAGCTGCGCGAGGTCGACCTGGTGCGCCGCCAGGCCACCTTCTCGTACATGGACGGCGATGCGTTCGTGTTCCTCGACGACGAGGATTACACCCCGTACACGCTCGATGCCGACGTGGTGGGTGACAACGCCGGCTACATCATCCCGGACCTGCAGGGCTACTACGTGCAGGTGATCGACGAGCAGGCCATCGGCCTGCAGCTGCCGCAGTCGGTGGCGCTGGAAGTGATCGAGACCCCGCCGGAACTGAAGGGCGGCACCGCCACCAAGCGCCCGAAGCCGGCCAAGCTCAGCACCGGCATCGAGATCATGGTGCCGGAGTACATCGTCAACGGCGAGCGCGTACTGGTGAACACCACCACGGGCGAGTTTGCGGGCCGCGCGGACTGAGAACGGTTGACGCATGTTCGGCGCGAAGCCGCGCCGGACATGCCGGTCATGTTGAATATGCCAGCCGGGCTGGACGTGCCCGACGCGCCCGACGCGCCGCGCTGGCAGCGCGAAAGGCTACTTCGAGCGCGTGTCGGCGTCAGCGTGCCCGAAGCGCTGCAGCGCCTCGGTGGTGATGCGGCGCGCCTCGGCGGCGTCGCCCCAGCCATGCAGTTCGACCACCTTGCTGCCCTGGGGCAGGTGCTTGTAGACACGGAAGAACGCTTCGATGCGTTCGACCTCGAGCCTGGGCAGGTCCTTCAGGTCGCGGATGCCGGCATAGGTGGCATCGACCTTGTCCGCCGGCACGCCGATGATCTTCTCGTCGGCCTTGCCGCCATCGACCATGCGCAACACCCCCACCGGGCGGAAACGGATGACGCTGCCGGGGTGCAACGGTGCGCGGGTCAGCACCAGCGCATCCAGCGGATCGCCGTCGCCGGCCAGGGTGCGGGGCATGGAGCCATAGTTGGCGGGATACGCCATCGGCATCGAAATGAAACGGTCCACGTGCAGCAAACCGTCCTCGCCAATCTCGTATTTGATGAAGCTGCCGGCGGGGATCTCGACCGCGAGCAGCAGTTCGTCGGGTGCGCTCGCAGGTTGCGCGGCGTGGAACGGATGCACCCAGGCGGGCGGCGCCGCCATCGCGGCCAAGGGCATGGACAGCAACAGGGCCAGCATCAATCGCATGTGATCACTCCCAGCATCGGTCGGTGCGCCCACCCAGCGTGGCATCGCGATGGCTGCAGTCGCGCCCGGAGATGCGTCCGCCCCGGAGTTCGTTGACGCGCTTGGCGCCATTGGCATCACGCAGCACTTCAAAGGCGTCGTAGAGGCGACCGGTGGCCGTGCGCGCCTCGTAGTGCAGGCGACCATCGTCAATCCGCAGCACCTGGAACAGTTGGGTGTCCTCGGCCCAGGGCGCCATCGTCCGCTTGGCCTCGGCCGACACGCGATACTGCTTGGGGCCTGCCACGGAAACGATGTACTGCGGCAACGCGTGGCCGCGATGTTCGCCCGTGCGCCGCCCGTAGGTGTGGTCGTGACCCTGCAGCACCAGGTCGACCTTGTGTCTTTCCAGCACCGGCACCAGCGCTGCGCGCAGACGGTCGCTCGCGCCACGGCCACGCGGCGAGAACATCGGCTGGTGGACCATCACGATGGTCCACGGCTGGTGGTTGCTTGCCAGCACTTCATCCGCCCAATCGGCCTGCGCTTTCGCAGTGCCCAGGTCGAGCATCGAAGTGCCATCCAGCACCACGACGCGCACGCCCTGCACGTCGAACCAGTAGGTGGTGCGACTGGCGTCGGCGGCAACGGCACCGTTGCGCGGCAGCGCGAACGTCACCGGCCAATGCCGGCCCAGCACCCGGCGTTCCTGCGGGGTGTCCTCGAATTCCTCGAAGTACTCGTGGTTGCCGATGGCCGGCGCCACCATCATCACGCCCGGGAGGTCGCCCGCGGCTTCGAACCATTCGCCCCACTCGCTGTCGTCGACACCGTCGCCGCCGCTGACCAGGTCGCCTGCGTAGAGCGCCATCAATGCCTCTGGCGCATGGCGCATCGCGGCGCGGGTCACGCGGCCGACGTGGCTGACGTTCTTGTTCTGCGTGTCGCCGAAGTACAGCAGCGTCAGCGGCTGGCCGGACGCCGCCGCGGTCCGCAACTGCCGCCATCCACTCCAGCTGCCCGCGCCCTGCACCCGGAACATGTACAGCGTGTCCGGCTTGAGTGCATCGATGTCGGCCCGGTGGAAGTGGGCCAGGCCATTCTCCGACGCCATTGCCGTAGTGACAGCCTGTACGCGACGTGGCGTGCCGACGTCCGGCGAATCAACGGCCTCCAGGATCTCCAACGCGGCCGACTGGACCGCCACGCTGGTGCGCCAGTTGACCGCGAACCCGGTCGCCGGATCCTGCGAAGGCGTAGCGACGATGCGGTCGGGCATTTCACCGGCCACGTACCGCTGGCTACCCGACGGGATGGAAAGGTTGGGCTCGTTCTCGCCGTGCGACTGCGCATGCGCATGGCACGCGGCCAGCGCTGCGAAGAGCAACAGGGATCGGCGGCAGGACAGGTTCATGGAAGCCATGCAGTGGGTGCGGTTCTTCTACCGTGCCATGGATGCAGCCCGTCAACCTACGGCGGGCACGTTGCAGTGCCGTGGCAAGCCGATGGGCAACAAGTCCCAGGTCGTTCCTGAACGAGTCTGTAACAAACGCCCCCCACACTCGACCCGCTTCCCGACCGGCCATCGCGCCACGCCCCGCCCGTGCGCGGGATCCACGCCCTCCCGGCCCACCTCGGCCATCCGGCCGTCGCGCTGGCGGGCATACAGACAGACAAAAGACGGAGTCGACATGCGTTCCAGTTTCGCCCCACTCGCCCTCGCCATTGCAGCGGCACTCACCCTGCCCACCCTCGCCGTCGCAGCACCGCAGAGCGGCACGACCAGTGGTGCGGCTGCCGCGAGCGCCGGCGTGCTGGTCGGCCAGGTCAGGGAGGCCGCGCGTGGCGTCGCGCTCGCGGGGGCGGCGATCACCGTTGACGGCCGCCAGGCAACGACCGACAGCACCGGCAACTTCCGCATCCAGGGCCTGGCTCCGGGCGAGCACACACTGGTCGTCGACTATCTCGGCTACCCGCGCCATAGCAGCCAGGTGACCATCGGAGCCGGCACCACGGCCACGCATGCCGACGTCGTGCTGGGCCATGTCGCCGGCGACGCCACGCAGTTGGACCGCATCGTGGTCCGCGGCCAGCGCGACGCGCAGGCGATGGCGCTGAACCAGCAGCGCACATCCACCAACTACATCAACGTGGTGTCCGCCGACCTGCTCGGCCAGTTCCCCGACCACAACATCGCCGAATCGACCCAGCGGATCCCCGGCGTGTCGATTGAGCGTGACCAGGGCGAAGGCCGCTACGTGACCATGCGCGGCGCGCCCAAGGAGTTCACCACTGTTTCCATCGACGGCGTGCAGTTGGCCAATCCCGACTCGACCAGCCGCGGCGTCGAGCTGGATACCATTCCATCCGACGTGGTCGCCGCGCTGGAAGTCACCAAGGCCATCACACCCGACATGGACGGCGACGCGATCGCCGGCAACATCAACATCCGCACGCAGAGCGCGCTGGACCGCGATGGCCTGACCCTGCGAGCTTCCGCCGGCATGGGGCGGTACGAGCTGGGCAACGGCGACAACGAGCGCTACAACGCCACCATCGGCAACCGTTTCGGCGCCGAACGCAACATCGGCGTGCTGCTGTCCGCTTCGCGCAGCAAGCAGGGCCGCTTCACCGACAACGTCGAAACCCTGTACGAGCGTTTCGACGACGGGCGCATCATGCCTGTCGAAGTGCAGGTCAAGGACTACGAAGGGACGCGCACCCGCACCGGCCTCACCGGCCGTTTCGACTTCCGCATCGACCCGGATAACCTCGTCTACTTCGTCGCCTCCGACTCCCGCTTCGAGGACCACGAGTTCCGCGACAACCTGATCATTGCCATGGACCAGCACACCGCGGCATCCAACCAGGTCACCGGCAACGTCCGCGCCACCTTCGACAAGGAACTGCGCGAGCGCACCTACGACAAGAGCATCCGCACCTACAACCTGGGCGGCGAGCACTATGCGGGCGATGACTGGAAGATCGACTGGCAGGTGTCCAACAGTTCGGCGGAGAAAGAGACCAACCCGCGCATGCAGTACATCTTCCGCTCCAGCGTGCGGCCGAAGATGGACTACGATTACACCAACCACGACTTCCCCGCCTGGACCATCCTGGGCCGCGCGGACGCGCCGGCCACCGGCGTCAACCTGCCGGAGCAGTGGTTCGGCTTCCGTCGCCTGAACAATCGCGTCGAGTACGGCGAGGAAGACGAGACCGGCCTGCGCGTCGACCTCACGCGCCAGCAATCGTTCCTCGGCGAAGAGGGTGACATCAAGTTCGGCCTGCGTTCGCGCATGCGCGAGAAGTCGTTCGACGACGAGCGCCTGCGCAACGGCTCGGCCGCGGACTTCAACGCGCTCGGGATCACGATGTCGGACATGCTGTGCGACCGCGTCTCGAACAATTTCGACTATTTCCT
Source organism: Aerolutibacter ruishenii (assembly GCF_007830115.1). Taxonomy (GTDB): domain Bacteria; phylum Pseudomonadota; class Gammaproteobacteria; order Xanthomonadales; family Xanthomonadaceae; genus Aerolutibacter; species Aerolutibacter ruishenii. The sequence goes on along the minus strand of NZ_VLKP01000004.1, from coordinate 105,395 downwards.
GGCCGGCCGCACGTTCTGCCGCGACATCTTCCAGAAGTACGCATCGCCTTTGCTGGGCAGCGCCAACCACCGGCGCCTGGTGGCGGACTCGGTCACCGGCGATTACGCGGCGGAAGAGGACGTGCACGCCGCCTACGCGATGCTCAACGCGCGCTGGGATCGGCTGACCCTGCTGGCCGGCGTCCGCTACGAGCGCACCCGCACCAACGGCGAAGCGGCGCAGTACAACGAGGACACGGACGAGGTCGTGCCGGTGCATGCCAGCAACGACTACGGTCACGTGCTCCCGAGCGTCCACCTGCGCTATGAAGCGGCCAACGACGGCGTCCTGCGCGCCTCGTACTCGACCGCGCTCAACCGCCCGGACTTCATGCACACCGCGCCATACCGCGTCATCGGCGAACTTGAAACGTCGCCGGTGACCGAAGGCAATCCGGACGTCGATGCCGCCTACGCGCACAACCTGGACGTGTCCTACGAGCACTACATCCGCCCGCTCGGGTTGCTGTCGGTGGCTGCGTTCTACAAGCGGATCAACGACCCATTGTTCATCGCCACCCATTCCGAGGACATCGGCGCAGGATTGAGCCGGCAGGTGACGCGGCCGGAGAACGGCAAGCGCGGATCCGTGCGTGGCCTGGAACTGGCGTGGCAGCAGACGTTCGACTTCCTGCCAGGACCCTTCGACGGCCTGGGCGTCTATGCCAACTACACCCTGGCCGACTCCGAGGCCGACCTGCCGTTCGGTGCGGGCAGCACGGAGCTTCCCGGCACGTCGCGCACCAACTACAACGTGGCGCTCACCTACGACAAGCATGGGTTGAGCGCGCGCCTGGCCTACAACTACCGCTCGAAGTTCATCCAGTCGTTCGACGTGGAATCCCCCGAGCTCAACGTGTATTGGGACGATCGCGCCAGCCTGGATTTCAGCATGAGCTACGCGCTGACCGACAACTGGCGGCTGTTCGGCGAGGTGAACAACATCAACGATGACGACCAGGTGCGGTTCCAGGGCCAGCGTAGCCGAGTGCTGGAAATGGAGAGCTTCGGCCGCTCGTGGCTGGCCGGCGTGCGTTACGAGTACTGACCGCCTCGAAGGCGCCCGCCAGGTTGGACCTGGCGGTGCGCCGCGGCGTTCAGGCGTCGAACAGCTTGCCCGGGTTCATCGCCCCGTTGGGGTCCAGCACCCGCTTGATGCCCTTCATGATGGCGATCTCCGCATCGCTGCGCGTACCCGACAGATAGGGCTTCTTCACCAGGCCAATGCCGTGCTCGGCTGAAATGCTGCCACCGTGTCGCTCCAACGCACCCGCCAGCAGCGTCGTCACCTGCTCGCACTGGGCGACGAAGGCGTCGTTCTCCATCGTGTCGGGCTTGAGCACGTTGATGTGCAGGTTGCCGTCCCCAATGTGGCCGAACCACACCACTTCGAACTGCGGGTATTGCTGCGCCAACAACGCCTGCGTCTCGGCCAGGAACGCAGGCATGGTGGAAACGCGCACCGAGATGTCGTTCTTGTAGGGCTTGTAGCGCGCCAGTGCCTCGGTGATGCCTTCGCGCAGGCGCCACAACTGTGCGGCCTGTGCATCGCTCTGGCTGATCACGCCATCCAGTACCAGGCCATGCTCCAGGCAGTACTCGAAGGCCGCCAGCGCTGCGGTCTCCGCCCGCTCATCGCCGGTGGCGAATTCGGCGACCACGTAGTACGGGTGCGTTTCGGCGAACGGCGCCTGCGCGCCGTGTGCGAGCACGTGGCGCAGGGCCACGTCGGTGAAGAACTCGAATGCCTCCAGTTGCAGCCGCTCGCGGAACGCCGCGAACACCTGCATCAGCACCTCGAACGAGGGCAACGCCAGCAGCATCACGTTGGTCGGCGGCGGCGGATCGCTCAACCGCAGGGTCGCTTCCACCACCACGCCCAGCGTGCCTTCCGAGCCGACGAACAGGTGCCGCAGGTCGTAGCCGCTGGAGTTCTTGACCAGCCCGCGATTGAGCTCCAGCACGTCGCCCGCACCGGTGACCACGGTCAGGCCGGCGACCCATTCGCGCGTGTTGCCATAGCGCACCACGCGGATGCCGCCTGCGTTGGTGGCGATGCTGCCGCCCACGGTGGCCGAGCCGCGCGAGGCGAAATCCACCGGGTAGGCCAGGCCATGGCTGGCGGCGGCTTCCTGGGCCACCTGCAGTGGCGTGCCCGCCTGCACGGTCAGCGTGCGATCCACGGCGTTGAAGTCCAGCACGCGGTTCATCCGTTCCAGGCTGAGCACCAGTTCGCCCTGTGCCGCCACCGCCCCGCCAGACAGGCCGGTACGGCCGCCCGAAGGCACGATGGCCACGCCGGCCTGGTTGGCCCAGTGGACGATGCCCCGGACCTCCTCCACGCTGCCTGGCAGGGCAATGGCGAGGGGCGCGGGCGTCCAGCGACGGGTCCAGTCGCGGCCGTAATGCTCCAGGTCGGCGGGGTCGGTCTTGAGGCGCAGCCCGGGCACGGTGGCCAGCAGGCGTTCCAGGCGCGGGTCGGTCATGGCGCGAAGTGGTGGGGCGGTGGGACGAGGCGCCCAGCGTGCCAGTCCGTGCCATCACCCGTCCAGTGATGCACTGCAGCAGAAACTATTTATTTCTGCGATATTTCAAGACCCCCGAACCGCCCTCCCCGCCGTGGCCAAGAAGACCTCGTACCCCAAGAACGACATCCGCGTGCTGCTGCTGGAGGGCCTGAGCCCGACCGCGGTGGAAAGCTTCCGCGCCGCTGGCTACAGCAACATCCAGACCTTCGACAAGTCGCTGCCGGAGGATGAGCTGAAGCGGCAGATCGCCGATACGCACATCATCGGTATCCGCTCGCGCTCCCAGCTCACCGCCGACGTGCTCGACGAAGCCCGGCGCCTGATCGCCATCGGCTGCTTCTGCATCGGCACCAACCAGGTGGATCTGGACGCGGCGGAAGCACTGGGCATCCCGGTGTTCAACGCCCCCTACTCCAACACCCGCAGCGTGGCCGAACTGGTGGTGGCCGAGGCGATCATGCTGATGCGCGGCATCCCGCAGAAGAACGCCGAATGCCACCGCGGCGGCTGGTCCAAGTCGGCCGCCGGCAGCCACGAGGTGCGCGGCAAGGTCATCGGCATCATCGGCTACGGGCACATCGGCACCCAGGTGGGCGTGATCGCCGAGGCGCTGGGCATGCAGGTGCTGTTCCACGACATCGAGACCAAGCTGTCGCTAGGCAACGCGCGTTCGTCGGCGGGCCTGGACGACCTGCTGGCGCGCAGCGACATCGTGACCCTGCACGTGCCGGAAACGCCGGCGACGAAGAACATGTTCGGCGCCGCGCAGATCGCGAAGATGAAGCGTGGCGCGCACCTGATCAATGCCTCGCGCGGCACCGTGGTGGACATCGATGCGCTCGCAACGGCCTTGACCTCGGGCCAGGTCGGTGGTGCCGCGGTCGACGTGTTCCCGGTGGAGCCCAAGGGCAACGACGATGCCTTCGTGTCACCGCTGCTGGGCCACGACAACGTGCTGCTGACGCCGCACATCGGCGGCAGCACGCTGGAGGCGCAGGACAACATCGGCCTGGAAGTGGCGGCCAAGCTGATCCGCTACAGCGACAACGGCTCCACGCTGTCGGCGGTCAATTTCCCCGAGGTCACGCTGCCCGGACACACCGGCAGCAAGCGCCTGCTGCACATCCACCGCAACATGCCGGGCGTCCTGTCGCAGATCAACGACATCTTCTCGCGCGAAGGCGTGAACATCGACGGCCAGTTCCTGCGCACGCACCCCAAGGTGGGCTACGTGGTGATCGACATCACCGCCAGCGAGGAGCAGGCGGACAAGTTGCGCGAGCAGATGGCGTCGATCGAAGGGACGCTCAAGACGCGCATCCTGTATTGAGGTCTGCGGGCGGAGGCTGATGCCATGGGTATCGCTTCGCCCCTCCATCGGGGCATCCTGCCCCGAGTCGGGGCCGCCGGCCATCCATGGCCGGCTCTGCGCGATACCCATGCCATCAGCCTCCCCTAACCGTTACGGCTGGTTCGGTTTCGCGCGACGGGGGCAGAACCGATTTCGGGGCGTCAGTCTTTTTGAGCGAGCCACTTCTCAGCCATGCGACGCATGGACGGATCGGACTCCGGATCGCTGGCTATATCGGCAATATCGCGCCAGGCCAGGTCCAGCGATTCCTCGCTGACCACGAAGTCCTCGCTGCCGGTGGCGCGCACCACGTAACGGGCGTCGTAGTGCCAGTGGCCCGGCACGTCGCCACGTTCGGGGATCCAGTGGCGGTCGAGGTCGAACAGCTCCGGTTCCACACGCAGGCCGGTGAGACCAGACTCTTCCTCGGCTTCGCGCAGGGCCACGTTGGCCAGGTCACGGTCGCCGTCGGCGTGGCCACCCAACTGCAGCCAGCGGGCCAATTTACGATGGTGGGTCAGCAGCGCGCGCGTGCCGGTGGCGTCGACCAGCCACGATGAGGCGGTGAAGTGTCCGGCCAACCGCTCACGCACGAACGGGTCCGCATCGTCGGCCAATAGCTCAAGGAATACCGTGGCGGTGTCCGCCTCGTCCGGGCGGCGGGTTGCATAACTGCGGAATGCCGCCTCCAGCTGCTGCAGCGGCGAGCACGGGCGTGGGCTGGGCGATGGCGACATACGCAGCGGTATTCAATCGACTGAACGGGGCCGACGATTATGCGCGCAAATCCTCGGCGCCCTCCCGCCCTTGCTGCGACTTTCGTCGCTGGGTTAAGGTGGCCCGCCGCGTGTCCGTCCCCTGCCATACCGGCATGACGGGCTCAAGACAATCACTTTGGGGACCAGGATGTACAAGAATCTGTTCGCGACCAAGCCGGTGGAAGCCGCCGGCCACGTCGACGCCGGCGAGCCCGTGGAAGGTGGCTTGCAGGGCGAGGTGACGCTCAAGCGCGCCCTCACGGCCCGCCACCTCATGCTGCTTGGCGTGGGCGCCATCATCGGCGCCGGCATCTTCGTGATGACGGGCACGGCGGCCGCCAACTACGCAGGTCCGGCGGTCATCCTGAGTTTCGTCATGGCCGGTATCGCCTGCGCCTTCGCCGGCCTGTGCTACGCCGAATTCGCCTCGATGATGCCGGTCTCCGGCTCAGCCTATTCCTACACCTACAGTACCCTGGGCGAGGTCGTGGCCTGGTTCATCGGCTGGAACCTGGTGCTGGAATACCTGTTTGCCGCGTCCAGCGTGGCGGTGGGCTGGTCGGGCTACCTCAACAGCTTCCTGACATCGCATGGCGCGGGCATTCCCGCCGCGCTGGCACAGGCGCCCTACCACTACTCAGCCGAGGCCAAGGCCTTCGTCAGCACCGGCGCCATCGTCAACCTGCCGGCGGTGCTGATCGTGGCCGCCATTTCCGGCCTGTGCTACCGCGGCATCACCCAGTCGGCGTGGGTCAACGCGATGATCGTGGCGATCAAGGTCACGGTGATCGTGGCGTTCCTGGGCTTCGCGGCGCAGTACATCAACCCCGACAACTGGCAGCCGTTCATCCCCGCCAACGAGGGTGGCACCCGCTTTGGCATGGAGGGTGTGGTGCGTGGCGCGGCCGTGGTGTTCTTCGCCTACATTGGTTTTGACGCGGTTTCCACCGCCGCCGGCGAGGCCAAGAACCCGCAGCGCGACATGCCCATCGGCATCCTCGGTTCGCTGGCGATCTGCACGGTGCTGTACATCGCCATGGCGGCCACGCTGACCGGCCTGATCCCGTACCAGCAGCTGGACACCCCCAAGCCGGTGGCCACCGCGCTGGAAGCCTATCCGTCCCTGGGCTGGCTGAAGATGGCGGTCGAGATCGGCGCGATCGCCGGCCTGAGCTCGGTGATCCTGGTGATGCTGATGGGCCAGCCGCGCATCTTCTATTCGATGGCGAAGGACGGCCTGCTGCCGAAGTTCTTCGCGCGCGTGCACCCGAAGTTCCAGACCCCGTACATCGGTACGGTGATCGTGGGCGTGGTTGCGGCCGTGATGGCCGGCCTGCTGCCTCTGGACTTCCTGGGTGACCTGGTCTCGATGGGCACCCTGCTGGCCTTCGCCACGGTGTGCGCGGGCGTGCTGATCCTGCGCTACACGCGCCCGGACCTGCCGCGCCCGTTCCGCGTGCCGGCCGCCACCGTGATCTGCAGCCTCGGCGTGGCCACCTGCCTGTACCTGTTCTGGCAGCCGTTCAAGGACCACTGGCAGGTCATGCTGGGCTGGACGATTATTGGTTTCGTGATCTATTTCGGCTACGGCTACCGCAACAGCAAGCTGCGCAAGCCGGCCTGACGCCCTGCAGGGCCGGCGACCACCGCCGGCCCTTCTCGATTTTCGCCATCGCCGGCGCAGTGACGCCGGCCCAGGAAGTGCCCGATGCTGCAACGCCTGCTCGCCACCAAGCACCCCCACGCCGCCCATGCCGACGCCGATGGCCTGAGCCTGCACCGCACGCTGGGCAAATGGGGGCTGACGGCGCTGGGCATCGGCGCGGTGATCGGTGGCGGCATCTTCGTCATCACCGGCCAGGCGGCGGCCAACCACGCCGGGCCGGCGATCATGCTGTCGTTCGTGCTGGCGGCGTTGTGCTGCACGTTCTGCGCGCTGGCCTATGCCGAATTCGCCTCGATGGTGCCGGTCTCGGGCAGCGCCTACACCTACACCTACGCCACGCTGGGCGAGTTGGCCGCCTGGTTCATCGGATGGATGCTGGTGCTGGAATACGGCGTGTCCGCCTCCGCGGTGGCGGTCAGCTGGACGGGGTATTTCCTCAGCCTGCTGGAGCATTTCGACATCTACCTGCCTGCGGCGCTGGTGCAGGCACCGCTGGACAGCAAACTGCAGCCCACCGGCGCCATCGCCAACCTGCCGGCCGCCGCCATCGTGCTGCTGCTGACGGCGGTGTGTTACGTGGGCATCCGCAAGTCGGCCGGCATGAACACCGCCATGGTGGTGCTCAAGACCGGCCTGATCGTGCTGGTGATCATCGCCGGCTGGCAGTACGTGGACCCTTCCAACTGGGAACCCTTCATCCCGGCCAACGAGGGTCCCGGCAAGTTCGGCTGGGAAGGCGTGCTGCGCGGTGCGTCGATGGTGTTCTTCGCCTACATCGGCTTCGAGGCGGTGTCGGTGGCGGCGCAGGAATCGCACAATCCGCAGAAGGACCTGCCATTCGGCATGCTGATGTCGCTGGCCATCTGCACCGTGCTGTACATCGGCATGGCGGCGGTGATGACCGGCCTGACGCATTACTCGCTGTTGGGCACCGACGAGCCGGTGGTCACCGCGGTTGCCGGCCATCCGGAGCTGGCGTGGCTGCGCATCGTGGTCGAGATCGGTGCGCTGGTGGGCCTGTCGTCGGTGGTGCTGGTGATGATCATCGGCCAGCCGCGCATCTTCATGATCATGGCCCGCGACGGGCTGCTGCCAAAGGTGTTCACGCGCATCCACCCCAAGCACCGTACGCCGCACATCAACACCGTCATCACCGGCATCGGCATCGCCCTGCTGGCGGCCGTGTTCCCCTTGGACATCCTGGGTGAATTGACGTCGATGGGCACGCTGATCGCCTTCGCCGCGGTCTGCGCCGGCGTGCTGATCCTGCGCCGCACGCAGCCGGATTTGCCGCGCCCGTTCCGCATCCGCGGCGCCTGGTTCGTGTGCCTGGCCGGCATCTTCAGCTGCCTGGCGCTGCTGTCGACGATGACCGCGCACAACTGGATGCTGATGCTCGGCTGGACGGCGGTGGGCTTTGCCATCTACTTCCTGTACGGCTACCGGCACAGCAAGCTCAAGGGCCAGTAAACTATCCTGGCCCCCGCATCATGGCGCCGGAGCGCCCTCGGCCAAGGCCGGAGTGGTCCCGCGCCCACAACGCCCTGACCGCCATGCATCAAACCGAACGCGCCGCGCGCCAGTCGCTGGTCGATCATTGTCGCGCCATGAGCGCCTCCGGCCTGTCCTTCAACAAGTCGGGCAACGCCAGCGTCCGGTGGGGAGGCGGCCTGCTCATCACCCCGACCGGTCGCGCATACGATCAGTTGCAGGTTGACGAGATCGTGTACCTGCAGGCCGATGGCACCTGCCCTCCCGGCCAGCTGCTCCCCTCCAGCGAGTGGCGCATCCATCGCGACATCCTGCAGGCCTTTCCCGACGCCAACGGGATCATGCACCTGCACTCGCCGCACGCCACCGCGCTGGCCTGCCTTGGCCTGGGGATTCCCGCATTCCATTACATGGTCGCCGCGGCCGGTAGCGACCACATCCCCTGCGCCGGCTATGCGACGTTCGGCACCGAAGCCCTGTCGGCCAACATCCTGAAGGTCCTGCAAGGCGGATTGCGCGCCTGCCTGATGGCCAACCACGGCCTGGTCGCCATGGGTGCCAGCCTCGAAGACGCCTATGCGCTGGCCGGCGAGGTGGAGAACCTGGCGCGCCAGTACATCATCGCCCGCAGCCTGGGGCCGACGCAGGACCTGCCGAGGGATGAAATGGAACGGGTGCTGGAGAAGTTCAAGACCTACGGGCAGCAGCGCGACGAGGCCTGAGCTGACGTCGGATGGCCATCGGACAGGCCCCGCCCCGGGCTCCGCTCATGCCAACCGGGGATTAATCATCACGACCGCGTCATGTGGACGGCGACCGCCAGCCGTTACACTTTGCGGATGAATACCCCCGCCTTCGACCACACCCTGTACGCCGGCTGCGCGGCCCAGATCATTTCCCACACCCGGGAGCTGGCCGCCAAGGGCTGGATGCCGGCCACCGCCGGCAACTTCTCCATCCGCATGGGGGCCGAGCACGCGGCCATCACCATTTCCGGCAAGGACAAGGCGCGCCTGTCCGAGGCGGACATCATGGTGGTCGACATGCAGAACAACCCGGTGGCCACCCACCACCGCCCCTCGGCGGAAGCGGCCCTGCATACGCACCTGTATCGCCTGTTTCCCGAGGTGGGTGCGGTGCTGCATACCCACTCCCCCACCCAGACGATCTCCAGCCTGTTGTATGCCCGCGACGGGCAGGTGCTGCTGCGCGACTATGAGCTGTTCAAGGCGCTGCGCGGGCACACCACCCACGAGGCCGAACTGGCGCTGCCGGTGGTACCCAATGCGCAGGACATGGACGTGCTCACCGCGAGCGTGGACAAGGCGCTGGCGGGCCGCGACACATGGGGCTACCTGATCGCGGGCCATGGCCTGTACGCATGGGGCCGCGACATCAACGAGGCGCGGCGCCACCTGGAGGCGTTCGAATTCATGCTGTCCTGCGACCTGGAACTGAGGAAACTGCAACGATGAGCCGCCTGCGCATCTTCGACGAAGAAACCCCCACCTCGCCGCGCCTGGCCACGCATGACCACGCGGACATCGCGCGCGAGCTGAAGAAGATCGGCGTGACCTTCGAGCAGTGGCAGGCGGGCCAGGCGATCGTCCCGGGCGACACGCCCGAGAAGATCATGGACGCCTACCGCGCCGACATCGACCGCCTGGTGGCGGCGCACGGCTTCAAGAGCGTGGACGTGGTCAGCATCGCGCCGGACAACCCGCAGCGCGAGGCGATGCGCGCCAAGTTCCTGGACGAGCACTTCCACAAGGAAGACGAAGTGCGCTTCTTCGTGGCCGGCTCGGGCCTGTTCACCCTGCACGTGGACGACGGCGTGTACGAAGTGCTGTGCCAACAGGGCGACCTGATCGCGGTGCCCGATGGCGCGCTGCACTGGTTCGACATGGGGCCGGAGCCGAGCTTCGTGGCGATCCGTTTCTTCACCGAGCCGGACGGCTGGGTGGGCCATTTCACCGGCACGGACATCGCGCAGCGTTTCCCCAGGCTTGAGCCGGACAACGCGGCATGACCCGCGCCATCCTCACCGACATCGAAGGCACCACCAGCAGCATCTCCTTCGTCAAGGACGTGCTGTTCCCGTATGCACGGCGTGCGCTGCCGGGCTTCGTGGCCAAGCGCGGGCGCGAGCCGGCGGTGCGCAAGTGGCTGGACCAGGTGGCCACCGAAAACGGCGGCATGTGCGATGACGCGATGATCGTCGAGGTGCTGCAGGGCTGGATCGACCAGGACCGCAAGCACACCGCGCTGAAGGCGCTGCAGGGCATGATCTGGGCGGACGGCTACCGCAGCGTCGACTTCACCGCGCACATCTACGAAGACGCGGCGAACGCACTGCAGGCGTGGAAGGTCGAGGGCCTGCCGCTGTACGTGTACTCCTCCGGCAGCGTGCCGGCGCAGCGGTTGTTCTTCTGCCACAGCGACGCGGGCGACCTGACCGGGCTGTTCTCGGGCTGGTTCGACACCGAAGCGGGCGGCAAGCGCGAGGCCGCCAGCTATCGGCACATCGTCGACGCCATCGGCCGTGAGGCCGGCGACGTGCTGTTCCTGTCCGACGTGGTGGAGGAACTGGATGCAGCGCGCGAGGCCGGCCTGGGCACGGTGCTGCTGGACCGCCGCGAGGATTATCCGGAGCCGCGAGTCGGCGATGCGACCCACGGGCACACGCGGGTGGAGTCCTTCGCGGACATCGTGCTGCTTCGCTGAGTGAAGCCCTTCGTGGATTTCGTGCTGGCTGGCTGAGCTGCACCGGGGCGCCGGGCCCCGGCCCACACCATCAAGCCGATCCGGTTGACGGGCCTATTCGGCTGCGCCTTCCAGTCGGTACTGCACCACTGCCCGCTGCTCTCCCTGCCAACGGTCGAAAGCGCGCACCTCCACCCGATGCTCGCCCAGCACCAGATCCGTCGGCAGGATTCCCCGCCACAGGTGCGATGACGGCCCGGCAGGCGGCGCGCGGTCATAGCCGCGCAGTGCATCGGCCTGGTCATCGCGCGTGTTTTCCGCGACCAGCCACGGATCGGGCGCCACGACGCGCTGCATGGGTCGCCAGGCGCCGGCATCGATGCGGTACTCCACCCGCGTGTCGTCCTGGCCCATGAACATATTGGCGTGCACGGCAAACGCGGGCCAGGCTCCCCGGCGCAGGACCTGGGGCGCACTGAGCCGCATGGCCTGCGAGTTGGCCGCATTTCCTGCCGACAGCCGCGTGGGATGCCATGACAGGCTGTACTCGCCACCCGGCCTGACCTGCAGCCGGGCGTAGCCGTTGGGCGTGCCATCGGCCATGGTGGTATCGGGTATGCCGTCGGCATCCTTCACCCCCGACCAGAACGCGCCGCAGGCCGCACCGACGTTGTATTCATGCAGCGGCGTCGCGCCATGCCAGCCGCTGGCGGCACCGTGGTGGACGTGTCGCTGGGTATGGCTGTGGCCGCTGAGCAGCAACACCCTGGGGAAGGCCTGCAGCAGCGCGAACAGGCGCTCCCGGTCGGCGCGGCGGAAGGTCTCGCGGCCGGACTCGGCATCGAAGAACGGAATGTGCACCGCCAGCACCAGCAGGCGGTCCCGGGGCACCGTGGGCAGGTAGCGCTCCAGGAATGCGAACTGGTCCTCGCGCAGCCCGCCTATATACGACGGCTTGCTTCCAGGCTGGTGGATCACGTCGTCCATCAGGACAAAGGTCGCCTCGTGCTCCTCCCACGCATGCGTATCGGGGCCGAAATGGTGGCGGAAGGTCAGCAGCGAGTCCTCGTCGCGCGTGGCATCGAAATCCAGGTCATGGTTGCCCGCCACGTGCAGCCAGGGCACGCCCAGGCTGGTCGTGGCGGCGGTCAAGGCGGGATAGAGCGACAGGTCGTCATGGGTGATGTCGCCCAGGCTGATGCCCATGTCACCGGCAATGCCGTCGAAGTAGAAGCGGCCGAAGCCATGCCCCATGTCGATGGCGGTGTCGTGTTTCAGCGGCTCGACGATGTCGCGCCGATAGTACTCGACGTCGCGTTGCGACTTGGCTTGCGGATCGGCGAACACGACCACGTCCAGGCGCTGCTGCCGATTGGGCGATGGCTTGGCCTTGCGCAGGGCGAAATTCCGGCAGGCGACGGGCTGTACCGGCATCCCGCCAAACTTCAGCACGGGGCCCGGCGCGGTGCGCGTATTGGCCCACAGGTCCGGCAATCCATCGCTCCGCCGCGTCGACAGGTATCCTGCCGGCTTGATCACGAACAGGCTGCGGCCATCCACCGGCGGCAGGCGGTAGGCCCCGTTTGCATCGGTTGCCGCCAGCGTGACGCCGTCGGATACCTTGACGCCGGCAATCCCAGGCTCGCCGCTGTCGCGACGGCCGTTGCCGTTGCGGTCCTCGAATACCGTGCCGCCTTCGCATGGCACGGCAGCGTTGGCCGCCGACAGTACGCATGACAACAGCAGCGCCGGCAGCAGGAACGAAAAAACCGGAATGCGCATGCCATCTCCTGGGCGCGGCCACCGGTTGGCGACCTGTCGAATCGTCCTGATTATGCGCGAGTCGCGTGACCGTTATCGACGCAGTCGGAAGTGCCTTGGGGATCAGCCCGGCGTATGGCGTTCGCGCAGCACGGCCACCGCATCCTGCAGCGAAAGCCCGCGTGCGCGCAGCAATACCTGGAGGTGGTACACCAGGTCCGCAGCCTCGCCCAGGAGCGCGCTGTCGTCCTGCGCGACCGCGGCAAGGGCCGTCTCCACGCCCTCCTCCCCCACCTTCTGCGCGATGCGGCGGACGCCGCCTTCGAACAACCGGGTGGTGTAGCTTCCGGGTGGACGGTTCCGTTCACGGGCACCGATCAGCGCATCCAGTTCCGCAAGGAAACTGCCCGGCGCGGAGGGAAAGCAGCTGGCGCGCCCCAGGTGGCAGGTGGGGCCGTGCGGGGCCACCTGCACCAGCAGCGTGTCCGCGTCGCAGTCCACTTCGATCGACACCAGGTCCAGGTAATGGCCGGACGTCTCGCCCTTGGTCCACAACCGCTGCCTGCTGCGGCTGAAGAAGGTGACGTGGCCACTGTCGCAGGTGGCCTGCACCGCCGCGCGATCCATGTAACCGAGCATCAGCACGCGCAGCGTCGACGCATCCTGCACCACGGCGGGCACGAGACCACCCTGCTTCGACCAGTCCAGCTGCTGGATGATGGCAGCGGCGTCAGGCGTGCGTGATGTTGCGGGGGCGTCGTTCATGGCATGAATGGTCCGGGCCGGGTGCCGTGTCAGTCCACTGGCCGCACCGGAATACCGGCGGCGGCCAACTGGCGTTTGAGGGTTGGGATGGCGATGGCGCCGGAATGGAACACGCTCGCGGCGAGCGCGCCGTCGACGTCCGCGTCGCGGAACACCGCCTCGAAATGGGCCGCGGTGCCGGCGCCACCGGAGGCGACCAGCGGCACGGAACACAGCGCGCGCACTTCCTTCAGCTGCTCCAGGTCGTAGCCCTCGCGGACACCGTCGCTGCCCATGCAGTTGAGCACGATCTCGCCCGCGCCCCGCTGCTGGGCCGCGATCACCCAGTCCAGCGTGCGCCTGGCCAGGGCCTGGGTGCGCGAGGGATCGCCGGTGTACTGGCGCACGCGCCATTCGCCGTCGGGGTCCAGCAGGCTGTCAATACCGACCACCACGCACTGCTCGCCGAACGCTTCGGCCAGCTCGCTGATCAGTGCGGGACGCTCCAGTGCCGGTGTGTTGATCGAGATCTTGTCCGCACCCGCATGCAGGATCCGGCGCGCATCCTCGACGCTGCGGATGCCGCCCGCGACGCAGAACGGAATGTCGAGCGCCCGCGCCACGCGCTCCACCCAGCCGCGATCGGCCACGCGCCCTTCGGGACTGGCGGTGATGTCGTAGAAGACCAGCTCGTCGGCGCCTTCATCACGGTAGCGTCGGGCCAGCGCCACGATGTCGCCCATGTCGACGTGGTCGCGGAAACGCACGCCCTTCACCACGCGCCCGTCGCGGACATCCAGGCAGGGAATGATGCGGCGGCTGAGCATCAGGCCACCTCCGCGACGGCGTCGGCGAGTTCAAGCCGGCCATCCAGCAGCGCCTTGCCCAGCACCGCGCCCGCGCAGCCCGACTGCCGGGCCGCGGCCACGTCCGCGACATCGCGGATGCCGCCGGACGCCTGCAGCCTCGCCTGGGGCGCGACGGCGAGAATGCGCCGATAGAGCGCGAGGTTGGGGCCGGTCAGCATGCCGTCGCGGTCGATGTCGGTGCACAGCAGGTGCTGCAGTCCCGCCGCCATGTAGTCGGAAAGTAGCGCGTCCAAACGCACGCCGCTGTCCTGTGTCCACCCCGCCGTGGGCAGCAGCCAGTCTCCATCCGCGGACTGGCGCGCATCCAGGGCGATGGTGACGTGTTCACTGCCGAATGACCGCAGCCATCCGGCGACACGCGCCGGCTCGCGCACCGCCAGCGAACCCACGACCACGCGGTCAGCGCCGGCGCGACGGATCGCCTCGACATCCGATTCGCCGCGCACGCCGCCGCCGGTCTGGACCCGCAGCCCCGTCTCCGACTTGATCGCGGCCAGCAACGGGGCCAGCGTGTAGCCGCCTGCCCTGGCGGCGTCCAGGTCGACCAGGTGCAGCCAGCGCGCGCCGGCCTGCGCGTAGCGCCTGGCAACCGCAAGCGGGTCATCGGCATAGCGCGTTTCCTGCGCGTAGTCGCCCTGGCGCAGCCGGACCACGCGCCCGTCGCGCACGTCGATCGCCGGATAGAGCTCAAACCCGCTCATGCCAGGCGCTCCGACAGGAAGTTACGCAGCAGCCGCGCACCGGTCCCGGCCGACCGTTCGGGGTGGAACTGCGCACCGAAACGGTTGCCGCGGCCCACGACCGCCGCGAATGTCTGCCCGTGCGTGCAGGTGGCCAGCGTATCCGTGGTGACCGGCACGCAGTAGCCATGCACGAAGTAGGCTTGCGCGCCGGCGTCGATGCCGTCGAGCAACGGATGCGGGGCCAGTGGCGTCAGCGCATTCCAACCCATGTGCGGAATGCGGATGCCTTCTCCGCCGCGCATTCGCGTGACTTTGCCGGGCAACAGGCCGAGACAGGGCACGCCGCCCTCCTCGGAGGCCTCGAACAGCAGCTGCATGCCCAGGCAGATGCCGAGCAACGGCTGCTGCAGGCCGCGGATCACCTCGACCAGGCCGCGATCACGCAGCATTGCCATCGCCGCACCCGCAGCACCGACTCCGGGCAGGATCACCCGGTCCGCGCCACGGATGAGGTCCGCATCGGCGGTGAGCGGCGCCTCGACGCCCAGCCGCTCCAGCGCATAACGCACCGATCCGATATTGGCGCCGCCGGAGTCGATCAGCACGACGTTCATCGCATCGACCCCATCACAGCGCGCCCTTGGTGCTGGGCAGCTCGCTGCCTTCGCGACGGATCGCCTGGCGCAGTGCGCGCGCCACCACCTTGAAGCAGGCCTCGACCTTGTGGTGGTCGTTGTCGCCATCCACGCGCAGGTTGAGGTTGAGTCCGGCCGTCTCGCACAGGGAACGGAAGAAGTGCGGCACCAGTTCGGTGGGCACGTCGCCAACGCGCTCGCGCCTGAAGCTGCCGCTGAAGACGAAATACGGACGTCCGGAGAAATCCAGCGCGGCGGCGGCCAGTGCCTCGTCCATCGGCAACACGAAAGAGGCCGCGGGCGGCTCGGCATCGAAGCCGTAGCGCCCGATGCCGCGCTTGCTTCCCAATGCCTCGCGCAGCGCCTGGCCCAGGGCCAGCGCACAGTCCTCGACGGTGTGGTGTTCGTCGATGTGCAGGTCGCCATCGCAGCGCACTCGCAGCGCGAAGCCGCCGTGCTTGCCGATCTGCTCCAGCATGTGGTCGAAGAACCCCAGTCCGGTGTGCACCTCGGGCTCCGCGACGCGATCCAGGTCCACGTCCACGTGGATGCGGGTTTCGCGGGTGTTGCGCGTGACGCTGGCCGTGCGCGGCTGCTCCGCCAGCGCATGCGCGATGCCGGCCCAATCCCACTCGCCACCGAACTGCGCGGTGCGCAACTGGAACGGACGGATGCCCATGTTGCGGGCGAAGGCATTGTCCGTCTCCCGGTCGCCCACCATCGCCGAGCGCGCCCAGTCGATGCCGCGGTCCTGCAGGTAGTGCAGCGCAAGGCCGATGCCGGGCTTGCGCGTAGGCGCGTTGTCCGCGGGGAAACTGGTGTCGACGAGCACCTCGCGGAACGTGATGCCCTGGCTCTCCAGCACCTGCATCATCAGGTTGTGCGGCCCCTCGAACTGCTCCCGCGGGTACGACGCGGTGCCCAGGCCGTCCTGGTTGGTGACCATGACGAACTGGTAGCCGGCATCGCGCAGGCGCAGCATCGCCGGGATCACGCCTTGCACGAAACGCAGCTTCTCGAAGGCATCCACCTGGAAGTCGGCGGGCTCCTCGATGAGCGTGCCATCGCGATCGATGAACAGGAGGGGCGTCATGCCGCGGCCTCCAGGCCGGCCAGGGTCGCCAACACCGCGTCGTTCTGCACGGGCGTGCCCAGGCTGATGCGCAGTGCGTCACCGAGCCCGGGGGCCTGGCGCATGTCGCGCGCCACGATACCGGCGGCGAGCAGGCGGGCGTAGGCGGCCCTAGGATCGTTGAAGCGGATCAGCAGGAAATTGGCGCTGGAGGGATACACGCAACGCACGCCGGGCGCGCGCGCCAACAATCCGGCAAGCCGGTCGCGTTCGGCGCGGGTGATGTCGATCCGCCGCGCCGTCTCGGCTCGCGCTTGCGGTGCCAACGCGCGGCACGCCAGCTCCACGCTCGGCTGTGGCAGCGGATAGGGCGCCTGGCAGCGCTGCAACACCTCGATCAGGGCCGGATCCGCGATCACGGCGCCAATCCGCGCGGCGGCAAGCGCGTGGGCTTTGGACAGCGTGCGCAGTACGGCGACGTTGCGATGGGCTTCCAGCAGCGTTACGGCGGAAGGAGTCCCCGCATATTCCTGGTAGGCCTCGTCGACCACCACCAGCGCCCGCCCGTCCAGCGCGCGCGCCAGCGCGGCGATCTCCGTCGACGGCAGCGCCGTGCCCGAGGGGTTGCCGGGCGAGCACAGGAACACGATCCGGGCACCGGTTTCGCGCGCGGCCCGTTCAGCCGCCCGGAAGTCGCAGGTGAAGCCTTCAGCGGTATCGACCAGTGGCACGTCCACCACAGGTGTTCCGTGCAGCCGGGCACAGACCGCATACATGCCGAACGTGGGCGGGGTCACCACGATGGCATCGCCACCCGGTCGGCAAAGGGCGCGGATCAGCAGGTCGATGGGCTCGTCGCTGCCGCGCCCCACCAGCAACTGCCCGGTGGCACAGCCATACAGATCCGCCAAGGCCTGGCGCAGCGCGGCAGGCTGTGGCTGCGGATAGCGGCGCGCCGCGCATCCGGTATCGGCCTCGTTGGCCCATGCCGATTCGTTGGCGTTGAGCCAGACGCTGCCTTCCACCTTGTCAGTGCGGGCCGAACGATAGCCGGCAAAGCCACGCAGGTCCTCGCGCACCAGCGCCAGCGGGTCGGAAGAGACAAGCCCGGCGGCCGCAGCGACCGGGGATGCGCCAACCGTGGCATCGCTGGAGGAAATGCTGCTCATGCCGCGACCTCTTCCAGCCGTAACGCCACCGCGAGCCGGTGCGCATCCAGCCCTTCGGCAGTGGCCAGCTCCACCGCGCACGGGCCGATGGCCGCGATGCCCTCGCGGCTGACTTCCTGCACGGTGATCGCCAACTGGAAGCTGGCCACGTTGAGTCCGCCCACATAGCGCGCCGCACCGCTGGTCGGCAGCACATGGTTGGTGCCACTGCAGTAATCACCCAGCGCTTCAGGGGCCCAGTCGCCCAGGAACACCGAGCCGGCCGTCTCCACTCTGGGCAGCCACGCGCGCGCATCGCGCAATGCGAGGATGAGGTGCTCCGGCGCATAGGCGTTGCTGATCGCGAACGCCTCCTCCAGCGTGTCCACCAGGATCAGCCGCGACGATTCCAGCGCACGTCGCGCCACGTCGGCACGCGGCAGGATGGCCAGCTGCCGCGTCACCTGGACCGCCACGTCATCGATCAGCTCCTCGTCATTGGACAGCAACAGGACCTGCGAATCCGGACCGTGTTCGGCCTGCGACAGCAGATCGGCCGCTACAAACGCCGCGTTGGCGCCGGCATCGGCGATCACCAGCACTTCGGACGGACCCGCAGGCATGTCGATGGCCGCGCCACCTTCGAGCATCGCGACCTGGCGCTTGGCCTCGGTCACGTAACCGTTGCCGGGCCCGAACAGCTTGTCGCACCTGGGCACGGTTTCCGTGCCGAAGGCCATCGCTGCGATGGCCTGCACGCCGCCCAGCTTGAACACCTGGCGCACGCCACAGCGCATCGCGGCATACAGCACCGCGGGATCGGCGCTGCCGTCCGGCCGCGGAGGCGTGCACAACACCACGTCGCGACATCCTGCCAGGCGCGCGGGCACCCCCAGCATCAACGCCGTGGAGGGCAGCGGCGCCGAACCTGCCGGCACGTACAATCCCACGCGCGCAATCGGACGCAGCACGCGCTCGCAGCGCACGCCCGGGGCGGTGTCCATGGCGTATTCCCGCAGCATGCCTTCGCGGTGGAAGGCCTCGATGCGCCCGGCGGCCTCGTCGATGGCGGCGCGCAATGCGGGCGCCAACGTGGCCGCCGCGGCCTCGAACTCGACCTGGGTGACTGCAAATGTGTCCAGTACCACGTGGTCGAACCGCTCCGTCAGCTCACGCACTGCGGCATCGCCACGGGCACGCACCTGGTCGAGCAGGGTCGCTACCGCCTCACGGGTGCGGGCTCCGACCTGCTGCGCCGGGCGACGCAGCGCCTGCGCACGCTCGGGTGCCGTAAGAGAGTTCCACGCCACCCGGTTCATGCCAGCATGCCCTCCACCGGCACGACCATCAGGCCACTGGCACCGGCGCGCTTGAGGTCTTCCAACCGCTGCCAGGTCACTGCGCCGTGGCACAGCGCCTGCAACGCCATCCGCTCCGCCCCGTCCACCTGCATCATGGTGGGCGCATCGGCATCGGGCAGCAGCGGCAGCAGCGCCGGCAGGTCGTCGCGGCGCGCCTGGAACATCAGCAGCTTGCTCTTGCGCACGCGGATCGCGCCGTCCAGCCGCCGCAGCAGCAGGTCGGCCAATTCGCCGCGCACGTCGTCGAAGGCCACGACCGGCCCTGCCAGCACCGCCTCGCTCTGCAACAGCGTCAGCACCGGCTTGAGCTGATTGGCCGCCAGCGTCGCACCACTGCTCACCAGGTCGCAGATCGCATCGGCCTGCCCTAGCCGGGGTGCGATCTCCACTGACCCCGACAGCAACACGACATCGGCGGGAATGTCCTGCTCCGCCAGCCACTGGCGCAGCAGCGCGGGGTAGCTGGTGGCGATGCGCCTCCCCGCCAGTTGCTGCGCGCCTTGCCAATCCCAAGCGTCAGGCACGGCGATGTCGAGCCGGCAACCGCCGAAGCCCAGCGCACGCCATTCCCGATAGGCCGCCGCTCGGCCGCTCGCGACGCGGTCCTGCGCCTGCTCCTGCAGCACATTGCGCCCCACCACGCCGAGATCACAGACCCCATCGGCGATCAGGCCGGGGATGTCGTCGTCGCGCACCAGCAGCAGGTCCACGGGCAACGATTCGCCATAGCAGAACAGGCGATCGCGGCTCTCGCGCCAGCTCAGTCCGCACGAGGCCAGCAAGGCGCGTGCGGGTTCGGCCAGACGTCCGGACTTCTGGATCGCGATGCGAAGGCGGTCGCGCACCTGGGGGGCATTGGGGGGGGACATTGGAGGGATCTCGGGGGGATTCGGAAAAATCATTCGTCCTGGGCGACGGCCTGCAGGGCGGCGGCGTACCCGCCCGCTCCACGCTCCAAGGTTCGGGCCACGCGGCCGACCGTGGTCACACTGACCTGGGTCCGCTCGTGGATCTCCCGGTACGGCACGCCCTGCGCCACCAGAGGCACCACGCGCCAGCGGTCAACCATGGCCTCCAGTTCGGCCGGGGTGCACAGGTCCTCGAGAAACGCCGCGACGGCGCCCGGGGTATCCAGGCGCGCGAGCACGGCCGCCAAACCGGAGGCGGAGACAGCAACGTCGTTGGCTTCGTGGGGTCGGCGTTTCATCAAGGTGATAATGTATTAACGTGCTGTTACGTTATCCCAAGAAAAAGCCCCAGTCAATATGTCCCCCCCACACGGGCCGGAACGGTGGGATAGACTGCCCCCGCGAGGCTTGAGCGCGCGCCTCGGGGCGCACAGGGGGATTGGGCACGCATGGGATGGCTATGCCGCATTGGCTTCGTCTTGATTTCCCTGACCGCGCTATTGGCCGGCGGTCGTGCACGCGCGGAATCCACCGTCGACCTGCGATCGGAGCAGCCAATCGTCCACCTGGCGCCTTGGACCCATTACTTCCATGACGCAGGCGCGGCAGCGGACCTGGATGCAGCACGCGCCGCCTTCAACGCGGGGCGCTTCCAGCCCCTGCCCTCGCAGAATCCATCGTTTGGCTTCAAGGAAGGCGCATTCTGGTTCCACGTCCGCCTGGCCAACCATGCCGTGACCGAGCCGCGCTGGCTGCTGGTCCAGCAATACGCGCTCAGCGACAAGCTCGACGTGTTCGCCGCCTACGCCGACGGCCGCGTGGCACATCACATCGGTGGCGATGCGTTGCCGTTCAACGCGCGCAGCATCCGCTACCGCCACCCCAACTTCATGTTGCGATTGCCGGTTGGCGAGCCGGTTGACGTCTTCGTGCGGGTGGAGAGCCAGAGCTCCATGCAGGTGCCGCTGGTGCTCTACACGCCCACGGCCTTCACCGAGATGTCACGCGATGCGCAATTCGCCATGGGCCTGTATTACGGCATCCTGACCGCGCTGTTCTTCTACAACCTGGTGCTGTGGCAAATGCTGCGCGACTCCAGCTATGGCTGGTACCTGCTGCACATCACCGCCTTCGGACTGGTGCTGCTCGCCCTCAACGGCCTGGGATACGAGTACCTGTGGCCTACCTCGCCATGGTTGCAGGACAGGTCGGTACCGCTGTCCATCTGCCTGGCGCAGATCGGCATGCAGCAGTTCGCCCGCTCATTCCTGGGCCTGAAGGCCCGCTGGCCCCTGGGCGATCGCGTGGGCCTGGCGATGATCCTGTTCTTCGTCGCCTGGGGTATCGCATCGATCTTCCTGCCTTACCGCGTTTCCACGCCCTTGGCATCGCTGGCGGTATTCGCCAGCATCGTGTGGATCGCGGTGGAGGCCGTCGTGGTCACGCGCAGCGGTTACCTGCCCGCGCGCCTGTTCCTGGCGGCCTGGGGCATGTTCCTGCTGGGCACGGGCATGTTCGCGGCGGTGGCATTCGCGCAGCTGCCCAAGATGTTCGTGACCGATTACGGGGTGCAGATCGGCTCTGCGATGGAGATGCTGCTGCTGTCGGTGGCGCTTGGCTACCGCTATTCCGCGCTGCGCAACGAAAACGAACGCGTGGTGCGCGAAGCGAAGGAGCAACTTGAGCACAAGGTGGAGCAGCGCACGTCCGAACTGAGCAATGCACTTGCCCAACTCGGCGACGCCCATGCCCGCCTGCGCGAATCCAGCCAGCGCGACGGACTCACGGGCCTGCACACGCGGATGCATTTCCACGAGCGTTTCACCCCGCTGGTCGACCAGGCCCGGCAACACGGGCACGCGGTAACCCTGCTGATGATCGACCTGGACCACTTCAAGCAGATCAACGACGAGCACGGGCATCTGGTCGGCGACGAATGCCTGCGCTGGGCGGCCCACGCCATCGGCCAGGTGCTGCGTCCACACAACGCGCTGCTGGCCCGCTTCGGAGGCGAGGAGTTCGTGGCGGCGCTGCCGGGCCAGGGCCTGGAAGAAGGACTGGCCACGGCCGAGGCCATCCGTATCGCACTTGCCGCAACCCCCTGCAGGACCGGCGGCCGATCACTCCCACTCAGTGCCAGCATCGGCATGCACGTCGTGGACGTGCGCATGCGCTGCACCATCGAATCGGCCCTCCAGCAGGCCGATGACGCGCTGTACCGTGCCAAGGCCGATGGTCGCAACTGCATCAGGACGTCGTCGGCGCGCGCGGCATGACCGCCACGCAGGCCAAACTGCGCTGTCGCTGACGCCAGGCCTGGCCGGTCGCCCATCCAGTGACGCATGCGCGCCACCGGATGGCCTTGCGTCACGCCCCCTGCACGGCCGCCAGCACGCGACCCTCGCGCTCCAGCCGGACGATGGTGCCGATCTCGCCGTCGAGCGCGCGATCGCGCTCAAGGAACGGAATGTGCGTGCGGATCACCGCGTGGGCTGCCGCGACCGCACGCCCCGGGCGGAACTCGGGCGCCGACGACAGTTCCTGGCGCAGGCCCTCCACTTCGGCAAGGAACTCCGCGCGCTCGGCGGCGTCGAGCAGTGCACCGCCCACCTTGGTCGCCAGCTGCTCCGCGTCGGCACGGTCGGCCAGGCCTCGCGCGGCGTTGATCATGTCGCGGCGCAGGTCAAGCGCCTGGGCCGCGGTGTACAGCTCCAACGCCAGCACCTTGCCCAGGTCGTCGGCCATGGCCAGCACGTGACGCGCCTCGTTGGCGCCCATCGAAACATGATCCTCGGCGTTGGCGCTGGTCGGGATCGAATACACCGATGCAGGATGCGCGCGGCTGGCCAGGTCGTTGACGATCGCAGCGGCGGTGTACTGCACGATCATGTGGCCGGATTCGGTGGAGTCCTCGTTGCCGATCAGGAAGCCCGGCAGGCCATCGTTGGTGGCCGGGTCGACCAGCTTGTTGAGGCGACGCTCGGAGATGCTGGCCAGCACCGGGATCGCGGCCTTCACGTAACTCATCGCCAGGGCCAGCGGCATGCCATGGAAGTGGCCGGCGGAGATCACCTGCTCCTCCACGTGCGGTTTGTCCGCATCCGGGAACACGATCGGATTGTCGGTCAACGCATTGAGCTCGATGTCCAGCACGCGCGCGGCCTGGGCGATCGCGTCGCGTACCGCACCGTGCACCTGCGGGATGCAGCGCAGCGAATATGCGTCCTGCGGCTGGTGCTTCTTGCCGCCGCGGAACGGACGGAAGCGGGTGTAGAACTTCTCGCGGCCATGGCGCTGCGTGAATGGCACCCAGTCCCAGCCGATGTCGAAGCGCAGCGCCTGCGACGCCGGCGTATCCCAGCTGCCCGGCTGCCATGGGCGGAACTTCGGCACAAGGTGGTACGGGATGTCCGACAGCGTGGAGCCTTCCAGCAGGCGACGCAGGTTGGCCGCCACCTGCACCTGGCCCGGATGCGGGCGCAGGGCGTGCACTTCCTCGGCAAACGCGACAAGGCGACCCGCGAAGGCATCGATGGTCATGGCCGCGGCCAGGTCGGCGGTGTCGGCCAGTTTTTCCAGTCGGTCCAGCGCCAGCACGCCGGTGGCCAGCATCTGCGCGGTGCCGTTGTTGAGCGCCAGGCCTTCCTTGTAGGACAACGTAACCGGAGCCAGGCCCGCGCATTTGAGCGCCTCTGCGCCGGGCATGCGCTCGCCTGCATAGAACGCCTCGCCACCGCCCAGCAACACGATGGCCAGGTGCGACAGCGGCGCAAGGTCGCCGCTGGCACCCACCGAACCCAGTTGCGGGACTACCGGGACGATGCCGGCATTGAGCATCGCCGCCAGTGCCTCCAGCGTCCGCACCCGGATGCCGGAGTGGCCGCGCATCAGGGTGTTGATGCGGATGCACAACATGGCGCGCACCACGTCCGCCGCGAACGGTTCGCCCACGCACACCGCATGGGTCACGATCAGGTTGCGCTGCAGTTCCTCGTGCAGGGTTTCCTGCGAGCGCTGCGCGCCCGGCAGCTGGTCACGCAGGTGGTGCGCACCCAGCAGGCGGTCGGCATTGCTGCCAAAGCCGGTGGAAACGCCGTAAATGGGCTCTTCGCGGCGCACCTGCTCGGCCAGGAAATCCGCGGCGCGGGCCACGGCTGGCAACTGCGCGGGATCAAGCACGACCTTGGCGCCATGGGCAACGGAAACCAGCTGGGCACGCGTCAGCGAGCGCCCGTCAAGACGTACGGTGGCGGTCATGTGTTCTGCAAAGCCTCGGCCTGGGCCAGCTCCACGCGCAGGGTACGCGCCAGCTCGCCACGGGCCACTTCGAATTGATCCTCACGGCGCAGGTCCTTGACCGTCACCGTCCCCTTGGAAATCTCATCCTCGCCCAGCACGACCACGAAGCGGATACCGGCACGGTCGGCGTACTTGAACTGCTTGCCCAGCTTGGACGGCTCCATCACCACTTCGGTGTTGAGTCCGCCATGGCGCAGTTCGCTGGCGATGGCCAGGCAGTGCGGCAGGTGCGCGGCGTCCATCTGCGTGACCAGCACCTGCACGGTGCTGCCGGCGCTGTCGATGATGCCGGCCTCGCGCAGTTGCCAGAACAGGCGGCTCAGGCCGATGGAGATGCCCACGCCCGGCAGCTTGGATTTGGTGTAATGGCTGGCCAGGTCCTCGTAGCGGCCACCCGAGCAGATCGAACCGATCTGCGGGTAGTCGTTGAGCGTCGTCTCGTACACGGTGCCGGTGTAGTAGTCCAGGCCACGCGCGATGGAGAAGTTGAGCGCGTAGTTGGCCTCCGGCACGCCCATCGCGCGCACCAGCTCCAGCACCTCGCGCAGTTCGGCAACGCCTTCGCGCAGGGATTCGCTGCCCTCGCCCAATGCATCCAGTTGCGCCAGCGCATCGGCATGCGAAGTGGAACGCACCTTCACGAACTGCATGATGCGATCCACGCCTTCGGCTGGCAGGTCGAAGCCTTCGCCGGTCAGTGTCTGGCGGACGTAGTCCTCGCCGCGCTTGTCGAGCTTGTCGACCTCGCGCAGCACCAGTGCCTGCAATGCCGGGTCCGCCACGCCCTGCGCCTCGAAGAAGCCGCGCATCAGCTTGCGGTTGTTGAGCTGGATGGTGAACGCACCGATGTCCAACTCGGAGAACACCGCGTGGATCACCGCCGGCAACTCAGCGTCGAAGCGCACGCTCAGCGCATCCTTGCCGATGACGTCGATGTCGCACTGGTAGAACTCGCGGAAGCGACCGCGCTGGGCGCGCTCGCCGCGGTACACGCGCTGCATCTGGTAACGACGGAACGGGAACGCGAGGTCGTGCTCGTGCTCGGCGACGTAGCGGGCCAGCGGCACGGTCAGGTCGAAGCGCAACGCCATTTCGGGGCGGGCGAGCTCGCGGGTGGCGGCCCGTACGCGCTCGGCGTCGATGGTAGTGCCACCGTCGGTGGCGTCCAGCGCGTCGGATACCGCGTTGATGCCGTTCTCGATCGCGCCGGTGGACTGCACGAAATACACCTGCCGCTCGGTTTCACCGCCGGACTTGGTGAGCAGCACCTCCGACAACTCCATTACCGGCGTCTCCACCGGCAGGAAACCGAAGCGCTCGAAATTGCGGCGGATCGTGTCCAGCATGCGCTGGAAGGCGATCTGGTCAGGGGGCAGAAGCTCCATGACCCCGGCAGGGGTACGCGGCTTGATCAAGCAGGTCACCGGCAGTGGCGGAAAGGCGGCCTTACAGTTTAACGGGCCTGCGCAGGCAACGTGCCTCCCGGAGAGTGCGTGGCCGGCCCGGGACTCATGAAAATTTTGGCGCACCCTATTGCCGGGAGGCCGGCAAGTCTTTAGAATGCACGGCTCAGTCGGGGTGTAGCTCAGTCTGGTAGAGCGCTACGTTCGGGACGTAGAGGTCGCAGGTTCGAATCCTGTCTCCCCGACCAATTCATGCAGTCCCAGGAAAAAAGCCGGCCGAGCCGGCTTTTTTGTTTTCCGCGGCTTTCGCCGGGCCGTTCAGCCGCCCGCTGGCGGCAGGCTCGATTCGGGATGGCGCACCTGCCCTTCCCCCCGCACCACGAAGCGCTCGATGGTGAGCGACTCCGCGCCCATCGGGCCATACGCATGCAGGCGCGTGGTGGAGATGCCGATCTCGGCCCCGAGGCCCAACTGGCCGCCGTCGTTGAAGCGCGACGATGCATTCACCATCACCGCTGAACTGCGGGTGCCGCGCACGAAGGCCTCCGCCGCGTGTGGATCGTCGGTGACGATGACCTCGGTGTGGTCGGAGCCGTAACACGCGATGTGGGCCAGCGCATCCTCCAACCGATCGACCACGCGAACGGCGATGACCAGGTCGAGGAATTCGGCTGCGTAGTCGGCGTCCGCGGCCGGCAGGACGCCCGGCCCCAGGGCCTGCGTCCGCTCGCACCCTCGCACCTCGACGCCACGGGCCTTCAACGCGGCCAGGGCCGACGGGAGGAAGGCCTGCGCGATGTCGCGGTGAACCAGCAGCGTCTCCAGCGCGTTGCAGACGCCCGGCCTGGACACCTTGCCATCCAGCAGCAGGCCCAGCGCCTTGTCCATGTCGGCGGCACGATCCACGTACAGGTGGCAGACGCCCTTGTAATGCTTGATCACCGGCACCCGGGCGTGCTCGGCAACGAAACGGATCAGGCTTTCACCGCCGCGGGGAATGGCCAGGTCGACCAGGTCGGTGAGCTGCAGCAGTTCCAGCACGTGTTCGCGCGCCGGGTCGGCTACCAGCGACACCGCGGCTTCCGGCAGACCCTCCGCACGCAGCGCGGCATGCAGGCTTGCGGCAATGGCGGCGTTGCTTGCACGGGCTTCGGAGCCGCCGCGCAACAGGACGGCGTTGCCGGCCTTCAGGCACAGTGCCGCTGCATCCGCGGTCACGTTGGGGCGCGCCTCGTAGATCATCGCGATCAACCCCAGTGGCACGCGCTGGCGTTCCACCACCACGCCGTTGGGACGCACCTCGCGCCGTGTCACCTGCCCCAGCGGATCGGGTTGTGCGGCCACGTCACGCAGCGCATCGGCGATGCCCTTGAGGCGTGCGGCATCCAGCATGAGGCGATCCAGCAGGGCGCTGCCAAGCCCGGCCCCACGGCCGCGGGCAATATCCTCGGCGTTGGCCGCGAGAATGGCGTCGCGATCATGCTCCAACCGTGCCGCCATCCCTTCGATCAGGCGCCTGCGCGTCGCCGCATCGGTGCCCGCCAGGACCAGGGCCGCCGCGCGGGCCTGCCCGGCCAATGCCCTCACATATCCACTCATGGCTTGCTCCCCGCATGCAGCACGACAAGATCATCGCGGTGGATCACCGATTCGCCATAGCGAAAACCAAGCAGCGCTTCGATCTCGCTGCTGTGGTGGCGGGCGATGCGCCGTACCTCGGTCGCGTTGTACTGGGCCTGCCCGCGCGCAAGCGCTTGCCCGGTCGCGGCGGCGCGCACCTCGACGACATCGCCGCGGCGGAATTCGCCCTCCACGGCGACCACGCCGCCGGGCAGCAATGACGCACCGCGTCGATGCAGTGCCGTTTGCGCACCTTCGTCCACGCTCAGCACACCGGAGGCCGGCGCATGCCGCAGCCATTGCTTGCGTGCACGCAGACGGTCGCCGTGACCGGCGATCAGGGTGCCATGCAGCCTGCCCTGCGACAGCGCGCGCACGACGGCGGCGTCACGCCCGCAGAACAGTGCGGTGGCGATACCCGCCGTGGCGGCCTTGGTTGCCGCCTCCAGCTTGGTGCGCATGCCTCCGGTGCCAAGGCGCCCCGCGCCACCGCCTGCCGCCTCCAGCAGTGCCGGTGTCACGCTGTCCACGAACGTGATGGGGCGAGCCTCCGGGTCGCGCTGCGGATGCGCGCTGTACAGGCCGCCGATATCCGTGGCGATCAGCAGCAGGTCGGCCTCCACCAGGGACGCCACCGCGGCGGCGAGGTTGTCGTTGTCACCCAGTTTGAGCTCGTCGACGGCAACGGTGTCGTTCTCGTTGATGACCGGCAGCGCGCCCAGCCGCAGCAGTTCCTGCAGCGACTCGCGCGCGTTGAGGTAGCGGCGGCGATTGCGCAGGTCGTCGTGCGTCAGCAGCACCTGGGCCACCGGCACGGGCGACAGCGCCTGCCAGAAGGCGATCAGCGATGCCTGGCCCAACGCCGCAAGCGCCTGGCGCAGCACCAGTCCGTCGCCACCGGTGCTGATACGGCCACGCCCGGCGGCGACGGCTCCGGAGGAGACCAGCACCACCTCGCGGCCCTGTGCGCGGGCGCCTGAAATGAAGTCCGCCAACGCCTTGGCGTGACGGTCATCCAACCCACCACCTGCCCCCTGGTCCGGAAACCCGGCCAGCAGGCTGCTGCCCACCTTCAACACGGCACGACGCCACGACGGCAGGGGTTGGGCGGTGAAGTCCCCTGCCGCGCGGTTCATCGCAAGGCGTCCAGTCGTTGCTGCAACACATCAAGCCGCAGGTCGCCGGCGGCACCGGGCGAAACGCGGGCGGCCAGGCTCGCCTCGGGATCGCCTTCCGCCCAGCGCGCCGGGTCGGCGGCCTGCTTGTAGGCGTCGCGGAACGGCATGCCCTGCCGCGCCAGGTCCACGGCCAGGTCGGTGGCGTACATCGAAGGGTCCAGCGCGGCGCGCATGCGCTCGGGCTTCCACTCCAGGTTGCGCAGCAGGTCGGGCAGCAGCTCCAGCGCGCCGAGTCCGCGACCGAAGGCGTGGAAGATGGCACCCTTCGAGAACTGCAGATCGCGGTGGTAGCCCGAAGGCAACGACAGCAGTTGCTCGATCTCGGTGCGGGCAGCAGCCACGGCCGAATAGCTGGCACGCATCAGTTCAACCACGTCCGGGTTGCGCTTGTTGGGCATGATCGAGCTGCCGGTCGTGTATTCCGCCGGCAGCGCCACGAAACCGAACTCCGCGCTGGTGAACAGGCTCAGGTCCCACGCCAGGCGGCGCACGTCCAGCAACGCCGCGCCCAGCGCATCGATGGCGGCCATCTCGAACTTGCCGCGTGACAGTTGCGCATAGGTGGCGGCCACCTGCATGCGGCCGAAGCCAAGCGCATGCGTGGTGTGGTCGCGTGCCAGCGGCAGGTTGACGCCGTAGCCGGCCGCGCTGCCCAGCGGATTGGCGTCCACCCACGCCAGCGTGTCGCGCGCTCGCACCGCATCGTCGATGAAACCTTCGGCCCAGGCAGCCCACCACATGCCCGCCGACGACACCATCGCGCGCTGCAGGTGGGTGTAGCCCGGGATTGGCAGCGATGCCTCCGCCGTGGCGCGCGCCAACGCGACCTCGGCGCTTTCGCGGCACAACGCGGCCACGCGGGCAAGGCGGTCCTTCAACCAGAGGCGGGTTGCAACCAGGACCTGGTCGTTGCGGCTACGGCCGGTGTGGATGCGGCGACCGGTATCCCCCAGACGCTCGATCAGGCGGGCCTCGATCGCGGAATGACCGTCCTCGAACTGCTCATCCAGCACAAACCGCCCGGCGCTGAAGTCGTCGGCCAGCGCGGCCAACTCGCGGCGGATCCCATCCAGCTCGTCGGCGGTCAGGATACCGATCTGCTGTAGCCCTTCGGCGTGCGCACGGCTGGCCTGGATGTCGAACAGGAAGAACTCCCGGTCGAGGATCACGTCCTCGCCCGCAAGGAAGCGCTGGATGCGTTCATCCACCTTCACGCCGGGTTTCTGCCAGAGCAACTGGGTCATGGACGGATCTTCCTTCGAATCAATCGTTGCCGGTGGAAATACCGGTCAGCTCATCCAGCCCGAAGGCCAGGTTCAGGTTCTGCAGGGCCTGCGTCGCCGCCCCCTTGAGCAGGTTGTCCTCGGTGGCGACCACCACCAGCCGTTGGCCGTCATCGGAAAGTGCGAAGCCGCCGATGTCCACGTGGTGCGCACCGGCGATACGGCTGACCCACGGTGCCTCGTCGTGCACGCGCACCAGCGGTTCGCCGGCGTACCGTTCGTGGTAGCGCGCCAATACGTCGTCGCGGGCAAACGGCTGCGACAGATGCAGGTTGGCGGTCAGGGTGATGCCGCGGAAATGCGGCGCCACGTGCGGCATGAACTCCACCGGATGGCCCAGCTGGCGGGTCACTTCGCGCTCGTGCACGTGGTTGACCAGCGCATAGGGCATCAGGTTGTCACGCAGCTTCCCGGGATCGTTCTTGTCCGAAGGCGTGGTGCCCGCACCGGAATAGCCGGACACGCCAAAGCACTGCACCGAGCCCACGAGACCGTCGCGCATCGGCGCGATGGCCAACTGCATCGCCGTGGCATAACAGCCCGGGTTGCTGATACGACGCTGGCCGCGGTAGTTCCCACGGGTGAGCTCGGGAAGCCCGTAGTACCAGCCTTCGTCAAACCGGTAGTCCGCCGACAGGTCTATGATCACAGGATCCACGCCGGCCGCATCGAACGCGGCCACACAGTCGGCCGCCTTGCCGTTGGGCAGGGCGAGCACGACCGCATCGGCGCCCAACCCGGGCAGCTCTGCGTTCGTCGGCGCGCAATACCGCAGATCGCCGTGATAGGCCGCGTTGTGCTCGGCCACCGGCTGCCCCGCCAGCTCGCGCGACGACACGAACGCCAGTTCGAAACGCGGGTGTCGCGCCACCAGCGTGATCAGCTCCGCGCCGACGTAGCCGCGGGCACCCACGATGCCAAGCCTGATGGGGGTTTGTGCTTCAGCCATTGCGATGCCCTTGCAGCTTGGCCTGCAGGTGCTGTTTCACTGCCGGCCATTCCGATTCGATGATGGAGAAGACGACGGTGTCGCGCGGACTGCCGTCACCATGTCGTTTGTCGTTGCGCAGCACGCCGTCCTGCTTGGCGCCCAGTCGGGTGATGGCCGCCCGCGAGGCGTGGTTGAACCAGCTCGTCTCGAAGCGGACCGCAATGCAACCGCGCGCCTCGAAGGCGTGTCCCAGCATCAACAACTTGGCCTCCGTGTTCACGCCAGTGCGTTGGGCGTGCCTGGCGTACCAGGTGTAACCGATGCTCAGGTTGGGCACCGAGGTATCCATTCCGTAGTACCGGGTGGTCCCGACGACGACACCGGACGCATCGCGCACCGCGAAGGGCAGCGCCTGGCCGCGCTCGTACATGGCGATGGCCGCGTCGATGAAGCGCTCGACGTCCGCAGGCATCGGCACGCTGGCGTACCAGCAGCGCGACAGCTCGCCATCACCCAACGCCAGGCGCAGACCTTCGGCATGGCCCCGCTGAAGCGGCTCCAGCGTCACGTGTTCGCCGCGCAGTGTCGGCGTGGTCCAGGCGTGCAGGTCGGTTGGTTCGGCCATCCCCTACCCCTTCAACGTCGCCGGCCGGTTGGCGCAATGCTCCACGCACCAGCGGATGTCGTCGAAGGCCTCCATGCCGTACCAGAACACGCGCCAGGGCCCCTGCTTGATGCTGCCGTCGGACTCGCCGTGGTAGAACGCATTGACCTGGTTGCCTTGGCGCGAACGCCAGAACAGGCTCGGGTTCTCCTCGCGCATGACCTGCCACACCGCGCGACCGAGCCCTTCGCCCTGCGCCTCGTCGAGCACGGCGAACTTGTCGAGGTAGGTGTGGCCGCCCTCATTGGTCAGGATCACCGCGGTGCGGTAGTTCTCGCTCACGTAGGCACGATGCAACACAGTGCGCTCGAAGTAGTCCAGCATCAGCTTGCGGCCGAACGCCGATTCGATCAGCTCGCGCAACCGCGCCAGGTCCAGCTGCGCCCAGCTGTCCACGCTGAGCACGCGTTCGCCACGCCGCACCAGCGTGCCCGAGCCCTTGTGGGTGAACAGCTCCTTGGCCAGCTCATCCGGCCGCGTGATGGACACCGACGTGGTCAGCGGAAGCTTGTCCAGCAGGTCCTTGATCTGCTCGATCTTCACCCGCATGCCACCGTTGATCCACGGCTGCGCCATCAGGTGCTGGTACTCAGTGGACAGGTTGATTGAATCGATCACTTTGCCGTTGTCGTCCAGCAGGCCGCCGGTTCCGGTCAGGAACACGATCTTGTAGGGCTGCAGTATCTGCACCAGTTCATTGGCGGCAAAGTCGGCATTGACGTTGAGGATCTGCCCACCGGCAGTCTCGCCCAGACTGGCGATCACCGGGATCGATCCCGCATTGAGCGCGGCCTCGATCGGCGCCAGGTGCACGCGCTTGACCTCGCCTACCAGGCCATAGGTGTCGCGATCCAGGTACTCGGCCTCGAACACGCCCGAGACGATGGAAGTGGCTCGCGCGTCGAACGCCTGCAGCGCCTCGACCAGGCGAAGGTTCTGCGCATGGAACACGCGACGCACGATGGCCAGCGCCTCCGGCGACGTCACGCGCAGGCCATTGACGGTCTGCTTCTCGATGCCCGCCGCGGACAGCTCCTGGTCCAGTTGCGGGCCGGCTCCATGGATGACGATGGGCGTCAGGCCCACGTCCTGCAGGAACGCCAGCGAGGACGTCAGTGCGTCGATGTCGTCGCGCAGCACCGCGCCCCCCACTTTGACCACCGCGAACTTCTTGGCGTCGAGCTGGGAAAAGCGCTTCAGGTACTGTGATATCTCCTTCGCACCGGCCATGCTGGAGAGCAGGCGCACAATGGTCTGGCGGGTCTGGATGTCGTGTGCGTCGTTCATGCGTTGGTGTAGCCGGCCAGGATGCGGGTAACGGATTCGGTATAGCGACGGAGCTGGTCCAGCGAAACCCACTCGTCGCCGGTGTGCGCCTGGGCGATATCGCCCGGACCGTAGACAATCGCGTTCAGGCCAGCAGCGGAGAACAGCGACGCCTCGGTCCAGAAGTCGACTGCATTGCCGATGGGCAACCCCAGTGCATCGGCCAGATCGCGCGCGGCAAGGCGACGCTCTTCCGCGCTGGCGGTGTCGCCTGCCGGCAGGGATGGGCCCCGGAACGTTTCCTCATAACGCTCGACCGCGCCAGCCTCGACCAGCGTGCCGAACTTTTCATGCAGTCCGTCGATGGACATCGACGGCAGTGGCCGGAAACCAAAGCGGACCTCGGCACTGGGCGCGATCATGTTCGCCTTGATGCCGCCTTCCACCTTGCCTATGTTGAAGCGCAGTCCAGTCAACCCACCAAAACGCTCCTGGACCTGCGAGTCCACCAGGTCCAGCGCGCGATTGCCCCACCGCATGGCCTGGTGAAGCGCACTGGACTGCATGGCATTGGCGCCGGACGCGTGTCCCGCCGCGCCGCGGAAGCGCATCAGCACCGAACTGATGCCGCGGTGCGCCAGTACCGCCTCGCATTGCGTCGGCTCGGCGACGATGGCGTCCGTGAACCCGTGCTCGCGCGCGAGGAACGCGGCGATGCAGCGCGGGTCGTTGGCCTCCTCGTCGGTGGTGAACAGGAACGCCGCATCACCCCTGGTCGCCGCCGCCGCGGCAAGCAGGCCAGCGGCAGCGCCCTTGATATCGCAGGCACCCAGGCCGATGGCGCGGCCGCCGGCCACGCGCAGCACATGCGGACTGGCCGTCCACGCCGACGAATCCGGCACGGTATCCAGGTGAACGTTGAACACGCGCCTTGGATTACCGCGCACGGCCAGCAGCGACACCGCCCCCGCACCGTGGTCGGTGACCTCGATGCGGAAATCCGGCAACTGCGCACGGATGTAGTCAAACATCCCCCCGGTGCCGATCAGGCGCGGCGGGTTGCGGGTGTCGTGCGACACCAGCACTTCAAGATGTTGCAGGACCTGGTCCAACATGGCCGTCACTTGCGATTGACCTCGGCCCACAGCGTGCTGCTCATGCCGAACAGCTTGATGAAGCCCTCGGCCTCGGCCACGCCCCAGTCCGCCGACTGCGCGTAGGTCGCGCCCTTGGCGTTGAGGATGTGCGCCGACTCCACCGCCACCGCGCCGACGCTGCCGCCCTGCGTTTCCAGCACGACGTCGCCATTCACCGTCGACTGGCTGGATGCCAGGAACGCCTCAAGGTCGGTCTTCAGCGGGTCATGGAAGAAGCCCTCATAGACCAGCTCCACCCACTTGCGCGCCACCTCGGGCTTGAAGCGGTTCTGCTGCTTGGTCAGCACCGCCTCCTCCAGCGCGCGATGCGCGGTGAGCAGCGCGGCCAGGCCCGGGGCCTCGAAGATGATGCGCCCCTTCAGGCCGATCGTGGTGTCGCCGGTGTACAACCCACGACCCACGCCGTACTGCGCGAACAGGCCATTGAGCTTGGCCAGGATACGGTGGCCGTCCATCTTCTCGCCGTCCAGCGCCACGGCCTCACCGTTGACGAAGCCCAGGCGCACGCGCAGCGGAGCCGTCGGCCACTCGGCGCGCGGCTTGCACCAGCCCACCGCGCCCTCGCCCGGCGCCTGCCACTTGTCGATCTCGCCGCCCGACATGGTCAGGCCCAGCAGGTTCTCGTTGATGGTGTAGGCCTGCTGCTTGGCGCGCACGCCAAAGCCGCGCTCCTCCAGGTACTTCTGCTCGTAGGCGCGTGTCTGCGTGTGCTCCTTCTGGATCTCGCGGATCGGCGCCACGATCTCGTAGTCACCCGACGCCTTCACCGCCAGGTCGAAGCGCACCTGGTCGTTGCCCATGCCGGTGCAGCCGTGGGCGATGGCCCTGGTGCCCAACTCGGTGCAGCGCTGCAGCGCTGCATCGACGATCAGGTAACGGTCGGACACCAGCAGCGGGTACTGGCCCTGGTAGCCCTCGCCCGCCCATACAAATGGCTTGACGAAGCCATTCCAGATCGCCGGGCCGCCATCGACGGTCACGTGCGAGGTGACGCCCAGCTCATGTGCACGCGCTTCGATGAAAGCACGTTCCGCCGCATCCACGCCGCCGGTGTCGGCGAACACGGTGTGCACGTTCCAGCCGCGTTCCTGCAGGTAGGGCACGCAGAAACTGGTGTCAAGGCCGCCTGAAAAGGCGAGGACGATATCTTTGCTCATGGGGGAGGTACTCGGTAGGAAGTGGGGATGCGTCACTGCCCGATCAGCGCGGCCATCACCGCTTTCTGCACGTGCAGGCGGTTCTCGGCCTCGTCGATGGCGATGCACTGCGGCGAATCCATCACCGCGTCGGTCGCCTTGACGTTGCGACGCAGCGGCAGGCAGTGGCTGAAGACACCGTTGTTGGTCAGCGCCATTTTCTGCTCATCGACGATGAAGTGCTGGTACTGGTCGCGGATCGGCTTCTCCGGCCCCCAGTTGCCGAAGAACGGCAGCGCACCCCAGCTCTTGGCATACACCACGTCCGCACCGGCATAGGCACTCTGGATGTCATGGCTGACGGTCAACGAACCGCCGCTCTCGGCCACGTTCTGCTTCGCCCAGCCCATGTAGCGATCGTCGAGGATGTAATCGGCCGTCGGGCACAGCAGGGTCACGTCCATGCCCAGTCGGGTGGCGATCGTCAACGCTGAATTGGCCACCGCGGTGTTGAGCGGCTTGGGGTGGTAGGTCCAGGTCAGCACGTACTTCTTGCCGCGCAGATCGGTCGTACCAAAGTGTTCCTGCAGCGCCAGCGCGTGCGCCAGTTCCTGGCACGGGTGGGTGATGGTCTCCATGTTGATCACCGGCACCTGCGCGTACTTCGCGAAGGAGTTCAGCACGATGTCCTCGCGGTCGTAGGCCCAGTCCACGAACTTCGGGAAGGCGCGCACGCCGATCAGGTCCACGTAGCGGCCCAGCACCCGCGCCACTTCGGCGATGTGCTCCTCGGTGTCGCCGTCCATGACCGTGCCCAGGTTGAACTCGATCGGCCATGCGTCCTTGCCCGGCTGCAGCACCACCGCGTGGCCGCCCAGCTGGAACGCGCCCAGCTCGAAGCTGGTGCGGGTGCGCATGGACGGATTGAAGAACACCAGCGCGATCGACTTGCCCTTCAGCGCATCGCCGAGCTTGTGCTTCTTGAACAGCGCCGCCTGGGTCAACAGGGCGTCGAGCTCGGTGCGGGACCAGTCCTGGGTGTTCAGGAAATGCTTGAGGTGGTGGGTCATCGGAGGTTCCAGGTCAAGGCGCGGCGATGGGGGCGGTTACGTTTGAAACTGAAAACAAAAAAGCCCAGCGCTGGGGCTGGGCTTTTCGTGTGTCGCGTTGCGTTCACGAACGGCGTGCGCCGTCACCCAGCCCGGTTGGGAGGCAACGGTCGGCGCGCGCGCGAGGTCATCCCTGCCGCCATCCAGGCGGAGGTCAACACGTCGGCGTCGGCGTAGAAGGCGTTCATCGAAGCGCGAATGCTCGCACGTACCGGGGGTGGGGGCAATAGTCGAAAGGGCGAAGACCGGCCGCTCCCGGCAGATCCGCGCGCTCGGATCACCGGGTCCGGACGCCGGGGACCGCCGGGGTCACCCCGATACGGATCCGCAGGCGGTTACCCGGGTCCTCCGGCAGACGCGATCGGTAGCGGGAACCCTTGTAGACGTAGTCGACGTCGTAGGCGATGGGCCGACGGAACTCGCGCTCCACCGGCACGGGCCGGCAATCGGTCTGGGCTTCCGCCTCCTCGCGGGTCAGCGCCCCCCGCACCGCGCCGACCACCCGACCCATCCGGCTTTCGGCCCGGGTGCGCTCGCAGCGCTCCTCGACGCGGGTGGCGGTCAGGGTCTGGTAGACCGGCGTCACCCGCAGCACCTGTGCGTAGTCGTAGCGTACGTTCTCCGTCTGCAGGACGGTCGTCTCCTGCGCGTGCGCCGCCCCGGCACACAGCGCCAGCAGTGCACAGAGCGCGACCGAGCGCGAAGCATGGTGGGCGGCGGGCGTGGGCAGGAGCATGGCGTGGAAGTGTAGTCGGTGGCGACCCCCTCGGGCTGAACCCCTGCTGTCACACCCTTGTTGGGACACCCCTGCTGGCACCCCCGTGCGGGGACACCTGTGCGGTGCACGGCGGAATGCCACAAACCGGACCCGCCACGCGCCGCTCGCCGCCCCGCTACAATGCCCTGTCCACTGCCGTAGCCCCCATGAGCCTGCACCTCTACAACAGCCTGACCCGCCGGGTCGAACCCTTCGTCCCCGCCGATCCGGCCCGCGTGACCATGTATGTCTGCGGCCCGACGGTCTACA
This sequence comes from Aerolutibacter ruishenii, assembly GCF_007830115.1. Lineage (GTDB taxonomy): Bacteria > Pseudomonadota > Gammaproteobacteria > Xanthomonadales > Xanthomonadaceae > Aerolutibacter > Aerolutibacter ruishenii. The sequence continues at coordinate 68,605 of NZ_VLKP01000004.1, read as the reverse complement.
ACTACGTGCACATCGGCAATGGCCGCGGCCCGGTGGTGTTCGGCGTGCTCGCCAACGTGCTGCGGCGGCGCTATGGCGCCCTCGCCTACGCCCGCAACATCACCGACGTGGACGACAAGATCAACAACGCCGCCCGCGAGCAGGGCGTGCCGATCGCGGCCATCACCGACCGCTTCGCCGCCGCCTACCGCGAGGACATGGCCGCGCTGGGCGTGCAGCCGCCGGACATCGAACCCGCGGTCACTGGTCACATCCCGCAGATCATCGCCATGATCGGGCGGCTGATCGCCGAAGGCCACGCCTACGCCGCCGAGGGCCACGTGCTGTTCGCGGTGGGCAGCTTCGACGGCTACGGCAAGCTCTCGCGTCGCGACACCGAAGAGATGCTGGCCGGCGCCCGCATCGAGGTGGCGCCGTACAAGCGCGACGCCGGCGACTTCGTGCTGTGGAAGCCCTCCACCGACGACCTGCCCGGCTGGGACTCACCGTGGGGCCGCGGGCGCCCGGGCTGGCATATCGAATGCTCGGCCATGGCCGAGGCGCACCTGGGCGAGACCATCGACATCCATGCCGGCGGCGTGGACCTGCAGTTCCCGCACCACGAGAACGAGATCGCGCAGAGCGAATGCGCCCACGGCGGCAAGCCGTTCGCGCGCTGGTGGCTGCACAACGGCATGCTCAACTTCGGCGGCGCCAAGATGAGCAAGTCGCTGGGCAACATCGAGAGGGTCCACGACCTGGTGCGCGCGCACCCGCCCGAAGCGCTGCGTTACGCCCTGCTCTCGGCGCACTACCGCCAGCCGCTGGACTGGTCGGGCAACCTGATCGAACAGAGCGTCCGCACGCTGGACCGGCTGTACGGCACGCTGCGTGACATCGACGCGGCGCTGGCGGACACCCCGGACGCGACGGGCGAGGCGGCGATTCCCGCGTCCATCGAAATCGCGCTGGACGATGACCTCAATACGCCGCAGGCGCTGGCGGAAGTGGCACGCATCGCCGCGAGCGCACGGCAAATGCTTGCCCCGGGCAGCAGCAGCGCGCAGGATCCCGGGATGGCGGAGCTGGCACCCCGCCTGCGTCAGACCAGGGCCGACCTGCTCGGCGCCGGCCTGGCACTCGGCCTGCTGCAGCAGGCGCCCGACGCCTGGTTTGCCCGCGGCGCCAGTGGCGACGACGATGCGCGCATCCAGGCGCTGGTGGACGAACGCACCGCCGCCAAGAAGGCCCGCGACTTCGCCCGCTCCGATGCGCTGCGCGACCAGCTTGCCGCCGAAGGCATCGTGCTGGAAGACACGCCGCAGGGCGTGCGCTGGCGCCGGGCCTGAGGAAAGCATCGAATGACTGAATCGCCCTTCCCCATTGATCCCACTGCCGCCGAAGCCCAGGCCGCCATCCGCGACGAGTTCGCGTTCTTCGGCGACTGGGCCGAGCGCTACCAGTACCTGATCGACCTGGGCCGCAAGCTGCCCGACCTGCCCGCCGAGTGGAAGGTGGAGGACAACCGCCTGCACGGCTGCCAGTCGCTGGTGTGGATCGTGGCCGAAGGCGATGCCGATCGGCTGGACTTCCATGCCATCAGCGACTCGGCCATCGTCTCGGGGCTGGTCTACCTCGCGCTGCGCGTGTATTCCGGCCGCAGCGCGCAGGAGATCCTGGCCACCGACGCTGACTACATCGCCGACATCGGCCTGGCCAAGCACCTCTCGCCCACGCGCAGCAACGGCCTGACCGCGCTGCTCGGCTTCATCCGCGACAAGGCCCAAGCCGCGTCGTGAGCGCCGCCACGCCGGGCGTGGCCACGGTGCTGCGCAACCCGGCGTTCCTGGGCCTGCTCGGCTATCGCCTGCTGGGCATGCTGTCGTACCAGATCGTGGCGGTCACGGTCGGCTGGCACATCTACGAGCTCACCCGCGACACGCTGGCGCTGGGACTGATCGGCCTGGCGGAAGTGCTGCCTTACATGGCCTTCGCCCTGTTCGCCGGCTACGCGGTTGACCACCTGCCGCGGCGCAGGCTGGGCATGGCCGCGTGCCTTGGCCTGTGCGTGACCACGCTGGTGCTGGCCGGCGTGGCATACGGCAGCGTGCCGTCACTGGGCACCGCCACCATCTACACAGCCATCGCCTGCAATGGCGTGGTGCGCGCGTTCCTGACGCCGGTGTACATGTCGCTGTTCGCGCGCGTGCTGCCGCGCGAGGCGTATGCGCGCGGGGCCGGCATCAGCAGCGTGGTGATGCAGACCGGGCTGGTGGTCGGCCCCGCGCTGGGCGGCGTGCTGGTGGCGGTGGGCGGCAAGACCACTGCCTACCTGGTTGCCGCAGGGCTGGCACTGGCCGCGGCCATCGCGATCATCAGCCTGCGCGTGTCCGAGCCGCCACTGCCCAGCGAACGCGCGCCGATCTTCCGCAGCATCGGCGAAGGCCTGCGCTTTGTCTTCAACCACCAGGTGATCCTCGGCGCGCAGGCGCTGGACATGTTCTCGGTGTTGTTCGGCGGTGCGGTGGCATTGCTGCCGGCCTTCATCAGCGACGTCTTCCATTACGGGCCGGAAGCACTGGGCATCCTGCGCGCCGCGCCCGCGGCGGGTGCGGTGCTGGTCGGCCTGTGGCTGGCCCGGCACCCGCCGGATCGCAATGCCGGCCGGTGGCTGCTGGCCGCGGTGGCCGGGTTCGGCCTGTGCATCATCGGCTTCGCGCTGTCGCGCCATTTCTGGCTGTCGGCCGCACTGCTGATGATGTCGGGCATGTGCGACAGCGTGTCGGTGGTGGTGCGCTCCACCATCCTGCAACTGTCCACGCCCGACCACATGCGCGGCCGCGTGGCATCGATCAACGGCATTTTCATCGGCTCGTCCAACGAGCTGGGCGCGTTTGAATCGGGGGTGGCGGCGCGCCTGATGGGACTGGTGCCCTCGGTGGTCTTCGGCGGCAGCATGACCCTGGCGGTGGTGGGCCTGACCGCACGGTTCGCGCCGAAATTGCGCAGGCTGCATCTGGGCGACCTACGCTGATGCCGTGGGGCTCCCAAGTGGCACGGATCCATCCCCATCGAGCACTCGCTCCACTGCGCGGGGATCAGAAACGGTACATCGCGCTCAACAGGTAATAGCGTCCGCGCGGATCGTCCGTCGCGAAGTCATAGCCAGCCTGTTCGACGTCATAGCTCACCGGATCATGGCCGAAAAGATTGCGGATATTCATCGACATCCGCCACCGCGGCGACGGCACGTATGCAATGTCGAGGTCGAACAGGCTGAACCCCGGCGTCACGCACCGCCCCTGCCTGGTGTTGATGGGCCGGCACGGCGCGTCCGGTGCATGCACGCGCACCGAGCCGGCCCGTCGCCAGTGCAGCGTGTGCGCCCAGTGGCCAACGTGCCATTCCACCGCACCCAACAGGCTGTGGCGTGGCACCCGGTAGCCGGCATGGTCCAGCAGCGGCGCCCCCGGGAATCGCCTACGCTCCAGGCGTTCCAGGAAGTAGGCGCCGCCACGCAGGCCAAAGCGTCCCATGCCGAGCGTTTCCCATCGATAGCGCATCTCCGCCTCGAAACCGCGCAGATCGCTCTCGCCCACGTTGTCGTAGTAATCATTGATGCCGACCAGGCGTCCTTCCCCATCGTGCACCAGCGAGAGTGGGAAAGCAGCCGCATCGTCGATCGCATTGATCGGCAGGATCTCGTCGCGGCGATGGATGCGGAAATGATCCAGGCTGGCCTGGAAGCGATCGGCAGGCGCCCATACCACGCCGACCGTCTGGCTTGAGGAGGTTTCCGGCCTCAGGCCCGGGTTCTCCATCGCGCCCCGCAGCAACACGCAGTAGGTGCCCAACCCGGGAACCGCCGCCGAATACCTGCATTCCCCGAAGTCAGGCTGGTAAGGGAAGGCATCGTAGTTTTCATCCACGCCCGGCCGGCGCAACTCGAACAGCGTTGGCGCGCGATAGCCGGTGGCAAGCGTGCCACGCAGGGTAAGCGCGTCCACCACGTTCCACTTCAACCCCAGCTTGGGCGACCAGCGGCTTCCGTAACCCTCGCGGTAATCCAGGCGCAGGGCCACGTCCGCCTGCAACCGGCGCAGCAGCGGCAGGCTCAGCTCGCCATAGACCGCGGCCCCGGTGCGATGCTCGTCGATCCGGGTCTTCTGCGGCCCCAGCGCCACGTCGTGCTGTTCCATGAGCGCATCCGGTCGATGCGCCAAGCCATCGCGCAGGACCTCAAGGCCCGTGGCGAACATCGCCAACCCGCCGGGCATGCGCCATGCGGGGCCATTCCCCCCCGCACTGAACTGTTCCAGCGTCGCGGTGCCGCGCGCCGTGATCGAAGGTGATATCGCCGCCATCAGGTCCGCTGGATTGCCACCGCCAAACCGGTAACGGTTGTTCCGGACGGCTTCGGTGAACGCGGTTTCGCGCACCAGTCCCTGGATGCGGCTGGTGACGTCGTTACGGTGGTGGGCCACGTTGGCGTGCCATTGCCATTCACCCAGCCAACCGTTCAGCCCCGTGCTGGCATCAAGCGACGTGCCCCTGGTCCGGTTGCGCACCGGCCCGATGTCGAAGAACGCATAGTCCAGCCGTTCCGCACCCGGGATCCAGTCCGGATGTGCCTCGGGAAGCAGCACGCTGGCATGGAACGGCGCACGCCAGAGTTCCTGCCGCGTATGCGTAGCGCGCAACTGGGCGCTCCATTCCGCATTTTCGCCCACCGGCGCACGCATGCTCGTGTACATCGAGGCACGCTGGGTCTCCGGTTCCAGGCTTTCGAAACGGGGAGGATCGAAGTCGCATTCCCGCGCAGCCCTGCCGACAGCTCCGGGGCAGTAGGCACGGATCAGTTCCCCGTCGGCGTCGCGATAGCCCAACTGGTAGCGCCAATCCCCCAGGCGCAGGTTGCGCAGGTCGCGGGTTCGCCAGGAACGCTGATGCCCCATCAGGCCGTCATGGTCGAAAAGTTCGACCCCGAGGAACAAGTCGCCACCTTCGCCCCAACGGCGCCCCATCGTGAGTGATGCCTGCGACTGCCAGGCGTCGCCCGCGCCCGAGACACCATGCCGGACCACCAGCGTCGGCGTTGCCGCATCCTTGCGCAGGATGATGTTGACCACGCCCGCCATCGCATCGGCGCCGTAAATGGCGGAAGACCCCCCGCGGATGATCTCCACGCGATCCACGATGCTCAGCGGAATACCGGACAGGTCGGTCAAGCCACCCAGGTCCGCCGAGACCAGCCCGTGGTTGGCCACGCGCTGGCCATCCACGAGGAACAGCGTGGCGCGCGGCCCCAGTGCGTACAGGCTGGTCGTGGCAGCGGATGCAAACGGTTGCTGCGCGGCGCTGCCACCCTCCACCGCAACTTCCACCGGATGGTGGCCCAGCATGCCCGGCTGCTCACGCAGCAACTCGAAAAGCGTGAGGTGGCCACTGGCTTCGATCTGCTCGCGCGTGATCCGGGTCATCGGCGAGGCTTCGACACCGTCGACCGGGGTCCGCGGGATGTGCGTGCCAGTCACCGTAACCAGGCCAACGTCGACGGGATTGTCGTCTGCGATAACCGGGCGGGACGGCGTGGCTCTTCTGCGTGGCGTGGGCGGCAACCGCTCCAGCACGAAAGCTCCGTCGGCAACCGCCACCGCACGCAGGCCGGTATCCTCAAGCATCACCGCCAGCGCCGCCGTCGGCGTGCCCACGGCGGTCACCGGTCGCGACCGATGGCGTGCGACCAGCCCGGCGGGATACAGCACCTGGATGCCAGCCTGGCGCGCGAGCGCCTTCAGTGCATCATCCAGAGGACCCGCGGGGACGGTCAACGAACCAGTCGCCCGCGCCGATGATTCCTGCGCCTGCGCCAAGGCCGCCGGCACGGCGCAGGGCAGCAACATGGCAAGGGCAAGCGCTAGGGTGTTGCGGCGGCGTGGCGGGGCCATGCGCAGAGCGTCACGGGCAGGGTAAACGCCCCACATTACGGAAGCGGGACAGCGTGCGCAATGCCACGTTACCCGCGTCCTGGTTTGTCAGCGCTGTCAGCGGGACAGGCGGATCTCGTCCGGGCCCACGCGCTGCGCATGCAGGCCCCAGCCACGCTCCAGCGCCGAAACCAATGCCTCCTGGTTGCCTGCACGGAACACCCCACTGACGGTGATTTCGGCCAAGGCTGGGTCCGCGAGGGTCAATCTGGTCCGGGAATAGCGATTGGCCTCGCGCAGCAGCGCGTCCAGGCGATGCCCCTTGAACACCAGCTCCCCCTGCGTCCAGCCTTCGGCCACCGCGATGTCGAAGGCCTGCACCGGCGCAAACGCCACATCGTCCACGACCGATACCTGCTCCCCAGGCGCAAGCTGTACGCGATTGACCCTGCCTTGCGCCGCCGCGGCCGAAATCACCACCGCGCCCTCGACCAGTCCCACATGGACCGTACGCGCATCGCGGCTGACCTGGAAGGTAGTGCCAATGTCACGGATGGAGGTACCTCCCGCATGCACCAGGAACGGCCGGGGGTCATCGCCCACCCTCAGCTGCACGCGCCCGGCGTCCACGTCCACTTCGCGCTGCCGTCCACCCAGGCGTACTGTGACCGCAGAGCCGGTGTCGAGCAGCAGTTCGGTGCCATCGGCCAGTTCGATCGTGCGCAGTTCGCCCACGGACGTGGCGTAATGCTGTTGCGGTGCCGGGGCCTGCGGCTGCAGGCGCCACGCCAGCATGCCGACCGCCACCGTCACGCTGGCCGCAACCGCCCATCCCCAGGCCCGCCACCCGCCGTGGGCAAACACGGCGCGCCCTTCGCGCCGCGCCTTGCGCGTCGCCGCCTGCAGCAGCTCGTCACCGGCCAGTTCCGCCGTGGCCGAATGGATGGCGTCGGCCCGCAGCCACGCTTCGAGGTGGCGGGGCGCCTGCGCCAGCCAATCCTCGAAGGCCGCGCGCTCGGCGGCATCACAGTCGGGCGCGTCCAGCCGTGCCACCCACCACGCCGCACGCTGGTCGACACCCGGGCCCGGTGTGTTCTTGTGCATGTTCATGGCCATTCCCTGTGACCGCCTTGGGTACCGCGCAGATGCGTGCGCAGCAGTGAAAGTGCCTTGCCGATGTGTTTCTCCACGGCCTTGACGGATATGCCACAGTGCCGTGCGATCTCGGTGTAACTCATGTCCTCGATGCGGTTGAGCAGGTAGACCTCACGGCAGCGCGGCGGCAGGCGCAGCACCGCCGCCCGCACCGCAACCAGTGCCTGCTGGTGCGCGACGCGCTCGTCCTGCGCCGGGTCCGTCGCCGGCAGGACGAGGGCGTCATCCTCCAGGCTGACGTGCGCGTGGGCCAGCCGGCTCGCATCCCGCCGACCACGATCCGCCAACACGTTGAGGCCAATCCGGTACATCAGCGGACGCAATGCCTCCACCGGCTGGTCGGCGTAGCGCATCAGCCGCACCATGGTTTCCTGGGCAAGATCCTGGGCATCGGCGTCGGACACGCGACGCCGCAGGAAGGCCACCAGCATCGGACGGTGTTCGAGCACAAACCGGTCGAAGTCTGTGGCCTTGGCCGTGGCCGCCAACATTCCGGCTGAGCGTGCGGATCCGGACGTCATGCTCAAGCACGTCTCCACCGCGTGCACCGCGGTGTCATCGAACCACGGGGCACGGGCGCCGTCATCCAGCACAAGCCCTCCCGCCCCATGACTGCAGGCATCCGGGTCTCGATCGGCTCTGGCGGTGGTAATCGGAAACCCATCGGCTCATGTCCCCAACAACGCCGTGACAGTGCCGCCTCCCTACCTTTGCCGCAAATGACAACGCCCCGTCAGGGGGCGTTGTCATGCCGCAACCGGCAGGCACTGCCTGTACGCGGGCCGGTGGGCGTCAGTCGCCCATCTGCTTCTGCAGGTGCTCCCAGCGTTCCTGCGCGTCGATGGTGCGTTCGGCGGTGAGGCGCGCTTCCAGGCGCTCCAGGCCGATTTCCTCGCCCGTGTCCACGCAGAAACCGTAGTCACCCGAATCGACACGCTTGAGGGTGCTGTCGATCTTGCTGATCAGCTTGCGGTAGCGGTCGCGGGTGCGCAGCTCCAGCGAGTTCTCGGTTTCGCGGGTGGCGCGTTCGGCTTCGTCGCCGACATCGCGCACCTCGTCCTTCAGGTTCTCGATGGTCTGCTTGGATTCCTCGACCAGGTCCGCACGCCACTGCAGCAGCCGCTGGCGGAAGTATTCAAGCTGCAGCGGGCTCATGTACTCCTCGTCCGCGCTGGGCTTGTAGCCCTTGGGAACGATGGGACGGCCGCTACCTGGTTCAACGTTGTACTGCACGACTTTCACCTTGCCTTTCGGGGCCGGCTCGTGCGGCTTTGCCGCAACGGCCACGGCCACCTTTCCAACCTTGCGGGGCGCCGCAGGCGGAGTGTTCTGGGGGGGAACCTTCTCGACCGTAGGCTTGCTGGCCATCGCCTTTGCCGGGGCTTCCGGCTTGGCGGCCGCGGGGGCGGCTGCCTTGGGCTTGGCCACCGGCGCGGGCGCCGGCTTGCTGACCGGGGTCGACTTGGCGACGGGCTTCACGGCGGTCGGTTTGACCACCGGGGACTTCCTGGGGGCCACGGCGGGCTTGGCCGCCACGACCTTCCTGACTACCGGCGCCTTGGCCGGAGCTTTGCTCGCCGCCGGCTTGCTGGCCGGGGCGGTCTTCCTGGCTACGACCTTGGTACTGGTCGCAGCGGATTTCTTTGCGGGTGCGGATTTCTTTGCGGGTGCCGCCTTCTTGACGGGAACCGCCTTCTTTGCCGCAACCGCCTTCTTTGCCGCAACCGCCTTCTTTGCGGGCACCGCCTTCCTGGCGGCGCTCCTGGCAGGAGCGGCCTTAGCGATCGCCTTCTTCGCGGCAGGCTTCTTGGCAGCCACCGGCTTGGCCGTCACCTTCCTGGCGGGCGCCTTGGCCATTGCCTTCTTCGCAGCCGGCTTGGCCGACGCAGCCTTCTTGGCAGCCGGCTTGGCCGGCTTCTTGACGGCCTTGGCGGCCTTCTTCGCGGTTTTCTTCACTGCCACGAGCGACGTGTCCTTCTGGTTCCCTTGTGACGGGAAGGCGCGCTGTTATACCCTGCCCCGGTGACCGCGGCAACCGCGACTCCCCACTGCCCCCAACCTTACATCGCCACGGCTTTTCAGGCCACGGCTACAGGGCCTGGCCACCGGCGAATCATTCGCAGTTCCCATGCGCTCCACCGCAGGGGCGCATCATGGCGCCAGGCCACATAAAGAACCCGTGATCGACCGACTGCTCATCGCCTGCCTCCGCTTCTACAAACGCTGGATCAGCCCGCTGCTGGGGCCCAGGTGCCGCTTCCACCCCACGTGCTCGGTGTACGCGATGGAGGCGATCGGCCGCTTCGGTGCGGTCAAGGGCAGCTGGCTGGCGCTGCGTCGCGTGCTGCGGTGCCACCCCTTCCACCCGGGCGGCGTGGATCCCGTGCCGCCTGCCACGGCCAAGCCACACCGACCTCCCCACTCCCACTGAACGGCCCCTACCGATGCCCAATACCCTCATCGTCAACGCACGACTGGTCAACGAAGGCCGCGAATTCGACGGCGATCTGCGCATTGAAGGCGATCGCATCGTGCAGATCGGCCCGGGCCTGTCCGCACGAGGCAACGAGACCGTGGTCGATGCCGGCGGCCGGCGACTGCTGCCCGGCATGATCGACGACCAAGTGCACTTCCGCGAGCCGGGCCTGGAGTACAAGGCCGACATGGCCACCGAATCCGCGGCGGCCGTGGCCGGCGGGCTGACCAGCTTCATGGACATGCCCAACACCACCCCGCCCACGCTCAATGCCGATGCGCTGGAGGACAAGTACCGCCGCGCGAACGGCCGGGCCTGGGGCAACTACGGCTTCTACCTGGGCGCCAGCAACGACAACCTGGACGCCGTGCGCAGCCTCGACCCGCGTACCGCGCCGGGCATCAAGGTGTTCATGGGCGCCTCGACCGGCAACATGCTGGTCGACAACCCCGTGGTGCTGGACGGCATCTTCGCCGGCGCACCCACGCCGATCATCACGCATTGCGAAGACACACCGATGATCGACGCCGAGCTGGCGCGCTACAAGGCGCAGTACGGCGACGACATCCCGGCCGAGTTCCACCCCGACATCCGCTCCCGCGAGGCGTGCAGGAAGTCGACCGAGCTGGCGATCTCGCTGGCGCGCCGCCACGGCACCCGCCTGCACGTGCTGCACATCTCCACCGCCGACGAGCTGGCGCTGTTCGAAACCGGTCCGCTGATCCGCGCCGATGGCAGCCGCAAGCAGATCACCGCCGAGACCTGCATCCACTTCCTGCGCTTTGACCGTACCGATTACGCAACGCTGGGCCACCTGATCAAGTGCAACCCCGCGATCAAGGACAGCAGCGACCGCGAAGCGCTGATCGCCGCGGTGGCAGGCGACGTGATCGACGTGCTGGCCACCGACCACGCGCCGCACACGCTGGAGGAGAAGGCCCGCCCGTACACCGGCGCGCCCAGCGGCCTGCCGCTGGTGCAGTTCGCGCTCAACGCGGCGCTGGAGCTGGTGCACGAAGGCAAGCTGACCACCGCGCAGGTGGTGCAGAAGTTCGCGCATGCGCCGGCGCAGCTGTTCGACGTGGCCGAGCGCGGTTTCCTGCGCGAGGGCTACTTCGCCGACCTGGTGCTGGTGGACGACACGCCGTTCACCGTGCAGCGCGAGCAGGTGCTGTCCAAGTGCGGCTGGTCGCCGTTCGAGGGGCGCACCTTCCATTCGCGCATCGCCTCGACCTGGGTCAATGGCGTGCTGGCATGGGACGGCGAGCGCCTGGTGGGCGCGGCGAACGGCCAGCGGCTGGCGTTCGCGCGTTGATGGCACGGTCGGTCGTGGCGCGGCGCGATTTGGCGCTGGCCGCGGCACGTCCCATCGCCGCGGCAACTTCATCGCTTGCCTCGCTGGCGCTGGCGATGCTGCTGGCCGCGGCGAGCGGCGGTTGCGCCAGCACTGCCCCCACGGGCGGGCCGGATGTCGACCACCCCGCGGTTCTCCCGGCACGGACCAGCTTCCTGCCCGCCGCCGCGCCCCAGGGCGCACTGGTGCAGGGCATCGCCGAAGCCGGCGCCACGGTGGAGTACGCCGGCCGCAACCTGCGCATCTCGCCCGAGGGGCGCTTCGTTTTTGGCGTGTCCCGCGACGCCACCGCACCGGTGAGCGTGCGCATCACCCGTGGCGATGGCAAAACGCTGGTCCACACCATCACGATCACCCCGCGCGATTGGCCGGTCGAACGCATAGACGGCGTGCCACCCGCCACGGTGCTGCCGCCGCCAGCCATCGCCGAGCGGATCAGGCGGGAGCAGGCGCGCGTGGCCGAGGCGCGGCTACGCGACGATGCGCGAAGTGACTTCGCACAGCGTTTCACCTGGCCGGTGAAGGGACGGATCAGCGGCCGTTTCGGCAACCAGAGCATCTACAACGGCACGCCGGGCGCGGCGCACTCGGGCATGGACATTGCCGCGGCCAACGGCACGCCAATCGTGGCCCCCGCCGCCGGCGTGGTCACCTTTGCCGACCCCGGCCTGTACCTGACCGGGGGCACCGTGGTGCTGGACCACGGTCACGGCATCAGCTCCAACTTCCTGCACCTGTCACGGCTGGACGTGAAGTCCGGCGACCGCGTGGAGCAGGGTCAGGCCATCGGCGCGGTGGGTGCCACCGGGCGCGCGACCGGGCCGCACCTGCATTGGGGCATGAACTGGTTCGACGTGCGGATCGATCCGCTGCTGGTGCTGGAGGCGTCGGGTGCTGCACAGCCCTGACGGGCGGCACCCGCGTCGGCGCCCTGCGACCGGCCGGCATGGCGGATTGCAGCGTGATTCAGCCCTCGGGTGACGCCGAAGCGGGACCGTGGCCGGCGACCGTGGCCACGGCGTCATGCGCGTGCAGGCTCTCGAAATGCGAGACGGTGGCGTCGAAACGCTCAACGCGCGGATCACCCGACAGCACCGCCGCGACACGGCGCGCGGCGTCCTCGCAGAACATCAGGTTGTCGGCATTGAGGCGGGCGAATGCCTGCTCGTCCTCGCGCTTGACCGCGGTCTGCACCGGGGTCGCAAGGCCACGCTCAAGCTCGTCGATCAGGTGTCCCAGCGGCAACTCGTCGAAGGCGGGGCGCAGCGCGACGTGGACATCCGCCCGGCTGCGCTGCGCATGCGGCGTGGCCGCCAGGCCACGCGGCGACGCCAGCCAGTCGCGGACCACGGCGGTCGACATCGGCCGTGCGTCGGCGAAGTCCTCGGCAAAGCGTTCGGCATTGATCTGGCGCGACAGCGCCGCCGATGCCGGACAGGTGCTGGAATACTCCAGCGCAAAACGCAGGCCCAGATGCAGGTGCCCGTCTTCCAGTCGCGCGTCGATCTCGACCGGGTAGCGCTTCCAGCCTGCGTGCTCGCTGGCCAGTGCCGGGCGCAACAGCAAGTGCTCGTAGCGCAGCACCAGGCGCGCCGCGCTCGACAAGCCTGCCTGGGTATCCACCAGCGTCTGCAGCACGCGGCGCAACCCGGCGGGCGTCAGCACTTCGCCGGTGAAGGCGTGTTGCAGCTCCAGGTACAGGCGCGACATGTGGATGCCACGCGCATCCGCCTTGGCCAGGTTCACCGCCACGTCGGCCGAGGCGGCGACCTGCAGGGTCTCTCCGGTGCCCGAGGCGACATTCAGCGGCAATGCGATGTTCGACATTCCCACCCAGTCCAGCGGACGCGCCGCGGCCGCGGCGTCGAACGCAACGTCGGGGAGGATGCGGGGCGGATTGATGGAAGTGGTCACGGCGAGGGATATGGGGATGGATGGGGGAATCGCAACGCGACTCATTCTATCGACCTGGCAGCACGGTACCGCGAACGCGGTCGGAACGATCAGTTCCGTGCGGCCCGCCACGCCACCAGCAATGCGCGCCAGGCGGGCAGTGGCCGGGCGGCATCGCCCTGCCTGAGGCGGTGCTGGGCCAGCGCCGCCATCACCCGACGGAACCGCGGCAGGCCTGCCTGCGCGTCTGGCGCGACGTCGCGGAGCGATCCTGCTACCCCAGGCGCGTTCTGCGCTGAACGTTGAGCCAGGTGCTGCGCCCACGTCCGGGTCGCATCGCCCTGCCCGGCCCGGGACAGTTCCTGCAACGGCACCGCCATCTCGCCTGCCGCCAGCAGCCGCGCGTGCAGCAACTGCAGGCTGACGGGGGCCACGAAACCGGCGGCAGGGGCCTGCGACAACCCGGCCGAACCGTTCTGCAGCATGACATCGACCCGGGCGAATGCCTGCGCCACCGTCTCCACCTGGCGCCATGCGTGCGCGGCATCCGTGGGCTGCTCCCGGCCGTCGCGCAAGGCTGGCAGCATGCGCGCCAAACTCAGCCAGTCACCGGGCAGCCCCTGCAGGACCTGCCCCAGCGGGTGGCGGCGCACGCCTCTGCTCCACCCCTCCAGTTCCTCCTGCCACCAGCCCAGTTTGGCCTCGCCGGGACGGGCATCCCCGCCCCCCCACGCCGCGTCGGTCAGTTCCTGCTGCAGGGCGGCCCAGGCCAGCCACATCCCTCGCTGCAGGGGCGGAATGAATACCTGCGCGACGGACCATTCGGGCCATCGCGCCAGCCACTTGTCGATGAAGCTGTCGGGCGCCGCGGCGTTGTCCGGCAGTGAGGGGTTGTCCGACGGGTTCGTCACGGCGACGGCCATCGTTGGGCGTCGCACAGCATGTCGGGCTGTTCGACCATCGTGTCGCCGCGCCAGTCGGCGGGTTGGTCGCCGGGCAAGCGGTAGCCCCACAACGCCACCACCGACGGCATGCCCGCCGCGCGGGCCGCGACGATGTCGCGCTCGTCATCCCCCACGTACACGCAATCCGTGGCTGCGATGCCGATTCGCTCGGCCGCGACCAGCAACGGCAACGGGTCGGGCTTGCGCACCGGCAGCGTATCGCCACCGATGAGTACTGCGCAGCGGTCTTCCCAACCCAGCAGCGGCACCAATTGCGCCGCCAGATACTCGGGCTTGTTGGTGACAATGCCCCAGATGCAGCCGGCGGCTTCCAGGGTCGTCAGCATCGCTTCGATTCCGTCGAATGGCGCGCCATGGCGGCCCAGTTCGCTGCCGTAGTGCTCCAGGAACTCCGGCACCCAGCCCTCGCGTTCGGCCACATCAACATCAGGAAACGCAGCGCCGATCATCGCGCGCGCACCCTTCGATACATGCGGACGCAAGGCATCGAGCGTCATTGGAGCCCGCCCGCGCGCGGCCAGCATCACATTGGTGGCGGCGAGCATGTCCGGGGCACTGTCCAGCAGCGTGCCGTCCAGGTCGAACAGCACCGCCTTGGGGAAACACGCGTGGTTCATGCCGGCTTCGCCGCGCAGGCCAGGTAGTTGATATCAGTGCGGCTGATGATGCGCGCGGCGTTGCGCCAAGGCTCGTACATCAGGCCGCTCACATCCTCCAGTTGCAGGCCGGCGGCGCGCAGCCATGCCGCCAGTTCGGACGGCTTGATGAAATCGCGGTACTGGTGGGTGCCCTTGGGCAACAGCCGCGCGACGTACTCGGCGCCGACGATGGCCAGCGCGAATGCGGCCGGCGTGCGGTTGAGCGTGGACAGGAACAGCTTGGCACCCGGCTTCAGCAGCGTGGCGCAGGCGTGGATGATGGCGGCCGGATCGGGCACGTGTTCCAGCATCTCCATGCAGGTGATGGCATCGAAGTGGCCGGCCTTCTCCACCGCCAGCGACTCCACCGACTGCACGCGGTAATCCACCTTCAGCCCTGATTCCAGGCCGTGCAGGCGCGCCACCTTGACCAGCTCGGGCGACAGGTCGAGGGCGGTGACGTGCGCACCTTCATGGGCCAGAGCTTCGCTCAGCAGGCCGCCGCCGCAGCCCACGTCCAGCACCTCCGCGTTACGCAACGTGATGCGGCCGGCCACGTACGCCAGACGCGCCGGATTCAACGCATGCAGCGCTTTCTGCGGGCCGTTGGGGTCCCACCAGCGGTTGGCCAGCGCACCGAACTTGTCCAGCTCGGCCTGGTTGAAATTGGTGTCGTGCGACTCGGTCTGCGTGGTCATCAGGAGATCCGGATGGAGGCGATGCGCGCGCGCCACTGGCGGGCGTTGGCGATGAGTTCGGCCAGGTCGATGCCGACCAGCTCGCGCTGGCGCAGCTTGGCCTTGCCGCCAATCCACACGTCGCTGACCTGCTGGCGGCCCGCGGCGTACACCAGCTGCGAAATCACGTGGTGCAGCGGCTGGGTTTCCAGCTGGCCCAGGTCGACCATGGCCAGGTCGGCGTGCTTGCCGGCCTCGATGCTGCCCACGCGCTGGTCCAGGCCCAGCGCCTTCGCACCGCCCAGGGTGGCGGCGTGCAGCGCGCTGGCCGCATCCAGCGCGGAGGCGTCATTGGCCACGGCCTTGGCCAGCAGCGCCGCGGTGCGCGTCTCGCCGAACATGTCGAGGTCGTTGTTGCTGGCACAGCCGTCGGTGCCGATGGCGAAGTTGACGCCGGCCTGCTGCAGCTTGCCCACCGGACAGAAACCCGAGGCGAGCTTGAGGTTGGATTCGGGGCAATGCACCACGCTGACGCCGCGCTCGGCGCACAGCGCGATCTCGGCATCGGTCAGCTGGGTCATGTGCACGGCGATCAGGCGGTCGTTGACCAGGCCCAGGCGGTCCAGCCGTGCCAAGGGGCGCTGGCCGTGCTTTTCCTGCGACTCTTCGGTCTCGTGCGCGGTCTCGTGCACATGGCAATGCACCGGCACGTCCAACTGGTCCGCCAGCATGCGGATGCGCTCGAAGTTGGCGTCCGACACCGTGTACGGCGCATGCGGGGCGAAGGCGGTGGCGACCAGCGCATCGTCGCGCCACTGGTCATGCACTTCGGCGGCCTTGTCGAAGTACTCGTCCGAGGTGCGCGCCCATGCGGTGGGGAAGTCGATCACCGGCAGACCCACCACGGCGCGGAAACCGTGGCGCTTGTACACCGCGGCCTGCACGTCGGGGAAGAAATAGTTCTCATTGGCGCAGGTAGTGCCACCGCGCAGCATCTCGGCGATGGCCAGGCTGACGCCGTCGGCCACGAACTCCGGCCCGATCACCTCGGCCTCGATCGGCCAGATGTGGCCCTGCAGCCACTGCATCAGCGGCAGGTCGTCGGCCACGCCGCGCAGCAGCGTCATCGGGTTGTGGGTGTGGGCATTCACCAACCCGGGGATCAGCGCACCGTCCGGGCGGGACACGACCTCGCGGGCGGAAAAGCGCTGGCGGGCCAGCGGGCGCGGCAGTACCGCCTGCACCACGCCACCGGTGACCACCACCGCATGGTCTTCCAGCACCACCCCGTGCGGGACGACCGGCACCACCCAGCCGGCTTCGATCAGAAGGTCACAGGCTTCGGGGGCGGCATGGGTCGTCATCGGGCATTCCTGTCAGGGCCGTGTTCCGGCAGGCTGCACCGGGCGCATGACAGCGGGGTGCAGGCCACGCGGCAGGCAGCATCGCGCCGCCCGGTCGCGGCGGCGCGGATTCACCGGGGCGGCACGCCGCCCCCGGCGACATTACTTCACGCGCGAGACGTACTCGCCCGAGCGGGTGTCCACCTTGATCACTTCATCCGTGCCCACGAACAGCGGCACGCGGACCACGGCGCCGGTTTCCAGGGTGGCCGGCTTGCCGCCGGTGCCGGCGGTGTCACCCTTCACGCCCGGATCGGTCTCGGTGATCTTGAGCTCCACGAAGTTCGGCGGCTGCACGGCGATCGGGGTGCCGTTCCACAGCGTCACCACGCACTCTTCCTCGCCCTTGAGCCACTTCTCGGCGCCGCCCATGCCGGCCTTGTCGGCCTGCACCTGCTCGAAGCTCTCCTGGTTCATGAAGTGCCAGTATTCGCCATCGGCGTAGAGGTACTGCATGTCGGTATCGACCACGTCCGCCACTTCCAGCGAGTCGGTCGCCTTCATGGTGATTTCCTGCACGCGGCCGTTCTTGATGTTGCGGTACTTCACGCGGGTGAAGGCCTGGCCCTTGCCCGGCTTGACGTATTCGGTCTCGGTGATGACGCACGGGTCATTGTTGACGAGGATCTTCTGACCGTTCTTCACGTCGTTCATGCCAAGGCTGGCCATGGTGCAACTCCTGGGTGCTATTTTTTTGTCTGGAATGGGCTGCCGCCACGGCGCGCAACGCCGGAGCCGGCTAGAATGTCGGTCCGCGCCGTCGCCCACCAGGGCCCATTCGGCGCGAAAACAGTAGGCCATGATACCCGCTGCCCCCCTCCCCATGCAGCCTGTCCCTTTCACGCCCCCCGGTTGGCAACAGCTGTGGCGCGACGCCGTGCGCGACCCGCGCGAGCTGTTGACGCTGCTGGGGTTGGAGGATCAGGTGCCCGACCTGTCGGTCGATGCCGCCGCACAGTTCCCGCTGCGGGTACCGCGCGGCTTCGTGGCACGGATGCGCCACGGCGACCCCGGCGACCCGCTGCTGCGCCAGGTCCTGCCCTTGGACGCCGAGATGCGACCGATGCCCGGCTTCAGCCTGGATGCGGTGGGCGACGGCGCCGCCAAGGCCGGCGACGGGGTGATCCGCAAGTACAACGGCCGCGCCCTGCTGGTCACCACCGGCAGTTGCGCGATCAACTGCCGCTATTGCTTCCGCCGCCACTTCCCCTATGCCGAAGAGACCGCGGCCGCAGGCGGTTGGCAGGGTGCCATCGACCTGATCCGCGCCGATGCCTCCCTCCACGAGGTCATCTTGTCCGGCGGAGACCCATGGTCGCTGGCCACCCACAAGCTGGCCGAACTGACCGACGCGCTGGCGACGGTGCCACATGTACGGCGCCTGCGCATCCACACCCGGTTGCCGGTCGTGCTGCCCCAACGCGTGGACGAGGCCTTGCTGGCCTGGCTGGATGCCCTGCCCTGGCCGGTGACGGTGGTGCTGCACGCCAACCACGCCAACGAGTTCGACGGCCAGGTTGATGCCGCACTGGGCCACCTGCGCGCCACTGGCGCGCACCTGCTGAACCAGGCGGTGCTGCTGCGCGGGGTCAACGATTCAGTCGACGCACTGGCCGACCTCAGCGAGCGGGGCATGGCCGCGGGCGTGTTGCCCTACTACCTGCACCAGTTGGACCGGGTCCAGGGCGCCGCCCACTTCGAAGTCGACGACGACCGGGCGCGCGCACTGCATGCGGGCCTGGCCAAGCGACTGTCCGGCTACCTGGTACCGCGACTGGTGCGCGAAGTGGCCGGCGACCCCGGCAAGCGCCCCCTCTGAGCAGGCCAGCCGCCCGCGCGAATCCGCGGACGCACCCGGAGCCCCGGGAATGCCGGATGGACGCCCGCCGCCCTTCGTGGCATAACAAAACCCCATGGACATCGCCATGCAAATAGGCAAAGACAAAGCCCTGCGCCTGCTCATCGTCGACGACAGCGTCGAAGCCGCGGAAGCCATTGTCAGTGGGTTGCGCAATGCCGGCATCGCCGTGCGCCCCACTCGCCCGGAAAACGAAGACGAGTTGAAGGCGCTGCTCGATGGCCAGACGCCGGACCTGATCATCGCCGACCATGCCGCCCGCGGCATCCCGTTGGCGCGCGTGGGCGTGCTGGTGGACGCCACCGGCAAGGACCTTCCGCTGATCGTGCTGTTCGGCACCATCGACGACGCCAGGCTGCAGGAGGCCACCGACCTGGGCGCCTGCGGCGTGGTCGTGCGCGACCGCCCAGCGCAGATCGAGTACGTGGTGCGCGCCCGCTGGACCGACCTCGAGGCGCGGCGCTCCCTGCGCCGACTGGAAAACCACGTACGCGAAACCGAGCGTCGCTGCGACGCGCTGATCGAGTCCTCCCGCGACCCCATCGCGTACATCCACGAAGGCATGCACATCCGGGCCAATTCGGCCTATCTGGAGATGTTCGACTTCGACACCTTCGAGGACATCGAGGGTATGTCGCTGCTGGACCTGGTGGCGCCCCAGTACGTGGACGGTTTCAAAACGCTGCTCAAGTCGCTGTCCAAGGGTGAGCCGCCGCCGCCGCGGCACGAGATACAAGCGCAGACATTGGACGGGGCCCGATTTCCCGCAGTGATGGAGTTCACCGCCGCCACCTATGAGGGCGAGCCCTGCCAGCAGCTGATCCTGCGCCGGCAGGACACCGGCATGGTGGACGAAACACTGTTGGAAGAGCTGCGCCAGCGCGATCAGGTCACCGGCCTGCTCAATCGCCAGACTTTCCTGCGCAAGCTGGAAGATACGGTCGCTGACGCCGCGCAAAATGCCACCCAGCATGGCCTGCTGCTGGTGGAACCCGATCACTACGCACGGCTGGTGCAGGAAATCGGCCTGGGTGCCGCGGACGACCTGATCGCGGCCTGCGCGGAACGTCTGCACCGGGCACTTGGCCCGGAAGACGTCGCTGCCCGCTTTGGCGAGCACCAGTTTGCCGTACTGCGCCCCGGCGCCGACCACGCGGCGACCGTGGCGCTTGCCGAACAGCTGCGCGCCGCCTTTGCCGATGCGGTGCTGGAGGTTGGCGACGGCTCCCTCAACATCACCGTCAGCGTCGGCGGCGTGCAAATCAGCCAGCGCATCGCCAGCATGACCGCCGTGCTCGGCAAGGCCGCCGCCAGCGTGCAGTCCGCCATCGGCGTGGGCGGCAACCGGGTAGACCTGTTCGATCCGGGAGCGGTTGACCGCGCCGAACAGGAACGGATGGCTGCATGGGTCCAGCGCATCCGCGACGCGCTGGACAAGAACGGCCTGCTGATGCATTTCCAGCCATTGATCGGCCTGCACGGCGAGCCGCGCGAGATGTATCAGGCCTTCCTGCGCTTGCGTGGCGAGCACGGCGAGATCGTGCAACCGCTGACCTTCCTGCAGATCGCCGAAGACAACGGCCTGATGCGGGAAATCGACCACTGGGTCGTCGGCAATGCCATCAGCCTGATCAGTGAGCGCGCACGAGCCGGCCACGAGACCACCCTGCTGGTGAAGGTGACCGAGCACTCGCTGCAGGACGACGCGCTGGCCCGGCACATCGAGGAGCAGTTGTCCGCGCACGGCACTGACGGTCGCCTGCTGATCGTCGAGATCCCCGAGTCGAAGGTGTTCACCCACCTGCGGGCCGCCCAGGCCTTCCAGGCGCGGCTGGCGCGGCTGGGCGTGCGGGTCTGCCTGGAGCAGTTTGGCAGCGGCCTCAACTCGTTCCAGATGCTCAGCCACTTCGATGCATCCGTGCTCAAGTTCGACCGCGCGTTCATGGAGGACCTGTCGGGCAACGCCGACCACCAGGCCCGGGTCCGCGAGATGGCCGCAAAGGCGCGCGAACTGGGCAAGATGACCATTGCCGAGTTCGTGCAGGACGCCGGCAGCATGTCCATCCTGTTTGGCGCCGGGGTGGACTATGCTCAGGGCCACTTCCTGGCCACGGCCAGCACGAGCATGGACTACGAGTTCTGAGGCCGGGCGCCAATCTCCACCGATCGCGCCACCCTCCGGGCCTGAAACCGCTGCGGCCCGACGAGCGCCCAAACCAGCGAAAACGAAGAAGCCCGCCTTTTGGCGGGCTTCTTCCATGCCGCGCGGGTACCGGGGCTTAACTGACCACGGTGGTGCGCACGGGCTGGACAGGCGCATTGCGCAGCGCTTCGATGCGCTCGGCCAGCGGGGGGTGGCTCATCAGCAGTTTGCGCAGGCCGTGGCCGACGGCCCCACTGATGCCAAACGCCGCCACCTGCTTGGGCAGGGTGTTTTCCCCGTAGGTCTGCGACAGGCGCTCCAGCGCGGCGATCATCTTCTGGCGACCGGCCAGGTTGGCGCCACCGGCGTCGGCGCGAAACTCGCGGTAACGCGAGAACCACATCGCGATCATGCTGGCGAACAGGCCAAACACCATCTCCAGCACGAACACGGTCACGTAGTAGCCAATGCCAGGGCCCTCGCCGCGGTTGCCGTTGAGGTAGCCGTCCACCACGCGACCGACCACGCGGGCCAGCACGATGACGAAGGTGTTGAGCACGCCCTGCACCAATGCCATGGTCACCATGTCGCCGTTGGCCACGTGGCTGACCTCGTGGGCCAGCACCGCCTCTGCCTCGTCACGGTTCATGGCGCGCAGCAGGCCGGTGGACACCGCGACCAGCGAGTTGTTGCGGCTGGGGCCGGTGGCGAATGCATTGATCTCCGGCGCGTCATAGATGGCCACTTCCGGCATCTTGATGCCGGCGGCCTCGGCCTGGCGACGCACCGTGCTGACCAGCCATTGTTCGGCCTCGTTGCCCGGCTGCTCGATCACGTGCGCGCCCGTGCCGCGCTTGGCCACCCACTTGGACATCATCAGCGAGATCAGCGAACCGCCAAAGCCGAACACCGTGGCCATCACCAGCAGCGCGCCATCGTTGCCCAGCGTCACGCCGAACACGTTCTGCAGCACCGACATGACGATGCTCAGCAACGCCAGCACCGCGAGATTGGTGGCGAGGAAAAGTACGATCCGCTTGAACATGCTTGCAATCCTGTCGCGCACCATGCGCGGCTATGGCAAAAGTGTGGCAGTCTCGCATGGATTTCAAGTGAACCCGCCCGCTTTGCCGCTTCCGTCGCCGCACCTGCCCGCGTGAGCACGCCCGCCCCCGCCACCCCGTATCGAGGGCGCTTCGCCCCGTCGCCGACCGGCGACCTGCACGCCGGCTCCCTGCTGGCTGCCTTTGGCAGCTGGCTGCTGGCGCGGCATGCGGGGGGCGAATGGCTGGTGCGCATGGAGGACGTGGACGCGCCGCGCGAGGTGCCGGGGGCCGCCCGCCGGCAGTTGGCGGCCCTGGCGGCGTTCGGGCTGCATCCGGACAGGACCGTGGTGTTCCAGAGCCAGCGCGGCGCGTTGTACCAGGCCGCGCTGGACCGGTTGCTGGCCAGCGGACAGGCCTTCGTCTGCCACTGCAGCCGCGCCGCGCTGGGCGCCACGCGGGGCATCCACCGGACCTGCGTGGCCACCGCACCCCGTGCGGATCCTGCCGTGCGGCTGCGCGTGCCCGACACGGCCGTCATCGCCTTCGACGATGCGATCCAGGGGCCGCAACGGCAGGATGTGGCCCGCGAAGTAGGCGACTTCGTGTTGCGGCGCGCCGACGACTGCTGGGCCTACCAGTTGGCCGTGGTGGTGGACGACGCCGAACAGGGCATCACCGACGTGGTCCGCGGGGCCGACCTGCTCGATTCCACGCCGCGGCAGATCCTGTTGCAGCAGGCGCTCGGCCTGCCGCGGCCCCGCTATGCCCACCTGCCGCTGGTGTTGGATGCCCACGGCCGGAAGCTGTCCAAGTCCGATGCGGCGCATCCGGTGGATCCTGCCGATCCCCTGCCCGCACTGCGCGGGGCCTGGGCCGCACTCGGCCAACCGCCGCACGCGCTTTCCGCGGCGGCCGACGTGCCAACGATGCTGGCTGCGGCGCGCACGCATTTCGATCCGCGCCGCATCCCCGCCGGGGCCGCGACCAAAGTCGCCGCAATGCAACATCAAAATTTCACGACTCGGGGCTAGTATCGAGGCGCAGCCGCATGGTCGCGGCCAGGAGGAAAGGCATGCAAGCGCGCGTTGCACTGGTGACCGGAGGCACGGGCGGGATTGGCACCGCCATCGTGAAGAAGTTGGCGGACATGGGCCACAAGGTGGCCACCAACTACCGCAACGAGGAAAAAGCCAAGGCCTGGCAGGATCGGATGAAGGCCGACGGCTATGACGTGACGCTGGTGAAAGGTGACGTGACATCACCCGCGGACGCCGCGGCGATGGTGCACGAGATCGAGCAGAAACTCGGCCCGGTGGACATCCTGGTCAACAACGCGGGCATCACCCGCGATGGTACGTTCCACCGGATGAAGCCCGAACAGTGGACCGAGGTGATCAACACCAACCTCAACTCCGTGTTCAACGTGACGCGCCCGGTGATCGAGGGCATGCGCGACCGCAAGTGGGGCCGCATCATCCAGATCAGTTCGATCAACGGGCTGAAGGGCCAGTATGGCCAGGCCAACTACGCCGCGGCGAAGGCCGGCATGCACGGCTTCACCATTTCACTCGCGCGCGAGAGCGCCAAGCTGGGCATCACGGTCAACACCATTTCCCCCGGCTACATCGCCACGGACATGGTGATGGCCGTGCCCGAGGACGTGCGTGCGAAGATCGTGGCCGACATACCGACTGGACGGCTGGGCACCCCGGAGGAGATCGCCTACGGCGTGGGCTTCCTGGCCGCCGAGGAGGCCGGCTGGATCACCGGCAGCAACCTCGACATCAATGGCGGCCACCACATGGGCTGGTAAGCCGCCACGGGGGACGACCGGTGCCCGGCACCGGACCAGGGCGGACCGCGGCCGGCACCCGATGCCGGCCGCGTCATTTCCGTGGCGGCGGCCACCGTCCCGGCGGCCAGTTGCAAGGCCACGCGTGCTGCGCCATGCTGCAGGGCATCACGATTTAGAGTTTCCGCTCGATGGCCTCGACCCGCGTCATCAAGAAGTACCCGAATCGTCGTCTCTACGACACCGAGATCTCGAGCTACATCACCATCGAGGACGTGCGCCAGCTCATCGTCGATGGCGAGGATTTCGAGGTGCGCGATGCGCGATCCGGCGATGACCTGACCCGCCAGGTGCTGTTGCAGATCATCGCCGAGCACGAGCAGGACGGTGAGCCTGTGCTCTCCACGCAACTGCTGAGCCAGATCATCCGCTTCTACGGCGATTCGCTGCAGGGCTTCATGGGCAGTTACCTGGAACGCTCGATGCAGGTATTCCTGGACCAGCAGCAGCAATTCCGCAGCCAGGTGGGCGGGGTACTGGGCCAGACACCGTGGTCGTTGATGAACCAGCTGACCGAACGCAACCTGGCCATGTGGAAGGATTTCCAGCAGAACCTTACGGGCAGCGTGGGCACTCCCGCCGGCCCCGCGCGCAAGCCGCCCGCGGACAGCAAGCGCGGGCGCTGAGTCCCGCGCAACCCGACACCGCCAGTACGTACACCGAAGCCGGCCCAGCGCCGGCTTCCTGCTTCCGGCTCCGATGCGATCCTGAAACGCCATCCGTTGGACGTTTCCGGTATCGGCTGCGACGGGCACACCGCCCTGCAGGCCAATGCATGGCGGGAGCGCCCTACTGGCAGTACTTGGCGCGGAAGGCCAGCGCCTGCGGCATCAGCGATTGCAGGTGCTGGATGCGGTTGGCCGGATCGGGGTGGGTGGAGGCGAATTCGGAGGGTCGTTCGCCACTGCCGAGTGCGGACATGCGCTCCCACAGCGGGATGGCCTGCTGCGGGTCGTAACACGCCGCCGCGGCCAGCATCAGGCCCACCTCGTCCGCCTGGGTTTCGTGGTTGCGCCCGTAAGGCAGGATGAGGCCGTACTCCGCACCGGCACCAAACACCGCCATCAGCGACTGCTGCTGCTGCGGGTCCATGTTCCCGATCGCCGCGCTGGTCGCCATCTGCCCCATCTGCACCAGTTTCTGCTGTGCCATGCGTTGCGAGCCATGGCGCAGCAGGGCATGGGCGATTTCATGGCCCATCACCACCGCCATGGCGTCCTGGCTCTGGGCCACCGGGATCAGGCCGGTGTACACCGCCATCTTGCCGCCGGGCAGGCAGAAGGCATTGGCCTGGTCGGACTGGATCACGGCCACGTCCCATTGGAAACCCTGGTGCGAGGTCGGCACGGCCTGCTGGTTGGCCGCCGCCATGTCGGCCGTGACCTGCGGCACGCGGCTCACCAGCCGCTGCGCGATGGTGCGGATCTGCTGGCTGACTTCGGCATCGGGCGGCAACAAGGCACCTTGCGCCTGTGCTTCGCCCAGGACCTCCTGGAAGGCCTGTGCGCCCAGCTGGACCTCTTCCTTCTCCGACACGCCGTAGTGCGCCCTCTCCCCGGTGTAGGGGTCGACCTCGGCATTGCCGAACCATTGCCACGCCGCGTAACCGGCGAACAGAACCAGGATCCACCAGCGGATGCCGCCACCGCGCCGCTGCCGTCCTGACTGGCGCTGTCCGCCCAAGGGGTCAATCCTCATGCCACACGCTCCCGGAGATCAGATCTCCCGCGCGACCCTGAAGCCAACACGGGCATTGGTGGTGTTACGGTCGCTGCCCAGCCGCCATGCGGACCGGGTCTGCGCGGGCGAGCTGGCCCAGGAGCCACCCCGTACCACCGCCGCGCGACACCCCGGGTTCACCCAGGCCTGGCCATCGTCGGGT
Source organism: Aerolutibacter ruishenii (assembly GCF_007830115.1). GTDB lineage: Bacteria > Pseudomonadota > Gammaproteobacteria > Xanthomonadales > Xanthomonadaceae > Aerolutibacter > Aerolutibacter ruishenii. Next base: position 43,357 of record NZ_VLKP01000004.1, on the reverse strand, counting down.
GCGCGGCGGTAGGTGTCGTGCCAGCAGTCCGCCACCCACTCGCTTACATTGCCGGCAAGGTCGTGAAGGCCGAATGCATTCGCTGAATAACCACCAACCAGCGCCGGTCCCCAGGCATCGTCGCCGTACCCCTTGAAGGCGTTGCGCCACTTCCTGCCGCTGGGCGATTCGTCCTTGCCGCCGGTGAAATTGCCTGCCCCCGGCGGAGGGACCTCGCCCGGCCACGGGAAACGCGACACGCTGGTCGCCCGCAACGCGTATTCGAACTCGGCTTCGCTGGGCAGGCGATAGCGCTGGCCGGTCTGCTCGGCCAGCCACTCGGCGTAGGCGTGCGCGTCCTGCCAGCTCACGTGCAGCACCGGCATGTGCCCGGCCGCGGGCTTGCCCGCGTAGTCCGAGCGCCAGTCCACCCTGCTCCGGCGCACCAGGTTGCCGCTGCGCTCGTCGTAGGCGGTGGAATAGCCTCGGCGCTCGGCGCGCGAACGGTAGCCGGTGGCCGCCACGAAACGACCGAACTCGTCGACGGTGACCTCGGTGCGGGCCAAGGCGACGCCACGATCAAAGCGGATGTTGCGGGCGGGGTATTCGGCATCGGTGGCATCGGGCTCACCTTCGGCAGCGCCCATGCGGAAGGCGCCGTGCGGCACCACGACCATCTGCGGGCCGCGGCCGCCGTTGCGCAGCGCCTCGGTGAACACCTGCCCGGGACGGAACATGCCGTAGTGCGAAGCCAGTTCGATCCGCTGGCGCAACTCGACGGCGGCGGGATCGCCACTGGGCGCGATGCGCAGCAGCGACGCCAGGTGGCCCCGCGCCACGTCCAGGCCATCCTCCTTGGCCAATGCGGCGATGGCGAGGTCGCGCAGCTCGCGAATGCGTGCCGCGCGCCGCTGGGCGATCTGGGCGCGGGCATGGTCAACGGTGCCCAGGTCGCCGCGCACCTTGCCGGCGGATCCGAGCCAGCGCTCCGCGGCGGCATAGTCATGTTTCTCCGCCGCCTGCTCAGCGCGCCGGATCAACTGGCTTTCGGCGGCCGCGAGTCCCTGCTGGGCGCGGGCGTCGCCGGGGCGCCACTGCAACGCCTGCCGGAACTGCTGCAGCGCTCCAGCCTTGCCATCCTCTCCCACCTCGCCCGCAACCAGTGCGCGTTCACCGCTGCGGTTGGCGTTGGCGGCCGCTTCTGCACGGTCCACCCGACCGAGGTACGCCTGCACCGCCTCGTCGGCGGGCGCGATGCTGCGCGCCACGGCGGCCACCTCGTGGGCGCCACGCAGTGCGTCAGGGTCGGAATCGATCGCGGCAAGGGCCGTGTCGCCCTGCTGCAGCAGCGCGCGGGTCGCCCGCGACAGTGCTGCGGCGACCGCGTTGTCGCTGGGGGCATGCCGGGCCAGGGCAAGCAGGATCGGCAGTGCGCTATGCGAATCGGCATACAGGTTGCCCTCGCCAAGGGCCGCTTCAGCCTGCTTCGCCAGCGACGCTGCATTGGCGTCGGTCACCTCCACGGCGGCCGGATGCCACGGCCCCACCGGCGACACGGCCTGGTCCTCGCTGACGGTGACCAGGGGATGGGGGCCCTTGGCGGGCGAATCAGCGGCACGTCCATGGCCGTCACCCTGCTCGCGGGAACACCCCGCCAGCAACAGCGTCGCCACCATGCCCACCACCACGAATCCCCGCAATTGCCCTCTCCTGCCCGGCCGCGCCACATGCCGGCCCGGCTGAAAGTAGGCTATTGTCGCCCGCCCCGGCAACCCGATTGCGTGAACGACCGCCCCGTGCCCATCTGGATCAACGACCCCGCCGCGCTGCAGGCGCACTTTGCCCAACGCCCGGGCCGCATCGGGCTGGACACCGAGTTCATCCGCGAGCGCACCTTCTGGCCGCAACTGGCGCTGGTGCAGATCGCGCTGGACACGGGCCGTGGCAGCCTGGCCCCGGACGACATCCTGCTGGTCGACCCACTGGTCCCGGGGATGGCCGAGGCACTGACCGGCATCCTGGCCGACACCCGCATCCTCAAGGTGATGCACAGCCCCAGCGAGGACCTCGTGGCCTTCCGGCACACCTGCGGGGTCGTGCCGACCCCCTTGTTCGACACGCAGGCGGCCGCGGCGATGGCGGGTATCGGCAGCGGAGTGGGCTACCAGAAGCTGGTGGAACAGTTGACGGGCACCGCCCTGGCCAAGGGCGAGACGCGGTCGGACTGGTTGCGGCGCCCATTGTCGGCGGCCCAGTTGGAGTATGCCGCCGACGACGTGCGCCACCTGTTCGAGATGCATGACGTGCTGGCCGACCAGTTGCAGCGCACGGGGCGCCTGGCATGGCTGGAAGAAGACGCGGCCCGAACCCTGGCCAACGCCATGGCCGAAGGCCCGGAGCGCTGGCCGCACCTGTCGCTGCGCAGTGCCGGCTTCCTTGAGCCCGATGTGCAACGACGCCTGCTGCGACTGCTGCGTTGGCGCGACCAGTACGCACGCACCCACGACCGCCCGCGCACCTGGATCCTGGACAACGAACTGGCAGTCAACCTGGCGCGCAATCCGCCCATCGACCTTGGCGGACTGCTGCGCGTGTTCGACAGCCAGCCCAAGGCGCCGCGCAAACTGGCCGATGCCGTCTGGCAGGCGTTGCAGACGCCGCTGGCCGACGAGGCGCAAGCGCCCGATGCGCGCCAGGCGGAAACCCGCGACAAGCATCTGCTGCGTCGCCTGCAGGACGCGGTGGCCGCGCGTAGCCGCGAACTGGACTTGCCTGACGGGGTGCTCGCGTCGCGCCGGTGGCTGGAAGCGCTGATGGACACCGGGGAGTGGCCCAGCGCCCTCGGCGGCTGGCGACGTGCCGTGCTGGAGCCGACGCTGGGCCCCTTGTTGACGACTGGCGACAACGCAACGACATCCGTATAATGCCGCCTGCCGTGGGGCCATAGCTCAGCTGGGAGAGCGCGTCGTTCGCAATGACGAGGTCGGGAGTTCGATCCTCCCTGGCTCCACCACTTTTCCAAATGGCCAGGCATTTGCCTGGCCATTTTTGTTTCCCGTCCCCGAGGGCGCTCCAGACGGACACGCGTATGGCGGCATCGCCGCGGCCGTGCGCGGATCCTGCTGCGCAGCCACGCCCAGGTGTCGTCTCCACTTCCTGTGATTCGCGTCTTCCAGCACGCACGCGCCCTGCCACGCCCGTTTGACAATAATTTATTCTTGACTTAATTGTCGATTGAAGTTCCTATTCCGTAACGATTCCAGTCGAGCCGCCGGGCAGTCTTCGCCTGGCATTGGGCCGACGCGCCAGGGGACATGAATGATCGAAACGGTGTGGCCTTACCTGGCGATCCTGCTGCTGTCGGCCGGCCTGTTCCCGACCCTGGAACAACGCTACGGCTGGCGGCTGTTCTCCACCCTGCCGCCGATCGTCCTGACCTACCTGTTCGTGACCGCCCTGGCAGTCACCGGGGTGTGGCAGGCCACGCCGGCCATCACCACGGCACAACGCACGCTGACCACACAACTGCTGCCGGCGCTGCTGTTCCTGCTGATGACCGGCTGCGACCTGCGCGCCATCCTCGCCCTGGGCCCGCGCATGCTGGCCGTGTTCGCCACTGCGATGGCCAGCATCCTGGTGGCGATCATGCTGGCGTACCTGGCCTTCCGCCATGTCCTGCCGGATGACGGCTGGAAGATGCTGGCGGCGCTGAGCGCCACCTGGACAGGCGGCTCGGCCAACCTGGTCGCGGTCAAGCAATCGGTCGAGCTGCCGGACAACCTGTTGCCATCGGTGCTGCTGGCCGATGCGCTGTGCTACTCCGTGTGGGTGGTGGCGTTGTTCTCGGCCGGTCGCCTGGCGCCGGCATTCAATCGCTGGACGCGCGCCAGCGAGCGCCCGCCGCTGCCCGAGGTGGTTCCCGTTGCCAAAGGCGAGGCGGGTCCGGGCAGCGTGCTGCTGTGGCTGGGCGCGGCGCTCGCCGTGGGCAACACGGCCGCGGCGACGGCGGCGATGCTGCCGGCCAACGGCCTGCTGACCGCAACCGCATGGACGGTGATCATCGCCACCGCCGCAGGCCTGCTGCTGGCGCACACGCCACTGGCCCGCTCACCCGTGCCCGCGCCCCTGGCACAGGCCCTGCTGGCCTGCCTGGTGGCCGTGCTGGCGTCGCAGAGCAACTTCGAGGGCCTGGCGACCGCTCCCTTGTTCGTCGCCGTGGGATTCTGCGTGCTGGGCCTGCATGTGCTGCTGCTCGCGTTGGCGGCACGGCTGTTCCGCTTCGACCTGCACCTGTGCGGCATCGCCTCGCTGGCGCAGATCGGTGGGGTCGCCACCGCGCCGGTGCTGGCGGCGACCTATTCGCGGGCACTGGTGCCGGCGGCGGTGCTGCTGGCAACGCTGGGCCTGGTGCTGGGCACCGCCGTGGGCCTGACGATGGCCGGCCTGCTGTCGGGCCTGTCGCCAGCTGCAAGTTGATGCATGCTGCACATTCCGTTTTCCGCACTGATGGGCAACGCAACGTTGCCACCCAGCGCACCCGCCACTGACTGCCACCCAACCCTTCCGGCCGAGGCACGATGAAGATCACCAAGATCCGTTTCGGCATGCTGCGTGTCCCGTTGAAGACACCTTTCAAGACCGCGCTGCGCACGGTAACGGCGGTCGAGGACATCGTGGTGTGCGTGCATACCGACACCGGCCACGTGGGTTACGGCGAAGCGCCCGCCACCGCCGTGATCACCGGCGACACCCACGGCTCGATCATCGACGCGATCGACAAGTTCATCGCGCCGCGGGTGATCGGCCAGGAGGTGGCCAACCTCAACCGCATCACCGGGTTGATCCAGGGCGCCCTCGAGCGAAACACCAGCGCCAAGGCCGCGGTCGAAATCGCGGTGTATGACCTGTTCGGGCAACTCTACGGGGTGCCGCTGTACAAGGCCCTCGGTGGTGGCGACCCGCTGATCACCACCGACATCACCATCAGCGTGGACTACATCGAGAAGATGGTGGCTGACTCGATCGACGCCGTGGAGCGCGGGTTCGAGTCGCTGAAGATCAAGGTGGGCAAGGACATCGGCGTGGACATCGAACGGGTCAAGGCGATCCATGCCGCGGTCGAGGGCCGCGCGCTGCTGCGCCTGGACGCCAACCAGGGCTGGACCGCCAAGCAGGCCGTGCACGCCATCGGCCTGCTGGAGGATGCCGGCGTGCAGCTGGAACTGGTGGAGCAGCCGGTCAAGGCGCGCGACCTGGATGGCATGAAGTACGTCACCGAACGGGTGCACACGCCGATCATGGCCGACGAGAGCGTGTTCGGTCCCACCGAGGTGATCGAACTGATCCAGATGCGCGCGGCCGACATCATCAACATCAAGCTGATGAAGACCGGCGGGCTGTCCAATGCGATCCGCATCGCCGACATCGCTGCGTTGCATGGCGTGGAATGCATGATCGGCTGCATGCTGGAGTCCAGCATCAGCGTGGCCGCCGCGGTGCACCTGGCGGTGGCCAAGGCCGATGCGATCACCAAGGTGGACCTGGACGGGCCGTCACTATGCGCGTTCAACCCCGTCGATGGCGGGGTGATCTTCAACGAATCGGAGATTTCGGTGACCGACGCCGCCGGGCTCGGCATCCGCGAGATCCGCGGCCTCGAGCCCCTCTGAATGAACCAGGCCCTGTCCCCACTGTTGAAGATCCGCGCTGAGCGCGACCAGATGTCGGCCATCGAACGACGCATCGCCGACTTCATCCTCGACAATGCGCACCTGCTGCGCGACTACTCTTCGCAGCACCTGGCCAACGCGCTGGGGATCAGCCAGTCCAGCGTGGTCAAGTTCAGCCAGAAGCTGGGGTTCAAGGGGTATCCGGACCTCAAGTACTCGATCGGACAGGCATTGGCGCGCGGCGATGCCGAGCCTGCGACCCCGCTTGCAACGCCGCCACCGGACAACGACCCGCAAGCGGCACTGGCGGGCCGGCTGTGGCAGCTGAAGGCCACGGCCGAGGCCGAGACACGGCTGATCAATCCCGCCGAACGGATCGACGAGGTCGCCGCCGCGGTGCAGGGCGCGGGCAAGGTCTTCGTCATCGGGCTGGGCGAAGACGGGATCCCGGCGCGCGCGCTGGCTACGCGGCTGTCGATGCTGGGCGTGTTGACCGTGCACTATGTGGACGCGGTGCTCATGCAGGCCGGCATTGCGTCCGCTGCGCCGGGCGACGTCCTGCTGGTGTTCTCCGAGCGCGGCCGACAGCCCGTGCTGTGCCAGATCAGCCGGCGCTTCCACGAGCACGGCGGCCGCGTGGTGTCGGTCACCCGGCACACACCCAACCCGTTGCGCGCGCTGGCCGACATCGCGCTGCTGGTGTCCGCGCACGACGAGGCCCGCCACGTCGAGCCGCTGCTTTACCAGTCCGCGCTGCAGCACCTGCTGGACCTGATCTTCCTGATGGTCTGCGAAGCCAGCACGGAGCGCCAGCGCTGGTACGACAGCAACGCCGAACACATGCATGCGCTGGAGGACTGAGCCTTGCCCCACCGACACCTGCCCGCCGTCCCGTCCGGAGCCCGCCCGATGACGCTTGCCCACACCGCGCTGCTGTTCGCCGCCGCTCTCCTGGCGGGGTGCGCCAGTACCGTCCGCGCCCCGACATCGGGCTGGAGCGATGCGCGCCAGCTGGTCCTGGTCACCACGGGCACGTGGGATGCCACGACAGGCCAGTTGCGCCGCTTTGAGCGCGCCGCGGAGGGCGGCCAGTGGCAGCCGGTGGGCGCGCCCGGCGACATCACCGTGGGCCGCGCCGGCAGCGCGTGGGGCATTGGCCTGCACCCGGTCGCCGACGCCAGTTACGGTCCAGCCAAGCAGGAAGGCGACGGGCGCGCGCCCGCAGGCGTGTTCCGCATCGGCACCGCGTTCGGGTATGCGGCACATGCCGACACCACGTGGCCATACCAGGCCATGCAGGCCTCCGACTATTGCATCGACGTGGCGGGTTCGCCGCTTTACAACCGCATCGTCGATGCCAACACCGTGGGCGCCGCCGCCGTGGCCGGGTCGACCGAACCGATGCGGCGCGACCTGCACGCCAACGGCGACGCGCGCTACCGGCTGGGGTTCGTGATCGAGCACAACCCCGGACACCGGGCCGGTGCGGGCAGTTGCATCTTCGCCCACCTGTGGCAGGCACCGGGGGTGACCACCGCGGGCTGCACGGCCATGGCCGAACCGGCGATGCAGCAATTGCTGGGATGGCTGCAGCCGCACGCCAGGCCCGTGTTCGTCCTGCTGCCACAGGCGCAGTACGAACGGCTGTGGCAGCCCTGGGGCCTGCCCCGTCCCGATGCCGCTCGCTGAGCGCACGCCCGCACACCGCAATACCCGGCCCTACCCTGGGCCCTGACCGCCACCTCGCAATTGCCCGCAGGAGTTTCCGTGTCGACCACCGCCCGCGTATTACTCGGACTTTTCCTCGGCGCCGCGATCGGACTGCTGTTGGCATGGTGGGATCCTGCATTCGCCGCGCGCGCAGCCGACGTGGTGCAACCCATCGGCAGGCTCTGGCTCAACGCATTGCAGATGACGGTCGTGCCGCTGGTCGCGGCCCTGGTGGTGGCGGGCGTCAACACCGCCAGCGATGCCGCAGCGTCGGGACGCACCGCGCGGCGGGCGATGGTGACGTTCGTGGTGCTGCTGTCCGCCGCCGCGGCCTTCGCCGCCATTGCCGCACCGCTGATCCTGTCACTGCTGCCCCGCCAGCCGGGGCTGGCCGAGTCGCTGCGCGCGGCGACCGAATCCACCGCGCAACTGAGCGTGCCGTCCTCGCTGGGCGAGTGGTTCGCGGCGGTGATCCCCAGCAACGCGCTGGCCGCCGCGGCGCAAAGCGCGATGCTGCCATTGGTGGTGTTCTCGCTGTTCTTCGGCTTCGCCCTGACCCGGATCGAAAGCGGTCGTCGTGAGCGCCTGCTGGATCTGGTGCACGCGGTGGCCGACGTGATGATCGTGATCGTGCGCTGGGTGCTGTGGGCCGCGCCGGTTGGCGTGTTCGCGCTGGTGCTGGCGGTCTGCGCGCGGGTGGGCAGCGGCATGCTGGGCGCGTTCGGCTACTACATCCTGTTGCAGTGCGCGCTGTACATCATCGCCACGCTGATGCTCTACCCCGTCGCGGTGGTGTTTGGCGGCGAGCAGGCGCGGCGTTTCGCGATGGCCATCCTGCCGGCGCAGACCATTGCCGCCAGCACCCAGTCGTCGCTGGCCTCGTTGCCGGCGATGATCGAAAGCGCGCGCGTCCGGCTGGGGCACCCCCTGGGTGTGGTCTCACTGGTGTTGCCGATGGCGGTATCGCTGTTCCGCATCACCAGCCCGATCCAGTACGTGGGCGTGGCCGCGTTCATCGCCTGGGCCTACGGCGTGGACCTGAGCGTGGCGCAGTTGTCCGCCGGTGCGGCACTGGCGGTGGTGATCAGCATGGGCTCGGTGGGTTTGCCCGGCCAGGTCAGCTTCATGGCAACCAACATGCCGGTCACCCAGGCGATGGGCCTGCCGGTGGAGCCGCTGGGCCTGCTGCTGGCGCTGGACACCATCCCGGACGTGTTCGCCACCGTCGGCAACGTCACCGCCGACCTGACCGCCACCAGCGTGGTGGCGCGTCCGCTGCCGCGGACGATGCCGGATGGCGCGGCTAGCGTCCCCGAGGAGTAACGTCCCGTCGGGTGCTCCCGAATATCTGATTCCAAGGCGCCCTGTTCGCAAGAATAGAAATTTGACCGGCCCAACTGCGTGTGCTACATCGAGCACATACGCATGACGGAAGTGTGACGCGCAATCGGGGAGTGATTGCGCGTAGGGGCGCCTTCCGTGCGCTGGGGCTGGTCCGCAGGGGGAATTCTTCAGGCAGGAAGGTCGTGGCCGCACCCGTGGCGGGCGCGGTTTCCTGTTGATTGCTCCATCGGATCGTCGACATCGCACGCAGGCTTGCTGGACGGCAGCGATGCCAACGGCCGCCGACGCGGACGCCTCGCCTGGCCACGGTCCCCTTCGGTACCCACTGACCCGAATGCGCATGGCCATGCCCGGTTCGCCGGCCGGCGAATGACCGCACGGATGCGGCAGCCCACGCAGCATCCACGTGTCCAAACCCTCGATCCAGGAGAGAGCCGCATGTCGATCCAAGCCCCGCCCCCAACGCGCCACCGACTTGCCGCGGCACTGTTGGCTTCGCTGTGCATGCCCGTCGTCGCGGTGGCCCAGACACAATCGGAGACGGCGGTAGCCGGGGCGGCGAAGGAACTGGACAAGGTCACGATCACGGGTTCGCGCATCAAGCGCACCGAGGTGGAGGCACAACTGCCGATCACCACCATCCAGAGGGAACAGATCGACGCGCTGGGCATCACGTCGGCCGAGCAGTTGCTGATGCACCTCAACATCGCGGGCAATTCGTCCGACAACCTGGCCAGCAACGGCGGCATCGTCAACGAGGAACAGCGCGGCAACAACGGCGTCTCCGGCGCCAACCTGCGCGGCCAGGGTGCCGACGCCACGCTGGTGCTGCTCAATGGTCGCCGCGTGGCCACCCATGGCCTCAAGGGCCGTGCGGTGGACCTCAACTCGATCCCGTTCGCTGCCCTGGCGCGCGTGGAGGTGCTGCGCGACGGCGCGTCCGCGGTGTACGGCACCGACGCCATCGGCGGCGTGATCAACTTCATCACCCGCACCGACTACACGGGCGTGGAGGCTTCGGTCTTCGCCGACGTCACCGAGGCTGGCGGCGGCAACATCTACCGCGGCAATGTGCTCGCCGGCTGGGGCGACATCGACGTGGACCGCTGGAACGTGTTCGGCACGGTCAGCTTCAAGAAGAACGAAGTGCTGCGCGGCACCGACCGCGACTTCTCCAACAGCTTCCAGGCCGACCGCGGCCTGTCGCCCGACACCCGCGGCACGCCGTTCGCGACGGTCTTCAGCCTGGGCACGAGCGGCACGGGGCTCAACACCCTCATCCGCGGCGGGCAGATCGATCCGCTGGACGGCTCGCGCCAGACCGCGATCAACATCCTCAACCTGCCCGGCGCGGCCGGCTGCGAGAGCGGCGACGACATGATGGGGCCGTACGCCTACCGGATGTGGAACGTGCCGGCCTCGCGCTATGCATGCGCCTGGGACTATCCGGCGGCGGCGATCATCCAGCAGCCGCAGGAGAGCGTGGACTTCATCGGCCGCGCGACGTTCAAGCTCAGCGACAACCACCAGGCCTACATCGAACTGATGGGGTCGGAGGTGGACGTCAAGAAGACCTTCGAGCCGAACCAGATTTCTTCCAGCACGTCCTCGGCGGCCACGTCGCTGGGTCCGGTTACCTGGTACCCCAGCACCGGTGCGGCCTACAACATGATCTACGACGCGCTGGCGGCGTACTTCGGCACGGCCAACCTCAACTACGGCGCCCCTATCGCCTACCGCTGGCGCTGCATCGCGTGCGGTCCCCGCCAGATCGAGACCAACACGCGCTCCTACCGCCTGCTGGCGGCGTTCGAAGGCACCTTCGGCAAGTGGGACTACAACGTGGGTGCGTCGCGCGCGTCCAGCAAGTCCGAATCGGTGCTGGGCGGCGGCTACCACTACACCGACGCGCTGCGGCAGGTGCTGGGCAGCGGCCTGTTGAACCCGTTCCTGCTGCCGGGGCAGAGCCAGACGCCGGAGGCGATGGCGGCGTTGCAGGCAGCCTCCGCCACCGGCGTGATGCTGTACGGCGGCGAGTCGATCATGACCCAGGTGGACGCGACCCTGTCGGGCGGCCTGGGCTTCTCCCTGCCGGGCGGCAGCGTGCTGGCCGCAGCGGGCGTTGACCTGCGCCGGGAAGAGTTCAAGTTCGACGGCGACTCGCGGGTCACCAAGCGGCCGATCTTCAATGCACCGTTCGATGACTCCAACATCCTGGACGACGTGAGCCGCGACGTGAAGGCCGTGTTCGCCGAGGTTTACCTGCCGGTGTTCGACAGCCTGGACGTCACCCTCGCCGGCCGCTATGACCGCTACGACGGTTTCGGCAGCACCACCAACCCGAAGGTGTCGTTCAAGTACCAGCCGATCGACGCGCTGGCGTTCCGCGGCGCGTACAGCACCGGCTTCAAGGTGCCTTCGTTCAACCAGCTGTTCAACGGCGTGACCGAAACCCAGTACACCGGCCTGGACCTCGCGGACCCCGCGTCGTGCCCGGGCGGCGTGGCCAACGCCAGCATCCCCGGTTGCGCCGCGATCCGCCCCGATGAGTGGTTTGGCGGCAAGGCCGACCTGGAGCCGGAAGAATCCACGCAGAAGAGCTTTGGCGTGGTGCTCGCACCCACCGAGTGGTTCAACCTCAGCCTGGACTGGTGGGAGATCGAACGCGAGAACACCATCCGCTCGGCGCCGCGCGACATCCTGATCCAGAACTACGATGTGTTCGCGGCCAACTGGATTCGCGACGCGAGCGGCCAGGTGGTGGCGATCGATCGCCGCTACATCAACTCCGGCGGCAGCCTGATGCGGGGCATCGAGCTGGACGGCAACCTGATGGGCGAGCTGGCCGGGGGCAACTGGCGCATCAACTTCAACGGCAGCTACATCGATACGTTCAAGACCAAGGGGCTGGAGACGCTGCCCTACACCGACAACCTGGTCGGCGACTACGTGCGCTACTACAACCTGCCGATCAAGTGGAAGCACACGCTGTCGTTCGCGTGGCAGCGCGGCGACTGGTCGCACAGCCTGACCCAGGTCTACCGCGACGGTTACCGGGACGAGTTGCCGGTCAGCGTGCGCAACGGTACCTACGTGCCGCCCGCGTGGGATCCGGAAGTGGACAGCTACACCACCTACAACTACAGCGTGAGCTGGAGCGGCATCGACAACATGACGGCCACGTTCGGGGTGAAGAACCTGCTGGACGAGGACCCGCCGTTCACCGCGCACCAGAACGACTATGCGGCCGGCGCCGCGTGGGAGCCGCGCATCGCCGATCCGCGTGGACGCGCATACACGCTGATGCTGGAGTACAAGTTCCTCTGACCCATGGGGAAAGCGCCGTCGCGTCGGGCCGTCCTCCCTGCCGGGAGCGGCGGCCCGCACGCGGCGGTGCAACGGGAGCATTTTGATGGTCAAACACGAATTGGCTGGAGGGCCGCGATGCCGCGGATGATCGTGGCGCGAAGTGCCCTGGCCAGCCTTGCGCTGGCATTGTCGGTGGCCATCGGATGCGCGTGCGCGGCCCAGGGTGGCGTGCCGCGCACGCCAACGCCTGTCGAGGCCGCAGCCATCGATCGCGTGGTCGACGACGTCGTTCGCCACTACCAGCTGCCCGGTATCGCGGTTGGGGTGGTCGTGGGTGGCGACGTGGTCTACCGCGGCACGCGCGGCGAGTTGGCCGCGGGCAGGGGCCAACCGGTCGATGCGGATACGCTGTTCAAGGTCGCCTCGCTGACCAAGGCAATGACGACCGCCGTGCTGGCACGCCTGGTGGATGCCGGCACGCTGGACTGGCACGACCCGGTCATCGGCCACCTCCCGCACTTCCGCATGCACGACCCGTGGGTGACCCGCCACATGCAGGTGCGCGACCTGCTGATCCACAACAGCGGACTGGGTGCCGGTGCGGGCGACCTGATGCTGTGGCCCGAGCCCAACGCGTTCACCCGCGATGACATCGTCGCCGGGTTGGCGCATCTCAAGCCCTTGCACGGCCTCCGGGAGCGTTACGCCTACGACAACCTGCTGTACGTGGTGGCGGGCGAAGTGGCCGCCGCGGCCGCCGGCAAGCCGTATGCGCAGCTCGTGCGCGAACACGTCTTCCAGCCGCTGGACATGGGCCGCTGCCAGGTGGGCAGCTGGTCGCGTGATGCGGTGGGCAACATCGCGCAACCGCACATGCGGCAGGATGGGCGCAACGTGGCGATCCGCACGGATGGCGCGCAGGTGCCGGACGTCCCGTCGATGGCCGCAGGGGGCGTGCGCTGCAGCCTGGATGACATGCTGAAGTGGGTCCGCGCGTGGCTGCAGGAACCCGGAATCGGGCAACCGTGGCTGTCGCAGGCGCAGCGGACGGCGCTGTGGACGCTGCACACGCCCATGCCCATTTCCCAGCGCATGCGCGACTGGGATGGCACCCGGATGTACGGCTACGGCTACGGTTGGCGCGTGTCGGACGTGGAGGGCCACTGGAAGGTGGCGCACACCGGCACGCTGATGGGCATGTATGCCTCGCTGGTGCTGCTGCCGGACCAGGACCTTGGCTTCGTGTTTCTGATCAACGGTGAAGCCGAGCAGGCGCGCACGGTGCTGGAGCAGGCATTGCTCAAACACTTCATCCGGCCGCCGGGAGAGGCGCCCGGCGTGGCGCATTACGCCGCCCTGCTGGACCAGGACCGCCAGTCGAAATCCGGGGCCGCTGCGCGCGTCCCTGACACGTCCTCGCGCCGGCCCGCGAAGGTCGATGCGCTGGAAGCACGGGTTGGCCTCTGGCGCGACCCGTGGTTTGGCGACGTCGAGCTGTGCGCCGACGGCACCGACGTGCGGTTTCGCGCCCGCAGATCACCGCACCTGGACGGCCGGGTCATGCAGGTGGGACAACGTTGGCTGGTGGACTGGGATGAGGCGAGCGTGGATGCCGAACCCTGGCTGGCATTCGATGAGGATGCATCCGGCCGGCCGCGGATGCGCCTGTCGCACGTCGATCCGTCCGCGGATTTCAGCTATGACTATGCGGACCTCGACTTCACCCGCGTGGGCGACTGCGGGCCACGCGATGCGCGGTAGGCATCCGCACGCCCCCGCCCCGGGAACGACCGTCCAACCACGTTGAACCGATACGCCTCAGCAAGGAGTCCCATGTCCTTTCCACGGACACGTTTCCACCTCCGGCCATTGCGAAGCCCGTGGGCGGTGCTGCTGCCGATCATGCTGCTGGCCGCATGCACCCATGTGCCGCCGCGCAACCCGCTGGCCGAATGGGTGCCCTCGCCCAACCAGGACGAGCGCCGTCCCGTGCTGGTGGTCATCCACTTCACCGACCAGGATTCGGTGGGGCAAAGCCTGGATACGCTGCGCTCGCGCAACAGTGGCGGCCCGGTCAGCGCCCACTACCTGATCGGTCGCGATGGCGAACGCTTCCAACTGGTCAGCGACCAGCGGCGCGCCTGGCACGGCGGCGCCGGCCGCTGGGGCACGATCACCGACATCAACTCCGCCTCGATCGGCGTCGAGCTGGACAATGATGGCCACAGCCCCTTCCCCGAGGCGCAGATCGACAGCCTGCTGGTGCTGCTGGAGGACCTGAGCGACCGGCTGCGCATCCCGCGCTCACAGGTGGTCGGCCACTCCGACGTCGCTCCGTCGCGCAAGGTCGACCCCGGCCCGCTGTTTCCCTGGAAGCGGCTGGCCGATGCGGGGTTCGGTGTCTGGCCGGCGGAGGACAGCCCGCCACCACCGCCGGGCTTCGACCCATGGCTGGCGCTGCAGGCAGTCGGGTATTCGCTGGCCGATCCCGCAGCCACCGTGCGCGCCTTCCGCCATCGCTTCCGCGCCAGCGAAGGCAGCGCGCTGGACGCGGAGGACCTGCGCATCCTGTACGCGCTGACGCGCCCGCCGGTGCTGCCCGCCACGACGGTGCCACCGGCGGAAGAGGTGGATTGAGCGACGGGCGCGGGGCGTCCCGGCCTGCGGCGCCCACCCGGGACACCCACCGCCATGAGACGCCCATTTCCGGCTGACCACCGGTTCGTGCGAAAATTGCGGTTTGGCCCCGTAGCTCAGCTGGATAGAGCGGTCCCCTCCTAAGGGACAGGTCGCACGTTCGAATCGTGTCGGGGCCGCCATCACCCTCCGCGCCCGCCCATCCGGGCGGCGCCACGACGCATGGAGCCTGCAATGACCCACCCCGTCCTCACCGCCCTGGGCCTTGGCGCCACCGAATCCGGCACCTTCCTCGGCAACGGCGAATGGTCCAAGACCAGCGACGCCGGCGTCCTCGAGCCGATCAACCCGACCACCGGCGACGTGCTGGGCAAGGTGATGGCCTCCTCGCAGGCCGATTACGACACGATCATCGAGCGCGCCCAGGCCGCCTTCAAGGTGTGGCGCACCACCCCGGCGCCGCGCCGCGGCGAGGCCATCCGCCTGTGCGCCGACGCGCTGCGTACCCACAAGGACGCGCTGGGCTCGCTGGTCGCGCTGGAAATGGGCAAGTCCAAGCCGGAAGGCGACGGCGAAGTGCAGGAGATGATCGACATCGGCGAGTTCGCCGTGGGCCTGTCGCGCCAACTGTACGGCCTGACCATGCACTCCGAGCGCCCCGGCCACCGCATGTACGAGCAGTGGCACCCGATCGGCATCGTGGGCGTGATCTCGGCATTCAACTTCCCGGTGGCGGTGTGGTCGTGGAATGCGTTCATCGCCGCGATCTGCGGTGATATCACCATCTGGAAGCCCTCGCCCAAGACCCCGCTGTCGGCAATCGCCTCGATGAAGATCTGCAACGAGGCGCTGAAGGCCGGCGGCTTCCCGGACATCTTCTTCCTGTTCAACGATGCCGGCAGCGAGCTGGCGCAGAACTTCGTCGACGACAAGCGCGTCGGCCTGATCAGCTTCACCGGCAGCACCAAGGTCGGCCGCACGGTCGGCGAGCGCGTGGCGCGCCGCATGGGCCGTTCGCTGCTGGAGCTGGGCGGCAACAACGCGATCATCGTCGACCCGACCGCCGACCTGAAGCTGGCGATCCCGGCCATAGTGTTCGGCGCGGTGGGCACCGCTGGCCAGCGCTGCACCACCACCCGCCGCCTGTTCGTGCACGAGTCGATTTATGCTGACGTGCTGGGCAAGCTGGTCACCGCCTACAAGCAGGTGGAAGGCAAGATCGGTGACCCGATCGACCCGAAGAACCTGATGGGTCCGCTCAACAGCCGTGACGCCGTGAATGCCTACCTGGACGCGGTCGAGAAGGCCAAGGCCGCCGGCGGCAAGGTCGAGACCGGCGGTGCCGCGATCGAGGGCAAGGGCAACTTCGTCCTGCCGACCATTGTCACCGGCCTGACCAACGACGCCGAGATCGTGCAGCACGAGACCTTCGCGCCGATCCTGTACGTGATGAAGTACAGCACGCTGGACGAGGCTATCGAGCTGCAGAACGCCGTGCCGCAGGGCCTGTCGTCGTCGATCTTCACCACCAACCTGAAAGCCGCCGAGGCGTTCCTGGGCGCGGCCGGCAGCGACTGCGGCATCGCCAACGTCAACATCGGCACCAGCGGCGCGGAGATCGGTGGCGCCTTCGGTGGCGAGAAGGAAACCGGCGGTGGCCGCGAGTCGGGCTCGGATGCGTGGAGGGCTTATATGCGCCGCCAGACCAACACCATCAACTACTCCGATTCGCTGCCGCTGGCCCAGGGCATCAAGTTCGACCTGTAAGCGATGTACGGACTCGTCCGCCCGCTGCTGTTCCGCCAGGACGCCGAGACCGCGCACAGGCTCGGCCTCAAGGCGCTGGATGTCGCCTATCGCACCGGGCTGAACCCGCTGGTGGCGCGCAGGCCCGAGCCGTTGCCGACGCGGGCGTTCGGCCTGACGTTCCCCAACCCGGTCGGCCTGGCCGCCGGGCTGGACAAGAACGGCGAGCATATCGACGCGCTGATGGCATTGGGCTTCGGCTTTGTCGAGATCGGCACGGTCACGCCAAGGGCGCAGCCGGGCAACCCCAAGCCGCGCATGTTCCGCATCCCGGAGCATCGCGCGGTGATCAACCGCCTGGGTTTCAACAATGGCGGCGTGGATGCGCTGGTGCGCAACGTGGAGAAGGCCAAGCGCCGCCACGGGCTGCTGGGCATCAACATCGGCAAGAACAAGGACACGCCCAACGAGGCGGCCGCGGGTGACTACATGTACTGCCTGTCGCGGGTGTACCCGCTGGCGGACTACGTGACGGTCAACATCTCCTCGCCCAACACCGCGGGTCTGCGCGAACTGCAGGAAGAGCAGGCGCTGCGCGAGCTGGTGAGCATCCTGCGCGAGGAGCAGGAGCGGCTGGCGGCCAAGCACCACAAGCGCGTGCCGATGCTGGTGAAGGTGGCGCCGGACCTGAGCGATGGCGACATCGACGCGGTGGCGCGGGTGCTGGCCGACCTGGAAGTCGATGGCGTGATCGCCACCAACACCACCGTATCGCGCGTGGGCGTGGAAGATTCGCCGCATGCCGCCCAACAGGGCGGCCTGTCCGGCGAACCGCTGATGGGGCCGTCGACCGCGGTGCTGCGCAAGCTGCGCACGCGCCTGCCCGAGTCGATCCCGCTGGTGGGCGTGGGCGGCATCCTGTCGGGTGCCGATGCGGTGACCAAGATGGCGGCCGGCGCGACGCTGGTGCAGTGCTATTCGGGCCTGGTGTACCGGGGGCCGGCGCTGGTGGCCGAATGCGTTGATGCAATCCGTCGCCGCAAGGAGGCGCCTGCCAGTGGCGCCCCTGCCAAGAGCGCGTAAAGTCCGCGCATGACCGACGCCCTGCGCATCGTTCGCGATGCCTCCCTGCGTGAACGGAACACCTTCGGCGTGGAGGCGGTGGCACCGTGGCTGGTGGAAGTGGCCGATGCCGCACTGCTGCCAGAAGTCCTGCATCGTGCCGAGCTGGCGCACGGCCTGTCGCTGGTGCTGGGCGGCGGCAGCAACCTGCTGTTTGCCGGCAACCCCGACGGCGCCGTGCTGGCACTGACAGGTCAAAAGGTGGCGCTGCTGGAGAGCGGCGATACGGCCATCGTGCGGGCCGATGCAGGCGTGCAATGGCACGACTTCGTCATGCAGACCCTGTCTATGGGGCTGTGCGGCCTGGAGAACCTGGCGCTGATCCCCGGCACCGTCGGCGCCGCGCCCATCCAGAACATTGGCGCGTACGGCGTGGAGGTCCGCGAGTACGTGCATGCGGTGGAGGCGTTCGAGCCGGCCTCGGGCAAGGTGCATCGCTTCACGGCGGCCGAGTGCCGCTTCGCCTACCGGGACAGCCTGTTCAAGCACGCACCGGACCGGCACCTGGTCACGGCGGTGGAATTCGCCTTGCCCCGCCAACCTGCGCTGCGACTGGATTACGCGGGCATCCCCGAGGAATTGGCGGCGATGGACGTCACGCATCCCACGCCTGCCGCAGTCGCACGGGCGGTGATCGCCATCCGCCGCCGCAAGCTGCCGGATCCTGCCGTGCTGGGCAACGCCGGCAGTTTCTTCAAGAACCCCATCGTGGCCGCCGCACAGGCGGAGGCGCTCAAGGCGCGGTACGAGGCGGTGCCGATGTTCCACGGCAGTGGCGACGATACGCGCAAGCTGTCCGCGGCCTGGCTGATCGACCAGTGCGGCTGGAAGGGATGCCGCGAGGGCGATGCCGGCGTGGCCGCGTCGCACGCGCTGGTGCTGGTCAACCATGGCAACGCCACCGGCGCGCAACTGCTTGGCCTGGCCCGGCGGATCGCGGCCTCGGTGCACGAACGTTTCGGCATCGATATCGAACCTGAGCCACGGGTGATCGGCGCGACGTGGTGAACGGGCCTGCCAACCCCCACATGCGCGCCGCGCTGCTGATGCTGGGCAGCACGGTGTTCTTCGGGTTGATGGCGGTGGCGATCAAGCTGGCCTCGCAGACCCTGCACACGTTCGAGATCGCATTCTTCCGCAACTTCTTCGGCCTGATCGCCGCGCTGCCGCTGCTATGGCGCCACGGCCCCGACCTGTTGCGCACGACGCAGTTGCCCCGCTACGTGGTGCGCTGCGCGATCGGCGTGATGTCGATGCTCTGCGGCTTCTGGGCCATCGGCAACCTGCCGCTGGCGCAGGCCGTGTCGCTGTCCTACTCCACGCCTTTGTTCGTGACCATCGCCGCGGTGCTGATGCTGGGCGAGCAGGTGCGCGCGCGACGCTGGGCCGCCGTGGTGCTGGGCTTCATTGGCGTGCTGGTCATCGTGCGCCCCGGCAGCGCCGGCTTCAGCGCAGGCACGTTGATCGCCCTGAGCGCCGCGGTGCTCAGCGGTCTGGTGTCGATCCAGATCAAGCAGCTCTCACGCACCGAGCCGGCCGACCGGATCGTGTTGTGGACCACCCTGCTGTGGGTGCCGATGTCGTTGATCCCCGCACTGTTCGTCTGGGAGTGGCCGCGAGGAATCACCTGGCTGTGGGTGGCCGCCGCTGGCGGACTGGGCACTACCGGGCACATGCTGTGGACGCGCGCGCTCAAGCTTGGCGACGTTTCGGCGCTGACCCCGATCAGCTTCATGCAGCTGCCGCTGGTGGCCGTGCTGGGCTACCTGTTGTTCGATGAGCAGGTGGATCGCTGGACGGTCATCGGTGCCGGCGTGATCTTCTCCGCCAATGCCTACATCGCGCACCGCGAGGCACAGCTGGCCCGGCGTTCGGCCTCCGCCGGTGCGACGCAGGCGGCCAAACCCGGCGAATAAGCCACCGCCGGCACGCGCCGAAAACCGCGGGATTACGTCAAGGCGATGTCCAGTCGGCGGTGGACTGTTCACCGGCCAGCATCTCGTCCAACGTCTGGCGTCGCCGCACCACCGCGTACCGGCCCGCGTCCACGAACACTTCCGCCGGCAAAGGCCGCGAATTGTAGTTCGACGCCATCGAGGCGCCATAGGCGCCCGACGCGAGGATCGCCACCAGCTGGCCCGCCTGGCAACGCGGCAGCTGGCGCGCCGTGGCGAAGGTATCGCCGGTTTCGCAAACGGGGCCGACCACATCGTAGGCCACGCGCTCCTGCGGTCCGGAACCGTCCACTGGCAACGGCACAATGTCATGCCACGCGTCATACAGGCTGGGCCGCAGCAGATCGTTCATGGCGGCATCCAGCACCAGGAAGCGGCGCGTGTCGCCCTGCTTTTCCAGCAGGACGCGCGACAACAGCAGCCCCGCCTCGGCCACCAGCCATCGACCGGGCTCGACCAGGATCCGGCCCTCGAACCACCCCAGCGCGTGCCGGATCGCCGCTGCGTATTCCTCCGCGCTGGGCGCCTTCTCGCCCTCACGGTAGCGCACGCCCAGGCCGCCGCCCACGTCGATGCACGCGAGCTCGCTGCCTGCCGCGAGCAGTGTCCGGGCAAAATCCGCCATGCGCGCAAGCGCCTCGTGCATTGGCTCGAGCGAGAGCAACTGCGAGCCGATGTGCATGTGCAGCCCATCGAGCCTGACGTCGGGCCAGCGCTGCGCCGACGCGAACCATGACCGGGCCTCGCCTATGGACACGCCGAACTTGTTCTCGGCGCGGCCGGTGGAAATCTTGGCATGGGTCAGCGCATCCACGTCCGGGTTGATCCGGGCCGAGGCGCGGGCGACGGTTCCGCGTCGCCGGGCCACGGATTGCAGCGTTTCCAGCTCCGCCAGCGATTCCAGGTTGAAGCGCCCCACGCCAGCGGCAAGCGCGGCCTCGACCTCGGCGACGGACTTGCCCACGCCGGAGAACACGATCCGTTCCGCGGCAATACCGGCCCGCAACGCGCGTTGCAGTTCACCACCGGAGACAATGTCGGCACCCGAGCCTTCGGCTGCCAGCAGCTCCAGCACGGCCCGGTTGCCGTTGGCCTTGACCGCGTAACAGATCCCCGCATCCAGCCCGGCAAGGGCATGGCGCAGTGCACGGTAACGGGTGCGGATCATCGCCGGCGAATACACGTACAACGGCGTGCCTTCGACCGCGGCCAGAGCCGTCAGGTCAACGCCTTCGAACACGCCATCGCGGGCAAGCATTTCGGAATCAAGCATGGGTCGTTTCGTGGCGGGGGGCGACCCGATGACCGGGCCGCCCGCCACCATTGGCCTCAGAAGTTGTAGCTCACCACCAACTGCGCGTAGCGAGGCGACTGCCAGCGCGTGCCGGTGCCGAACAGCGATCGCGTCACGCCCGGGCCCTTTTCGTAACGGGCGCGCACGTTGACCACTTCCTGCTCGTTGAGCAGGTTGAAGATCGACAGCCGTACCTTCAGGTCGATGCCGGGTACCGGCAGGGCCCAGGTCACGTTGGCACCGACGTTGTGGATCCACGGCATGCGGCCGAAGTCGCCGCGCGGCGAGTATTTGAACACACGCTGGTCCCACGACATGTTGCAGTTCTGCACGCACAGCCAGCCGGAGCCGCCACCCGAGCCTTCGGTCACGAAGCTGCCGGCACCGATGCTGTCATCCGGCCAAGCCACGCCGAACGCCGTGATCGGGCCGCCCGACATGCCCGTGTAGGTGGCACCGAACGACCACATTTCGTTGAGCTTGTAGGCGCCGCGCAGCTTGACCTGGTGGCGATGGTCGTTGAACAGATCGCCGTAACGCTCGTTGTTGGCCGGGTGGTCCCAGTGCTGGACCATGCCGGTGTCGCCGTAGTTGGTATCGGAGTTGACCGGTCCTTCATGGTTGCCCTCCGACTTCGACCACAGGTACGAGGCATTGAACGCCCACTTGTCATCCCAGGCGCGATCGATCTGGAACTCCAGCGCCTTGTAGGTGCGGCGCGGCTTGGAATAGCCGATGATCTTGTTGCTGCCGCCCATCATGTAGCCCTCTTTCGAGGTGTCGATGGTGACCCATCCGTCCTGGGCGCACCCCATTTCCGTGGTCCCCCAGAGCGTGAGCTTTTCGCCGGGATTGGCGATGGGCCACAAGGTGCCGTGGCGTACGCCACACAGCGCATTGACGCGGATGTCGTCCATCGCGTTGGGCATGCGGCGGTACGTGGCGTTGACGCCCCACGACCAGGCCTGGTTGATCATCTGCTGGAAGCCGAGGATCGCCTCGTCCTGGTAGACGGCATCCAGGTCGCGGTCAACGCTCTGGCGCAGGTCGTCCACCGCCAGGTTGTAGGAGTCGTCGATCGCGCCGATCTGGTTGCCGAGGATCGGCCCCATGTAGCTGGAACCGGTCACCGGGTTGGTGGCGGCACGCCAGCCGTCCAGCGCGTAGAACGTGCGCTCGTCGATCAGGCCGCCTGCGAAGTTGTAGTTGATGATGTTGGTGACCGGCAGGTAATAGCGGCCCAGGTTGCCGAACAGCTTGCTGCTGCCGTCGCCCTTCACGTCCCAGGAGAAGCCCAGGCGCGGGGAAACCAGGTTGTCCATCTTGATGAAGCTCTTGCCGGCCGCGGTCTTGTTGTCGAAGCTGTCCGCGCGCACGCCCACGTTGAGCACGAAGTTGGGGGTGATGTTCCAGATGTCCTCGAGGTAGAACGCGTTGGCGGTGGTTTCGAATTCACCGCCGTCGACGCGGCGGCGGCCCATCACGATTGCGTTGACGCCAGCGGGGACGGTGGCACCGTTGTCCAGCACCGCGCCCGGCGTGGCGCCGAACACGGTGTAGCGCATGCCGGCGGAGCCCGGGTAGCGGGTGGTACGGTCGGTGACCATTTCCTCACGGTCCATGCCGAAACGCAGCAGGTGGTCACCCAGTGCCCATTCGAAATCCAGGCGGCCCACCTTGCGCTCGTCATAATGCCGGACCATCGACGACGAACTGCTGGGATGGCAGCTGACCGCGGGCTTGCCCATCGCGTTGTAGACCGCGTTGTAACTGCTGTCGATCAGCACCTGTGCACACTGGGTGTCCGCCGCCGAATACACCAGGCTGCTGCTGCGGTTGAGGCCGTACATCGCCTTCGCGGTGAAGTTCTGGCCAAAATGGCCGGTGTAGGTCAGCGAACCGTTCTTGCCGCCGCTCTCCGACGTTGAACTGCCGGTGAAGGCGCCGACGGTGGAGGTGGCGTAGTCGTAGCCATAGGCGTCGGTGCCGGTGTCTCCCTCGTCGGAGAACGCCAGCAGTTCCAGGGAATGGTCGTCGTTGAGGTACCAGTCCAGCTTGGTACCCCAGAAGCCGTTGTTGGAACTGCTGTCGCTCCAGGTGGTGCCGGCCTGGTTGGTGAACCGCGGCTCTTCCTCACGCTGCTCGTACATCGCGAAGATGAACAGCTTGTCCTTCACGATCGGTCCCGAGGCCCAGACGTTGGCCTTCATGAAACTGTTGCGGTCGTGGTTGGCGCGGTAGGTTGCGGACGCCGGCTTGCCGTCACCGTCGATGCCGTCGAACTGGTGGTCGTCGGCCGACGCGCGCCAGGCGGACGGCTCGAAGGTCACCTCCACGCCCGACTTGAACTCGTTGCTGCCCGAGCGGGTGACGGCGTTGATGACGCCGCCGGTGCTGCGGCCGAACTCCACGGAGTAGCCGCCGGTCTTGACCTGGAACTCCTGGAAGAACGCGAACGGCGCGGCGGAGAAGCTCTGGCGGCGATAGAAATCGGTGACATTCAGGCCGTTGATGAAGACGGAGTTCTCCGCCACCGAGGATCCGCCGAAAGACATGCCACCGAAACTGGAGTTGCCGCTCACCACGCCGGGCGCCAGCAGCGCCACAGAGGTCAGGGTCTGGTCCACCGGCATCCGCGCGATCTCCTCGCGGTTGATGTTGGTGGAGGTTTCGGTGGACTGCACGTCGACCCGGTTGATCACCCGCGAGCCCACGACCTGCACCGCATCGAGGTTGGTCAGGTTGCCTTCCGCGCCAAGGTTGACTGTGGTCGTGCCGCCCAACGAGACATTCACCGCCACCGGTGCCCCGACCGGCTGGCCATCGCGGTTCGCCTGCAGGCGATAGTCGCCCACCGGCAGCTGGGTCAACCGGTAACTGCCGTCGCGGCCAACGGTGACCGTGCGCACCTGTCCGGTGGCCGTGTTGGTCACCATGATCTGGACGCCCGCGTCCGCGCGACCTGCCACCGCACCCGTCGCGGCCTGCGCAAAGGCGGAAGGAGCGGCGATCGATGCAATGCACAGCCCCATGGCCATGCATAGGACGGATTTTCGCAGGCGGCGTGTCGTACTCATGGGTTCTCTCCAGACAGGGTTGTCATTGCATTGAAAGGAATGGGCTCCACGATGAAGTCGTAGTCCCACTGGTCGAAATAGAGGTTTCCGCCACGCCATTCGGCTTCGCCGCGCTGCAGGTCGACGGTCTCGGAACGGAAATGCTGCTTGGACGGCACGAGCGCGCGACCGTAGTCGTCGTTGAATGCAATCCTGTGGCCGTCGATCCCACCGAGGTAGAAGCCGGCGACGGCCGCATCCGGGTCGTCAAGGCGTCCGAAGGTGACGTCGAACGGGATCCAACCGTAGGGCGCGATGTAAAGCTGGCCCCAATCGTGGAGGTTCCAGTAGCCGCGGCCGCGGCCTCCGCCGTCCTCGCCGAACATCATCCCCGACTGCCAGCGCGCCGGGATGCCATTGAGGCGCAACAGGGTGATCAACAGCAGCGTCTGTTGCCCGCAATCGGCGTGGCCGGCGTGCAATGCGTAATCGCTGATGTTGGAAATCGTCGAATACTCACGCGCGCCCGCCCACGGGATGCGGTCGACCGCGTCGTACAGCCTGCGCGCGATGGTCCATGGGTCGGTCTCGCTTCCCACCACGCCGCGCGAGAATGCCTTCAGTTCGTTGGTGAAAACGACGTGCGGCGCGCGCTCGGCAAGGAACGGGGACAACCCGGACGACAAGGCAGCATCGCCCACCTTCACCGGATCGACTTCGAAACGACGGGCGCTGAGCGTTATCTCGTAGCTCACCGAAAAGCGCGTCGCCTGCCCCCGCTCCGCAGGTTGCTCCATGTATACCGTGCGCTGCAGCGCATCCACGGGAGCGATGCGGTGCCCGACGGGCACGCTGGCAAGCAGGCGCACACCCTCCTGCTGCCCGGGGATCTCCCGCGGGAACGGAATCCAGGCGCGGATGACTTCTCCATCGGGAACGGCATCCGCATTCACCGTCAGCGACTGCGTGATCTTCCAGCGCCGCGGCAGGACGCTGTCCGCCTGGCCCCTGCGGGTGGCCGCGACCACTTCGGCATGATGGCGGTGCGGCTCCGCGAAGGGGCTCTCGACAAACGGCGTCTGTTCAGCGCGGCGGGCGCGTGCCTCGGCGCTCACCCGGAACAGGTTCGATGCGGTGCGATTGAAGTAGCGCCGCTCACCGTCGATGTCCATGCGCTCCAGCAGGCCCTGCGCATCCCAGCGCGAGAACTCCTCGTCGCGCAGGTCCGGGATCCGGCGGCGCACGCCATCACGCACCTGGGCCGCGTCCTGGTTGAAGTCCAGTTGGATGCGCCGCATGCGCTCGCGTTGGAATGCCAGCACCCGTGCGTCCAACGGCGAGGCCAAGCCGACCGCCGCATCGATCATGGCATCCGCACCGGAGAAGTCACCCCGGTCAACGCGTTCGATCACGTCCCGCACCACGGGGCTGGCGCTGGTCTGGGCACCTTCGGCAATGGATGATTCCGCCGCGGCCTGCGGCCCGCTGGAACCACGTCCGCCCGCCACTGCAAGCACACACACGCTCAAGGTCGCCCACAGAAGCGGACGTGCCCGGCGCGAACGGCTCACGGCAACACTGGAATTGACAGCCCCCATCCGACGCGCCTCCCCCGACGATCGGTAACATTCGAGGCTTGTGTAGCACGCACCCGGATACTGGTCAATAATTTATTCTTGTCGTGTATGATGAACGCATCATCTATTCTGCGATGCAGCATTTTTGATCCCTTACTCCTCAGCCCGGGACCCCACGAGACATGTCGATGACGCGCCTGCTCCCTCACCGGATTGCCCAGCCCGCGATACGCGCCCTCACGCTCGCGTTGGCGCTCGCCTCCCTGCCGGCGTTGGCACGTGGGCCGGCGCCCACGCTGCGCGACAACCTGACCGTGCCGCCCAGTGGCGTCATCGGCGTCGAAGACGAGTACCTGTCGCCCGCATTCTGGATCCAGCGCGCGCCTTCGCCGGACGAAGTACTGCTTGACACCGCTGCCATCGCCGCCCGCAACGCCCGACTGCTGAAGGCCGACGCCTCCATGCACGACCTTGCCGCCCTGCCCACGGCGCTCAGCGACACGCAGGTCCGCGGCTGGATCGACGGACTGGCATCGGCACCCACCCGCCCCCTCTGGGACGAGCAAGACCAGCCGATCGCCAAGGCCACGCTGGACGCCATCGTCGCCAACCGCGCGATGGACGCCATTCCCGCCCGCCAGCCCACGCGCTTTGGCCTGGCGGTCGAACGCACCGCGCTGCGCGCTTTTCCCACCTCGCTGCGCGTGTTCAATACCGCGGGTGACGGCGACATCGACCGGTTCCAGGAAAGCGCGCTGTTCCCCGGCGATCCCATCGCCATCGTGCACGAGAGCGCGGACCACGAATGGCTGTTCGTGGTCAGCCCCCGTTATGCGGCATGGGTGGCTGCGCGCCATGTCGCCGAAGGCGGTCGTGACGACGTGCTCGGTTACCAGGCACGCACGCCCTATCGCATAGTCACCGGTGCGAAGGTGCATACCGTGCACACCCGCGAAGCACCGCGCGTGTCCGAACGGCAACTGGACATGGGCACCCGCGTGCCGCTGGCCGATGTGCCGCGGGACCGCCCGGTGAACGGCCAGCATCCGTACGCGTCGTGGATCCTGCAGCTGCCGGTGCGCGATGCCGCCGGCCGCCTGGGTTTCTCTCCGGCCCTGTTGCAGCGCAGTGCCGACAGCACCGCGGATTACCTGCCGCTGACCCGCGGAAACCTGCTGCGCCAGGCGTTCAAGTTCCTGGGCGAGCGCTACGGTTGGGGGCATTCGTACAACGGCCGGGACTGCAGCGGATTCGTGTCCGATGTCTACCGCAGCATGGGCGTGCAGCTGCCACGCAATACTTCGGCCCAGGCCGTCAGCCCTGTTTTCCCCAAGACGACCTTCCAGCTTGGGGACTCGCGCGAAAAGCGCCTGGACGCCATCCGCGCGCTCGACATCGGCGACCTCATCTTCATCCCGGGGCACGTGATGATGTTCGCCGGCTGGATCGACGGCGCGCCGTACGTGATCCACGACACCAGCGGTGGCAGCTACCTCGGTGCCGACGGCCAGCTGCACCCGATGCACCTCAACGGCGTGTCGCTGAACCCGCTGCTGCCGCTGCGGTTTGGCAAGGACCATGACTACGTCGACCGCATGACCGCCATCGTCCGCGTGACCCGCGCGCAATGAAGATCACCGACATCCGTTTTGGAATGCTGCGCGTTCCGCTCAAGACCCCGTTCAAGACCGCGCTCCGCAGCGTGGAGCAGGTCGAGGACGTGGTGGTGATGGTGCACACCGACACCGGACACGTCGGCCATGGCAGCGCGCCGGCCACGGCGGTGATCACCGGCGACACGCACGGCTCGATCATGGCGGCCATCAGCGGCCACATCGTCCCGCGCCTGGTCGGCCAGCACATCGCAAACCTCAACCACCTCACCCAGCTGGTGCAGGGCGCGATCGAGCGCAACACCAGCGCCAAGGCGGCGGTGGAGATCGCACTGTACGACCTGTGGGGCCAGTTGCATGGCGCACCGCTCTACCGGCTCCTGGGCGGTGGCGATCCGGCCATCACCACCGACATCACCATCAGCGTCGATTACATCGACAAGATGGTGTCGGATGCGCTGGCCGCGGTGGATCGTGGTTTCGAGTCGTTGAAGATCAAGGTCGGCAAGGACATCGGCCTGGACATCGAGCGCACCAAGGCCATCCACGCGGCGGTCGGCGGACGCGCCCTGCTGCGCCTCGATGCCAACCAGGGGTGGACGCCCAAGCAGGCGGTGTTCGCGCTGCAGGCACTGGAGGACGCGGGCGTCAAGCTGGATCTGGTGGAGCAGCCGGTCAAGGCGCGCGACCTGGAGGGCATGCGCTATGTCACCGAACGCGTGAACACGCCGGTGATGGCCGACGAAAGCGTGTTCGGCCCCCGCGAAGTCATCGAACTGATCCGCATGGGCGCGGCGGACATCGTCAACATCAAGCTGATGAAGAGTGGTGGCATCTCCAACGCGGTACGCATCGCCGACCTCTGCTCGCTGTACGGCATCGAATGCATGATCGGCTGCATGCTCGAGTCCAGCATCGGCGTGGCTGCTGCCGTGCACGTGGCGGTCGCGAAGGCCGATGTCATCACCCGGGTCGATCTAGACGGCCCCTCGCTGTGCCGGCATGATCCGGTCGCCAGCGGCGTGCGGTTCAACGACGCCGAGATCCGCGTGACCGACGCACCCGGACTGGGCATTCGCGGCATCGAGGACTTGGCCGCGGCACACGACCTCGCAGCCTGAAGGGGCGGCGGCATTCAACCAGGACCGGCCGCGGTCGCCGGCCGTCCTGCTGCCGCGGGATCACCGGGCCGTTGATCCGCCGCTGGACGACCTGTCCGCCCAGGGCCGGGCGTGGCCATTGAACACGCTGAAATAGCAGGCCATCGCCCAGGCCATGGCCGCCGCCCATCCAGCCAGGACATCGGATGGGTAGTGCACGCCCAGGTACACGCGCGACAACCCCACGCCCAGCACGAACGCCGCGGACCCCAACAGCACCGGCCACCGCCAGCGCGTGTTCCACGCCAGCGCGACCAGCACGCAGGCCAGGGTCGCCGAGCCCATCGCATGCGCACTGGGGAAGCTGTAGCTGGCTTCCGGCGCAATCGATTCCCACAGCGAAGGGCGTGCACGCGCAAACCCGTGCTTGGCTCCAATGTTGAGCAGCGCAGAACCGCCCAGCGCGATGGCCGCGAACACCGCCTCACGCGCATGCCGTCGCAGCGCCAGCACTGCAACCAGCAACAGGTCGGCCGGCACCACGCCGTAGGCATGGCCTGCCCGCGACAGCCACAGGAACGACCGGTCCAGGCCCGAATCGGCGCTGGCACGCGCGAACAACAGCAGCGGCTCGTCGAAAGCGATCCGCTCGCGCTGGTGCACATCCGCCGCCAACTCACCCAACACCCACAGCGGGGCGAGGATGCAGGCAAACAACAACAGCAGTCGCCAACCGTGGCGGCGCAACAGTCCAGCGGCCAGCCGCGCGCCCTCGCGCAGCGCGGCGGGGGTATCAGCCACCCGCGCCCGCGCCGAACCTGCGTTCGACATACTGGTCGATGATCGCCACGAACGCGTCGGCGATGCCTTCGCCGCGCAGGGTCACGGTCTTCTCGCCATCCTCGAACACCGGCGCCGACGGCGCTTCGCCCGTGCCCGGCAGCGAGATGCCGATGTTGGCGTGGCGCGATTCGCCCGGCCCGTTGACCACGCAGCCCATCACCGCCAGCGTCAGGTTCTCCGCACCCGGGTGGGTGACCTTCCACTCCGGCATCTTGGCGCGCACGTGTTCCTGCACCTTCTGCGCCAGTTCCTGGAAGAAGGTGCTGGTGGTGCGCCCACACCCCGGGCACGCGGTGACCATCGGGGTGAACGCGCGCAGGCCCATGGTCTGCAGCAGTTCCTGCGCGACGATGACCTCGTTGCTGCGCGCCTGGCCGGGCTCGGGTGTCAGCGAGATCCGGATGGTGTCGCCGATGCCTTCCTGCAGCAGCACGCCCAGCGCCGCCGACGAGGCGACGATGCCCTTGCTGCCGATGCCGGCTTCAGTGAGCCCCAGGTGCAGCGCGTAGTCGCCGCGTCGGGCCAGCTCGCGGTACACCGCGATCAGCTCCTGCACGCCCGAGACCTTGGTGCTCAGCACGATGCGGTCCGCCGACAGGCCGATGTCCACCGCGCGCGCGGCCGAATCCAGCGCCGAGCGGATCAGGGCCTCGCGCAGCACTTCCGCCGCGTCGCGGGGCTCGGCCA
This sequence comes from Aerolutibacter ruishenii, assembly GCF_007830115.1. GTDB lineage: Bacteria > Pseudomonadota > Gammaproteobacteria > Xanthomonadales > Xanthomonadaceae > Aerolutibacter > Aerolutibacter ruishenii. The sequence continues at coordinate 13,716 of NZ_VLKP01000004.1, read as the reverse complement.
GCGCGTGGTTCTCGTCCATCAGCTGCACGGCCAGCGCCTGGTCCAGCGACCCCCAGTTGGCGCCGATGCGCACCGGCTTGCCGTGCCTGATCGCAAGCTCGATCAGGGTGGCGAACTGGCTGTCCTTCTTCTTGCCGAAGCCGACGTTGCCGGGGTTGATGCGGTATTTGGCCAGCGCCTCGGCACAGGCGGGCTCGGCGGTCAGCAACTGGTGGCCGTTGTAGTGGAAGTCGCCGATGATCGGCACCGAGATACCCATCATCGCCAGCTTGTCGACGATGCGCGGCACCGCGGCGGCGGCTTCCACCGTGTTGACCGTGACCCGCACCAGCTCGGAGCCCGCGCGCCACAGTTCGGCCACCTGCTTCACGGTGGAGGCCACGTCGGCGGTGTCGGTATTGGTCATCGACTGCACCACCACCGGCGCCCCACCGCCCACCTGCACGCCACCGATCTCGACGGACCGGGTCAGGCGGCGCGGCAGCGGACCGAAGGCGGGGGTGGCGCAGGGCTTGGGGGCATCGACATTCATCCGCGCATTGTACCGCCGCGGCTCCCCTGCTCCGTACCTCGGCCGCCGCCCGCCCACACGCGCCCCATGCGTGACCCCGCCCCCCTCCTGCGGTAGGGTGTGCTGCCGTCCGCCCGAACCGCCGATGTCCCGCGACGACACTCCCGATGTCCTGACCCCCAGCCAGCTCAACACGCTGGCGCGCGACCTGCTGGAAGGCGCCTTCCCGCTGGTCTGGGTGGAGGGCGAACTGGGCAACCTGTCGCGCCCGGGCTCCGGGCACCTGTACTTCACCCTCAAGGACGCCCGCGCGCAGGTCCGCTGCGCGATGTTCAAGCCCAAGAGCAGCTGGCTGAAGTTCACCCCACGCGAGGGCCTGAAGGTGCTCGCCCGCGGCCGCCTGACGCTGTACGAGGCCCGCGGCGACTACCAGCTGGTGCTGGACCACATGGAGGAGGCCGGCGAAGGCGCACTGCGCCGCGCCTACGAGGAGCTGCGCGCCCGGCTGCAGGCCGAAGGGCTGTTCGATACCGCGCGCAAGCGCGCCCTGCCCGCCTATCCGCGGCGCATCGGCGTGATCACCTCGCCCAGCGGCGCGGCGGTGCGCGACGTGCTGAGCGTGATCGGCCGCCGTTTCCCCATGGTCGAAGTGGAGGTGCTGCCCGTGCCGGTGCAGGGTGATGGCGCCCCTCCGCAGATCCTGGCGATGTTGCAGCAGGCCGCCGCGTCCGGGCGTTACGACGTGCTGCTGGTGACCCGCGGCGGCGGCTCGCTGGAAGACCTGTGGGCCTTCAACGACGAGCGACTGACGCGCGCCGTCGCGGCCTGCGCGGTGCCCGTGGTGGCGGCCATCGGCCACGAGACCGACTTCAGCCTGGTGGAATTCGCCGCCGACCTGCGCGCACCCACGCCCTCCGTGGCCGCCGAATTGCTGGTCCCCGATCGCGATGAGCTGGCCCGCCGCGTGGCGGCCCTGCATGCACACCTGCAGCGCCAGTCGCTGCAACGCCTGCGCCAGGCCATGCAGCGCGCCGACCGCGCGGCGCTGCGGCTCAACGCGCAGCGGCCGCAGGCACGGCTGGACGCCCTGCGCCGCCGCCAGCAGGAGGCCCTGCGCCGGCTGTTGCAGGCCTGGCGGCAGCGCATGGCCGGTGAGCAGGCTCGGCTGCGCCATGCCGGCACGGCGCTGCGCACCACGCATCCGCAACGCCGCATCGAGCGCCTGCGCGAACGCCTTGCACGGTTGTCGCCGCGACCGCACGCCGCCACCGCACGCCGGCTGGCCAATGACGCCCTGCGCCTGCGTGGCCTGGCGCGCTCGCTGGAAGCGGTCAGCCCGCTGGCCACCGTGGCACGCGGATACGCCATCCTGCAGACACCGGACCGGCATGTCGTGCGCAGCGTGCTCGACGTCGCGCCGGGCGATCGGCTGGAGGCCCGGCTTTCCGACGGCACGCTGAAGGTGCGGGTCGAGGATCCGCGCGGCTGAAGCCTCAAGCCGATGCCGCCGCCGTCGGTACCGACGCCATCGCGCCGGGTTGCCGCGCGATGTACTACCCTCGGGACAGGTTCCCCCGCGTACGCACGGCCATGTTGAAGAAGCGCTACCCCTACTATCTGGCCAATCGCCCGGTCCAGGCCAACGACCACCTGGACGTGCTGGACAAATACCGCGGCAAGCGCGCCACCCGGGTGGCGTTCGCCGACGCCGCCGCGGTGCGCAAGGCCATCGTGGCCGCACACAGGGCGCGCGACGCGATGGCCGCGTTCCCGCCCGATGCGCGCCGCGACGTGCTCGAACATTGCGTGCGACGCTTCACCGCGCGTGCCGAGGAACTTGCGCAGGCGCTGTGCATCGAGGCCGGCAAGCCGATCAAGGACGCGCGCGGCGAAGTCACCCGGCTGATCGACACCTTCCGCATCGCCGCGGGCGAGGCCACGCGCATCGGCGGCGACGTGCTGGAGCTGCAACTGTCGCCGCGCACCCGCGGTTACCGTGGCATGACCCGTCGCGTACCGGTGGGGGTGTGCAGCTTCATCACCCCGTTCAACTTCCCGCTCAACCTGGTGGCGCACAAGGTGGCGCCCGCCATCGCCGCGGGCTGCCCGTTCGTGCTCAAGCCCGCGGCGAAGACCCCGGTGGGCGCGCTGATCATCGGTGAAGTGCTGGCCGAGACCGACCTGCCCAAGGGCGCGTTCTCGGTGCTGCCCTGCTCCAACGAGGACGCAGCGCTGCTGGTGGAGGACGAGCGCATCGCGCTGCTGAGTTTCACCGGCGGCCTGGTGGGTTGGGAGCTGAAGTCGCGCGCCGGCAAGAAGAAGGTGACGCTGGAACTGGGTGGCAACGCCGCCTGCATCGTCGACGAGGACCCCGGCGCCAGCCTGGACCACGTCGTGCAACGGCTGGTGTTCGGGGCCTACTACCAGAGCGGCCAGAGCTGCATCAGCGTGCAGCGCATCTACGTGCATGCCAGCCTGCATGACCGGCTGCGGCGCAAGCTGAAGGCGGCGGTGGCGAAGCTGCCGATGGGCGACCCGCGCGACGAAAACACCTTCATCGGCCCGATGATCGACGAAGCGGCCGCCAAACGCGTGGAAGCCTGGATCGACGAGGCCCGCGATGGCGGCGCCAAGCGGCTTGCCGGCGGCAAGCGCACCGGCAACCTGCTGCCTGCCACGCTGCTGGAGCGCGTGCCACGCAGCTGCACGCTGTATCGCGAAGAAGCCTTCGGCCCGGTGGCCTTCATCGAACCGTTCGAGCATTTCGAGGATGCCATCGCGCGGGTCAACGACAGCCGCTTCGGGCTGCAGGCCGGCATGTTCACCGGCCGCATCGACCACGCCATGCAGGCGTGGGATCGGCTGGAGGTGGGCGGCGTGGTGGTGGGTGACGTGCCCAGCTTCCGCGTCGACAACATGCCCTATGGCGGGGTCAAGGACTCGGGCCAGGGGCGCGAGGGCGTGCGCAGCGCCATCGAAGACATGACCGAGCCGCGCTTGCTGGTCATCCGCACCGGCTGAGCAGCCAACCCCGTTTGCACGGCTCGTGCGCTGGAAGCTCCAGCACCCGGCCATCGCACCCGGCGTCAGTGGCTGGCCACGCGCTCGGGCGACTGGACCATGGCCTCGGCCGGGAAGCCGAACAGGAACCCCTGGCCGTGGCTGCACCCCAACTCGCGCAGGACATCGCGCTGCAGCGCCGTCTCGATGCCCTCGCCGATGGTATGGATGCCCAGCGTACCGGCAAGGGCCTGGATGGCGCGGATCACCGCCTCGCTCTCGGGCCGTGTTTCGCCTGCCAGGCCCGCGACGAAGCTCTGGTCGATCTTCAGGCACTCGATCGGGAACCGGTGCAGGTACGACAGCGCCGAATAACCGGTGCCGAAATCGTCCAGTTGCGCCACCACGCCGTGGCTGCGCAAGGTGCGCAACATGCGCAGCGCCCGCGGGACGTCGTCCAGCAGCGCCACCTCGGTGATCTCGATGCGCAGCTGCGAGGGGTCCGCGCGGTGCGTGGCCAGCAGGCGCAACAGCCGGTCGGCGAACTCGGGCGAGCGGAAGTGGCGCGGTGACACATTGATGGACACGTATCCATCCGTGCCCTGCGCCAACCGCGCGGCCACCTGGTCGTAGACCACCCAGTCGACTGCTTCGATCAGGCCGCTGTCCTCGCCCAGTCCGATGAAGTCGGGCGGAATCAGCAGGCCTCGCCGCTCGTGTCGCCAGCGCAACAGCGCCTCGTGGCCCACCACCCGCCCGGAATCCAACTGCACGATGGGCTGGTAGTACGCCACGAAGCCATCGCCATTGATCGACCGGCGCAGGTCTGCCTCCAGGTCCAGGATCTTGACCGCCTCCTCGCGCATGTCCTCGTCGAACACCGCCAGGCGATCACGGCCCGCGGCCTTGGCGCGGTACATCGCCGCATCCGCATCGCGCAGCAGTTCCATGCCATTGCGATAGCGCGCATGCCAGAGTGCGATGCCCAGGCTGGCCGACGGGAACACCTCGCGTCCCGCAATCCAGCATGGCTGTCCCAGTGCGCCCAGGATGCGACGCGCCAGCTCCTCGGCCATGTACTGGCCCTCCAGGCCTTCGATCAGGATGGCGAATTCGTCGCCACCCAGCCGGGCCACCGTATCGCCCGCGCGCACCATCGAGACGATGCGCTGCCCGGCCTCGACCAGCAGTTCATCGCCGGCGGAATGGCCCACGCTGTCGTTGACCAGCTTGAACCGGTCCAGGTCGAGGAACAGCACCGCGAACAGTCGCGATGGATCCTGCCGGGCCGTGGCGATCGCCGCCGCCAGCCGGTCGAGCAGCTGGTTGCGGTTGGGCAGCCCGGTCAGCGCGTCATGCCGCGCCTGGTGGGTGAGCTGCTGTTCGGCACGCAGGCGCTCGCCAATCTGCTGCAACAGCTCGGCATTGGTGGCCGCCAGCTCGCGGGTACGCACCTCCACGCGCTGTTCAAGCTCGGCGTGCGCGGACACCAGGCGGTCCTGGGCCTGCTTGCGCGCCAGCGCGATGCTGATGTGGTGCGCGACAAACGTCAGCAGCTCCTGGTCGCGCACCGTGAACATGATCGCGGGCGAATAGCTCTGCACCGCGATGACGCCCACCACGTTGTCGTCGCGGTACAAAGGCACGCCCAGCCAGCAGAACGCCAGCGCACCCATGCTGCGGGCCAGTCCCTGCACCCCCAACGCATCGATCCTCGCGCGATCCGCGAGCAGCGGCCGGCCGTTCGCGATCACGTATTCGGTCAACCCGCTGGACAGCTTGCGGGCGGGACGCGCGATATCGCGCTCGTCGATCGAGTACGGGAACTCGAGGAAGCCGCCATCCTCGGACAGCAGCGCGATGTAGAAATTGCGCGCATACAGCAGTTCGCCCACCACGTCATGCACGTGGGCATAGAACCGCTCCAGGCTTTCGGCGGTGATCGACAGCTCGGCGATCCGGAACAGGGCGCGCTGCAGCCGCTCGGCACGCTGGCGTTCCACGATCTCCGCCTGCAGGTCGCGATTGCTCTGCTGCAGTGCGCGCGTGCGCTCCTCCACACGCCGCTCCAGCTCTTCGCGTGCGCGATGCCGGTCCAGGGCGGTGAGGATGTGCTGGGCCACGAACAACAGCAGCGCCCGCTCCTCCTCGCCAAAACAGTTGGGGCGGTCGTAACTCTGCACCACCACGGCGCCGCAGACGCGGTCATCCCGGCGCATCGGCACGCCCAGCCAGTCCTCGCTTTCCGGTCCCGTACCGGGCGGATCCGCCAGCGCCGCGGCCTGGGGGGCACTCATGCCCAGCTGTTGCCGGATGTCATCGGTGGTGCCCTGCAGCGGTTCGCCGTGGCGCAGCAGCGCCAGCGTGATGCTGTCGGGCATGTCGTCCGCGCCGAACTCGACGTCCGGATCGGCGACGAACGGATCGCGCTCATCGGCGAAGTACAGGAAATTCATCCGGTCGCGCACATCGTCGTACAGCACGATGTAGAAGTTCTTCGCGTACATCAGGCCATCGACGATGGCGTGGATGCGACGCAGCATGTCCGGCATGTCCAGGTCCGACCCGGCCAGGTCGCCAATTTCGTACAAGGCCTGTTGCAGCTGTTCGGACTTGCGCAGCGCCACCATGCGTTCCTGGGCACGGCGCAACTGCAGGCACGCCGTGGCCATGCCCCGCACCAGCCGCGGCCAGTCAGCGCGCAACGAATCGGCCACGGGTGTAGCCGGTTCCGCCACCACGGCCACGCGGGTGCCGTCGGCCATGGCCCACGCAGTGGCCAGCGTTGACCCGGGGGCCTCATTCGGCAGCGCGCCGTCAAGCAGGCGTCGTGCGAAGGCAATGGCTTCCGCGGACGCGTCCAGCACCGAGAGCCCGCTGTCGCCGTTTCCGTCGGCGCGCCATGCCATCACCAGCCGCGCACCCGGCAGCAACTCGCGCTGCAGGCGGTCAGCCAGCGAACGGGCGTCCGTCAGCGGCGCCATCTCCTCGCTTGTGTGGACATTCATCATCTGGTGACAACGCAATCCCTTCAGGACGCGTGCCTCCCCGGCACGCGCCGATTCAGGCAATGGCAACCCCGTCGTACCCCGCCGTCCGTTGCAAGGAGCAATGAAGGCCCGCCCGCCCCTGTCAATGCCCCCACCATGCCGCAACGGCTTCCCGACGGCAACGGGAGTCCGTACCCTGAACGGGATGAATGCCGCTGCCAGCCTGGGCCACAGGCGATGGCGCAGCGTTCGAGGCGCCCGGAGTAAAATGCGCGCATGGGGTCCCGGCAATGAGCATCGACACACTGGCGGCACCGGCCTCGCACCTGCTGGAGGTCAAGCACAGCCGCTTCCTCGCCCAGGCTGCGTCGGTGACCACCGCGGAACAGGCACTGGCCTTCTTCGCCGAAGTCGGTGACCCTACCGCCACGCACAACTGCTGGGCCTACCGCCTCGGCGGCCTGTACCGCTTCAACGACGACGGCGAGCCGGCGGGCACCGCGGGCCGACCCATCCTGTCCGCCATCGACGGCCAGGGCTACGACCAGGTCGCGGTGGTGGTGACCCGCTGGTTCGGCGGCATCAAGCTGGGCGCGGGCGGACTGGTGCGCGCCTACGGCAGCGCCGCGGCGGAATGCCTGCGCACCGCCCCCCGCCAACCGCTGGTGGTGCTGCGCGAAGCCACCGTGGCCTATGCCTTCGAGGACACCGGCGCGGTACATGCCGCACTGGCACACTTCGGTGCGGAAAAACTCGACGAAGCCTTCGGCCCCGATGGCGCCCGCCTGCACCTGCGGCTGCCCGCCGAACGCCTTGCCCCCTTGAAAGTGCAACTGCGCGACGCAACCCGGGACCGGGTGCGCATGCTCGACCAGGACAGCGAATGAACCAGCCTGCCAATGCCACGCCCACCGCCCAGGCCAAGCCCGCCATCGGCAGCCTGCGCACGCTGTGGCCTTTCGTCAGCCGGCATCGCGGCCTGTTCGCCGGCTGGCTGGTGGCGCTGGCCTGCTCGTCGGCGGCCACGCTGACGCTGCCCAAGGCCTTCGGCACCATGATCGACCAGGGGTTCGCGCAGGGCGGTGGCGCGGCCATCGACCGCGCATTCCTGCTGCTGTTCGCCGTGGCGGTGGCACTGGCACTGGCGACGGCCGCGCGCTTCTTCTTCGTTTCGCTGCTGGGCGAAAAGGTCGTGGCCGACCTGCGCGAGCGGCTGTATGCGCACCTGGTGGGCCTGGACCTGGGCTTCCATGACCGCAACCGCAGCGGCGAGCTGGTGTCGCGCCTGACCGCCGACGCCGAACTGCTGCGCAGCGTGATCGGCTCGACCATGTCGGTGGCGCTGCGCAGCGTCGTCACCTTCCTGGGCAGCCTGGCCATGCTGTTCGTGACCAGCCCGCGCCTGGCCACGTTTGCGTTGCTGGGCATCCCCCTGGCCGTGCTGCCCATCGTGCTGGGCGCACGCCGGCTGCAGAAGATTTCCCGCGCCAACCAGGACCGCGTGGCCGATGCCAACGCACTGGCCGCCGAAACCCTGGGCGCGGTGGCCACCGTGCAGGCCCACGCACGCGAGCCTTACGAGCGCGGCCGCTTCGCCAGCGCATTGCAGGTGGCCGTGGCCACCGCGCGCCGCCGCATCCAGGCGCAGGCCTGGGTCACCGCCATCGCCATCGTGCTGGTGTTCGGCGCCATCACGCTGGTGCTGTGGTCGGGCGCGCACGACGTGGCCTCCGGCCGCATGACCGCCGGCACGCTGGGCCAGTTCGTGCTGTACGCCCTCATCGGCGGCGGCTCGGTGGGCGCGCTGGCCGAAGTGTGGAACGAACTGCAGCGTGCCGCCGGCGGCATGGGGCGCATCAGCGAGTTGCTGGAAGAGACCCCCGCGATCACCGCGCCCGCCAGTCCCGCCACGCTGCCCAGCCCCGTGCGCGGCGACATCGTGCTGGACCGCGTGACCTTCCATTACCCGCAGCGGCCCGACGCCCCGGCGCTGGAGGACTTCAGCCTGCACGTACGCCCCGGCGAAACCGTCGCGCTGGTCGGGCCGTCGGGGGCGGGCAAGAGCACCGTGTTCTCGGTGCTGCTGCGCTTCCACGACCCGCAGGCCGGCCAGGTGCGCGTGGATGGCGTGGACCTGCGGCAACTGGACCCGCGCACCCTGCGCGACACCATCGCCCTGGTCCCGCAGCACCCCACCATCTTCGCCACCACCGCCCGCGACAACATCCGCTACGGTCGCCTGGACGCCACCGACGCCGAGGTGGATGCCGCGGTGAAAGCGGCCCACGCCGCCGACTTCGTGGCGGCCCTGCCCGAAGGCCTGGACACCCAGCTGGGCGAGCGCGGCGCGCGCCTGTCGGGTGGCCAGCAGCAACGCATCGCCATCGCCCGCGCCCTGCTGAAGGACGCCCCCATCCTGCTGCTGGACGAAGCCACCAGCGCGCTGGACGCGCAGAGCGAACGCGCCGTGCAGGAAGCACTGGAAACCCTGATGCAGGGCCGGACCACGCTGGTCGTCGCCCACCGCCTGGCCACCGTGCTCAAGGCCGACCGCATCGTGGTGATGGACCACGGCCGCATCGTCGCCGAAGGGCGCCACGAACAGCTGCTTGCGCAAGGCGGCCTGTACGCCGAACTGGCCCGCCTGCAGTTCATCGACTGACCGCGGCGCGCGGCTAGGTCACCGTATCCAGCGGACTGACCACGCCCGTGGTGCCGCGGTTGAGCACGTGGGTGTAGATCTGCGTGGTGGCCACGTCCTTGTGGCCCAGCAGCTCCTGCACCGTGCGGATGTCGTAGCCACGCTCCAGCAGGTGCGTGGCGAAGGAATGGCGGAAGGTGTGCGCCGTCACCGGCTTGGCGATGCCGGCACGCAACCGCGCACGGCGCAGCGAGCGCGACAACACGTCCGGATCAACGTGGTGGCGGCGTTCCGCTCCGCACCTGGGGTCGATCGAGCGCTTGGCCGCCGGGAACAGGTACTGCCACCCGAAGTCCCGCGCCGCATTGGGAAACTTGCGTTGCAGTGCCCGGGGCAGATAAGCCTCACCGAAGCCCGCGCGCAGGTCATCGTCGTGCAAGGCCCGTGACCGCGCCACCTCGCGCTGCAGCGGTCCGACCAGCGACTGCGGCAGCACCGTGTGCCGGTCCTTGGCCCCCTTCCCTTCGCGGATGATGATCTCGTTGCGGGCAAAGTCCACGTCCTTGACCCGCAGCCGCATGCACTCCAGCACGCGCATGCCCGTACCGTAGAGCAGGCTGGCGACCAGCCACATGCGGCCATCCAGTTGGGCCAGCAGGCTGGTTACTTCCCGCACCGAAAGTACCGTGGGCACCCGCTGCGGCCGCTTGGCGCGGACGATCCCGTCCAGCCATGGCAACTCCATCGCCAGCACCTCCCGGTACAGGAACAGCAACGCCGCCAGCGCCTGGTTCTGCGTGCTGGCGGCCACCTGCCCCTCGACCGCCAGATGGGTGAGGAAGGCCTCGATCTCCACCTGCCCCAACCCGCGCGGATGGCGCCTGCCGTTGGCCAGGATGAAGCGCCGAATCCATGCGATATACACCCGCTCGGTGCGCAGGCTGTAGTGTTTGACCCTGATCCTGCGGCGAACTTCGTCCAACAGCATGGGACGTGATGGCCCTGACGCGTCCTTGCTTATCACCACCTTTTGCGGTTGATAATCCATATCACCCCACCTATGCCGGATAACGCGGCAAGGATCGCGCCGAACTGAGGCGCGCGCAGTCGGGCAAGGGATTGATCCTCGGTAGGATTTTTCCGATTGACAGGCGAGAAGAAGGCTCTGACGATTCGGTGATATCGTCCCGATACGGGATCTAATTAGTGTTAGCCTTCCAGAGCACCGCCCATCGGCTTCGGAAAAATCCTACACGGGAAAGCGCACTTGTCTGATTGACAGCATCTCGTTGTCACTTAGGATCAACAATGCGCCTGGCGCAGACGAATAACGTAGTTATACGGCTGCGCCAGGCGCATTGTTGGTCTCGGAAACGAGCTACTGTCGCTTCGGTCGCTTTCAGTAAGGCAGTTTCAAGTTGCAGCAGGGGCGGCGCTCTTGCAGGCTAACTAGGCGTTCAACCAGTCGCCCGCCTCGCTTCGCGAGTCGGGTCCCCTCCGCGCTTCGCGCTCCGGCGCTGGTTAACTAAGTAGTTAGCCTTCCAGAGCACCGCCCATCGGCTTCGGAAAAATCCTACACGGGAAAGCGCACTTGTCTGATTGACAGCATCTCGTTGTCACTTAGGATCAACAATGCGCCTGGCGCAGACGAATAACGTAGTTATACGGCTGCGCCAGGCGCATTGTTGGTCTCGGAAACGAGCTACTGTCGCTTCGGTCGCTTTCAGTAAGGCAGTTTCAAGTTGCAGCAGGGGCGGCGCTCTTGCAGGCTAACTAGGCGTTCAACCAGTCGCCCGCCTCGCTTCGCGAGTCGGGTCCCCTCCGCGCTTCGCGCTCCGGCGCTGGTTAACTAAGTAGTTAGACTTTTGGGCGGCGCGAATCTTGCTGCCCAAAGGCTTGCATTTACGGAGCAAAAAATGAGCACTCACCGCGTGTATAAGTCCCATGAATTCATGCAGCCAGCCGAGAAAGAACCAATACGGTCTGTTGTTGTTGAATCTTCGCATTCAGTTATCGTGGCTTGGCATGTGGAGCCCGGCCAAACTATTGCGCCACATATTCACCCCGACGGACAAGATACATGGACCATCCTTTCAGGGGAAGGTCAATATCAAATTGACGAGCAAGGCAACACCGTTGCAATTGTTCCGGGGGATATCGTAGTTGCAAACAAAGGGCAGGTGCACGGTGTTCTTTGCACCAGCGTTGGCCCACTTCGGTTCATTTCAGTGGTTGCGCCTTTGGATGCTGGTTATGAACCGCTATCAGCAAAAACATAGGGGATATCAAGTGCAACAAGCTGCCTCCGCTCCCCAGCCTAACTGTTTGGTCAAGCTGACGCCAACAGGCTCCGCCTGTTGGTACCCTCCGCTTCGCTCCGGCGCAGCTTACCGCGGGCGTTAGTCCCATCAACCGATTCATGCGCGCAGCCACTTATTCCAGCGCTATGCCCTGTTCAAAAGGTTTTCAAGCCTTTTTGGGCTCCAGCGCTTGTGTAGCAAGCGCCACCAGCTATCATTCTTGCAGCGCTGCGCCGCTTTCGTGGCCCAGCGCTTTTTCGTGGGCTGCGCCTTTCTTCAAGTCAGTGCGTCCCCTCTTGGCTTTCGGGTCTAACCCTGCAGTCAAGCGGACCCGCCAAAGGCGGGCCGCTTACCTTGGTCGTTAGGCGTCCAACGGAGGTTGCATGAAAACTATCGTCGCAATGCTTGCAGTTGTAGCCTTGCCAGTTCTAGCCGCCGATCCGCCCGGCCAAGGCAACCATTCGCATCATGAGCGGATAATCAATCAAGCTTCTGAGTTGGTGCCGTGGTGCAAGTCCGAGGCAGAGTCTCGGTACATCGCAAAAAACATCACGCCTTATCAATGGTCGGCCTCCTATCACGACAGGAGTAACGTCCTCTTCGTCGAGGGTAGACTTCGCGTTCATGGCGACGACATCGCTGTGCGTTGCAGAATCGCAAGGGGCGCTCGTGAGGGCTACGCCGTAATTGAGATAAATGATCCTGCACTGTGATCCGGTGCCTAACAGATCCGTAAGGAGCTTCCCGTCAACCCCGGAAGCATGATGTTCTTGCCTGTAGCTTTAAGGCGGTTGCTGTTACTTGTGTTGTAGTGCGGTACTGCGTGTAGCTGCCAGTGCGATGCAGTTCCAACGGTTGCCAGACTGCATTTCCGTAATCGGTCTTGTTGGGCGTTGGTTGCTCGCCCGGACCAGGGTAAAAACCGCGCCCGGAGGCCTCGCTCATTCATCGGTTTCGCCCATGCCCTAGGGATCAGCTTGGGCATGTGGTGGCGCCGAACAGTTAGTCAGGCTCTCTCCAGGTGGGTCTGACCCGTTGTCTACCGTGCTCGCTCTGGCGGTGAATTTGGGTGTATCGATCAAGCCGTTTGCAGTGACCTCGTGCTACGCGGCCGCTGCACCATCGGGTGTTTCAGCCACGCGTGTTCGTCGTAGTCCTCATCGCGGGCCAGCATCGCCCACAGTTGGCGGGCGTGTTTATTGGCGATCGCTGCCAGCACCTTGCCGAATGGTAGGCGTGCGGCGAGCTCGCGGATCCAGCGTTGCTCGGGCGTGGCCTTCTCCAGCGATACCGCTTTTGCCCGTTGCAAACTGCTACGTGCGCCTTGGATCAACAACGTTCGAAGATAGCCGTCGCCGCGCCGGCTGATCGCGCCCAGCCGCGCTTTTCCGCCGCTCGAATGCTGGCTGGGCGCCAGCCCCAGCCACGCGGACAGCTGCCGGCCGTTCTTGAACTCGCGGGCATTACCGACCGTGGCGACCATCGCGTCGGCCGTCAACGGCCCAATGCCGACGATGCGCCTGATGCGCACGCAGCGCGCATCATTGGATGCGTTGGTGGCAATGGCGTCATCGCAGTCGGCGATACGATCACCCAGCACATTCCAGTGCTGAACCAACGCGTCGAGCGGTCCAAGCAGTGACGACGGCAACCTGTCACGAACGGCCGCATCGGCCATCGCGTGGCGCAACGCCCGGTCCTGCTGCGCCACCACCACGCCGAACTCGGCCAACAATCCACGCAGGCGATTGCTCGTGGACAGGGCATCGGCCTTGTAGCCCTCGCGGAGCCGATGCAGCGTCAGCCGAGCCTGTTGGTTCACCGACTTGAGCGGCACGAAGCGCATGTTGCCCTGGCGCGCTGCCGTGGCAATGGCTTCGGCGTCGTTGCGGTCGTTCTTGGCCGCGCGGCTCTTTCGAAACGGTGTCACGAACTGCGCCGGGATCAGCTTGGGCACCAGGCCATGAGTCAGACAATGGCGCCCCCAGTGGTGCGCGCCGCTGCAGGCTTCCATGGCCACCACCGTGCCGGGCGGCAACTGAGCCAGCCACGCAGATAGGGCGTCGCGCCGCAGGTCGCGGCGCTGCAGTACGCGGCCGGAGCCATCCAGTTCGCAGGCAGAGAAAACCAGTTTTGCCAGGTCGATGCCAATGGTTATAGTGCCCATGGGAGACTTCTCCTCTGCGTTGATTGAGTCGCAACCCAATCATGGCCCTCGAGGCCGAACGGCGATGCCGTCGGAGGGGAAGTCTCCTTTTTACTCGTTCAAGTCGA